>NZ_BSSY01000005.1:581125-590403 GCF_030269225.1 Actinoplanes sp. NBRC 101535 | reverse complement strand
ACCTGGTCGGCGTCATCGGCGAACAAGTCCTGGCGAACCTGCTGCCCGACCGCCGCATCCGCACGAAGTCCCGCATGATCAAACGCTCGAACTCCAAATACCAGGCCCGCGGACCGAACATCGACCGTCACACCTACAAGGCCACCACCAGCATCAACGTCGTCACCGACGAGCCTTGACGCATGAGCCATCCGCCTAACTGAACGGCGTTGCGGCTAGACACCTAATCGCCGTCAGGGTCTGCCTGCGTGGTGACTTCGGGCGCGCTGACTACCCGTAATCACCACACCTCCACGGGTGTGGTGACTTGGGGCGTCCAGCGCGCCCGTATTCACCACACCCCCACCGGTGTGGTGATTTGGGGCGTCCAGCGCGCCCGTATTCACCACGCCCCCACGGGTGTGGTGACTTCGGGTGTCCAGCGCGCCCGTATTCACCACACCCAGTTCGGGCGTGTCGGGCGGCTGAAGTCGCCACACCCGTGTGGGGGACCGTCCCGCCACGGCCCCGCCCACGACGGCGAGGGAGGACCGTGCGGGACACGGCAGGCCGGGAACGGGGATCCGCCATCGTCGACGTCTATATAGGATGCCGGCGTGGATCATCTGTGGGGCCTGCTCGCCGAAGCTCAGCAGATCGAGGACCTGCCGGTCCGTGAGGAACTGCTCAAGGAGATCACCCGGCGGTGCGACCAGGAAGCCGCACCGGAGATCGCCGCTGGCGCGTTTCTCGGCCTCACCGCCATGTTCGTCCATGCCGGCCGCTGGAAGGAGGGTTTCGGGACCTTCGGCGCCGCCCTCGCCCTGCACGACTCGCAGCCCGCCCGATTCACCAGGGAGCAGCAGGATCAACTGCTTTTCTGGTACGGGCACATGGTCGACGACATGATCGATTTTCCGGACGTACCCTTGGAACGGCTCGAGCACCTGATAGCCGATCTCGAACAGCGGCTCGCCGACCGAGGGTGGCCCGCGGTCTCTCAGGCCCGGCGCCGGCTGGCCCAGACGGTCGGCGACTGGCCGGCCGAGGAGGCCGCCTTTCAGCGCTGGCTGGACACGGGCGGTGCCGACGAGCCGGACGCGGCCACCGAACCGTGGCGGGTCGAACGTCTGGTGCTGCGGGGCGACCCGGTGTCCCTGGCCGGCGCGTTCGCGTTGACCGACCCGATCCTCGCCGGCGAGCCCGCCCCTCGCAGCGTCATCGCCGCGATGCAATGCCAGGTGTTGCTGCCCCTGGTCGCCGTGGGCCGTCACGCCGACGCGGTCGAGGCGTACCGCTGGGTCATGCTCGCGATGGCGAACGGCGTCCACCGGTACGAGACCTACGCGCTGCGCATGGAGTTCTGCGCGCTCACCGGCAACGCCGACGAGGCGGTCGGCCTGCTCACCGTGCTCGACAAGTTCGACCGGTTCGAACGCCCGGCGGGCCGGATGCATCTCGCGACCGCGATCACCGTGCTGACCGCCGCCTATCTGCGTACCGGCCGGGGCCAGTACGTGGTGGGCCAGGGCGACGGCGAGGGCACCCCGATGTGGATGCTGCACGACCGGATGCGCACGATCTGCCTCGACCTGGCCGCGCAGTTCGACAAACGCAACGGCACCACGGCGTGCGGTGACCGGGTGCGGGCGAGGCTCGACCGCGAACCGCTGATCGGCTTCCTTCCACTACGGCCCGGCGCGGTCGCCGGCGACGTGTCCCCGCCCGCCGGGATGAGCGATGCCGACCTGCTCGACCGGGTGCGATGGCATCAGGCTCGCGACGAGGTCGCGCAGGCCCGCGCCTGCCTGGAAGCCGTCCGTGAGCCGGCCGGGCCGCTCGGTGGGCATGCGGCCGAGATGCGGGCCCGGTTGCATGCGGCGACCGACACCCGGGAGACGATGCACGAGGCGATCGCCCGGCACCGCGAGCGCGGCGAGTCGACCATCGCGCTCCTCGCCGAATGCTGGCTCGGCCTGCGCCCCGACGAACCGGACGGTCACGCGCTGACCACCCGCGCCGCCGAGTCCCTCCGCGCAGGCAGCGACGACGAGGCGGCCGGCTGGGCCGATCTCTGGTACGCCTACGTGCTGGTCCGCCAGGGCCGTTTCGGCGAAGCGGTGTCGACCGTCCGCCGCGGGGCCGAACGCTCCCGCGGCCACGCGCTCGCCGAGGGCGTACTCACCAGGATCGAGGCGGCCTGGCACAACCAGCTCGGCAGCGATCCCGTGCTGACCGCGCACCTTGCGGCCCGCGCCATCGACCTGTTCCTCGAGGCCGGCGCGGGCATCCGGGCCATCGACGCGGTGAACGACCTCGCGACCGCCCACGCCCGGGCCGGCACCGACCCCGAGTTCCGGGCCCTCGTCGACGATCTGCTGCGACGCGACCTCCCGCCCGAGGTACGCGGCCACCTGCGCCACCTGCGCGGCCGCCACCTCCTCGACTGCGGCCGCGCCGCCGAAGCCGTCGACGACCTCTACGACGCCCACGGCCAGCTCTTCGCCCGCGCCGAGGACCACCGCGACGCGGCCCTGCGGCTGATGCAGGCGTGCGCCGCGGCGGGCCGCCCCCGCGAGGCCTTGGAGGCCGGGGTGCTCGCGACCCAGACGCCCGCGGAGAGCGAACGCGACCCTGCCCGTACGAACCTGCTGCGCTTCACCATGGCCGAGTCCTACCTGCGTATCGGCTGGCTGGGGGCGGCGCTGCCCGAATACGAGACCCTGGTCGAGTCCCTGCGACGCCTCGGCGAAACCAGAACCCGGATGTACGACTCCGCGGCGACGACGCTGGAGAACCTCCGGGTGGCGGTGGCCGAGGACAGGCAGCACGGCTGAAGAGGGCGACAGGCGCTGCGTCACTGGGCCGAGACGGATCCGGACCGGGGCCGGCCGGCTCCACACGCGCCGCTGGGACCTGCTACTCGAACGGTCGTGCGGACGAGGTTCAGTCGGTGGCGAGGGCGGCCCAGACGACCTTGCCGTCGGTCGTCGGCAGCCAGCCCCAACGGGTGGAGACGGCCTCGACCAGCCGCAGGCCCCGGCCTCGCAGGGCAGAGACGTCGCCGTTCGTGGACATGAACGGGGCGTCGGATGATCCGTCGCGGACAGCCACGTGGACGTGGCGGGAGCGGTGGCTGATCTGCAGGGTGAGCATGGTGCTGGCGTGTTCGACGCCGTTGGAGACCAATTCGCTGGTCACCAGGCTGGCCGGGGCGATCAGGCCGGGCAGGTCCCAGGCCGCGCACGCCTCGGTGACCAGGTCGCGGGCCCGGCGGGCGGCGCCGGAGACCGGCAGCAGGCGGTCGGTCATCGACGGGACGGTGACGCGACCGGCGGTGACCGCGGCCAAGCCCACCGCCAGGTCGGGGTGCACCACCAGCATGCCGTAACGACCGCGCAGCAGCAGTGCGGCGGCCTCCTCGGAGGGTGCGCAGAGCAGCACCGGCGTGCCGGGCCAGCGGGCGGCCTGCCGGGTGACCGCGGTGAACAGGGCCAGCATGGTGTCGTCGGCGAGGGTCATCGCGGACATGTCGACGAGCAGGGCGTGTGGCTGTTCGGCCAGGCATCTGAGCAGGGCCTGGTGCAGCCGGGGGGTGGCCGGGATGTCGAGGATGCCGGTCACCGCGACGACGATGCCCGCGTCCCGTTCGTCGACGGTCCAGTGCAGTGGCGCGATCATCGTTCCCGCCCTCCGTCGACCGGATTCGAACAGATCAAGGCCGGGGTTCCCTTTCCGGCCTACGCCAAACTACGCGGGGTGCGATGCGTCGCCTCCATCACGACGATGGCCCCGCCGGGTTCCTCGCCGCTGTCGCCGCGCAGCTGGTTGCGGCTGACCTCACGATGTCGCGGTTGAGCAGGCGCCGGCCGACCGTCTCGGGCCGGTAGAGGTTGGGGGGCGGCGGGAAGGACGGAGACCGTCGCGCGGAGCGCCCCGACGACGATGAGGTCGCGATGCTCCGCCGGGCAACCGTGCGTCGTGGAAACCAGCCCGTCGACTCACGTTAGAGGGCTTCACCACCGGGTACACGCCAGGAGTCAATATAACGACAAAGAGGAGCTAAACAGAGTGAACCCCCGTGATTCGCAGATTCCCGGCGCACCCGGCAGTGCCACCCCGCCGCTGGCCGAGCCGACCACGCCCACCGACCCGCTGCCGCCCAAACCGGAACAGGGCGCCCCGGAGCCGCGTACGCCGACCGGCGCCCCCGCCGGCTGCCCGGTGCACGCGATGGGCCAGCAGGGGGAGTACCTGACCACGGCCGGTGGCACCCGGCTGCGCGACACCGACCACTCCCTCAAAGCCGGACCGCGCGGCCCGACACTGCTGCAGGACCACCACCTCCGCGAGAAGATCACGCATTTCGACCACGAGCGGATCCCGGAGCGGGTGGTGCACGCCCGCGGCACCGGCGCGCACGGCGTCTTCACCGGGTACGGCACCGCCGACGCGATCACCCGGGCCGGTTTCCTGGCCAAGAACAAGGAGACGCCGGTCTTCGTCCGGTTCTCCACCGTGCTCGGTTCGCGTGGCTCGGCCGACACGGTCCGCGACACCCGCGGCTTCGCGACCAAGTTCTACACCGACGAGGGCAACTTCGACCTGGTCGGCAACAACATCCCGGTCTTCTTCATCCAGGACGCGATCAAGTTCCCGGACGTGATCCACGCCGGCAAGCCGCACCCGGATCGGGAGATCCCGCAGGCACAGAGCGCCCACGACACGTTCTGGGACTTCGTGTCACTGCACACCGAGGCGCAGCACCACACCATCTGGAACATGTCGGATCGTGGCATTCCCCGCTCGTACCGGACGATGGAGGGTTTCGGTGTTCACACCTTCCGCCTGGTGAACGCGGCCGGGGAGACGGCCCTCGCCAAGTTCCACTGGAAGCCCAAGCTCGGGGTGCACTCGCTGGCCTGGGAGGAGGCGCAGATCGCGGGCGGTGTCGACCCGGACTTCCACCGACGGGACCTCTACGACGCGATCGAGGCCGGGGCGTACCCGGAATGGGAACTCGGTCTTCAGGTCTTCCCGGACACCCCGGAGGAGACCTTCGCCGGTATCGACCTGCTCGACCCGACGAAGATCGTGCCGGAGGAACTGGCCGAGGTGCAGCCGGTCGGCAGGCTGGTGCTGAACCGGACACCGACCAACTTCTTCGCCGAGTCCGAACAGGTCGCGTTCCACCTGGGCAACCTGGTGCCGGGCATCGACGTGACCAACGACCCGCTGCTGCAGGGCCGGCTGTTCTCCTACGTCGACACGCAGCTGACCCGGCTCGCCGGCCCGAACTTCTCGCAGATCCCGATCAACCGCCCGCACGCGCCGGTCAACGACATGCTGCGCGACGGATACCACCAGCAGGCCGTGCACGGGGGCGTCGCACCGTACCGGCCCAACTCGCTGGACGGCGGCAATCCGTCCCCTGATCCGGAGAACGGCTTCGTCGATGTCCCGGTGCGGGTCGCCGAAGCCCCGAAGATCCGGCAGAACCCGGTGTCGTTCGAGGACCACTACAGCCAGGTGCGACTGTTCTGGCAGAGCATGAGCCCGGTCGAGAAGGAGCACATCGTCGCGGCGTACACCTTCGAACTGGGCAAGTGCTACCACCAGACGATCAAGGAACGTCAGCTGCAGTGCCTGGCGGAGATCGATCCGGTGCTGTGTTCCCGGGTGGCCGACGGGCTGGGCCTTCCCGCGCCCACTGCTTCGTCGCCTGCCTCCTCACCTGACTCGGTGTCCTCGTCCCCGGCCCTCTCCCAGGTGGGCAAGCGCTGGCCGGTCGAGGGCCGGATCATCGGCGTGGTGGCTGATCCCGGTGCGGACGCTGCGGCCCTTTCGGGGGTACGCGACGCGGTGCTCGAGGCCGGCCTCGTACCGTTGCTGATCGCTCCTCGCGGTGGCAAGCTCGCCGACCTCGACGTGCAGCGGACCTTCGACACCGCGCGGTCGGTCGAGTTCGACGCGATCCTGGTGGCCTCGGCCCCGTCCCCTGTCGACCCGCGGGTCCTCGTCCTGATCAGTGAGGCGTGGCGGCACGGCAAGGCGATCGCCGCGTGGGGCCCGGGCGCGACGGTCCTCGCGGCGGCCGGCGTCGAGGGCACTCCCGGAGTCGGCGTCGTCGACTCCGGCAGCGAGGCCTTCGCCACCGTGCTGGACCTGCTCGCCGAACACCGCGTCTGGCAGCGCTTCCCCGCGTGAGGGTTCCTGCCCCGTTCCCGCCGGGCCGTACAGTGGCCCGGTGGGAACCAGGCAGGAGATCAGCGAGCTGCCGCCGGAAGCCGATCTGGCGCGCGCCGACTCGCTGGCCCGGGAGATCTTCTCGGACATCGCGAACAAGTGGGCGCTGCTCATCATCGAGTTCGTCGGGCAGCGCACGATGCGGTTCAGCGAGCTGCGCGACGCGATCGGCGGCATCAGCCACAAGATGCTGACACAGAACCTGCGCACCCTGGAACGCAACGGGCTGATCGTCCGCAAGGTCCACGCCACGGTCCCGCCGCGCGTGGAGTACACGCTGACCGAGGCGGGGGCGGCGTTGCGTACCGTGGTCGACGGCATGTGTGGTTGGACCCAGGAGCACCTCGCCCACATCGAGGCGTCGCGGCGCGAATTCCCGTCCTGACACTGCGATGAAACAGTATCGGGACAGGGGCGACCCGCTGGCCGGTGCCGACGTCGTCCTGGTCGGTTTGTTCTCCGGCAACGAGAAGCAGTATCCCGTCCTCCTCGACGAACTGGCCAGCCTGGTCGAGGCGAGGGGTGCCCGGGTGGTGGCGCGGTTCGTCCAGCGCCGGGGCGCCTCCGACCAGCGACGTCACCGGCCCGGTGGCGCGTCCCGGATGAGCCGGCCGTACTCCCGGCGGATGCTGCTGTCGCACGGCAAGGTGCGCGAGATCGCCGAGGCCTGCCGGGAGGCCGAGGTGACGGCTGCGGTCTTCGTCAACGTGTTGACGCCGCGTCAGCGGAAGGTTCTGACCGAGCTCCTGGGGTGTCTGGTTTTCACTCGCGACGAGTTGACCTGAACCGGTAACTCCCTCACTGTCATTCGGCCGACCGTTCGTATTGTTTTCGATTCCTCGTTTTCTGGAAATTCGGAACTTTCGGGATCATCGAATCTGGCATGATCCGCGGACTGTCAGGGCTTACAGGTCCGGAATCCTTTGTGGCAGTCTTTTCGGCATGGGGCAGCTGGGATTGTTCACGAGGGCGGAGGTGGCCGGGATGCGCGATCGCACTGCTTCACGCAGCTATTGTCCGGAGGTTGAGGAATTCCGTCGCGACCACGAGATCCGTCGCGCCTATGGCTTGGCTCGTCGTCACGCGGTGCGTTCACTGCGGCCGCGGTCGGCTCAGACGCCGGGCGAGGCCGCCCACCGGGCAAGAGTCGATGCTCTGCGTGCGGCGGCGCGCATCGTGCTTGCTGAGGTCACGGCGAGCGAGGAGCGTCCGCAGGTCGAGGCCGCTCCCATGCCGGTGCCGCCCATGCAGGTGTCGCCCGTGCGGGCGTCGTCCGTGCCAGTATCGCCCGTGCCGGTGTCGCCCCTGCCGGTGTCGCCCGTGGCGGTGCCGCCGGTGGCGGTGCCGCCGGTGGCGGATCCGGTGGGCCGGAATGTGTCGGCGCGCATGGAGACGGAATCGAACAGTCGCGATGCCGGAGCCGATGGGCTGACGCTGGCCAAGGATGTGAATGGCGAATCAGGCCCGTGGCGGAAATCTCTGGGGCCGTCCGGTTCTCGATTGCGGAGCGTGAGGGCAGGAACGGTGCCCTGCGAATTGCGGATGAAGCTCGCCAAGGCCGGGGCGTCGCCGCAAGGGCCCGCGCACGTCTGGGGATTCATCCGGTCGTCGACGGCGACGTCCCGCTCCGGGCGACCGGTCCGTTCAACCACGGGGATAGACCACGCCCGTGAGTTCCTCCGACAGTTCCCACAGGCGAGTGGCGGACACGGCATCGTGCAGGGCAGGCTCCTGCGGACGGCAGGTCGGAGCACCCCGCAACTGCAGCAGCCCGCGAGGCACCACCCAACTCCCACCGGGCAGATCAGCGGTGGCGGCATGCAGGGAGGTGCGGGCACCCCGCTCGACATTCTGGAAGAAGAGGCGTTCGGCCGTGCGGACCAGCAGGTGATAGCCCTGGCCGCGAGCCCGGTTGGCGCCCCCGGTCAGGATGTTCGTGCGGGTCAGCCCCGGAGCCACCGCCATGCTGCGCAGCGCCCATCCCGCCCGGGCTGCCCGGCGCTGCAACTCGACGGCAAACAGCAGATTGGCCCGCTTCGACCAGACATAGGCGTCCGAAGCCCGATAACCCTGCCGCGCATCCAGATTGGCGAAGTCGAACCGCCGCGCGCGATGCCCCTCGCTGCCGACCGTCACCACGCGGGGCTCACGCCCGGCGAGCAGGTGCGGCAGCATCAGCCCGGTCAGCGCGAAGGTTCCCAGGTGGTTGACGCCGAAGTGCATTTCAAAGCCGTCCCGGGTACGCGCGAACGGCACCACCGCCACCCCGGCGTTGTTGACGAGCAGATCGAGACGGCCGTGGTGCCAGTCGCCGGCGAACGCCCGGACGGACGCGAGAGCGGCGAGGTCGAGCTGACGCAGCTCGAGTCGCGCACCGGGAACCTCGGCGCGCAGGCGTCCGAGGGCGGCCTCCCCGCGTTCCCCACTGCGGCAGGCGAGCGTGACGTGGGCGCCCCTGCGCGCGAGTTCCCGCGCGGTGACGTAACCGATGCCGCTGTTGGCGCCGGTCACGACGACGAGCCGTCCACTCTGATCGGGGATCGTCGCCACCCGGCACCACCCTCACGCATCGGCCACTGCCGATCCTGCACGCGTGCGGCACCCGCTTCAATCCGCCAACCGGCGGGGCGGCATGCTGGGCGATCGAGGAGCAGTCACGGGCCGGGCGCGGCGCACCGTGGGCGCGACCACGGCGTCGCCTTGCCGCCACCCCGCAGCAGCGATGTCGCCCCGGAGGTCCACGCTCGACGGGGTTCAAGGCCGCGATCGACCGCTACAGCCGGCCGGGACGTCCGCTCCGCCAGCAACGCCAGGCCATCGTCGACACGAACCGGTATGGTGCGCTCGGTGCGCTCGGTGCGCTCGGTGCGCTCGGTGCGCTCGGTGCGCTCGGTGCGCTCGGTGCGCTCGGTGCGCTCGGTGCGCTCGGTCAGCCGGTCAGCCGGTCAGCCGGTCAGCCGGTCAGCCGGTCAGCCGGTCAGCCGGTCAGCCGGTCAGCCGGTCAGCCGGTCAGCCGGTCAGCCGGTCAGCCGGTCAGCCGGTCAGCCGGTCAG
>NZ_BSSY01000005.1:0-581026 GCF_030269225.1 Actinoplanes sp. NBRC 101535 | reverse complement strand
GCGGTCAGCCGGTCAGCCGGTCAGCCGGTCAGCCGGTCAGCCGGTCAGCCGGTCAGCCGGTCAGCCGGTCAGCCGGTCAGCCGGTCAGCCGGTCAGCCGGTCAGCCGGTCAGCCGGTCAGCCGGTCAGCCGGTCAGCCGGTCAGCCGGTCAGCCGGTCAGGTCCGGGTTGAGCTGTCTGCCTCCCGGCTGGACGTCCGTGGCGGTCGGGGAACAGGTCGTCGGGCGCGAACGCCCGATGGCGATGGCCGGCTCTGTGGCAGCGCCCCGCCGAACGGTCCGGTGACCGTCATCGAGCGCGCCGGTCGTCACCTTCACCCGGCTCGCCGGGGGCAGGTGACGCGGGTGATCGGGCTTGTTCGATGAGGATCTCGGCGGCGGCGCGGGCGTGCCTTCCATACTCGGGGTCGTTCAGCACCATGGCCCGGCTCGCGGCGCCGTCGGCCAGTGTGACCAGCTGCTCGGCCAGCGGCTCCGCCGGATCGACGCCCATCTCGCTGATCAGGCTCGTGACCATGGTGAGCATCGCCAGCTTCTGCTCACGAGCGAAGGAGTGCACCCGCCCGTCCGGGTCGGGCTGTTCCACCGCCGCGTGGATGAACGGGCACCCGCGCACGCTCCCGTCCGGCCACGGTTGCACGTCGAACATCGCCAGCACCCGTTCGCGCGGTGTGAGGTCCTCCCTGGTGAGGACGGCGAGCACGGAGTAACCCGCCTGCACGACGTGGTCCAGATGCGCCAGCACCAGGTCTTCCTTGGCCGGGAAGTGCGCGTAGAGCGTTCGCTTCGACACGGGTGCCCGCGCGGCGATGTCCTCCATCGTGGTCGCCGTGATGCCCTTGGTCGCGAACAGACTGTTGGCGGCGGCCAGCACCCGCTCACGTCCACCTCTGCCACTCATATCTGAACTATACGCCACCGTTTACTTCGACCGCCGGGTCCGCTACGGTCGCTCGAAGTAAACGGTTACGTGTACCAGGGAGTGAGCATGACAGCAGCAACGGACGCCGCCGAACGACTGATCCGTGGACGCCACGCGACCAGGGCGTTCCTGCCCGATCCGGTGCCCGGCGACACCATCGAGGCCATCTTCGCGCTGGCTGGGGCATCGCCGTCCGCCTCCAACGCCCAGCCCTGGCGGATCGAGGTGGTCAGCGGCGCCAAACGGGACGACCTGGCCGCCGCGCTGATCGCCGCCCACCGCGAAGGCCGGCAGACCACCGACTTCCCCTACAGTGAGGACGTGTACGAGCCGGTCCACCAGCGCCGCCGCCGGGCCTGGGGCGCGTCGCTCTACGCCGCCCTCGACATCGACCGCGGCGCCGGGGACCTGCGGGCCGCGTACGACGAACGGAGCCTGAGTCTCTACGGCGCCCCGCACGTGGCCATGCTGTACGCCCCCGAGTCGGGCGACCCCCGTCTGACCGCGGACCTGGGCATGTACACCCAGACCCTGCTGCTGGCCATGACCGCGCACGGCGTCGGCAGCTGCCCCCAGGCGATGCTCAGCTTCTACGCCGACACGGTCCGCGAGACACTGGGCGTCGCCGGGGGCAGGCTGTTGTTGGGCGTCTCGTTCGGGTACGCCGACCCGGCGGCCCCGATCAACGCGGTGGCCGTAGGGCGCGAGCCCCTGACCGAGACCACCCGGTTCCACCACTAGAAACCTTCGTGATCAGGATGCGAAGCCCGTCCGCGTGGTGATTTCGGGTGTGCTGGGTGCCTCAATTCACCGCGCCCGTGGTGGGGTGTGGTGATTGCGGGTGTGCTGGGCGCCTCAAATCACCGCGCCCGTGGTGGGGTGTGGTGATTGCGGGCGTGCTGGGCGCCTCAAATCACCACACGGACGCTGACCGCGAAACGTGTATGGATGATTGAGGCGTACGGGCCGGCGCCGCCTGAGCTTGTCGGGGGCATACACAGCAGTTTTCTTCTACACCCGTGGTGGGTGTGACCACACCCACCACGGGTGTAGAAGAAAAACGAATACATGCCGAACACCCGGACGTGACACCGATATCGGCGCACTCGACCCGCGATCACTCATCGCATACGACCGTTGGCCAGCAAAATCTAACACTCCATCATCGAGAGGGAGCATCTCTCGTTCAGGGTGCGTCAAGGCAACGGTGTAAATCGATTTTTTGAAGGTCGGTTACGGCCTGCGGTGAGGCGTCCTGCGAAGGCGAGTTCGTCGGTGCTCACGGCAGGGAGGGCAACGACTCCTCGCCCGACGTCCATCGCACGGTTCGCGCCGGAGCCCGGCAGGAGCAGAAGGAGCAGAAGGGTGGGGCCGCTCAGCGTGGCGGGCTCGGGGTCCAGCCGATCGCGGGGGCTATGTGTTCGGTGATGGTCTTCAGGAGGCGGGTGTTGTAGTCGACGCCGAGCTGGTTCGGGACGGTGAACAGGACGGTGTCGGCTGCCTGGACGGCCTGGTCGGCGGCGAGTTCCTCGGCGATCCGGTCCGGGTCGCCGGAGTAGGTGCGGCCGAAGCGGGAGCGGACGCCTTCCAGCAGGCCCACCTGGTCCTGGTCGTCCTCGCGGCCGAAGTAGACGCGGTCGATCTCCTCGGTGATCGGCAGGACGCTGCGGGAGATCGAGACGCGGGGCTCCCAGTCGTGGCCGGCCTCCTTGAAGGCCTGCCGGTACAGCGCGATCTGTTCGGCCTGCAACTGGTCGAACGGGACGCCGGTGTCCTCCGACAGCAGCGTCGAGCTTTGCAGGTTCATGCCGGTCCGGGCCGCCCACTCGGCCGTCGCTCGGGTGCCGGCGCCCCACCAGATGCGTTTCCGCAGGCCGGGGGACTGGGGCTGGATCGCGAGACCGCCGCTCACTCCACCGGTGCGGGCCGGGTCGGTGCGGGCGACCGGGGTGCCGTCGACGGCCGCCAGGAAGATCTCGATCTTCTTGCGGGCGGTGTCGGCGGTGGTCTCGCCCTCGGCGGGGACGTAACCGAACGACTCGGCGCCGCGCAGCGCCGTCTCCGGGGATCCGCGGCTCACCCCCAGCTGCAGCCGGCCGCCGCTGATCAGGTCCGTGGCGGCGGCCTCCTCGGCCATGTAGAGCGGGTTCTCGTACCGCATGTCCACCACGCCGGTGCCCATCTCGATCCGGTCCGTCCTGGCCGCGATGGCCGCCAGCAGCGGGAACGGGGAGGCCAGCTGACGCTCGAAGTGGTGAACGCGGACGAACGCCCCGTCCACGCCCAACTCCTCGGCGGCCACTGCCAGGTCGATCGTCTGCAGCAGTGAATCCGCCGCACTTCGCGTCTGGGAGCCGGTCACGTTGCGCCAGTGGCCGAAGGACAGAAACCCGATCTTCTTTCGCACGCCTCCAGCAACTCCCCGGCGTTGCGGCCGCATTCCCGGCTGTGGTCCACCGCATGCCCCGCCCCCGATCACCCCGGCGACACGACGTCTGGAAGGCCGCGGGGTGGAGGGAGAGGCCCGGACCGGGACCGGCCCGCGGCGCCGCGATGAGGCCCGGACCGAGCCCGACCCGGCCCGGTTCCACCTGAATCTCGAGGATTCCTCAAGCCGGCCCTCACCGTCACCCTGCTGGGCGTGCTGCCCCGGGCCTGACGCGGACGGCCCGGCCCGGGCGCGGCGGCTGTCAGTCCAGGACGGCGGTGGCCTCGAGCTCCACCAGGTGCTCGGGGATGTCCAGGGCCACGATGCCGAAGAGCGACGCCGGGGGAGCGGCCGTGACGCCCAAGCGGGTGTACGCCCGTGTGATGCCCTCGACCAGGGCGGGCATCTTCGACGGGTCCCAGTCGACGGCGTGCACGGTCAGCTTGACCACGTCGTCGAACGTGGCGCCCACCCCGGCCAGGGCGGTCGCCACGTTGACGTAGCACTGCTCGACCTGGGCGGCCAGGTCGCCGGCGCCGACCGTCACGCCGTCGGCGTCCCAGGACACCTGCCCGGCCACGTGGATCAGCTTCGCGCCGGTCGCGACCGACACCTGGCGGTAGACGTCCACCACGGGGATGCCGGGCGGGTTCACCAGTGTCACAGCCATGATCTTGCCTCTCTTTCGGTTACTGGGAAACCGTAAGAGACCGGTGCTGAGCTGGGAAGAAGGCACTAAATCGAAACGGGGGCACCTTTCGGTAACCGATCATCGACCTGCGTAGACAGCCGCGGCCGGAAAGATCGGAAAGGATTGATAGGGTACGGACACGCCGTCGAACCGGGAAGGAGGTCAGAACGATGTCCGATGTTCTGCGCCCCGCCCGCGTACCGGCGTCCACGCGGCACTGACCGGGGCGTTCGCGTTCCGGAGGTTCCCATGACCGACGTGGTCATCCGCTCCCTCGCCGCGGGCGAGGAAGACCTGTTCGACTCGATGCCCGACCCGCTGCCCCAACTGCGCCAGGTCGGCTACGCCGACGGGCTGGCCGGTGGCGGCTACCGTCCCGAGCACACCTGGGTCGCCCTGCGCGCCGGCCGCGTGGTGGCCCGGGCCGCCTGGCTGCAGCCCCCGGGCGCCGTCGGCGCCCCCTGGCTGGAACGGTTCGACCTGAGCGCCGAGCCCGCCCTCGGTGTCGCTCTGCTGCACGCCGCGCACGAGGCGTTCGGCGGCCCGACCCGGTATTTCGCGGCGGTGCCCGCGTACTGGCGCCGCAGCCCCGAGGTCCGTGCGGTCGTCGACGCCCCGATGGCGGCGGCCCGGCTCGCCGGCCTGACCGAGCGGGTCGAGCGGATCCGGTTCTCGTGGGCCGGGGCGCCGCTGCCCACCCCGTCCGGCCGGTACACGTTCCGCCCGGCCGCCGATGCCACGGAGATCCGGGACCTGGTCGCGCGGATCCCCGATCCGGCCGTGCTGACCGGCAAGGAGATCGCCGAGACGGTCGGCGGCGTGGACCTGGCCACCGACCCGCTGTCCTGGCTGACCGGTCCACCGCGGACCTGGCGGATCGCGCTGCGCCACGACGTCCCGATCGGGCTGGCCGCCACCGCGGGCGACGCCTGCTACCCGATGATCGCCTACCTGGGGGCGCTCGAGGAGGCCGTCCACGGCGAACTCCTGGCTGACGCGGTCGAGACCCTGTCCACCGGCGGGGCCTACGAGGTCGTGGCGGACACCGAGGCTTACCGCGTACCCATGGTGGCTGATCTGGAAAGGACCGGTTTCCGGCAGATCCGTGCCCGGCTGCTCTTCACGCCGTAGGCGACTGCCGGAACGGGCGCGGTAGGGTTTCCTGCCATGGCAGCCAAGATCCCTCCGCGCCCGTTGATCCGGGTGGCCTGGTCCGTGCACCGCGCGGTGCTCGCCGTCTCCGGCGCGCGGATCGGGCTGGCCCTGCCGGTCGCCGGCGCCAAGAGCGGCATGCTCCAGCTGCACACGGTCGGGCGCCGGTCGGGGAAGCCGCGGGCGGTCGTGCTCAACTACCTCGAGGACGGCGACGACCTGGTGGTCCTCGCGTCGAACGCCGGCGACCCGGCCCACCCGGCGTGGTGGCTCAACCTGGAGGCGCGGCCGGAGGTGTCCGTCGACCTGGTGGGCGGCCGGCGTTCCGTACACGCGAGGGCGGCCGGCGGCGATGAGCGTGAGCGGTTGCTCGGGCTCTTCCGGGGTCTCCCGATGTACCAGGACCTCGACGCGGTCTTCGCCCAGCGCGGCCGGGAGACGCCCGTCGTGGTGCTGGAGCCGCGCCGGGCCTGAACCGCTCGGCGCGGGTGTGGGCGGGCGTTTCGGGGGTATGCGCTGTTCGTGCGCATCGGATACTTCTTGTCTTCTGAGGAATACACGCCGGCCCAGCTGATCGAGCAGGCCACGCTGGCCCAGGACGCCGGGTTCGCGAGTCTCTGGATCTCCGACCATTTTCATCCGTGGAACGACGAGCAGGGGCAGGGCCCGTTCGTCTGGTCGCTGATCGGGGCGCTCAGCCAGGTCGTCACGATCCCGGTCACCACCGCGGTGACCTGCCCGATCCAGCGGATCCACCCGGCGATCACCGCGCAGGCCGCGGCGACCAGCGCGGTCCTGCACGAGGGGCGGTTCGTGCTCGGCGTCGGCACCGGGGAGGCGCTGAACGAGCATGTCACCGGGGAGCGCTGGCCGTCGGCGGGGGAGCGGCTGGAGATGCTCGAGGAGTCCGTCGCGGTGATGCGGGAGCTGTGGCAGGGCGGGTTCGTCAGCCACCGCGGCCGGCACTTCACCGTCGACCAGGCGCGGCTCTACACCCTGCCGGATCAACCCCCGCAGGTGTACGTGTCAGCGTTCGGCCCGAAGGCGATCGACGTCGCGGCCCGGATCGCGGACGGGTACATCTCCACCATGCCCGACGGCGACCTTGTCACGAGATATCGGGAGAAGGGCGGTAAGGGTCCCGCCCAGGGTGGATTCAAGGGCAGCTGGGCACCGACCGAGGAGGAGGCGGTGACGACGGCCTACCGGCTGTGGCCGAACGCCGCCGTCCCCGGTGAACTGTCCCAGGTGCTGCCGTCACCCCGACACTTCGAACAGGCGTCGCAGCTGGTCACCGAGGAGATGATCCGTGACGCGATCGTCTGCGGGCCGGACCCGGCCGGGCACCGGGAGCAGATCCGCGCGTACGAGAAAGCCGGCTTCGACGAGATCTACATCGCCAACACCGGCCCCCACTACCGCGAGTTGATCGAGATGTATCGGCGGGAGTTCCTCTAACCTTGCCGCCATGATGTTCGTGGACGGGGAGTGGTGGGCCGCCAAATCCGGGGCGACCTTCGTGGCGACCAGCCCGGCCACCGGTGAGGCCATCGGCACGGTGGCGCAAGGGGATCGCGACGATGCGCGGGAGGCGATCGACGCCGCCCGGCGGGCCACCGCGCAATGGGCCGGGCTGTCCGCGTTCGAGCGGGCGGCGCTGCTGCACCGCGTCGCGGACGTGATCGAGGGCCGGCGTGACTCGCTGGCCCGCACACTGACCCTGGACCAGGGCAAACCGTTGCACGCGGAGGCGTACGACGAGGTGGACGAGCTGATCGTCTACTGGCGGACGGCCGCCGAGGACGCCAAGCGTTCCGGCGGGCTGCTGCCCCCGTCGTCGAGCCGCGGCACCCGGGCGATGCTGATCCGCCGCCCGCGGGGCGTGGTCGGGATCATCACCCCGTGGAACTGGCCGTACACGATGCCGGCCGAACTGATCGCGCCCGCGCTGGCCGCCGGCAACACCGTGGTGTGGACGCCGGCGCCGTCGACCAGCATCGCCGCGATCGCGCTGGCCAAGTGCGTGGCCGCGGCCGGTCTGCCGCCGGGCGTGTTCAACCTGGTGACCGGTCCCGGACCGGTGGTCGGCGACGAGATCGCCCGCAACCCGGGCACCGACGCGGTCGCGTTCATCGGCTCCACCGTCACCGGACGGCACGTCGCTGCCGCTGCGGCGGGTAAGGCGACACTGCTGGAGATGGGCGGGAACGGTCCTCTGGTCGTACTCGAAGACGCCGACCTGGACCGGGCAGTCGAGGGTGCCCTGACCGCGTGTTTCCTGTGCGCGGGCCAGAGTTGCACGGCCGGCGAACGGCTGCTGGTGCACCATTCGCGGGCTGAGGAGTTCGCGTGGCGGCTGGCCGCGGCCGTGCGGGACCGGATCCGGTTGGGTGACCCGTTCGACGCGGCGACCACGATGGGCCCGCTGAACAACGCCGGGGTGGCCGACAAGATGTCCGCGCACGTGGCGGACGCGGTCGACCGGGGCGCGCTGGTGCTGACCGGCGGCGAACCGGCCAAGGGCTTCCCGACCGACCTGTACTGGCCGGCGACGGTCCTGGCCGGAGTGCCCGCCGACGCTCTGGTGGCGACCGAGGAGACGTTCGGGCCGGTCGCGCCGATCGTCGGCATCAGCGGACTCGACGAGGCGATCGCGCTGACCAACGCCTCCCGGTACGGTCTGCTGGCCGCCATCTACACCGCCGACCTGCGGCAGGGGCTGCACTTCGCCGACGCGGTCCGCACCGGCTGGGTCAACATCAACGAGTCGACGAACTACTGGGAGAGCCACCTGCCGTTCGGCGGCCGATCCGGTTCGGACAGCGGCATCGGCCGGGTCGGCGGCGCCCACGCGATGGACACCTTCACCGAACTGCAGACCGTCATCATCGGCCCGGCCTAGCGAGAACACTCCGCGACGTCTCCCGCTCCCGGTCACGACCGTACTGCGACGCTGACGTGGCTGTTCCCGCAGTGGAAGCGGGCAGGTAGCCGACGAGAACATCGACGGCTACCTGCCCGTGGAGCAGTGACCCGGCGGCGAAGCCGCGGGCCGCGCTCGGGGACGCCACCACCGGTGAGCTGGTCGCGCAGTTCGGCGAGAAGCCCGGCGACTCCGTCAGCGCGCAGGGCCTGGTCGCCACGTCGGACTACCGGCTGTACCGCGACGGCGTCCCGATCACCCCGCCGGACCGAGCCGTGCACGCGGTCGGCGACGACGGCGCTACATCCCGATGGCGGCGTTGAGCTGGTCGATGCCCTGCTGGGCCAGGGCCTGCACCTCGGTGCCGGCGGCGTTGGCGGCGATCGGCACGAGGAAGCCGCGGAGGGCGGCGACGGCGCGGCGTACCCGACGAGGTTCGGGGTCCGCCCCGGTGATCTCCTCGAGGACGCCGGCGGCGGCGTCCTCGGCGTCCTGCCGGTCGTCCGGGCCGAGCTGATACGCGGGAAGCCGCGCCACGATCGCCGCGACCGCCTCCGCCAGCGCCTCGAAGCCGGGCGCGACATCCTTGTTCGACTGGTGCTGGGTCACGTCGTGGTTGCCCCAGGCCCACTGGTTGCCCTGGGCGTCGCCGTGGATCACCGGCCCGTGGTGGACGGTCGTCGGCCCGGGCCCGTGCCGGTCGCGGAGATATCCGGCCACGTCACCCGCCCAGTCGGTGACACAGTCGATGCCGTCGGTGGTGATGTCGGCACGGAACGGCCCGGGCACCTGGGCCACCGTGACGCCCAGGATCAGACCCCTGTCGGCGAGGTACCCGGCCGCCTCCTGGATCTCGGACAGCGAGAACCTGCGGCCCGCCCACTCCGCGTGCTCGTCGTCGGCGAACTGGCCGGTGAGCGGCATGCGCGCCCGCACCTGCCGCCGGCCGTGGAACCAGCGCAGCAGGCCGTCCCGGCAGGCCCGTACCCGCAGTACCTCGTCGTTGTCCATGGTCAAGACTCCCCTCACCCGTTCAGTGGGCTGTCGCCGATGATCGACAGCCGGTTCGACGCGTTCAGCCGGGCGCGGGCCCGGATCGGGCGCAGCGCGTTGTCGATGGCCGCCATCCGCCGGCGGTAGTGGACGATCAACTGCGCGGACACCGCCGTCCACGCGATGATCAGAGCCGTGGCGGCGGCCCACCCGAGCAGCTCGGCCAGCGCGCTCAGGGTCATCACGGTCAGCCCGCTGACCGAGACCACCGCCCCCACGACGAGGATCCACTGGGCCCGTTCCAGGAACTTCTCCAACTGGTCCACCAGCGGGTCGGCGAAGTCGAAGGCGTCGAAGATGTCGTTGACGAACGCGAACGCCGCCAGCAGCAGCACCGGGATCACCAGGACGGTCAGCAGCAGCCCGAGAGCCGGCGGACCCCACGGCCAGAACCCGAAGACCGTGCCGAGCGACCGGGCCAGCCCCAAGGCGATCAGCACCACGAGCAGCGAGCCGGCCGTCAGGTAGGCGCTCGCCTTGAGGAACCGGGGCTGCGGCGGATCGTCCTGGACCGCCAGCCACTGCTCCCGCGACGCCTTCGGCCGGAAGCGGCAGAACACCCGGACGATCGCCTCGATGTACGTGCGGTCGTCGAGCATCCGGATGATGTGCTTGCGGTACGGGCGTACCTGATGAGCGTCGAGGATCTGCTCGCAGACCGACGCCACCCGGCCCGGCATCGTGGTCTGGTAGAACGCGCTCAGCGCGTGCTCGCCGGCCGTCCAGTGCGGGAACCGCCGCACGTTGAGACCCAGCGACTGGAACTCCTGCATGAGTTCCGCACTCGGCGACGTCTCTGCCGCCGGCAGTTCGGACACCGCGGCGACGATGCCCAGCGGGATCGCCAGCCGCGGATCGATCTGGTCCACGCCGGGCGGTATCTGGTCGGCGCGACCCTGCTCGATGAGGTGGGCGATCCGGCCGGCGATGATGCGCATACCGCCGCTGTTCGGCCGTGCGAACGGCTGCCACACCCAGTCCAGGCGCTTGCAGTCGGTGCGGACGTGGACGTCGCTCAGCTCGAGGCCCGCCTCGATCTCCGAGTTCCGGATGAGGACCGCGAGATGCCACGCGGCGCGCAGCGCCTTCGCGTCGTCACCCCACAGCATGGACACCAGCGCCTCGCAGGCGGCCGGCGTCCCGACGACCGCCAGATCGTCGAGCGCCTGCAGCGAACCCGCCCGCGCCGACGAGGTCAGCGCGGCGATCGCCTGCTCACCCATGGACCGCAGCGCCGTCCGCGCCCGCGGGTCGCCCTCGGCCGCGAGGTCGGCGAGGAACACAGCCGCCTGCGGCAGCCGGGTGCCGGCCAGCGCCGCCATCGCCCACCGGGCCGTCGCCCCGGTGCCGGCGCCGGCCTTCTCGACCAGCAACCGGAAGGTGTACTCACCGCGCGGCCGGCCGTCCGCCGCCACCGCGGCGAACGCCGACGCGACCGCCCGCTCGTCCCAGCCCCGCAGTGCGTTCGGGCTCATCGACTCGACGATCACCTCACGGGCGAAGGCGTCGTCGATGCGTTTCGCCTCGGCCAGGCACTCCAGGGCGAGGAGCCGGTCCTCGCGGACGCCGGTGCGCAGGATGGTCCGGACCACCTCGGTGCAGTCCCGGCTGGACGCCCCGCACCAGAGCTTGACCGTCTCGCGCCACGCCGGCCGGTCGGCGAAGTAGCGGTACAACAGCGTGTCCGGCTGGGCGGTCAACTCCACCGCGGCGAGGTACTCCTGCAGGGTGAGGTGCGGGAAGGCGTACCGGGAACTGCGGCTGTCCAGCCGGACCAGCAGCTGACTCCGCTGGTCGATCTCGTTGATCAGCGGCCGGGCGTGCTCCGGTCCCATGTTGAGGTCCGGCAGGATCTGCTTGGTGATCGCGACGAGTTGCGCGCCGTCGATCGACCGCCGGTCGGGCTGCGTCGCCGGGGTGTCCTGCAGGGTCAGGGCGATCCGCTGCAGCACCGCGAGCTTGTCCTGCCAGTCGTACACCGAGACGGAGTCGTGCCGCAGCATGTCGTGGTCGCGGCGCAGCAGATGGTCGATCGCCATCTCGTAGAACGCCGGCCGCGACCCCGGCAGACCGCGGCGGCTCTTGGCCAGGACCTCGGTGTGAATGTACGCGATCATCGTCAGCAGCAGCGGACTGGCCGCCAGTCGCATCAGATTCTGATGATGCTGGAGATCGGAGAACAACTTCGCCGAATCGGACGCGGTCATGGCCGGCCAGTTGTTCAGGAAACGGCGGATGTTGGCGTCGTCGAAATCGGCCACCTGCACATGCTCGGTGAATGCGGTCTGCAATTGCCCGAAATACGCGGCGGAACGACAGGTGACCACCATCTGACACCCTGCATGGGTACGCGCGAAGTCCCGCAACATCGCCGCGACCCGGACCTGGTCCTCCTGCCCCACCTCGTCCAGCCCGTCGAAGAGCAGCGCCAGCTTGCCCTCGCGCAGCGAGATGTCCAGCATCGCCGGGCTCATCCGGACGTCGTTGCGGGACAGCTCGTCCCGGATCATCTGCTCCAGCCCGGACTGGTCGGCGTTGCAGCGGTGCAGGTCGATCAGGACCGGCAGCCGGGCCGGACCGGGCGTGCTCTCCCCGGCCCACAGCAGCATGGAATGCTTGAGCAGCATGGACTTGCCGGCGCCGGGCGGGCCGAGGACGACCACCCGCAACTGGCGGCGCAGCCACTCGTAGACGTCACGCCGTTCGTTGCCGATCTGATATTCGAGCGGGACATAGATCTTGAGGACGTCGATGCTGCTCTTGCCGGTGTGCTCGTTGACGAAGCCGAGGCGGTGCTTCGCGAAGTTCTGCCGGACCGCGCGACGGTAACGCCCGACGAGCCGCCGCCGCAGTGGGCGCCCCGACGACGCCAGGGCGAAACGGAACGAAATGGACTGCGCGAGACGCCCGGCCGGACGTCTCACGGTCCAGAGAACCACTGCCGACGCAAGGATCACCGGCGTGCCGAAAAGCAGCGGTTGCCAAAGATCGCCCCGATTCATGGACGTATTATGGGAATTCGATCATCGCGCTGGCAACTTGCTCTTGGAAACGTGGATCACGGCGTATTCGGCGCGGTTTTCGTGAATAACTCTCACCGTGTCCGAGCTGGATCCTTCCAGCTGTCGGACAAGGGTTGCGGGGCCGCGCCTCCAGCTTCCGGTCAGGGTTGCGGGGCCGCGCCTCCAGCTTCCGGTCAGGGTTGCGGGGCCGCGCCTCCAGCTTCCGGTCAGGGTTGCGGGGCCGCGCCTCCAGCTTCCGGTCAGGGTTGCGGGGCCGCGCCTCCAGACACGTTTCGTCGTCAGGGTCCGCGTGGCGACTTCAGTCGCCCACCACGCCCGAAGTCACCACACCCACCCGAGCGTGGTGACTTCGGGTGCCCACGACGCCCGTAATCACCACACCCACCCGAGCGTGGTGATTTCGGGTGCCCACGACGCCCGTAATCACCACACCGCCACGGGTGTGGTGACTTCGGGTGCCCAGCGCGCCCGAAATCACCACGCAGACCTTGACCGCGAAACGTGTCTAATTCTCGGCCAGGGACCGCAGCGCCTCGTCGAGCGAGGTGAAGACGATGTCGGAGCCGCCCTCCCAGTGCGGGAGCGGGTCGGGCTGGCCGGGCGCTGCGGCATACAACCACCAGATGTTCTGCCACGGATCGAGCATCCGGCCGAGCGTGCACTCGCCGTAGAACGGTGTCGCCGGGGTGATCACGGTGGCGCCGCGGGCCGACGCGCGGTCCAGGGTCTCGGTCACGTCGTGCACCCAGACCTGGAGCAGGGCCGGACGGGCGGGCCAGCCCTTGAGACGGTCGGTGATCACCAGGGTGGCGGTGCCGATGCGGATCTCGGAGTGGATCAGTTTGCCGTCGGGCATCGGGGTGCGGGCCTCGGGGACCTCGGCCACGTCGAAGACGGCGGTGACGAACCGGATGAGACCGGCGGCGTCGTCGACGATCACCAGTGGGTTGAGGGCGGCGTTGTCGCCGTGGGATGCGATCACCAGGGCAGCCTGGCAGCGATTGCGGCCACAATCCGACCGTTGTCGCCGGGTTCAGGGCATGGCGGTCGGATCCGGTGGGAACAGGTCGTGGCCGGTCCACGGGTCCACCGGATCGGGATAGGCCGGATCGACAGGGAACGGGCGGGTGTGCCCGGGCTCGTCGTTGTCGATCGCTCTGGTCGGGGGTGGGCCGGTGCGGGTCGGGTCGGCTGGCATCAGCCTGGTCGGGGGTGGGCCGGTGCGGGTCGGGTCGGGTGGCATCAGCCTGGTCGGCGCCGGTGTGATCGGGGCCGGACGGGTGGGTGCGGGGACGGGCATCACCCTGGTGCGGACCGAAGCCGAAGCCGAAGCCGAAGCCGGAGCCGAAGCCGGGGCCGGGGCCGAAGCCGGGGCCGGGGCCGGGGCCGAAGCCGGGGCCGGGGCCGAAGCCGGAGCCGGAGTGGGGGCTGTGGCTGGGGCCGGAGTCGGACTGGGGACCGGAGTCGGCTCGGACTGCGGCTGGATTTCGGATGACGGGGTGTGGGGCGGGGTGGGCGTCGCGGTGCTGCCGGTGGGGGCTGCCAGCAGCCGGCCGGCGCCGGCGTGTTGCTCGATGAGGCGGGCTCGGGCCTGGGCGAAGACCGGGCCGGTCAGGCCGGCCAGGGGTTCGCCCTGCCAGAGGTCCAGCGCCTGCCTGACGTCGTCGGTGTGCTGCCCGTCGCGGGCCCGGGACAATGCGGTCAGGAAGACGGCGGCGTCGACGGCCTCCTCGGGGGCGTCCAGGACGTACCCGTTCTCGGTGAATCTGATCAGTGATGGTCCGAGGGTGCGGCGCAGCGCGCCGACGAACCGTTGCACCACGTCGGCGCCGCCGTCGGGTGGGTCGCCGCCCCAGAGGACGGCGATGATCCGGGGCATCGGGACGGGGCGGCCGGCGTTGAGCAGTAGCAGGGCGAGCAGGGCCTGCTGTTTCGGTGGCCCGAGGTCGACCGGCGCGGTGCCGCGGAAGGCGCGCAGCGGGCCGAGGATCGTGAAACGCAGAGGCGCGGCGGCCGAGTTCCCGATCATCGCGTTGTTCCCCCGGCGGGCGGCGCTTACCTGACGGAAACATCATAACGACCCGCATCGTGAATCCCATCCTGCCACCGGGCCAATCGCCCGCCCGTGGCCGAGCGGCCGAGCGAACGGGTGAACAGGCGAGCGGCCGAGCGGCCGAACGGGCGAACGGGCGAACGGGGCTAGACACGTTTCGTGGTCAGGGTGCGAAGCCCGTCCGCGTGGTGATTTCGGGCGCCCTGGACGCCCCAATTCACCACACCCCTGGTGGTGTGGTGATTACGGGCGCGCTGGACGCCCCAATTCACCACACCCCTGGTGGTGCGGTGATTACGGGCGCGCTGGACGCCCGAAATCACCACGCTGTTGTGGGTGTGGTGAATACGGGCGTGCTGAGCGCCCGAAATCACCACAGAGGCAGACCCTGACTGACTCATTAGGTGTCTAGCGGGCGAGCGGGCGAACGGGCGGGCGGGACGAGAGCGGAGGGCGGGTGGGCCGACGTGGCGTGGGTGGAGGGAGCGAGCGGGCAGAGCCGTCGAACAGCTGGTGGAACGGTGCGCGGCGGTACGCGTACACAAGGAAGCTTTTGGAGGGTTATAGGGTCTACTGACTAGATCAAGCGATTGACTTAAAAAGGGGACCCGTGAACGACTACACCCACCGGTACGGACCTGTCGCGCTGGTGACCGGGGCGTCGTCCGGTATCGGGCGGGCCTTCGCGGTCGAGCTCGCCGCCCGCGGCCTCGACCTCGTGCTGGTCGCCCGTCGCGCCGACCGGCTGCGGGACCTGGCCGCCGAGCTCACCGCGAAGCACGGCACCGGCGTGCACGTCCTGCCCGAGGACCTCACCGATCCGGGTGCGCCGGACCGGATCCTCGACGCGGTCCGCGACCTGGACGTCGGCATGGTGGTCAACAACGCCGGGTTCGGGGTCAAGGGGGCCTTCGAGAGCGGTGACCCCGGTGCCCTCGCCGACCTGCAGACGGTGAACTGCACCGTGCCCACCCGGCTGGCCCACGGTCTCGTCCCGGCGTTGCGGCGGCGGGGGCGCGGCGCGCTGCTGTTCACCGCCTCGGTGGAGGGGCTGATCGGATGCCCCTACTCCGCGGTCTACTCGGCGAGCAAGGCGTACGTCATCGCGCTGGGCGAGGCGCTGTGGGGCGAACTGACCCCGGCCGGCATCGACGTGCTGACCCTGTGCCCGGGCGCCACCGACACCGAGGCCCCGGCGAAGCAGGGTATCGACCCGGCCACCCTGCACCACCTGATGTCGCCCGAGGCCGTCGTGGACAGCGCCCTGGCCAATCTCGGCGTCGAACCCCTGCACGTGCCGAGCGACCACTACCGGCAGTCGATGGAGGGGCTCCGGGCGATGCCCCGCCGCGACGCGCTGACCGCGATGGCCCGGGCGATGGCGCCGGCGTAGAACCGAGCTCACACGCCGGGCACAGGAGCGGCACAGGTCGGCGGCCGATCGTGGAGAGCGTCACCGGTTCACGAAGGGGTCGTCCGATGCGTAAGCGTTCACTGTCAGTCATGCTCGCCGCGATCACCGGCCTGGCGATGGGCGGCCTGATCACCGCCCCGGCGCAGGCCTCCGGGCGGGCACAGGGCCGGACGACCGAGCTCGTGGTCGACACCGTCACCGAGCCGCCCACCCCGCCCACGACCCGGGACCTGCTCATCGTCGAGGACGGTCCGGCGACGGTGCCGGACCTGCCCTTCGACACCCGGCTGGGGTCCCCGGTCATGGTGGCGGTGGTCGACGTGCGGACCCGCGCCGACGTGGAGGACGAACCGGTGCGGTTCGCCTGACCCTTCCCCCCGGGGGCGGTCAGGCGTTCGGCGCGGTGAGATCCGGCATGGCCGCCGGGCGCAGGCTCGGCAGGACAGCGGTACGGCGCGTCAGGTGTACGCCACGCAGCCGGTCCAGCAGCAGCCGGGAGTTCTCGCCGGACAGGTTCGCCGGGAGCAGCCCACCCGGCACCACCTCGTCGAGGACCACCCGGATCGCCGGGGAGTCGACGTCGAGCAGTCCCATCGACCAGTCCGGGTACGCGCGCCGGTCGGTGTCGGCCATCGACAGCAGCTCGACCCGGTGGTGGCGGTCGTCGGCGGCGATCACGGTGAAGGTGCGGGTCACGGTCACCCGCTCACCCTCCAGGCACTGCAGGAAACAGGTGCGGTTGAACAGCAGCACCCCGGTCAGCTCGTCGCGTGCGTTGTTGCGCATCGCCTGCTGCTGGATCTCGAAGATCTCACCGGACGGCAGGGGTGGCTTGGCGCTGATGTAGATCAGCCGGCTCAAGGTCACCTTCGCACCGTACGCCGTACGGGCACACGCCCGTCGTGGAACGCCCGAACCCGTGCACTAGGTTCGTGCGGATACGGCGTGTAGCTCAATCAGCAGAGCACCGGGCTCAGGACCCGGAGGGAGCAGGGGCGGAACCTGCCACGCCGGCGTGGAGAGTACACAGCCCGGCACGGCGTACCCGTTGGGACAGCTCGCGGCGGCGTTCGTCACCGCGACGACGCACGAGGACCCGGCCACCCGGGCGCGGGCCGGGAAACGGGTCGAGCGCTGGTCGCGGGTGCTGGCCGGGATGGCGTCCGGCAGGGTACGCGTCGGGTCGCGTACCCCGATGGCCGGTTATCCCGCCTGGGTCACGCCGACCGTGGTCAAGGGCGGGTTCGCGACCGGGGAGCCGGTGGCGGGTGGACCGCTGCGCCCACAGGAGACAGCGCTCGGCGACCTCCGGGGCCGGGTGTTCGCCCACTTCTTGACCGATGCGGGGCAGGCCGAGCTGTGTGCGCTGCTGGACAGTGGTGCCTACCGGCTGAGCACGCCGGAGGAGGCGGCCCTGCTCGTGGTGGCGTGGCTGCTGCGGGCCGGCGATCGGTCCGGCGCGCTGGGTGTGCTGGACAGCATCGGGCCGTTCGCCGATCGCCTCTGTTTCGTGCCCTCTCCCGGTCCGGTGGGTGAGCAGGATCCGGAGGTGCTGTGGCGGTCCAGTGCGGGTGAGGTGGGCGCCGCCCTGGCCGGGCGCCGACCGAACGAGCGGGTCGAGGCGATGCGCGAGGCGCTGGCGGTGTGGAATCCGCTCGCCGACGAGTTCCTGTCCCTGTGGCTGTCCGCCGGCTTCTCGTCTGCCGGCCCGTCTGCCGCCGACGACGAGTGGCGGGAGCGGGCGACGGCGCTGCTCGCCCGCTACGACCGGCTCGCCGGCCGGTACACGCGGTGCCGAAAACACCGCAATCCGAAGGAGAACCTGGCCGTCCTGCGATCCGCCGCCCGGCACGTCGTCGCCGGCAAGGAACTCGCGCCCCGGCAGGCCGGACTGCTCCGCCACGTGATCACGTCGATGGTGGCGCGGCGCGGACGGCCCGGATCGGCCGGGCACACCGCGCTGCGTGACGGTCAGGCGCGGATCGCGAGCATTCCCGGACGGCACCGGCTGGCCCGCGTGGTGGTGTCCCGGATCGCCGCACTCGACCCGGACTCCGGGATCCGGGACGTGGCGGCGGTCTGCGCCCCGGTGACCGCCGCCGAGGCCGCCACGCACGGGATTCCCGCCGGTACGCCGATCCCCGACGAGGTCCGGCAGGTCGTGCGGCGGGCCCAGGCCGGGCCGGTCGACGAACTGGTGCGCTCCGGGGCGGTGCCGTCGGCCGAGGTGCTCGCGGAACTCGTACCCCAGTTGGCGGCCCGGACGAGCGCGGCGGCGTACCCCGATGAGGCCGTGGAAAGGCTGGTGGCGGCCTCCTACCGGGCGTTCCGCGTGCGGCGGTCGCTGCTCCTGGTCGACCTGGCGCATCAGGTGCGGCTGTCCGAACTGCCGTGGATCGACGCGTTGCGCCCGCACCGGCAGGCCGGTGACGGCACCCGCCAGGAGGCGTTCGCCACGCTGCGGCGGCTCGGGGAACTGGCGGTGGACGGCTTCCCCGCGACGCTGCTACCGAACCCGCTGATCAGGGAACTCGCCGCGCTGTCCACCGAGGCCGGACGGGACCTGCCGTGGGTGGAGCAGCTCGCCGCCGACATCTTCACCGGCTGGTTCACGCCCAAGTTCGTGCGGGCCGCCGACCTGGCCGGTGAGTTGCTGGCCGGGAGCCTCTACGCGCGTTACTACGACATCGAATACTCGGGGCTGCGCCGGCAGGACTTCGGCGAACGGTGTCACGCCCGTGCCGGGGTGGCCCGCAGCGGCCGGCTGACGGTGGGCGAGAACGGGATGGTGATCGAGCAGGCGCAGATCCTGACCAGCCACAACCTGGCGACGCTCGTGCACGCGGTGGGTGTCGTCCCGGCGGACGGCTGGGCTCCCGTGGCACGGCGGACGTTCGCGTCGGTGGTCCGGCTGTCCGGTCGGGATCAGCGCGATCTGGCGTACGCGTGGCGACAGCTGATCTTCTTCCTGTCTCTGCCCGGGGTGGACGCGTCATCGGTCGTCGAGCAGTGCCGCACCGATCTCGCTGCGGCGCCGGTGTCTGCCCGGTCCCGCCTCGAGGCCCCGCTGAACGACCTGGCCGGTGTCGTCACGGGCGGCCGCCTCACCCGTGAGCAGCAGCTCCTCGGATGGGCGGCCCGCCGCTGATCACCGCGTTCCGATCACTCGGTCCTGGTCGTTTGTTCTGATCACTTCGTGAAGTAGGCGGAGATGGTGGCGGACTCCTGCGTGACGGTGTCGGCGGTGACCAGGTCGGCGGCCTGCGCGGTCAACACGGACGCCCGCGCCTCGAGGAGTTTCGCCGCCTCGCCGCTGGTGTACAGCGACGCTTTCAGATCAGTCTGCGCGGTGGCGAAGAGCGCGGCGAAGGTCTTGTTCGCCTTGAAGCGTTCGACCAGGATGTTGCTTCGTCCGCCGGGGCCGCCCTGCTTCTGGCCGTTCTGTCCCTGACCGTTCTGCTTCTGGTCGCCTTGTTTCTGGTCGTTGCCACCCGGAGCCCCGCTCGGCATGGCGCCGCCGCTCGGCATCGCCCCGCCGCCCGGTGCACCGCCGCGCCCGCCACCGCCGCCCATGCCGCCGAACGCCAGGTTGTGGTCCCAGGCGACCACCGTGAACTGTGTCTTCTCCGTCGTGTAGCGCAGATACGAATTGTTGCCCGGACCGTCGATGTCGTCCGAGTTGGCGACCAGTTCCTCGAACGCCAGATACGTCGCGAAAGCATCGACGTCCAGGTGCTCACCCAGATCCGAACCGAACGTGGCGTCGTCCGACTCGTTGATGAACTTGAGGAATGCGATCAGCGGCACCAGGTTCGGATCGTCGTCGTCGGTCTCCTGGTCGAACACGTCCTCGTAATCGGCCGCGTCCTCACCCCGGTAGCTGTAGTCGCCGTCCGCCTCGGCCTTGTAGAGAATGCCCGCCGACGCGAAATTGGCCGCGTCCCAGGTGTCGTCCGGGTTCTCGACGGCCAGCCGCAGCACCTCGTCGCCGCCGTTCACGCTCAGGCGCAGCGACATCGCGGCCTGGGTGGCCAGTCCCGCCTTGCCGAGCAGGTCGAGCGCCACGGCCTCGTTCAGCGCCGTCGACGTGTTGTTCGATCGGATGACAAAATCGGTGTAGCCCTCGTGCGCCTGCCCGTCGACATACTTGTCCAGCCGCACCAGCCAGGGCAGATCCTTCGGATCCGCCGACGCGGAAACGCTCCGCAGCGACGAGTTGCCCTTCAGGCGCAGACCCACTTTCTCGTACGCCGACCCGTCTATCGTCATCGACGAGGAGATCCACCCCTTGTCGCCGTTGTCGAGGTACGCCGCGATCATCTCGTCGTAATCGGCCTGCTCGAACGTCACATCGATGTCATGCACCGTGCCGGTGTCGAACAGCCCGTCGGCCGACGTCGTGCTCCCTTCCGCCGACGCGCTCTCCTCCGCGCATCCCGCGAGCACGGCGATCCCGAGCGCTCCGATGAGGCCGGCCCCGAAGGCCCGGCGCGACAGCCCACTGCGCGGCAACGAATTCATGAACGCAAGGAAAACGTCCGCGTTCAGGACTCCGTTGTGCTGCACCTGTGGATCGACTGGCAACAGGTCGCTCGGAGCGCCCCGGGCCCGCAGTCCGCGGCGCAAGGCGTCGGCACCGGTGGCAGTCCACCCACACGCTCCGTTGGGGGTGCCGGGCACCTGTTCCGCGTTTCGCGTGTCCTGCCGACACCCGAAACGCTATGGACGCGCCCCGCCCGATCGTCGCCGAAACGGGGCACTTGCCCGTAGCTCTCACGGGTGAACGTCGGGGTGACCCAGGCCGTCGATCAGCAGGGTGCACACGGCGTCGAGTTCGTCCTCGACGCCGGGGGTCTGCCAGTCGCCGGTGTGGGCGGGGTGGTGGAAGCGGGTGGTGGCCGAGAAGACGGCCAGGGCCAGCGCGGCCGGGTCGGCGTCCCGGAACACGGCGCTGGTGACGCCGTCGGCGAGGATGCCCTGCAACTGGCGCAGCAGATCGGCCACGTGCTCGGCCGCCGCGTCGCTGTTCTCGGTGACCAGGATGCGGTACGCCGCGAACAGTTCCGGATCGTCGTGCGCCTTCGCGCGCTTCGCCGCCAGCAGGGCGGCGAGCCAGCTCCGCAACCGTTGCCGCGGCGGGATCTCGCTGTCACCCGCGATCGCGGCCAGGGCGTCGCGGTCCTGGTTCAGCCAGCGCCGGGAGACCGCCTCGCGCAGCGCCGTCTTCGACGGGAAGTGCTTGTAGACGGCGGCGTGGCTGACGCCGAGTGCCCTGCCCACGTCGACCACGGTCGCCTTGGCGGGCCCGTGGCGGCGCAGCACATCCTCAGTGGCGGACAGGATCATCTCCGCGTCGAGCGGCCCACCGGCGCGCATCAGACCTCACCGCTCAGCAGGCTGGACATCCCGCCAGCATAGTGCCCGGCCGTCCCTTGGTAACAGAATTCAAATTATGTAACCTGAACCACGTTCCCGACGGAAGAGGGTTTGATCATGACCATCCTGGTGACCGGCGCCCGAGGACACGTGGGCGCCGCCGTACTGGACGGACTGCTGGCCGCCGGCGCGACCGTGCGGGCGTCCAGCCGCACCCCGCGGCCCGGGGAGTTCCCCCGCGGCGCCGAAGTGGTGCGCGCCGACCTGACCGATCCGAGCACGTTCCCGGAGGCGCTGGCCGATGTCCGCACGGTGTTCCTCTACGCGCATCCGGCGACCGCGACCGAGTTCGCGGCGGCGGCCCGCAAGGCCGGGGTGGAGCACGTGGTCCTGCTGTCCTCCGGCTCCGTGCTGGCCGCGGACGCCGCCACCAACCCGATCGCCGCACAGCACCGCGCGGCGGAACGGGCGCTGGACGACGCCGGCCTCGGCCGGACATTCGTGCGGCCCGGCTACTTCGCGACGAACTCGCTGCGCTGGCGGTCAATCCGCACCGATCGCGTGCTGCGCACCGCGTTCCCGGACGCGATCACCGCACCGGTGCACGAGCGTGACATCGCCGCGGTGGCGGTGCACGCCCTGCTGGACGACCCCCGCAATGCCGCATATCCAGTGCTCGGCGCGGGCCCGGTGACCATCCGTGACCAGGTCGCCGCGATCGCCGAGGCGCTCGGCGAGCCGGTGCGCCTGGCGGAGATCGACGTCGACACCTACCGCGCCGACCTGCTCACACAGCTGCCCGCGCCGGTCGTCGACCGCCTGCTCCGGGCCGGCGGCAGCGTGCCGCAGCTGCCCACCGAGGTGGCGGTCGATGCCGTCCCCGGACTGCTGGGCCGGCCCGCGCTGACCTTCGCCGACTGGGCCCGCGACCACGCGGCCGACTTCCGCTGAGCCGATCAGGAGATCGCTGCGCATGCCCTTCGTGCCCCGGCTCGGCCATCGTGGGGGCCGAGCGGCTGCCGCCCTCGACCGGCGGCATCTCGCCGTGCACGTCGCCGTTCGGACGCGCCGGGCCGCTCGACACAGGGCCTGGGTGACTGGTGTCAAACGCGCTGTTCAACACCAGTCACCCAGGCAAGGTCGTACCAGCTACCAGTTACCAGTTACCAGCTGCGGCTGAGCGCCATACCTGCAGCTCATGGCTCCGGAGGTCGAGGGCGGGGCTGTAGCAGGCCGCGGTGGAACGCCTCCGTGACGGCGGCCGCGCGGTCGCCGACGCCGAGTTTCGCGTAGATGTTGAGCAGGTGCGACTTCACGGTGGCCTCGGTGACGAACAGTTTCGTGGCCGCGGCACGGTTGGTCGCGCCGCCCGCCACGAGGCGCAGGACCTCCAGCTCGCGACGGCTGAGCAGCCCGGTCGCCGACGACCGGACCCGGTTCATCAGCAGGGCCGCCGCGGTCGGCGCGAGCACCGCCTCGCCGCGGGCCGTGGCACGGACCGCCCGCAGCAGCGCGTCGCGGTCCGCGTCCTTGAGCAGGTAGCCGACCGCCCCCGCCTCGATCGCCGGCAGCACGTGGCTGTCGGTGTCGTAGGTGGTCAGCACCAGCACCTTCGCCGTGGAACCGGCCTCGGTGAGCTGCCGGATCGCGGTCACCCCGTCGACGCCGGGCATCCGCAGGTCCATCAGGATCACGTCGGGTTCGCACACCGCGGCCAGCCGGACCGCCTCCGCGCCGTCGCCCGCCTCCCCGACCACCTCGAACTCCGGCTCACGGGCGAACAGGCTGATCAACCCGTCCCGCACGATCGGATGGTCGTCGACGATCATCAGCCGAACGCGACTCATCGAACTTCCCCCACCGGCGCGTCGCTGTCCATCGGCACGTCCGGCCCGTGCCCCGTCCCGGGAAACGCGGGGACGCGGACCGAGATGCCCGTGCCGGAACCGGGCTCCGACTCGATCTCCAACGTGCCGTCCAGCGCCTCGATTCGCTGGCGCATCGCGACCAGCCCGAAGCCCGCCTCCGCGGAGGGCAGCCCGGGGCCTGAGTCCGCGGAGGGTAGCCCGGGGCCCGCCTCCGCGGAGGGCAGCCCGGGGCCTGCGTCCGGTCGCGTGGTCGGGGCCGGGGTGAAACCTCTGCCGTCGTCGCGGACGTCCAGGGCGACCTCGGCATCCATGTACGACAGTGTCACACCCACGCGCCCCGCCGCCGCGTGCCGGGCGACATTGCTCAGGGCCTCCTGTGCCGCCCGCAGCAGCGCGATGTCGGCGTCCGGCGGCAGTTCCCGCGGGTTGCCGGTGGTGGCGAACCGGACCGGGACGCCATGCAGCCGCGACCACCGGGCGGACACCCCGGCCAGGGCCTCACCGAGCCGGGCGGTCCGCAACGGCTCCGGGCGCAGCGCGTGCACCGAGCGGCGCGCCTCGGCGAGGCTCTCGCGGGCCAGGTCGGCGGCGGCGACGACATGCCGGCGGCGTACCGGTGGGTCGTCGTCGGCGTGCTCGGCCGCCCGGAGTTGGCTGATGATGCCGGTCAGCCCCTGCGCCAGCGTGTCGTGGATCTCGCGGGCCATACGCCGGCGTTCGTCCCGGACGCCGTCCTCGCGGGCCCTCGCGACGAGTTGCTCCTGCAGTGCCTCGTTCTCGGCCAGCGACTCACGCAGCCGTACGTTGGCCTCCCGTGCTTCGGCTGTCGCCGTCCGTAGCCGTTCGTTGGCCGTCCGCGCCGCGGCCAAGGCTCGCACCCGTTCCTCGTTGCGCTGCTCGTAGCGTTGCAGGAACCAGGCGAACCCGAGCAGCGGCAGCATGTTCGCGGCGATCACCGCGGCGACCAGGAGCCGGCCCGCCGGGGTGCTCTCGTCGATGGTCGACGCCTGGGCGAGACCCGCGACCACGGCCGTCGCGGCGACCCCGGCGAGCTGCCCGGGCCAGGCGAGCAGGCTGAACGCGTAGAAGTAGGGGACCGGGGTGAACAACCCGAACAGCGGCGCGCGCACCACGAGAGCCCCGACGAGCACGATCAGCCCGGCGACGAACAGCGCCGGCGTCCGCTGCCGCATCCACCGCAGCCCGAGCAGCCACACCGCGACGCCCGCGCACAGGATCAGGTCGCCGGCCGGGGACTGCCCGTCCGCGCGGCGCAGCAACACGGTCCCGGCGGCGAGGACGGTCAGCAGCGCGTACGAGATGGGAAGCATCAGAGGGACAGAGCGTGCCGGAACGTCCCACGTGGATCCCATCGCGCCTTCATCCGCCGCAGGCGGGGCAGGTCGTCCTTGTAGTAGAGCTGGTGGGCGGACACCCCGGAGGTGTTCCACGCCGGGTCGAGCAGGTCCACGTCCGGATAGTTGATGTAGGAGCCGTCGTTGACCTCGCCGGGCACCGGGACGCCGCCGGTCTCGCCGTAGACGTCGCGGTACAGCTCGCGGACCCAGGCCAGCCGGGCGGCGTCGTCGGACTCGTCGGACCACGCCGTCTGGTAGACGGCCTTCATCACCACGTCCCGCTGGGCCACGGCGGTCTGCCCCGGCGGCACCGCGCGGACCTGACCGCCGTAGCCGATCAGCAGGACGCTCGCGTCGGCCGTCCCGCTGTCGTCGGTGAGGTGCCGGTGCACCGCGGCGATCTGATGTGGGGTCATCGAGCGGCGCAGACAACCTGCCTTGATCTTGTAGCGGCGGCTGGTCGCGTCGCCCGACTCGCCGGTGCCCGGCCAGGTCATCTTGTGCAGCCAGGACGACGTCCGCCGGGAGGTGAAGATCGGCTGCACGCCCGCACCGGCGGTCACCGCGGCCTCGAACGCGGTCACCATGCCGTCCGCGCCGGGCAGATCCGCGTCGATCTGGGCGACCAGCGTGAAATAACCGGCGGCGCGGTGCGACAGCAGCAGCAGGCCGTAGAGCCCGAGCGCGGGGGCGCCGGGGGCGCTGTTGCGCTCGTGCCAGACGCCGAAGTTGCGGACCAGGGTGCTGAACGACTCCTCGGTCAGACCGTCCCAGCCGAACGCGACGACACTCTCGAGCATCCGCTCCGGGGCGGGCGGCAGCAGCGGACCGCCGGCATCGTCGGCTTCGGGGGAGCGCAGCCAGTATTTCGTGACGACCCCGAAGTTGCCGCCACCACCGCCGGTATGCGCCCACCACAGCTCCCGGTTCGGATCGTCGGCCTCCCGGGTGGCCGTCACCGTGCGGGCGGTGTCGCCCCGGTCGGCGACGACGACCTCCACGCCGTACAGGTGGTCGACCACCGAACCGTAGCGGCGCGACAGAGCGCCGTAGCCGCCGCCGACGATGTGACCACCCGCCCCGACCGACGGGCAGCTGCCGCCCGGGATCGTCACACCCCAGCCCTTGAACAGCGCCCGGTAGACCTGACCGAGCGTGGCGCCCGGCTGCACGGCGAACGCGCGCATCGCCGGATCGAACGTGACCGCATCCATCGGCGACAGGTCGAGCAGCGTGCGGACGCCGGGGTCGGCGGTGAAATTCTCGAAGCAGTGCCCGCCGCTGCGGGGGGCCACCCGCCGCCCGGCCCGCACCGCCTCGGACACGGCCTGCCGCACCTGCTCGGTGGTGGCGCAGACCCGGATCTCGTCGGGCCGCCCCGCGAACCGGAAGTTGTTGCCCCGCAGCAGACTGTCGTAGCGCCGGTCGCCGGGCGTGATGCGAACCGCGCCGACCGCGGCAGCGGGGGCGGCGGCAGCGGGGGCAGCGGCAGCCGCCGGGGACGTCAGGGCACCACCGGCCACGGCACCCGCGCCGACGATCAGAGAACGGCGGCGGACCTGGAGACGTTCGGGCTTGGTCATGCCGCCACGATTCCAGGACTCCGGCGGCGTACGCATCAATGGCCGTGATGATGTGAGGGCTGAATCGCGAACCCACCGATCGGCTGAGTGCGGGCTTGTTCCGGGGTGCCGAGGACGCCGGTACTCTCCGAATTGCGCGGCGCGACGAGGCTGGGGGATGGTCGACATGATCGGTTGACTGCGGCGACGGCCACAACGACTGCGGAAAGAGGAACGGGCGTCGCAGGTGGAGGCCTGCCTGCGGGATGTGGAGTTCGGGGACTCGGCGGAGCGTGACGACGCCCTCTGCCGACTCGACCTCGTGGTGTGGAACGTCTACCGAGGTGGCCCGCCGTGGCCGGAGAGCACGGGAGCGGTCCGGCACCTCAGCGCGATGATCGCCGACGGGCGGGCACCGTCGGACACGGTCGAGTCGATCGTCGAGTTGATCGGGGACGCCGCGGCCTGGGTGGACCAGGTGCCCGGGCTGGAGGAGGCGATCACGGATGCTTATCCCGTACTCCGCATGCTGTTGAACGACGCGCGGCCGGACCGTGCCCTCTTCCTGGCGGACAACCTGACCGCGATGGTCCGGCTCCCCGCGCTGGCCGGCCACCGCGCCGAACTGGCCACCGCGATGGTCCGCCGGCGCGATCGTGCCGCGGGCCTGCTCGGATCCGGACGACCCGGCCCGGCAGGCGGTCGGCGAGGCGCGACCGAGGCGAACCAGGGCAACGAGGCGAACCAGGGCAACGAGGCGAGCGAGGCGGACGAATGGGATGCCCTGCTCGACTGGATGGCCAGATGATCTGGAGTGTCCTACCGGCTGATGAGGATCTACTCGACCGGGCTGTCCGGCGATTCGGTGCGGGGAACGGCGCCGCGGCATTCGTGCCGGCACCCGGGGCGCTCGCGTTCGTCGCGGCGGACGAGGACGGCCTTCTCGGCTGGTGCTGGGGACATGTGCTGGCCAGACCGGACGGCAGCAGCATGGTCTACCTGCATCACCTCGAGGTCGCGGAGCAGAACCGGCGGCGCGGCATCGGGCGGGCCCTGCTGCGGGCGTTCATGGAGGCGGGGGCGGAGTTCGGCGCCACCAGGATGTTCCTGATCACGGGGGAGGCGAACGCGGGCGCGCGCCACCTCTACGAAACGATGGGCGCGACGGTGGCAACCCAGGGACCGACCGTGAACTACTGGTTTCCACTGACGAAGAGGACAGGCGGGACCACATGACGACCGGACCGGTCGAGCCGGTGCTCTACTTCGAGGAGATCCGGCGGGTCAGATGACCCGTCACCGTGACGGACGATCCTCACTGATAGCCGAAGACCTTCGCCGCCAGGTCGGACATGATCTCGTCGGCGCCGCCGCCGATGCCCAGGATCCGGGTGTCGCGGTAGTGGCGTTCGACCTCGGATTCCCGCATGTACCCCATGCCGCCGTGCAACTGGACCGCGGCGTCCACCACGAACTTGCAGGCGTCCACGGCGGCGTTCTTGGCCAGGCACACCTCGCCGATCACCGGGTCGCCGCCGGCATGGCGTTCGGCGATCGATCGGGTGTACGCGCGAGCCAACTCGATCCTCTGCCGCATCTCGACGAGTTTGTGCCGCACCACCTGCCGGCTGATGAGCGGGCGCCCGAACGTCTCCCGCCCGCGGACGTGCGCGAGTGTCAGATCGAGGCAGCGTTGCGCCACCCCGTAGGCGTGCACCGCCGCCATGATCCGCTCCGGGACGAACGCCTGGCCGATCAGCTGGAACCCGGTGCCCTCCTCGCCGATCAGATTGTGCACCGGCACCCGGCAGTCGTCGAACGACAGTTCGGCCGTGTCGGAGCAGAGCCAGCCCATCTTGTCCAGTTTGCGGGACACCGTGAAACCGGGCGTGCCCTTCTCGACGATCAGCATGCTGATCCCCGCGGCTCCCGGACCGCCCGTGCGGACGGCGGTGGTGACGAAGTCGGCGCGTACCCCGGAGGTGATGAACATCTTGGCGCCGTTGACCACGTAGTCGTCGCCGTCGCGGACCGCCGTGGTGCGCAGGCCGGTCACATCCGAGCCGGCGCCCGGTTCGGTGATGCCGAGCGCCCCGATCATCTCGCCGGCCAGTGCCGGTCGCACGAATCGGTCGATCAGGCCCGGCCCTCCGCCGGCGATGATGTGCGGCAGGGCGATGCCGTGCGTGAACAGCGAGGCGTGGCAGCCCGACGAGCCGCCGGCCTGCATGAACGCCTCGGTCAGGACGACCGTGTCGACGGTGGAGCCGCCGTCGCCGCCGATCTCCTCGGGGAAGCCGACGGCGTACAGGCCGGCCTTGGCGGTGCGCCGGTGCAGGTTGCGGGGGATCTCGCCGGCCTGTTCCCAGGCGGCCAGGTTCGGGAGGATCTCGCGGGCGACGAAACGGGTCATCGCGTCGCGCAGGGCTAGGCGTTCCGGAGTCTCGTACACGCCGCTGAGACTGTCTCGCATCGTCATTCCGGTCAATACCCTGTCGCGATCTTGCAGTGACGTGCGTCACTCGCTTACCGTCGGGCGATGCCGACACCATTGCGTGCCGTGTTCGCCATGGCACGGGCGGTCGCCGCCTCCGTCGTGTCCCGGGTTCTGTCCCCGCGGCGGGAGCCGCCGACAACGCCGCCTGCCGGTGGACCGCGGGTCTACGCGTACCCCTGCGATGTGCGGCAAGAGGTCGGCGCCCCGCCCGGCCGGGTCTTCGCGCAGATCGCGGATCCCGGGCGGCGTGGAAGCTGGCTGACCTCGCATCTGGGCTGGGTGGGGGAGACGCCGACCGGTTTCCGCGACGGCGAGCGGGTGGTGGAGCGGGTCAAGTTGATGGGCACACCCGCCGAGGTGCGGTGGACGATCGTGCGCGCCGAGGCGCCGCGGTGTCTGTGGCTGGAGGGCCGTGGTCCGATGGGGATCAGTGTCGGGTTCGCCCTGACGGTGGAGCCGTCGGGGTCCGGGACCACGGTGCGTTTCGACGGCGGGGTGGAGGGCGGCACGGCGGACGGGCCGCTGGGCCCGATGGTGGCCCGCAACCTGGGCGATGCGGTGCGGGTCTCGCTGAAGCGGCTGGCCGGGGGAGCCCGGCGCGAGCCGGAGCGGGCAGCCGGCCGTGACCGGGAGCGGGCGGCGAAACCTGGGCCGGTCCGGCACCAGCGCACCGGCCAGGACCTGGACGCATGGACCCCGGTGATCGTGGGCGTGGGCCAGGTCAGCGACCACGGGACCGAACCGCGCGACGGTGACCCGGTGTCGCTGGCGGCGCGTGCGGCCCGGTCGGCGGCCGCGGACTGCGGGGCGGGAGAGCGGATCTGGGCCGAGGTGGATCTGGTCGGGTACGTCGCCAGCGTGTCCTGGCAGTACCCGGACGCGGCGGCACTGCTCGCGGACCGGGTGGGAGCCCGGCCGTCCGAAACTGTTCAGACGACGGTGTTCGGTGGGGACGGTTCGCTGCGGCTGCTCAACGACGCGGCGGCGGCGATCGTGGACGGCCGGGCCCGGGTGGCGCTGCTCGGAGGAGGCGAGGCCGCGGCCACCGCGGCGGCCGCCGAGCGGGCCGGAATCACGCTCGACTGGCCGCGACAGGACGACGACGCCGTACCCGGCCGGACCATCGGCGTCGACACGGCACCCAACACCGACGCGGAGATCGAGGCGGGGCTCGTCGCGCCCATCCACCTCTACGCGCTCATCCAGTCGACCCTTCCGGGCGGGGCGGGCGAACTGTGGTCCCGGTTCTCCAGGGTCGCGGCCGGGAACCCGTACGCGTGGCGCAGGGAAAGCCTCACCGCGGCGCAAGTGGCCGCTCCGGGGCCGGGAAATCGCCCGATCGCCGACCCCTATCCCAAGCTGATGACCGCGAACCTGCAGGTCAACCAGGCGACCGGAATCATCCTGTGCAGTGTCGCGGCGGCCACCGAGGCCGGCATCCCGCAGGAGAAGTGGGTGTTCCCGCACGTCGGCGCACACGCCACCGACGAGTGGTACGTGACCGAACGCTCGTCCTTGAACGAGTCCCCCGCGATCCGGGCGAACGGTCGTGCGGTCCTCGACCACGTGGCCCGCGACATCGGACAGATCCGGTACGTGGACCTATACGCCTGCTTTCCGTCGGCCGTGCAGATCGGCGCGGCGGAGCTGGGGCTCCCGCTCGACGACCCGGACCGGCCGCTGACCGTCACCGGCGGGCTGACGATGGCCGGCGGCCCGGGCAACAACTACTCCAGTCACGCGGTGGCCACGATGGTCCCGCTGCTGCGGGCCGCACCGGACGATCACGGTCTGGTCACCGCCCTCGGCTGGTACCTCACCAAACACGCGATCACGCTGCTGTCCGCGACGCCGCCGGAACGACCGTTCGCCGACCTGGACGCCGACGCGGCCGCGTCCCGCGAGAAGCCCCGCAAGGTCGCCGAAGGCTACACCGGACCGGCGACCCTCGAAGCCTTCACCACGACATACCACCGCGACGCCACCCCGGAGGCCCTGATCGTCACCGCGATCACGCCCTCCGGCGACCGGGTGATCCGCCGCGTCCCGCCCCGGCCCGGACCGCTGACACCCGGACAGATCCTGCACATCACCCGCGACGGATTCGAGGAGCCCCGGCCGTGAGCGCATCCGAACATCTCCGAGCAGTGCTGCGCATGCACCAGATCGGCATCGTGGACCTGCGCCGGCCCGACCGGCTCCTGCGTGCCGCGGTCGCCAACGCCCGCCTCGGACCGCAGGCCGCCCTCACCCAGAAGGCCGCCCTCGAACACCCGGACGCGCCCGCGCTCACCGACGAGCGCGGCACCTGGTCGTACCGCGAATACTACGAACGGTCGAACGCCCTGGCCCACGCCCTGCTCCGGGTCGGCCTGCCACCGCGCGCCGTGATCGGCGTCCTGGCCCGCGACCACCGCGGCCTGGCCTTGGCGATCACCGGCACCGCCCGGGCCGGCCTGCGCCTGGCCATGCTCAACACCGGCCTGGCGAAGACCCAGCTCGCCGAGGTGATCGACCGGGAGAACGTGCGGTTCCTGCTCTACGACCAGGAGTTCGCCGACATCGTGCCGACGAGCGTCCCCCGCTGTCTGACCTGGGCCGACGGGCCGTCCGAGGACCGCACCGTCGAGGACCTGACCGCAGCCGAACCGACCACGCCGCCGCAGCCCGAACCCCGCCGGCCCGGCGGCTTCATCATCCTGACCAGCGGCACCACCGGCCTGCCCAAGGGTGCCCCGCGGACCAAGGTGTCACCGCTGGCCAGCGCCCTGATCGCGGACCGGATCGCGTTCCCCCGGCAGGGCACCGCGGTGATCGCCTCCCCGCTGTTCCACAGCACCGGGTTCGGCGCCTGGACGGTGGGCCTGTCGCTGGCCAACCACGCCGTCCTGCTGCGCCGCCTGGACGCCGAGTCGATCCTGCGCGCGATCAGCGACCACCGGGCCGCGATGCTGGTCGCGGTCCCGACCATGCTCACCCGGATGCTCGCCCTGGGCCCGGAGATCATCGGGAAGTACGACACGTCGTCGCTGCGCGCGGTCTTCCTGGCGGGTTCCGCCCTCTCGCCCGAGCTGAGCACCCGTTTCCAGGACACCTTCGGTGATGTCCTGTACAACGTCTACGGTTCGACCGAGGTGGCGGTGGCATCCGTCGCCCAACCGCACGAGCTGCGACGATCTCCCGGCACGGTCGGCCGGCCGCCGGTGACCGTCCACGTGGCGCTCTTCGACGAGAACGACGAACGGGTCGACGAGCCGGGCGCGATCGGCCGGGTCTTCGTGCGCACCGGCATCCCGTTCGAGGGCTACACCGACGGCCGCACCAAACAGGTCATCGACGGCCACATGGCGACCGGCGACCGCGGGCACTTCGACACGGACGGCCTGCTCCACATCGACGGCCGCGACGACGACATGATCATCTCCGGGGGAGAGAACGTCTATCCGCTCGAGGTGGAGAACCTGCTCGCCTCCCGCGACGACGTCCTCGAAGCCGCGGTGATCGGCGTCGACGACCCCGAGTTCGGCACCCGCCTGCGCGCCTTCATCGTGCCGGCCGCGCACGCCGCCCAAGACCCGCAGCAGATCAAGGACTTCGTCAAGGCGAACCTGGCCCGCTACAAGGTGCCCCGCGACGTGCTCTTCCTCGACGAGCTACCCCGCAACCCCACCGGCAAGGTGCTCCGGCGCGAGCTTCCCACCGATTAGGGGTACGGGATGAGCGACATCGTGGACCGCATCGAGGCGATCCGGCTCCTCGCGTACCGCAACCGGCTCGCCGAGGCCGAAGGGCAGACGAAGGACCTCATCGAGATCCTCACCCGCACCGAACTGGACCGGCACCTGGCGAGCATCCAGGAGACCATCGACGACTACTTCCTGCCCCGGCGCCGGGCCCGGCTGCAGGTGGTGCTGACCAACCGTCTCTCCGCCCGCGAACCCGAACCCCCGGCTCCCGCACAGGCGGCCCCCGAGACACCGCTGACCGCGCAGGAACTCGTCGAGCAGTTCGAGGCGGGGCTGGAGGAGCTCAGCGGGCGGCACATCTTCGAATGGTCGACCTACTACCGCGACTGGCTGGAGGACGACTTCGACCGGTTCCTGCGCCTGATCGACGACGAGACGGATCAGGTCGACTGGTTCCTGCAGTACGTCCTCTTCCTGCTGTGGCAGCACTCCACCGAGATCTTCCAGAAGGGGTTCAACCATCAGCTGACCCGCGGCGAGAGCCAGGACTACGCCCAGTCGAAGAACATGAACGGCCTGCAGCACTTCCTCGACCTGCCGATCGACTTCTACTGCCACCGGCTGGACCGGGCCAGTCGTACCCAGCAGGCCCAGGATCTGCGCAGACTCACCTCGACCATGCTGATCGCCATCCTCGGCGGGTTCGCCGACGTCGACTTCGGCACCCGCAAGGGCTGGGAGATCCTGTCGGTCGAGTACCGCTCGTGGGCGCACACCCTCGCGTTCCTCACCGAACCGGACCTCGACCGGCTGCAACAGGTGCTGGGCAGCAGCCTGTTCGGCGACCGGATCGCCCGGATCGTGCGGCCGACCGCCGCGGCGATCGACGACCTGGGCCTGGGCCGGCGGCACGTCCCGCTGCCCGCGATCTCCCAGTTCCGGGTGAACGAGAACCGCCTCGACATCACGCTGCGGCCCTCGGACCTGTCCCCGATCGCTCACATGATCGAACTCCAGTGCTACCTGGACGACAGCGTCGACCCGCTGGACCTGGTCGAGGCGTCCCGGCGGGGCGTGGCCGTGGTGGTCGCCCCGCTGCGCCCCGACCTGCGCTCCGAAGTGGCCCGCGACCCGCGGTTCGCCACCATGGTGGTGGCCGCCCGCGGGGACCAGCCCAGCGACGTGGGCGACACCCGGGAGACCGTGTTCGGGATGCTGGTCGACCACGCCTACCGCGCGGAGACCCGGGCCGACCGGCACCAGCCGCTGCTGCGCAACCCGGCCCTGGACTTCCCGCTGGCCGAGCCGGGACAGCTGCGCTTCTACCGGGTACGGCGGCGCAGCGTGCAGAACCTGCTGCGCACCTACGAGAGTCGCAACGGCGTACGCCTGTGGTGCAGTGTGCGGCGCAGCGGCAAGACCACCGCGGGTTTCGACCTGGGCTCGTCGACCGGCCAGGCCACCATCATCAGCCAGACCTGCGACACCACCGGGCAACGCGAACACGACAGTGTCTTCTACGACCGGGTGTCGGACGCGCTGGACAAGGGCCGGCGGATCCCGCAGGACTTCGTGGAGGGCCTGATCGACCACTGCTCCGACCGGGAATCCAGCGAACACGGCCGGATCGTCTTCGTCCTCGACGAGTACGAGACGCTGTTCGGCCAGCTCGCCGCGTTCCTGCGCCGCGACCGCGACATCCGGTTCACCGTCGTGCAGCCGCTGATGAACCAGCTCGTCCGGTTCTCCCGGGAGAACCTGCTCATCTTCCTCGGGCAGCAGCCCAACGCCCACTTCATCATGATGGACCAGAACCAGCTCAGCCCCCTGGTCCGCCAGGACCCGTTCCCGCTGTTCCCGCACCACGCCGGCGACGAGAGCAGCGAATTCTCCGAACTGGTCGCCAAGGCCCTGGGCAACACCATGTCGCCGGACCCGTCCTTCATCGACGGCGTGTACGCCGAGACGTCCGGCCACCCGTACCTGACCGTCAACCTGCTGCGGGAGTTCGTGCAGTCCCTGATCGACCAGGGCCGCCCGCAGTCCGAACTGACCCTGGACCGCAGCGACATCGAAGGCTTCTGCGGTGCCGCCCTCACCCCGTCGATGCTGGGCCGCAGCTCCGAGTACGACTTCTTCCGCAGCGCGGCCGCCGAGGCGCTCGGCGACTTCGGCCGCGAACACAGCCCGTGGCTGCACGACGTGTACGCCTGCATGCGCGGCCTCATGCAGGCGTCCCCGACGACGTTCCGGTGCTCGCACGCCGACTTCGAGGCCATCGCCCGCACCGTGACCACCCACCCGCAGACCCTGCTCACCGCCGCGGCGGCGAGCAACTTCATCGCCCACGACAACCAGTGGGTCTGGCCACGGATCCGTCTCCTCGGCCGGATCGCCGCCGTCTCCGAGGGGAGCATCCACGCATGAGTGACGTCGCCGACCAGGTCACCCCGGCGCAACTGGCCCGCAGCGTCCGCGACCGGCTGGCCGGCGCCGGCGCCGGCGGGGGCGCTTCCGTAGGCGCTTCCGGGGGTGCTTCCGGGGGTGCTTCCGGGGGCGCGGAACTCACCGGCTTCTGGTTTCAGGTCGCCGGCAGCCGCGAGGAGTACGCGATCGAACTCCGCGAACACCTGCGGGACGTACCGATCGCGGTGGTCGTGGTCCGCGACGTCTCGTTCGCCAACGCGAACGCGCTGCTCAACGACTTCATGGCGGTCCTCGAGGGGAACCGGCAGGACTGCCTGGACGCGTTCGGCCACGAACCCGGCGCCACCCGGTACGGCGTTGTCCTGCTGGCCCGTACCGAGATGCGCCTGCCCCAGCTGTCGTCGCCGGCCCGGGTGCCGGACTGGTTCCCGAGGATCGGCGGCCGGGAGATCTCCGTCGTGATCCTCGATCTCACCTGGCGGGTCGAGGTGAGCCTGAACGCCGACGAGCGGGCGGTCGGCCGCCTGCGCCGGTCCGTCCACGAGCTGGAAGGCGTCCTGCTCACCCGGCTGATCGAGGTCTGGCGCGACGCTCCCACCACCGCCCAGCCGCTGTGGTCGGTTCTGTCCAGCCGCGGCGAACGCTACGACGACTTCCTGAAAGATGCGGAGGCGGCACACGGCGAGGTCAGCAACCCGGAGTCGTTCCGGCCGAGCCTGCGCGAGGGACGATCCCTGGTCGCCCGCCTGTGGGGCGCCATGCAGAAGACCCACCCGGGCGGGGTGCCCCGGCTTGCGAAACACCTGGCCGGCGCACTGCGGCTGCCCGACGACCCCGGCGGGCACTGGCATCCCACCCTGGCCCAGGTGATCAACCGCACGCCGGACGGCCCGCCGACCGAAGCCGGGCGGTTCTGCAGCAACCTGTTGACCACACTCGCCTGGTCCTGCCAGCTCACGACGGCGGCGGCGCACGCGGCCGAATACCCGAACTTCCCGGTCCCGCTGCTCACCTCGTTCTTCTTCGACCTGCGGACCGGCCTGGCCGGCGCGTGCGCGGTGCTGCGCTCGACACGGTGACGCCGGGTCGCCGTGTCGGGGCGGGCGCGGCGAGCTAGTGTTCGCGGCGGAAGCTTTGCGAACGAATGGGGTGCAGGAGACATGGCCACGGAGAAGGCGATTCTGGCCGGCGGCTGTTTCTGGGGGATGCAGGACCTGATCCGGAAGCGTCCCGGTGTGGTGTCCACGCGGGTCGGCTACACCGGCGGCCGGGTGGAGAACGCGACGTACCGCAACCACGACGGTCACGCCGAGGCGATCGAGATCGAGTTCGACCCGGCCGCGACGTCGTACCGGGATCTGCTGGAGTTCTTCTTCCAGATCCACGACCCGACCACGGTCAACCGGCAGGGCAACGACATCGGCACCAGCTACCGCTCGGCGATCTTCTTCGAGACCGACGAGCAGAAGCGGGTCGCCGAGGACACCATCGCGGACGTGGACGCCTCCGGCCTGTGGCCGGGCAAGGTCGTCACCGAGGTGACCGCGGCCGGCGCGTTCTGGCAGGCCGAGCCGGAGCACCAGGACTACCTGGAGCGCATCCCGAACGGTTACACCTGCCACTTCCCGCGGCCCGACTGGAAGCTCCCGCGCCGCGCGCAGTGACCCGAAGCCGCTGTCTGACGGATACTGCTGCGACCTTGGTGCGCTGACCCCCGCCCGGGGTGGCCCGCGCACCAAGGTCGGCTCACCGATGTAGGCCGGTGCGCTTCTGCCCGATCACAAGCCTGATGGGGGTACGCACGGGTGGGCCGACCGTGGCCCGCGGCGGCCACCAGGCCGTGCCGTGCCGTGCAACCCGGCGTCGCTGCTGTGGTTCGGCCATCTGTGCGGTGTGGTCCGACTGCCCCACGGAGCGCTGATCGTGTGCGGTGTCGTGGCGGGCCGCGAGGACAGCGGCCCTGACTGGCTGGACTTCTACCTGCCGCTGAGCGCGTTGGGCCGTGCCGAGCCCCGTTCCGGCTCGCATATGGTCGGCGGTCCGGCCTCGTTGGCCTGGCGGCGGCAGCGTGCGCTACCTGCCCGCGACGGATTGACCAGTGCTGGGTGGACATCGTGCGAATCTCGTCTCACGCCCTCCAGAGCGCATCACCTGACGACGCGGGTTGCGGTATCGACACGGCGCTGGCCTGTGGGTGCCGCAGCGTGCAGAGTGGCTTGTCATGCGACGGAGAGCAGGACAGTTGATCATTATCCTGGGTGCCGCCTCCGGGCTCGCCGCGTGTTCGGTGCCCGAGGAGGGGATCACCGGGCTGACGGTCGACGCTCAGGGAGACCTCTGGGGCGCCGTCGCGATGTGTTACGACGATCCGCCGGACGTCGTCTATCTCGCCGGTTTCCGGCCGGCGCCCGCGCCTTCGCAGAGCGCCCCGGACGACCACCCGAGCCTGGCGGGCGAGGAACTGGGCGAGGTCGAGTACACCGTTCCGCGAGGCGCCGGCCGGGTGCTGAGTTTCCCGCTGGAGGCTCCCGCCGACGGGTGGGTGGCGAGTCTCGGGCCGCCACGGCTCCTGCCCGACGTGGACTACCGGTTGTACGGCCACACCAAGAACAACAGCTTTCGGACGATGGAGGTCGCGTTCCGGCTGTCCGACCGGGAGCGGCTCGCGCCCGGCACGGTGCTGATCCAGGACGTACGCAGCGACGAGGATGTCCTGGTGTCGCAGGCCGAGTTCGCGGATCGTGGCAAGAGGTTCTGCCTGGGCACGTGAGTGGTGTCGGCTGTCACGGTCTGACGAAGGCGGCTCGCAGGACGGCGCGGATGGTGGCCTCGGGGTCGCCGTCGGCACTTTCGGCCATGCTCCCGTTGAGCCACAGGCTCGCGAAGCCGTGCACCGTCGACCACGCTGCCAGGGTGAGGGCCCGGTCCGGGCCGGCGTCTCCGGACAGCGTGCGTGATCCGGCCCGGAGGATGCCGGCGGCGCGGCGTTCGGCGCTGACCACGTCCGGGTCGTCCCGGCGGTAGAGGTCGGGGCGGAACATCACCTGGAAGTGCGCGCGATGGCTCAGGGCGAACCGCACGTAGGCCACCCCGACCTCGAAGAAGTCGTCGCCGGCCGCCGCGAGGGCGTCGGCGAACAGTTCGTAGCCCTCGGCGGCGACGGCGGTCAGCACGCCGGTCTTGTCGCCGAAGTGGTGGACCGGGGCGACGTGTGAGACGCCGCTGCGGCGGGCCAGTTCGCGCAGGCTCCAGCCGGTCGGGCCGGTCTCGGCGGTGGCCTGCAGGGCGGCGTCGATGATGGCCCGGCGCAGGTTGCCGTGGTGGTAGCCGATGTTCCTCACCTCGAATCTTACCGTTGACAACATCCTAGCCGAGGCGCAATCTTACCAACGACAAGATTGGGGAATGAGATGGCTCCGTTCTTCGCGCTGGCCGGTGGCTTCGCGATCTTCCGCCTGCTCGGCCTGGCCGGCATCGACATGCTCGACGACTGGCAGACCCCGCTGCGCTGGGCACTGGCGCTGATGTTCGTCCTCACCGGGACGACGCACTTCCTGCCCGGGTGGCGCCGGGAGATGGCCGCGATGGTGCCACCCGGCCTGCCCCGCCCGGAGCTGCTGGTCGCGCTGACCGGCGTCCTCGAACTGGCCGGGGCGGTGGGCCTGCTGATCCCGCGGGTCGCCCCACTCGCGGCGGTGCTGCTGGCGCTGCTGATGCTCGCGATGTTCCCGGCGAACGTGGTGGCCGCACGCCACCACCTGCAACTGGGCGGCCGCCCCGCCACCGCGTTACCGCTGCGGACGGCTCTGCAGATCGTGTTCGTCGGTGCCGCGGTGGCAGCAGCTTTCTAGGGGACGTAGACCTCGGCCAGGCTGACCGCTACGCCGTTGCGGGTTTTCAGGCGGACCATCGGCGTGGAGTTGTACTCGTACCATGCGGCGAACTCCTTGGCCGACGCCTTGCAGGTGGCCGCCGCCTGCTCGTCCATGCACTGGGTCAGGTCGTCGTTGCCGCTCGCGCCGACCAGGGCGAACTCCGCGTCGTCCGCCCGCGGCAGGGTGATCTTCGCTTCGCTGTCGGCGGTGTTCCAGGCGCTCTGGCACTGCTGGTTGTCCGGAGGCAGGTGGAACGCCTCGCAGAAATCCGGATTGATCATGAAGATGATCGGTTCGACGACGATCGCCTTGTCCTTGCCGCTCTGGTAGGTGAGCAGCCGCACGATCGAGTCGGTGTCGCCTCGACTGACGTCGGTGAACGTCGGCGTGGGGGCGGGCGCCGGCGAGGCCGACGACGTGGGTACCGGTGTCGCGGTGGAGCAGGCGCCGAGCAGCAGGACCAGGGGCAGGGCGAGCAGGCGGAGTCTCATAGCGTCCGGATCTCCACATCCTTGAACGTGACCTGCGCGTAGTCGGCGGTCGTCTCCAGCTCGTTCTCCACGCCGAGTTCGATCCAGCCGCTGATCAGCCGCCGGTCGTCGACGTCGGCGGTGAGCACCTCGGCGCCGTCCAGCGAGACGGTCGCCACGTCGTCGAGGATCTCCAGGCCGACCCGGTGGTCCTTGCCGTCGGCGAAGGCCGTCGAGCGGGCGGTGCCGACCGTGGTCGCGGCGCCCTTCGTGTCCAGGGTGACCGTGATCTCGCCGCGGCAGAGCGTCAGGTGGTAGCCCACCGTGTCCTCGATCCGGCGGAACGAGATGTACGCGCAACTTCCCGCCTGGGGCACCGACACCGTGACGGCGATCGACTGGTCGCCGCCGATGATGTCCTTCGGGCCGGGGCAGGAGCTGGACTCGCCGTACGGGGTGGTCGCCACCAGGTGCCCGTCGCGGAACCGGCAGGTGTTGCGCCCGTCGGCCTTCACCGTCCACTGGGCGGCCCGCCCCAGCGGGTCGATGATCATCGGACCGTTGCCGATCCGTGGGGTCGGCGCGGCCTCGACGGGGGCGGCGGGCTCGTCGAGCGCGGAGTTCTTGAGGGCGATCCCGCCGGCCGCGCCGAGCACCGCGAGAGTGGCCACGCCCGCCCCGGCCGCCGCGAGCAGACTGCGGCGGCGTCGTTGCCGGGAGCGCCCACCGGCCCGGGCGGCCTGCGCGGCCTGCCGCAGTTCGGGGCTGCCGGCCAGGTCGCCGACGCCGTGTGAACCGGTGTCGAGCAGCAGGTCCAGCAGCTCGGTCGAGGTGGGACGGTCGGCCGGGTTCTTGGCCAGGGACCGGTCCACGATCTCGCGCAGCGGCGACGGCAGGTTGCCGAGCTGCGGTGGCTGGGTGAGGATGCGGGCGGCCGTCGCGGCGGGGGAGTCCGCGCCGAACGGGGTCCGGCCGGTCGCCGCGTACGCGACCACCACCCCCCAGGCGAACACGTCCGACGCCGGCCCGACCCCGGAGCTGTCGCCGTCGAAGCGTTCCGGTGCCATGTACGACACCGTCCCCACCATCTGGTCGGTGCGGGTGTGGTTGCTGGTCGCCTCGAACGCCCGCGCGATCCCGAAGTCGATCACCTTCGGGGTGCCGAGCGAGAACAGCACGTTGCGCGGTTTGAGGTCGCGGTGGATGACCCCGGCGCCGTGGATCGCGGTCAGCGCCGTCGCCACGCCGATCGCCACGCTGTACAGGTCGCCGCCGGACAGCGGTCCCCGGTCGGTGACCACGTCGGCCAGGCTGGGGCCGTCCACGTACTCGACGACGAGGTAGGGGGTCTCGCTCTCCGGGTCGGCGTCGAGCACCGGCGCGGTGCAGAACGCCGGGACCTGCCGGGCCCGGTTGACCTCGCTGCGGAACCGTCCGCGGAACTCGGACTGGTGGGCCAGTTCGGGGCGGATCGCCTTGACCGCGACGAGGTTTCCGTCCGGTCCGCGGCCCAGGTAGACGGCGCCCATACCGCCCTCGCCGAGCCGGCCGAGCAGATGGTAACCGCCCAGCTCCGCAGGGTCGCCGGGTCGCAACGGATCGGTGGGCATGGGTCGGTAGATTACGGGATCAAGGAACGCCGTCGTCGAGGGGACCGGACGGTCAGCACAGGACCCGTGCGGCCGTGACGGGGACGGCGGTCAGCACCGGCGCGGCGCTCGCCGGAACCGTCACGACGAGGCAGCCCGGGCGCCGGGTGACCGTCGCGGACACGCCGAGCAGGCGGGCCGCCCGGACCAGCACCGCCGCGGTGTCCTGGTCGGGCAGGCGGACCCAGAGGCGGTCGGCGCGCTTGCGCCGTCCACCGGCGAGCAGCACGGCCCGCCAGGACAGGTGGGCCAGGGCCAGCCGTTGCAGGTTGCGCGGCGACGACACGCCCAGCGTTTCGGGGGAGAGCAGCGCCTGACGGCCCTGCCGCCAGGCCGCGGCCAGCATCCCGCTGGCCGCCAGGCGCAGGTGCCCGGGGACGAGTACGCCGTGCACCTCGTACCGCCGGCGGCCGCCGCCGGCCCGCACCTCACGGGTGGCCGCACAGCCGAGACCGCCGAGCAGCGCCGCCAGGCGGTCCGCGGCGTCCGGGTTGTCGAACTCGGCGAGGGCCGCACCGATCAGGGGCGCCGGGGTCAGCGCGGCGTGCCGCGACGGGCGCAACCCGGGCAGCCGGGGCGTCTCCACGCACTGTACGAGCACGGCCGACTCGAAGGCGGCCGGCAGCGCCGCGGCGAGCACGACGGCCCGGGCCGGAATCTGGTCCATGTGCTGTTCGCCCCCCTGTGGTTTGCGGGTTTCCGTTACCGTGCCGGGTCGGACGTTCAGCCGGTACTTCCCGGATACAAAGTTGAGGGAAACTTGCGGGGATCACGCCCTGCTGCGTTGGGAGACGGGTGGTACCCCGAACCAGGGGCCGGCGACTCGCCGGGCCGTGCCGGATGGCACTCGCCGGGCTCGCCACGCTCCTCATGATCACAGGCTGTGTCGGCGGGACTCCGGAGCAGCACCGGATCCGGATCGCGACCGGCAGCCCGACCGCCGTCTACTACGCGATCGGCAGCGCCTTCGCCGAGGTCGTCAACCAGGAACTGCCCGGCCTGGACGCCAGCGTGCTGGTCACCGCGGCCTCCGCGGAGAACCTGAACATGATCGTCAACGGCACCGCCGAGGTCGGGTTCACCCAGGCGGACGTGCAGGTGACCGGCGGCGACCCGGTGCCGGGGACGGCCGCGCTGGCCCGCGTCTACGACGACCTGCTGCACCTGGTGGTCCGCGCGGACAGCCCCATCAAACGGCTCCAGGACCTCAAGGGCCGCACCGTGTCGGTCGGGGCCCGCGGGTCGGGGACCGGCGTCACGGTCAGCCGCCTGTTCGCGGTGGCGGACATGAGTGCTGACGGAGTCGTACACCAGAGGGAATTGAGCCTCGACGACTCCATCCTGGCGCTGTCCCGCGGTGAGATCGACGCGTTCTTCTTCTCCGGCGGTCTCCCGGTCGCCGGGATCAAGCAGCTCAGCGGCGAGATCGGCACCAGGATCGTGGATCTCGCGGCCTGGGCCGCGCCGCTGCGCGACGCCTACAGCGACGTGTACGTGGTCCGCGACGTCCCCACCTCCGCCTACCGGATGCCGGCCGTGTCGACGGTCGCGGTGCCGAACCTGCTCGTGGTGTCGTCGTCGATGCCCGACGACGTCGCCTACGACCTGACCCGCCTGCTGATGGAACGCCGCGACGTGCTGGCCGCCGCGCACCCGGCCGCCGAACGGCTCGACCTGCGCACCGCCATCGCGACCCTGCCGGTCCCGTTGCACCCGGGGGCGGCCCGCTATTACAAGTCGGTCAAACCGTGACGGCGCCGGCCGGGAACCAGATGCTCGCCGCCAGCCCGCCGGACTCCGCCGGCGCCAGCTCGAACCGTCCACCGGACGCCTCCACCAGCACCGTGACGATGGACAGCCCCAGCCCGGCGCCGTCGACGTTCTGCGCGTCCGGGGCCCGCCAGAACCGCTCGGTGGCCTGACGGCACTGCTCCTCGGTCATGCCGGGGCCGGTGTCGCGTACGCGGACCTCCACGCCACCGTCGCGAGCCGCCACGCCCACCTCGACCCGCCCGCCGGCCGGCGTGAACTTGAGAGCGTTGTCGATCAGCGCGTCCAGCGCCTGATCGAGAGCGGTCGCCACCAGCCGGGCGTGCTGGGCCTCACCGGGCACGTCGGTGACCAGTTCGATGCCGCGCCGCTCGGTCAGCGGTGACCAGGCCTGCGCCCGGTTGAGGGTCAGCGACACCGCGTCCACCACCTCGACGCGCTGCCGGCCCCGCTCGGCCCGGGCCAGCTCGAGCAGCCCGTCGAGCACGTCCGCGAGCCGGTCGGTCTCCTCCAGGGCGATGTCGTTCTCGCCGCGCAGTTCCTCGTCGTCGAGGCGGCTGCCCAGGTCCTCGATCCGCAGGCGCAGCACGGTCAGCGGGTTGCGCAACTGATGGCTGGCGTGCGCGACGAACTCCCGCTGCCGTTCCAGCGACGCGGTGACCGTGTCGGCCATCTCGTTGAAACTCGCCGACAGCCGGCGCAGCTCGGGCGGGCCCAGACCGGGCTGCACCCGCGCGCCCGAGTCACCGGCGGCGATCTCGTGGGTGACCGCGTCGAGCCGGGTCACCGGCCGCAGCACCCACCCGGCCAGCCGGCTGGCGGTGGTCATGCAGACCGCCACGGCGACCGCCCCGACCAGGGCCAGGATCAGCCACAGGGTGAGGATCTCGCGGCGGCTGCGGTCGGATGGGGAGACGGTGAGCACCACGCCGAGCACCGCGCCGCCGTCGCTGATCGGCACCGCCACCACGACCGGTCGCTCGTCCCACGGCCAGAGCGTCTCCGGCATGCCGACCTGGTGCCCGGCCAGGGCGTCGCGGATGGCGATGCCGGTCTCCTGCGGGTCGCGCGGTTCGTCGCCGAAGACGCGCAGCACCTTCTGGTCCTGGTCGACCAGGACCGAGGCGATTCCGTACAACTCGTGGTATTGCTGAAGCTCGTCGCTGAGCGCGTCGAGCTCGCCGCTGCGCACCGCCGGGGCGGCCAGCGAGGCGAACCGGGTCGCGTCGGCCAGCCGGTCGGCGACCGCGCCCGCCGTCTCGCGGCTCGCCAGCGACGTTGCGAGCGGGATCTCCAGGGCCAGCAGCACCATGCACAGCAGCAGCAGATAGGTGCCCACGAGCCGCCTGCGCACACCGCCCCCTGCCCGCCGTCATCCGGTGCGCAAACGGTAGCCGACGCCACGTACCGTCTGCACCAGGCCGGGATCCCCCAACTTGCCGCGCAACGACGCGACGTGCACCTCAAGGGTGTGTTTGGCCGACCAGGTGGTCTGCCACACATCGAGCAGGATCCGTTCCCGGGTGACCGCCTCACCCGGCCGCCGTGCCAGCGACGCGAGGATGTCGAACTCCTTGCGGGTCAGGGTGACCTCTTCGTCGTTGAAGCTGACGGTCCGCGCGCCGTGGTGGATGCGCAGCGGCCCGATCTCGGCGACCTCGGGCGGGGCGGTGGAGGTGCGGACGGCCCGCCGCAGCAGCGCTTCGATCCGGGCCTGCAGCTCGGCCATCGAGAACGGTTTCACCACGTAGTCGTCGGCGCCCATCCGCAGTCCGGTCACCTTGTCGCGTTCCTCGCCGCGCGCGGTCACCGCGATGATGCCCAGGTTCTCGTTGCGCGCCCGCAGCGTCCGGCACACGTCGACGCCGTCGCCGTCCGGGAGGTTGAGGTCGAGCAGGACCAGGTCGCAGGGGGCGGCCTCGAGGGCGGCGGTGGCGGTGGCGGCATGCTCGACGAGGTAGCCGCGGCGCTGCAGCATGGACGTCATCACCGTGCTGACCCGCAGGTCGTCCTCCACGAGCAGGATCCGCATGGCCCCCCTTTGTCGGTTGTTTCAGATCGCCGGACGCTAACCGGGTTGTGTTTCAGACTGCCTTACTTTTCTCTGTCGACGGAGGATCCATCTAGGCTACCTTGGGATCCAATCGCTTTCGAGGGGGCAACATGGCAGTGCGGCGGATCATCGCGCTCACCCTGGGCTGGGAGGATCTGCCCAAGTCAGCCTCCGTCCATGGGGGCTCACGCACCGAGCGGGTCCGAGAGCCGGTGCCGTCGCTGCTGCTCGAGACCGGCGACGGATGGCTGATCCTCGACACCGGCTTCAACACGGCGCTGCTGCGGGATCCAGCGTTGCGTAGTCGTTTCTACCCAAGTCCGAACTATCAGCCTTCTCTTTCAGGGTCGCCGTCCGGTGAACCGCTGCTGGAGGCCCTGGACGCGGTCGGCGTCGCCCTCGGTGACATCACCGCCGTAGCGTTGAGTCACCTGCACGTCGACCACGCCGGCGGCCTGAAACACTTCGCCGGCCGCGTCCCCGTCCACATCCAGCAGGCCGAACTCGACTACGGCCTGAACAACCACCCCGAACCCGAGCACTACTCGATGGCCCGCATCGACTACGACGACCCGCGCATCGACTGGGTGCCCGCGACCGGCGACGTGCAGATCGCCCCGGGCGTCACCGCACTGTCCACCCCCGGACACACGCCCGGCCATCAGAGCTTCGTGGTGGACCTGGCCGGCGGCGGCGGTTACGTCTTCGCCTGCGACGCCGCCGACCTCACCGAGAACATCACCGAGGAACGGGCCATCGGCTCGTTCCGCGGGGCCACGCCGGAACAGACGGTCGAGCAGATCCGCCGGCTGAAGGACATCGGGGCGCGCCGCGGGTATCCGGTCATTCCCGGACACGACCCGGTCGCCTGGCCCACTCTTGCTGCGGAGCTTTCCGCCCTTTAGGGGTCATTCTGCTCTTGCTGCGGAGCTTTCCGCCCTTTAGGGGGCATTCTGCGGATTTGGGGGTACGCGTCGGCGGGAGTTCCGTGGCGGTCCAGGGCGTGGCGGTCCAGGGCGTGGCGGTCCAGGGCGTGGCGGTCCAGGGCGTGGCGGGCTGGCTGCTCCTGTCCCGTGCCGACGAAGTCTGTCCATGTGCACTCGACGTCGTCCGGAGCCAGCCGACCGGATGACGGTATCGCCACTGGCACCCGGTGTGTGAGGAGCTGCGCCGCCTGCGATCTTCAGCTGTGGATCGAGGGGCGTCGGATCCGCCACGGGTGTGGTGACTTCGGGTGTCCGGCGCGGCCGTAGTCGCTGCCCACCCCACATCACCACACCCCTGGTGGCGTGGTGAATACGGGCGCGCTGGACGCCCCAAATCACCACGCTGTTGTGGGTGTGATGAATTCGGGCGTGTTGAGCGCCCGAAATCACCACGGAGACAGACCCTGACTGCGAACGACATTTCGAGTGCTCACCGGCCGGCGGCTACCCACCCACCAGGAGTTTGCCGGATGGCTCACTCCCAGGACTCATTAGGTGTCTAGCCGGCCCGGGCAGCAGGCGGCAGGTGTGGTGGTGGCGACGCGCGTGTGCCGCCGGTGGGCCCCTGCGAAGTCGATCACCTGGCCCTGCGCTTTTGCTGCTTCAACGTCGGTGGGGCAGCAGTGGGGTGGGGCTAGGTGATCGACTTCGGGAGAGTGGACGCGTTGTCGGCTTGAGGTGTCGTGGGCATGTGTGGTGAGAAGTCCGGGGTCGGGCGCTGTCATCCGCGTGAGCGGGCGCCGGCCGGTGTCGGGCGGGCCGTGAAGCTCTGCAGCGCCCGGTTTGCGGTAGAAGAGTGTGTCGATGCGGCATGGGGGTGCGGGTTTGACGGCGCTGTGTACATCCGTGGTGGGTGTGGCAACACCCGCCGTGGGTGTGGAGCCCGTTTCGGATCAGCTTCCGAAACGAGCGAACGTCGCTGACACCGGCTCGTCGGCGGATCCGGACCTTCATGATGCGACCCGACAGCTTCTCAGAATGAGGCCCATCCGGCAGCGCCACCACAATCGTGCGGGCCGCCTCGAAGTGACGCGGGATCAGCGCCAGCCACCGTTGTTGTCGCCGCCGGGCTCAGCGGTGGTCAGATTGTCGTCGTTTCCGGGTGGCCCGCCGACCACCACCGTTGCCCGTTCCCACGGCTGCTCCCGCAGCGGGAACGGCCGCGACGAGACACGGTCCAGCCGCAGGACGTACTGCAGGGTCTCGACCAGGATCGACAGGCCCGCGCCCAGCGCCGGCATCCGCCACGCCGACGCCGGCACCGCGAACCGGATCGGGGCGAGGAAGCCGAGCGACGCGAACACCGGCAGGTTCGCGACGATCTGGACCGTTGCGGTCAGCGGGCCGTCCGCCAGCACATCGGCCAGCCATGGAACCTCCGAGGATTCCGTCGCTACCGATCGCGAGGGTCCAACTGCTCCGCAATCCGCTCCAGGCCGGTCCTGATCAGCCGACCATAGTCGTCGTCGCCGAGCGCGCCGATGCCGGCCCGGGCCAGCCTCAGGTGTTCCCGGGCTGTCGTGAACTCGCCCAGCCTGCGGTAGCAGTCGGCCAGGTTGAGGTGCAGCGACGGGTACAAACCTGCCACGGTCAACGGCACCCCGGCCCGCGCCACGTCCGCCTCGGTGAGCGCGCCGGCGGCGGTCAGAGCACGAAGATCCCAGAGGAGCTCATCGTGTACGCCGTCCTGCACGTCAGCCATCGCATGCGCGAGCACGCAGACGTGCAGTGGGTCGCCCCGTTCCCCGCCGATCTCCGTCCAGATCTGCGTGAACAGTCGCCGGGCGTCGTCCCGTCGTCCTCGACCGTGGTGCAGGGCCACCGCTTCCCCGATGCGGGCGAGGACGGGATCGACCTTCATGAGTGTCCTTTCCGCCAAGGCCGGCGGCATCGCGACCGTCAGCGCCAACCGGTTCGCCGACGGCGGCTCACCAGGACCAGCCCTCCGCCGGCCGCCACGAGCAGTACGCCGCCCAGCATGATCGTCCCGGTCGGCGTACCGGTGATCGGCAGACCGCCACCGCCCGGGGAGGCGGACGCGGACACCGACGGCGAGACCGTGGCCGAGGTGGACGGTGAGACCGAGGGTGAAGGCGACGCGGCCGGCGGCTTCGCGAACCGGATCAGCGTGCTCGCCGACACCGCGTAGTCGTCGCTGAAGTTGTAGCTCTTGAACGTCTGCGTGAACGTCAGCTCCCGATAGTCCGCCGGGTCGGTGCTGGTGCGGAACTCGTACACCAACTCGATGTCCTGACCGGCGACCAGCCGCAGCCCGGTCTCGCACAGCACCGAACCGGGGTCTGCGGAGCAGCGGACCTCGGGCAGGTTCACGATCCGGGCGTCCACATACCAGTCGTCGAAGGACGCGAACATGTGCAACTCCGGGATCGGCGGGCCCTCCGCGTAGTGCACACCGACGGTCACCCGGTACGCCTCACCGGGCACGACCGGCTCGGACGGCCCGGTGACCGTGAAGTGGGTGCCGGGCCGCGCGACGACAGTGGTGACGAGCGTGCCGGTGTTGTCGGCCGGGTTGCTCTCCGTGCTGTCCGAGGCCGCCACCACTGTGGTGTTCAGGGCGGTGCCGACGGGCAGGGACGCCGCGGCGCGGGCGGTGAGCTCCCAGGTCCGGCCGCCCTCGGCGGGCGAGCCGGGGTCGGGGATACAGACGATCACCCGGCTGCCGATCTCGCCCTCGCAGGGACCGGAGCCACCGCCCGGGCCCTCGTAGGTGGCGCCCTCCGGCAAGGTGACCGTCATGGTGATGCCGGTGGCGGCCGGCGGCCCGGGGATCTCCGCGTTCACGGTGATGTCGAAGATCTCTCCGGCGACGACCTCCGCGGAGCCGCCGATGGTGACACGCAGGTCCACGGTGTCCGGCGGTGCTGCCAGGATCGGACCGCCGGCCAGGAGGAGACTGAGGACCCACTGCATCATGCGCGGCAGTATGGCACGCGTCACACCGCCGCGCTGCCCGTGTTTCAGAGGGCGCGGATGAGCAGGTACACGCCGACCGCCACACCGAACACCACGATGATCGAGCGCAGCACGTTTGCCGGAAGCCTCCGGGCCACCCGCGCGCCCAGGTAACCGCCGACCACCGTGGCGGGGGCGATCACCGCGACGGCCGCCCAGTTCACCGGGCCGAAGATGCTGTAGACCCCGATCGTGACGAGCCCGATCAGTGCGGAGAGCAGGTTCTTCAGCGCGCTCACCCGGGCCAGCGTCTCGTCCAGCACGAGGGCGAGCCCGGCGACGAGCAGGACACCGAGGGCCGCGTTGAAGTATCCGCCGTAGAGCGCGCACAGGAACACCGCCCCGTGCAGCATCAGCGTCGCGCGTCTGGCGGACACCTCGGCGGGATGGCCGACGAGCCCGCGAAGCTTCTGCTGGAAGGCGAGCGTCAGCGCCGCCCCGATCACGAGGAACGGCACCACCAGGTCGAACACGCGCCGCGGCGTGTTCAGCAGCAGCACACATCCGCAGAGCGCGCCGATCAGCGCCGTAGGCAGCACCCGCAGGATCCGCTGCCGCTGTCCACCGAGGTCGGCCCGGCTGGCGAGGACACTCGAGGCGTACCCGGGCGCCACCGACAGCGCGTTGCTCACGTTGGCCGCGACCGGAGGCATCCCGATCGCCAGCATGCTCGGAAACGTGATCAGCGAACCGCCCCCGGCGATCGCGTTGACGGCTCCCGCCCCCAGCCCGGCCACCAGCAGCAGACCCGCTTCAGCAATATGCACGTTCGTCTCTCACTTCCAAGATCACTAAGTCTTCTCGACGGTACGCCCAAAGTCCACTCCCGCCCCCACCCGCCCGCAGCCCCTACCCGCCCGCCCGCGGCTCCCACTCCGCCCATGTTCCGCGGCTCCCGCCCGCCCGCGGCTCCCACTCCGCCCATGTTCCGCGGCTCCCGCCCGCCCGCCATCCGCGACTCCGACCCATTCGCGGCTTCTACCCGCCCGTGGCTCCCGCCCCGCCCGCCATTCGCGGGTTCCACCCCATTCGTCACCGGTGCGCGGACGGCGCACGTCCGTCAAGGTGATCGGGTGCTCTGCCCCTGCCGCTCGCTGTTTCGCCGCTCGGCGTTCGCCGTCCCACTGCTCGTCGTCTACTGGCTTGCGGTGCGGGAACCCGATCACGTGAGCGGGTGCCGTTACCGCCCTGTGGTTCCGGGCCGGCGTAGGTGTCTGCACCCGATCAACTATCGGGTGCCCTCACTGCCCTCAAGCGGTGGCCGAGCGCTCCCGTTGGCGTGATCGGGTGTGTTTGCCTTCCGTTGTTCTGTTGGTGGGCGGTGGCTGCACCCGATCACGTGAGTGGGTGCCGTTGCCGGCCTGTGGTTCCGGCCGGGGTGGGTGGGTGCACCCGATCGGCTATCGGGTGCCGTTGCCGGCCTGTGGTTCCGGCCGGGGTGGGTGGGTGCACCCGATCGGCTATCGGGTGCCGTTGCCGGCCTGTGGTGCCGGGCGGGGTGGGTGGGTGCACCCGATACCTGATCGGGTGCGGGCACCGTCCTCGAAGGGTGGTCGGTCGCGCCCGATGGCGTGATCGGGTGCGGGTGCGGCCCATTTTTGGGTGGTGGGTGCACCGGATAGCTCATCGGGTGCGGTTGCCGCCCTGTGCTTCCGGACCGGTGGTGGGTGCACCCGATCATGTGGTTGGGTCCCGGTTCCGAGCCGGTCCCGGTTCCGAGCCGGTCCCGGTCCCGGCTCGGGACCGGGGTGGTCCGGGTTCTGGGAGCGGTTCGGGTTCTGGGGCGGGTTGGGAGCAACTGATCTGTGTTGGGTGGGGGACTTGTTCGGGTGTGGTGAGTTGCGGAGTGGAGGGGCCGCAACTCACCACAACCCGGGGCCCGTGGATTCCGGAGACCTGCTGGGGGTCAGCCGGCCGGTAACCACGGGAGTTCAGCGAGATCAGGGGATCAGGGGATCAAGGGATCAAGGGATCAAGGGGACAGGGACCTTCCGGGGAGGACAGCGGCTACGCCGTCGGCTCGGGGGTCGGTCGCCGCGGACAGGGTGTCGCCGGCCAGCCGGGACACCTGGACGTGGCCTGCGTCGTCGTGGGGGCCGGCGGTGTACTCCACAACCAGCCCGGCCGCCTCGGCCGCGGTGGTGAGGGTTTCGGCTTCCGGCGTACCCGGCTCAAGAAGCGCGGTAGGCGTGTCGCGCCCGATCTCCCGCGCCCCGATGATCCATCGCGGACGCGCCAGGAGGGCGGGCAGGTCGGGTGAGGTGACGGCGTCGCTGGCTACCTGCGCCAGGATCCATGGCTGGGCTCGGCCGCCCTGGCAGCCCAGCGCCACCACGTCCGAGCCGGAGACGGCCAGGGTGGGGCACAGCGTGTGCGGAGGCCGCACTCCGGGACCGATCAGTCCGGGATGTCCTGGTTCCAGGCTGAACGACGAGCCTCGGTTGTGCAGCACGATGCCGGTGGAGGGTTCCAGGATGCCGGCGCCGAAGCTCTGGAAGACGCTCTGGATCAGCGTCACCGCGGTTCCCGCACTGTCCACCGCGGTTACCGCGACGGTGTCCCCGGCCGGCTTCGGCTGATCGGAAGCGGACCCGGGCAAGGGAGTGGGCGAGAGCAGCAGCAGGCCGTCCAAGTCGATCGGGCCGTTGCGGGGATCGCCCAGGAGTGCGTCTCGGGCCAGCTGTGCTCGGCGGGCGTCGGTCAGCAGCGAGGACGATCCGTTGATCGCCAGGAAGGAGGCGCCGTGTACGGGCGGGGGAGCCGCGTACCAGGTCACGCCGTCCATGACCGCCGACAGCGGGGTCTCCAGGGCTGCGGTGTGTGCCGCGAAGTCCGTGACCGCCAGGGGACTGCCCAGCCGTGCCAGCCCGTCGACCAGCTGGTGTGCGAGGTGTCCGCGGTAGAACGACTTCCAATTTGTCCCCAGTGCGGCGAATGTCGAGGCCAGCGCGGGTTGGACCAAGACGTCCACCGGGTCGCCCGACGGAGAGAGCAGCAGGGCGGACAACCCCGGATCGGCGCGGATCACGTCGATCCGGTTGAGGATCGCTCTGCGCAGGCCGGGACTGACCGGCACGCCGTCAGCGGCCAGGGCACGGGCCGGTTCGAGCAGGGTGGCCAGCGGCAGGCGGGCGCCGAGAGAAGCGAGTGCTGCCCAGCCGGCTACCGCGCCCGGCACGGTGACGGTGTGCGGCCCGCCGAACGGCATCCGGGGACCGGCTGCCTGCAGCGCGGCCACGTCCACGTTCGCCGCGGCCGCCCCGATCGACAGTACTGCCTGGGCGGCACCGCCGGCCGGGCGGATGATCGCGACCAGGTCGCCGCCGACCGAGCACTGATGTGGATAGGCGACGGTGAGTGCCGCCGCGGCCGCCAGCGCCGCATCCACGGCGTTGCCCCCGGCGGCCACCACCGCGCGGGCGGCGTCCACCGCGGCCGGATGAGGCGCGGCAACCGCAACGGAGCCCGGCGCGGCCACGACCATCAGGCGTCTCGCTTGATGAGGATGGCGCGGGCGAACGACCCGTCCGAGTCGACCAGTTTCGCCGGGAGGCAGACCAGTTCGTACGCGCCCGGCGGCACCCCGTCGAGGTCCGCGTTCTCCAGGATGATCAGCCCGGCGCCGAGCAGCACGTGGTGGGCGTCCCAGGTCTCGGTGCGGGTGTGGCTCTCGATCGTCAGGTAGTCGATGCCGATCAGTTCGACACCCTGTGCGATCAGCCACTGGGCGGCTTCGGGGGAGAGGCCGACCCAGGACGGCGCCCGGTCGACCTCCTTCAGCGGACCGGCCGAGTTGGACGTCTTGAGCAGCACCCGCTTCTCGCCGGTCACCCCGGCCGCGACCAGGTCGTCGACGCTGATGTCGCCGGTGACCGCGGTCAGGTCGGCGACGATCGCCGGCCCGACCAGCGAGTGCAGGTCGAGTTTGTCGACGGGGGTGGCGCCGTCGACGAAGTGGGCGGGGGCGTCCACGTGCGTGCCGGTGTGCGCGCCGAGCCGCCAGCGGGTGACGTTGGAGGCGTCCCCGTTGGCCAGCGACTCGACGATCTCCACCTCGGGCTTGCGGCCCCAGTGCAGCATCTCCGGGTGGATCGGGAGGGTGATGTCGAAGATCTCCACAGCGGGTCCTTTCAGTGGGGGCGGTGCGCGGAGGACGGCCAGGGTTCGCGGACGGCGGCGGCGACGGCCTCGGCGGTGGTGCGGACGCAGCGTTCGAATTCGGACTTGCCGTGCTCAGGGTTCGCGTCGGCGACGTCGCGTCCCCAGACGCCGGTGTCGCTGACCTGGTCCATCCGGTAGTCCCAGAACGAGTCGACGTCGCGGTGCGAGGTGGCCTTGTCCATGCGTACCAGGTCGGGGCGCAGGTGCAGCATCACCGACGTCTCGAAGAAGTTGGCGTGCATCAGGCCCCGGCCGTACTGGACGTGGCCGTTGACCTCGGGCCCGGGATACATGGTCACGTAGCCGATGGCGCGGATCCGGGAGTCCTTGTGCCGCACGCGCAGCTTCTCGGCCGACACGTCGAGCGCGCCGTTGTTCCAGATGTGCCCGTTGAGCAGGACGAACTGCCGCACCCCGGAGGCGTGCAGCGAGTCGATGACGTCCTCCATCATGGCGATCAGGGTCTCCGGCCGCAGCGCGACGGTGCCGGCGAAGTCGCCGTGCGAGCCGGACACGCCGTAGGCCAGCGGCGGGATCACCGGCACTCCGGTCAGCGCCGAGACGCCTTCGGCGACGGCCTGGCAGATCACCGTGTCCACGTTCAGCGGCAGGTGCGGGCCGTGCTGCTCGATCGCCCCCACCGGGATGATCACCGCGTCGGGGCTCTCCGCGGCTTCGGGCCAGGTCTGCTCCTCCCACCGCAAGGGCACACCATCAACATTAAAACCGTCATTTTGTACGCTCATCGCGCTCTCCATCCACGAAAGAGGTTCACCACACCCGCCGGCTTTTCTCGGGCAGCAGTTCGAGAGCCCGCCAAGCGACGACCGTGTCGTCCGCCGGCGAGGTCAGCCACACGGTCGCCGCCGGGCTGTAGTCGCTGATCAGTTCGCGGCACACTCCGCACGGGGCGATGACCCGGAACGTGTCGGCCGGCTTGATCTGCACGGACACCACGCTGACCACGTCACCGAGGCGGACGCCGGCGCCCCGGGCCGTGCCGAGTGCGACCCCTTCGGCGCAGATCGAGCTGCGCCGGCAGGAGCCTTCGACGTGCACCCCGGTGTGGATGCTGCCGTCCGCGGCCCGCAGTGCCGTCGCCACCTCGTGCCGGCCGGACACCCACACCTCGCCGAGCAGCTGCTCGGCCCGGCGCAGCAGTTCCACGTCCTCGGCCGGCATGGTCGCCGGCGCGGTCACCGGTGTGATGGTCACTGGAACCCCAGCAGGCGGGCCATGTTGCCGCCCTCGACGAGCGCCCGGTCGGCCTCGTCCGGGATCGCCTTCGCGATCTTGAAGCGTTCCAGGTCGAAGTCGGAGCCGGGCCACTCGCTGCCGAGCAGGATCTGCTTGGCGCCGAGCCGCGCGTACGCCCGCTTGACGTCGCTCATCAGCGTCGCCGACGTCTCGAGGTAGATGTGCGGGTTGCGCTCGGCCACGATGATCGCCTCGGGCACGTTCCACACCGCACCCATGTGCGCGATGATCGTCGGCACCTCGGGGAAGCCCTTCGCGATCTCCTCGATGGCCAGCGGCGCGCAGAACGAGTCGTCCAGCGCGTTGATCAGGATCGGCATGCCCAGCTCGGCGCACTTGGCGAACACCGGGTCGAGCAGGCCGTGGTCGGCGACGTGGTACCCGTGCAGCGACGGGTGCAGCTTCAGCCCGACCAGGCCCGCGTCCTTCATCCGGGCGATCTCGTCCAGGGCGTCGTCGGCCTGCGGCATCACCTGTCCGAATCCGAACAGCCGGTCCGGGTGCGCCTTGACGAGACCGGCGATGAAGTCGTTCTCGATGCGCTGGGCCAGCGAGCAGACCATCGCCATGTCGACGCCGGCCGCGTCCATCCGGTCCAGGATGCGCTTCGGGTCGAACGGGGTGTACGGCGGCGGCGCCTGGCCCGGCCGCGCCCCGGTCAGGTAGTCCGAGCGTCCCCGGACGTCCTGGGTGGTGTTGTACGCGTCGATGATCATGAGGTGCCTTTCACAGGGGAGGCTGTGGAGAGAGCGGAGACGGGAATCAGCGGCAGGTGGCAGCGGACCTGACGGCCGTCCGCGACCTCCCGCAGCGCCGGGGCCTCGGTGCGGCACACGTCGACCGCGTACCGGCACCGGGTGTGGAACGTGCATCCGGGCGGCGGGTCCGCCGGGTCCGGGAGTTCGCCGGTGAGTTCGATCCGTTCGCGCGCGGGCGCCGCGGACAGCGCCGGCACGCTGGAGAGCAGAGCCTCGCCGTACGGGTGTGCGGGGCCGGCGAAGAAGTCGTCCCGGGACGCGATCTCGATGATCTCGCCCAGGTACATCACCGCGATCCGGTCCGCGATGTGCCGGACCACGCCGAGGTCGTGCGAGATGAACAGCATGGTCAGGCCGCGGTCGCGGATCAGGTCGGAGAGCAGGTTGATCACCTGGGCCTGGATGGACACGTCCAGGGCGGAGACCGGCTCGTCGGCGACCACGAACCGCGGTGACGGGGCGAGGGCGCGGGCGATGCCGATGCGCTGGCGCTGGCCGCCGGAGAACTCGTGCGGGCGCCGGCCGGCCGCCTCCCGGCCGAGCCCGACCTGGTCGAGCAGGTCGTCGACTGCCGCCCGGGCCTCGGCGCGGGTGGCGCCGCGGGCCCGCAGCAGCGGTTCGGCGATGCTGTCGCCGATGGTGCGGCGCGGGTTCAGCGAGCCGAACGGGTCCTGGAACACCATCTGCAGGTCGGCGCGGGTCTGCCGGAAGACCGTGCCGCGCAGCCGGGTGATGTCGTGGCCGAGGTAGCGGATCGCGCCGCCGGTCGGTTCGGTGACCCGGATGATGCTGCGGCCCAGGGTGGACTTGCCGCAGCCGGACTCGCCGACCAGTCCGAGCGTCTCGCCCTCGTAGATGGTCAGGTCGACGTCGCGGACCGCGCGGACGCGCCGCCCCGCGGACCCGGAGAACTCGACCCGGAGCTTCTCGATCTCCAGCAAGGGCGTCGTCACAGGGCCACCTCCCGGCGGCGGGCCGCCTCGTCGAGCAGACAGGCGTCCAGGTGGCCGCTCTGCCCGTACCGCTGAAGAAGCTGGGGAACCGCGGAGTCGCAGGCGTCCTCGGCGAACGAGCACCGCGGTGCGAAGGCACAGCCCGAAGGGCGTGTCACACCGGTGAGCGGGCTGCCGGCGATGGCCGGGAGCCGGTCGAGCGCCGGTCCGTCCACCCGGGGGACCGAGTTGAGCAGCGCCATCGTGTACGGGTGCTGCGGGCTGAACAGCACCTCGTCGCGGGTGCCCTGCTCGACGATGCGGCCTGCGTACATCACGGCGACCCGGTCGGCGACCTCGGCGACCACCCCGAGGTCGTGGGTGATCAGCACGATGGTGGTGCCGTGCTCGGTCTGCAGCTTCTTGAGCAGCCGCAGCACCTGCGCCTGGATGGTGACGTCCAGGGCGGTGGTCGGCTCGTCGGCGATCAGCACCGACGGGTCGTTGGCGAGTCCGATCGCGATCATCACGCGCTGCCGCATGCCGCCGGAGAGCTGGTGCGGGTAGGCGCGGGCGGCCTGGCGCGGGTTGGCGATGCCGACCTCGCCGAGCAGCTCCTCGGCCCGCGCCCAGGCCGCCTTCTTCGTCGTCTTCCGGTGTGTGCGGATCATCTCGGCGACCTGGTCGCCGACCTTCTGGGTCGGGTTGAGGGCGGCCAGTGCGTCCTGGAAGACCACCGCGATGTCCTTGCCGCGGACGTCGCGAAGCTCCTTCTCGCCGGCCGCGACCAGGTCCCGGCCGCCGAAGAGGACCTCGCCGCTGATGTGCGCGCGAGGCCCGCGGTTGAGGCCGACCAGGCTCATCGACAGTGCCGACTTGCCCGAGCCGGACTCGCCGACCAGGGCGAGGATCTCGCCGCGGCCCAGTGTCAGGTCGATGCCGGCCACCGCGGGCAGCCGGCCGGCGGGCACGTCGAACTCGACGCGCAACCCCTTGATCTCCAGCAGGGCGTCGCTCACAGGGCGTCCAGGGCTTCTTCGATGACCGCCAGGACGGCCGAGGGGTGCACCCGCGGGGTGAAGTGGCTGCCCTCGACCTCGCGGGTGATCGCCTTGGCCCGGGCCGCCATGTCGCGCTGGACGACCGTGCTCAGTGTCTTGTCCTGGGCGGCGATCAGATACCAGGTCTTGCGGGTACGCCACGCCGGTTCGCCGGTCGGCTGGGTGAAGATCCGGTTGTCGCTCTGCCGGGACTCGGTGTCCCAGACCGCCCGCTGCTCCAGCGGCACGTCCCAGCCGATCTCGTTCCAGTACTCCTCGGTGTGCTCGGAGTGCCACTCGCCGTTGGGCCCGCGGCGCATGTACTTGGACACCTCGGCCGGCGGGTAGCCCTCGACGATGCCGTTGACGGTCTCGCCCTCGTCCGGGGCGAACGCGGCGACGTAGACCAGTCCGGCGACCCGCTCGTGGCGGCCCACGTTGGTGATCACCGCGCCGCCGTACGAGTGGCCGACGAGCAGCACCGGGCCGTCGATCGCGTCGACCACCGACCGGGTGTGCGCGACGTCGTCGTTCAGCGAGGTCATCGGGTTGGTCACCAGCGTGTGGGCGTGACCTGCGGCGGTCAGCAGCGGCACGACCTGCTGCCAGGTGGTGGGGGTTCCGCCGGCGCCGTGGACGAGGACGATATGCATGATCAGGCCTTCCGGAGCCGCGGGTCGAGAGCCAGGTACAACAGGTCGACGACCACGTTGACCAGGGTGAACAGCAGGGCGATGGACAGTGCCGCGCCCTGCACGATGGGGTAGTCGCGCTGCAGGATCCCGTTGACGAGCATGTTGCCGACGCCGGGGTACGAGAACACCGTCTCGGTGATCACCGAGCCGCCGAGCAGCGAGCCGAACTGCAGGCCGAGCACGGTGACGATGGGCAGCGCCGAGTTGCGCAGCACGTGCCGGCGCAGGATCGTGCCGTTGGACAGGCCCTTCATCCGGGCGGTCCGCACGAAGTCGTCGCCGAGCACCTCGAGGACCGAGGCCCGCACGATGCGGGTGATGAACCCGGCCATCGACAGGGCGAGCGTGGTGGCCGGCAGGAGCAGGTGTTCCAGCCAGGGCAGGATCAGCTCGGGACGGTCCTGCAGGATCGCGTCGAGCAGGACGAAGTTGGTGAACGGCTGGTAGTCCAGCGCGTTGGGCAGCCGGCCGATGACCGGTAGCCAGCGCAGCCAGACGCCGAAGACGACGATCGACAGGACGCCGAGGGCGAACCAGGGCAGCGAGAAGCTGACCGTGCCGATCGCGCGGGTGGCGGTGTCGATCCAGGTGCCCCGGCGCAGCGCGGCCAGCACGCCGGTGACCATGCCGATCAGCACCGCGATCAGCATCGACGCCACGGTCAGCTCGATGGTGGCCGGCAGCGAGTCGCCGAGCAGTTTGGTGATGCTGTTGTTGCCGTAGAACGAGTGGCCCAGGTCCATGGTGAGCAGGTCGCCGAGGAACGTGAAGTACTGCTCGTACAGCGGCTTGTCCAGACCGAGCGCCTCGTTGATCTTCGCGGCGTTCGCGGTGATCTCGGCGGCGGTCATGTTCCCGCTGCTGCCACCGGCGGCCAGGCTGGTGGCGGGGGAGCCGGGCAGCAACCGCATGGCGATGAAGACCAGGGTGGCCAGGGCGAGCATCACCAGCGGCACGGCGAGCAGCCGTTTGACGATCAGCCACGGGGTGCGCAGCCGCGGCGGGACGGTGATGGTCATCGTGGTCATCGCGACCCCCGGGGATCCAGGGCGTCGCGCAGGTCGTCGCCGACGAAGTTGCAGGCCACCACGAACAGCAGGGTGGCGGCGGCGGGCATCACGACCAGCCGTGGTGCCGTGTAGAGGAACTCCTGACCGGCCTGCACCATGTAACCCCAGTCCGGTGTCGGGGGCTGGATGCCCAGCCCGAGGTAGGAGAGGCCGGCGGCGAACCCGGCGGCGACCGAGAGGGTCATCACCACCTGGGCGAGCATCGGCCCGGCCATGTTGGGCAGCATCTCCTGCACCAGGATCCGCGGGCCGCGGGTGCCGCCGAGCTTGGCGGCCATCACGTAGTCCCGGCCGGCTTCGCGGGTGGCCAGCGCCCGGGCGAGCCGGGCGAGGCCGGGCGCGAGCGCGATGCCGATGCCGACGACGAGACTGGCCACGCCGGGGTTCCACGCCGAGACGATCAGGATGATCAGCAGCATCGAGGGGAAGGCCAGGGCCAGGTCCATCAGGCGCATCAGGACCCACTCGACGCGGCCGCCCGCGTACCCGGCGATCATGCCGACGCTGATGCCCAGCAGCGCGGCCAGCGCGGTGGACAGGAACGACACCAGCAGCAGCGGCCGGGCGCCGTGGACCATCCGGGCCAGTTCGTCGCGCCCCAGGTCGTCGGTGCCGAGCAGGTGACCGGCGGCGCCGAGGCCGAGCAGTGTGTCGTTGGTGTTGCGCGCCGGGTCGGCGCCGACGAACAGCGGGCCGACCGCGGCGATCACCACGAACAGGGCCACGACCAGCCAGGAGGTGGCGGCGAGGGGGCCGCGCCCCAGCCGCCGCCCCGCGAACGCGGAGCGGAGGCCGGAGCGGGCGACGGTGGTCGTGTCAGACACTCGCGTTGTCCATGTAGCAGCGGTGGTTGCCGAGGGCCCGCCAGTTCATCCCCTCCACGCCCTTGCCGCTGACGACCGGGTTCGAGCCGTTGACCAGCATGGCCAGGGTCATGTACTTCTCGGCCCACTCGCGCTGGATCTCGGTGTACTTCGCCTTGCGGGCCGCCGCGTCCTCGATGTTCTTGGCCTCGAAGAGCATGTCGGCGTACGCGGCGGAGCCGTCCAGGGTGTTGAAGCCGGACATGAACTCGCCGTAGACGCCGGACGGCTTCGCCAGCGAGCCGATCATGTCGTCGGCGTCCGGGTAGTAGCCGTTGCGCTCCCAGATCATCAGGTCGTGGAACTTGTCCGCCGGGTCGTACAGGCGGTTGAAGTAGGCGGCCGGGTCCACCGAGTCGGTCTCGACCTTGAGGCCGATGTCGGTGAGGTTCTGCGCGATGATCTGCGCGGCCTTCGGGTGCCAGCTGTCGCTGGCGGCCATCAGGCGCACGGTCCGGCCGGTCGCGCCGGCGGCCTGGATCAGCTTCTTGGCCTCCTCGACGTTGGTCGCGGAGAGGTCGGCCAGCGACGGGTCGTGCGCGTCCTGGTTCGGCGGGATGGTGTAGCCGTCGGGCAGGACGGCCGCACCGAAGAAGGCCTGCGCGATCAGGGCCTGCCGGTCGATCGCCATGTTGATCGCCTTGCGGACCTCGAGTTCGGGGATCCGGCGCACGTCCATCATCATGAACGCGTCGAAGCTCTTCGGGGTGTCGTACACGGTGACCGCGTCGTCGCCCTTGAGCTGCTCGAGCGCCGAGTACGGGGTGAACTGGGTGGCCGAGATGTCGCCGGAGAGCAGCGAGCTGACGATCGTCGACGGGTCGGTGACCTGCTGGAGCACGAGCCGGTCGATCGGCGGCTTGCCGAGGCGGAACTTGTCGAACGCCTCGAGGGTGATGCTCTGGCCACTGGTGGCGGCGGAGAACTTGAACGGGCCGGTGCCGACCAGGTTCTTGCCGATGTCCGCGCCGTACTTCTCCAGGGCGGCCTTGGAGATGATGCGGGCGCCGATGTCGGAGAGCCGGCCGAGCAGGGTGCGGTCCGGCTTGATCAGCTTGACGACCACGGTGTTCGCGTCCGGTGCGGTCAGTGCGGCCAGGTTGGCGCCGACGCTCTTCAGCGGGCGCGACGAGCCCTTCGGCAGGGTCTTGTCGGCGTCGTTGAACTGCCGGTTGAAGCTGGCCAGCACGTCGGCGGAGGTGAAGGTGGTGCCGTCGTGGAAGGTCACGCCCTGGCGCAGCTTGAAGGTGTAGACGAGGCCGTCGTCGGAGATCGTCCAGCTCTCGGCCAGGTCGGCCTGCGGCTCGTTGCTCTCGAAGGAGATGAAGGTGAGGCCCCGGCAGATGGCGTCGACGGCCATCCAGTCGCCGAGGGTGGTGTAGAAGGCCGGGTCGTTGACGGCGCTGGTGCCGTCGATCGCCAGGGTCAGGGTGCCGCCGGTCTTGGCGCCGCCGGAGGCGTCCTTCTCCTCCGCCGCGACGCCGCAGGCGGCGAGCAGGCCGGTGAGGCCGGCGCCCATTCCGAGTATCGAGGCGCCGCGGAGCATCTGGCGGCGGGAGACTGCGTGGTTGCCGAGTTCCTTCATGGGGGGCACTCCTTGGCCTTCAAGGGGGAACAACCGAGGTGGTATCAAAGTTTAGCTATTTGGGATTTCATCTTGCTGGGATTGGATCCAATACTGAAGGGCTTGCGTCGCGTTCGTGTATCCCGAATGTGAACTGGTGATGACGCCGACCCGGGTGACCGGGCCGGCGATCACGCTTACGAGCAGCAGGAACTACCGCTGCCCCGGGCGGCGGCGGGGTCCGGGATGTCGAGCGCCGGGTTGCGGTCGAAGAAACCGTCCGGTTCGAGGACCAGGTGGATCGCCTCGACCGGCATCACCGGCCACTGCTCCGGGCGGGGCAGGTGATGCACCCCCAGGACCGGCCAGACGACCAGCGGCACCCCGTCGATCGAGCGCTGCTGCTCCTGCCAGACGTGCACACCGTCCTCGCCCGGCTCGGCGTGGTTCGGGTACTGGCCGCCGATGAACTGCTCGTCCTCGGCGTACGGCGTCGCCCACACGTGCTGGTGGATGAACGGGGCACGGCGCGACATCACCGACTCCGGCAGGCCGAAACTGCGCGTGGTGTTCGGGATGACCAGCCGGTACGCGGTCGGGTCGCCGTACCGGTTGGTCTTCTCGGCGCTCTCGATCCGCCAGTGCCGGGCGATGCTCGGGTCGTTGCGCTGCCCGCCCTCGACGGTCAGCGGCTCCCGGACGTACCGGACCGCGTTGCCGTACGGGTTGAGCGCCGGATCCTTCTCGCCCTCGGCGTGCTCCTCGACCAGGCGGTTGAGCGAACCGTCGATCGCGGTGTCCAGCCGGATGCCGAAGTAGTGCTGGTGGATCGGGGTCTGCACGTTCTTCGACACGATCCGGCCGTACGGGGCCTCGGCGCCCTCCTCGATGCCGGAGGCGGACAGCAGGCCGGTGAGCTTGACCTCCAGCTCGATGCGGCCGTCCTGGTAGAGCGTCCAGTAGAAGCCGTAGTCGTAGTTCGCCACGGTCTGGAAGTTGCTGATGATCAGCCGCCGGCTGCGGCGGACCTCGCTGACGCCCCGGCGCAGGTCGTTGTGCTTCCAGAGGATGCTGGCGTCCTCCTCGTGCATGCAGATCGCGTTCTGGATGCTGACCGGGTCGCCGTAGCCGCCGAGGTGGGTGCCGTCGAAGTAGTAGATGACACCGAGGCAGTCGCACCCCAGGGCGAGGGAGTTGGTCAGCGGGCCGGCGCCGTACTCGCCCCAGTCGAAGAAGTTCTTGCGGTACTGGGTGGAGTTCGAGTCCAGGTACGGCACGTACATCTCGTTGCACGCGGCGCGCTTGAGCACCGACCGGCCCTGGAACTCCAGGTCGTAGAGGACCAGGCCCTCGCGGTGGGTGAAGCCGACCCGGAACTTCCAGCCCTGCCAGTCGACCTGCCAGCCGTCGACGGAGAAGCTCGGGCCCTCCGGCTGCACCACGTCCAGCGGTTTGAGGCCCTCGCGGTCCGGGCCGAACGCGCCGGTGGTGAGCGGTCCGGCCTCCTCGGAGACCGGGATGACCCCGTGGTCCTCGACGTCCAGGACCTCCATGGTGGCCATGTCGATGATCGGGACGACGCCCTGGACCGGCCGGGCGTACCCGTTGTCCTCGATGTCGGTGCGGTGCCAGACCGTGCCCCAGGTGACGCGGCGGCCGGCGTACTTCTCCTCGAAGCCGCCCATCGACTCGGCGTCGACCATGCACAGCGACACGTCGTGGATGCCGCGGCGGGCCATCACCTCCTGGAAGAGCGGGCTCTCCCGGCAGGCCTGCGCGGCGGCGCGGGCCTCGTCGGAGGTGATGCCGGGGCGGCGCGGGTCGACGTCACGCCAGGCGACGGCGGTGGCGCCCGCGTCGTCGAGCGCGACGTCCACCTCCCAGGCGCCGGCGCCCGGGGCCATCACGACCAGGCCGAACCGGACACCGGAGGCGTCCCCGGCGACGACCTTGCGGGCGTGCGCCTCGTCCAGGGTGATCCCCCAGAAGCGGGGGCGAACGCCTGCCCGGCCGTCGGCGCGGACCGCGGCGACGGCGAGCTCGATCTCGGCGGGGGTGGGTGGGTCGAGGGGATGCGAACGCACGGATCGGGCGTTCGCTCCGCTGTCACTGGAGGTATGGCACGCGCTCATCAGCGGCTCCTCTCGTCTGGGGATGACCATAGGTGATCTAGGGATACGAAGAAAGTGTTGTTGGATCCAAAATCTGCAAGCGATGCATCCACTTCGAGACGCGTCTTGCTAAGGTGACGCCTGGTTCCGCTTCCCCCCGACGCCGCTTCAGACGAGGCCACCATGGACGCCGTCATCGCCACCGCATCGAGCGCTCTCGTCGACGAGACCGCCGCCGCCATCCGTGCGCGGATCATGTCCGGGGAGATCCCGATCGGCGCCCAGCTACGGCAGGCCGAGCTCGCCAAGACCCTCGGCGTGAGCCGCACCCCGGTCCGCGAAGCACTGCGCCAGCTGCAGACCGGCGGCCTGATCGAGGTCGTCCCGCACCGCGGCGCCGTCGTCCGGGTGCCCGCACCGTGGGAGGTCCGCGAGGCGTACGAGGTTCGCGCCGAACTCGAGGGCCTGGCCACCGTCCGGGTGGCCCGGCGGATCACCCGCGACGGGCTGGACGAGTTGCGCGCCACCAACGAGCTGCTGCGCCCCGGCGACGCCCCGCCGAACGCGGCGTCGCACGCGGCCAACGACCGGTTCCACACGCTGATCCACGAGATCGCCGGGAACGAGCGGCTGGCCCGGGTGATCAAGGAGATCAACGAGGCGTTCCCGCGCAACGTCTCCGCCCTGGTCCTGCAGGAACACCCGCGCCACCGCGACGACAACTTCGCCGAGCACGAGCGGATCCTCGCCGCGCTGGTCACCGAGGACGTCGAGACCGCGCGCCGGGAGATGCAGGCGCACGTGATCAGCGCCGGCGAGCAGCTCGCCCGGTGGTACGAGCGACGTTCCGCCACCGTGTTCCGCGGCTGACTCATTCCTCGCCCAGCAGGCCGGGGGCGAGGAAATCCAGGTCCGGGCGCTGCTTGCCGAGCGCCAGGTCGGCCAGCGCCGCGCCGATCGCCGGGCCGAACTTGAAACCGTGCCCCGAGCAGGCCGCCGCCACCAGCACCTGCGGCGTCTCGGGCAGCGCTCCCAGCGCGAAGCGGTTCCGCGGCGCCATCGTGTACCGGCACGACACCGAGTCGACCACGTCACCGTCGGCGGCGGGCAGGAATCGGCGGGCCAGCGCCATCAGTTCGGCGGCCTCGGCGGCGGTGACCGGCGTCTGCGGACGCGACGGGTCGTCGGCCGGACCGTGGTCCAGCCCGATCTTCATGGCGCTGCCGTCGAAGGCCGGCAGCCCGTAGAGCAGGCCGACCCCGGGCACCTCGACCGAGAACGGCCCGAGCTGCGGTGCCGACACCGCGGCCGGGTCGGAGGCGCCGATGTGAATGTTGACGATCCGGACCACGTTCAGGTGCGCGGCGAGCGCCGGGACCAGCGAGCCGGTCCACGGCCCGGCGGCGATCACCAGACGGTCGGCGCGCAGCACCCCGTCGGCGGTCCGGACCGTGACGCCGCCGCCGTCGGCCGCCCAGCTCTCGACCCTGCAGCCGGTCCGCCGGTCCACCCCGTTGGCCAGGGCGAGTTCCCGCAGCGAGCGCATGGTGGCCGCCGCGTCCAGGACACCGGCCGCCGGGTCGTACACCGCGGAGAACTCGGTCCCCAGCCGCAGGCCGGGGAAGATCCCGGCGGCGCGGGCCGCGTCCACCGTCTCGACGCCGGGACCGCGCAGACCGGGGGTGCCGTCCGCGGCCGGCCGCGCGTAGATCCCGCCGGTCGTGGTCAGCAGCCGCGTCCCGGCCGCCGCGGACAACTCCGCCCAGGCCAGGTACGCCCGATCCACGAGCTCGTCCCAGACCGGGTTCGGGTACGCCCGCCGGATCATCCGGATGTGCGCGTGCGACGACCCCTGCACGTGACCGTCGGCGAACTGTTCCAGCTGGACCACGTTCGTCCCGCGCTGGGCCAGGTGCCAGGCCGCGGACGCGCCGTGCACCCCGGCACCGACCACGATCACGTCGGCCCGGGGGCCTGCGGTGAGCAGGGCGGGCGACGCCGGTGCGGAGGTCTTGCGGCCGACGGTGTCGATCAGCGTCTGCACGTCCTCGGGGTCGTTGTAGACGTGCACCGACGCCCGGACCACCGCGTCCAGGCCGCGACGCTGCAGGTCCCAGCGCCCGTGGCTGGCCGGCACCTGGGTCAGGTGCACACCGGCCGACCGCAGCCGCCGGACCGTCGCGACCGGCTGCTCGCCGTCGACGACGAACGTGACGATCGCGCCGCCACCTGCGGGCGGGTCGGTCAGGCGTACCCCGGCGATGTCGGAGAGCGCCGAGCGTAACCGGTCCGCCAAGCCGGTGGTGTGCCGGTGGATGGCCTCGACGCCCAGGTCGAGGGCCTCGCCCAGCGCGGTGCCCAGGCCGAGCCGCAACGCGTGCGAGGTCTCCCAGGTCTCGAAGCGCCGGGCGCCCGCGGCCAGTTCGAACCCGTCGGTGCTGTTCCAGACCGCGCCGCGCACGTCCGGGTGCGGCGGGCGCAGCTTCTCCCGCATGGCGGGCGAGACGTAGAGCAGGCCGGTGCCGCGCGGGCCGCGCAGGAACTTGCGGCCGGTGCCGACCACCATGTCGCAGCCCAGCGCCACGGCGTGTACCGGCAGCTGGCCCAGCGACTGGGTGGCGTCCAGCAGCAGCGGCACCCCGGCGGCGCGGGTCAGCGCACCGATCTCGGCGACCGGTTCGATCAGCGCCGACGAGGTCGGGACGTGTGCCACGGTGACCAGGGCGGCGGGCCGCAGCAGGGCGGTCTCCAGGGCCTCCAGGTCGACCGCGCCGTCCGGTCCGCAGGGCAGCACCTCGATCTCGATGCCCCGGGTGTCGCGCAGCTGGAACAGGTGCAGCGCCGAACTGACGTAACTGGAGGCGGACGCCAGGATCCGGTCGCCGGGCCGCAGCGGCAGCGCGTCCAGCAGCCGGTGCCAGGCCACGGTGGCGCTCTCCATCAGTGCGATGTCCGCGGGGTCGGCGCCGAGCAGCCGGCCGGCCAGGGTGTAGACGTTCTCGAACCGGTCCTTGGCGGCCTCCGCGGCCTCGTAGCCGCCGATCCGCGCCTCGAGACGGAGGTGTTCGATCACCGTGCCGAGGGTGGCCTCGCTGGGCAGGGCGGCGCCGGCGGCGTTGAAGTGCCGGGCGTGCCGGGTGCCGGGGGTGGCGGCCCGCAGCGCGGCGGTGTCCAGGGGGATCATCGCGCCGGCTTGGATGTCAAAGGCATCTAATTGGATCCCGTCATGCGAAGGGGGAGCGGTCACAGCGCGATCACCACGCCCTTGCGCTCGCAGTACGAGTGCAGCGCCTCGTCACCGAGGTCCCGGCCCAGGCCGGAGTCGCCGACACCGCCGAAGCTCAGGGCCGGGTCGAAGATGTTGTACGTGTTCACCCACACCGTTCCGGCCTGCAGTTTCGCGGCCATCCGGTGGGCGCGGGAGAGGTCCTTGGTCCAGACGCCCGCGGCCAGGCCGAAGGAGGTGTCGTTCGCGATGGCGATCGCCTCGTCCTCGTCCTCGAACGCGATGACACCGGCGACCGGGCCGAAGATCTCCTCGCGGGCGATGGTCATGTCGTTGGTGACGCCGGTGAAGAGGGTGGGGCTGACGAAATACCCTGACCTATCCGGTTTGTCGCCACCGGTCGCGACCGTGGCGCCGTCCTTCACGCCCTGATCGATGTAGGACAGGACGATCTGGCGCTGCTCCTCGGACACCAGCGGGCCGACCGAGATGCCGCCGTCGAGACCGTTGCCGACCGGAACGCGCTTTGTTGCATTTATCAGCATTTCCGTGGCTTTGTCGAGGATCGAACGTTGCACCAGGATGCGGCTACCCGCGGTACACATCTGCCCGGAGTGCCCGAACGACGCCCGCATCGCGGTCGCCACCGCGGCCTCCAGATCGGCGTCCTCGAAGATGATGTTCGGGCTCTTGCCGCCCAGCTCCAGCGTCAGGCGCTTGGTGGTCGCCGCGGCGTTGCGCATGACGGTGCGGCCCACCTCGGTGGACCCGGTGAACGACACCTTCGCCACGCCGGGGTGCTCGACCAGGGCCGCGCCGGTGCGCCCGTCGCCGGTGACGACGTTGAGGACGCCCTTCGGCAGGCCCGCCTCCTCGCACAGCTCGGCCAGGCGCAGCATGGTCATCGGGGTCTGCTCGGCGGGTTTGACCACCACCGTGCAGCCCGCGGCGAGCGCCGGGGCCAGCTTGTGGGCGGCCGTCATGATCGGGAAGTTCCACGGCAGGATCAGGGCGGCGACGCCGACCGGTTCCAGGACCGTGTAGACGTGGTGGGCGCCGCCGTCGATCGGGACGACCGTGCCGGTCAGCCGGCCCGGGGCGCCGGCGAAGTGCCGGAAGTCCTTGGCGGAGAAGGCGGTGTCGGCGCGGGACCGCTCGATCGGCTTGCCGTTGTCGCGGGTCTCCAGGACGGCCAGCTCCTCGAGGTTCTCCTCGATGAGGTCGGCGATCCGGGACAGGATCCGGGTGCGCTCGATCGGCGGGAGGCCGGACCAGCGGCGGTCCGTGTGGGCCTTCAGGGCCGCGGTGACGGCATGATCGACATCTTCTGCCGTGCACTGGGCGATCTCGGCGATCACGTCGCCGGTCGCCGGGTCCTCGACGGGGATGGTCGAACGGTCGCCGGGGTCGATCCATTCGCCGTCGATCAGAAAGGCTGACATATCCGAAAAATCCCTTCAGAACAGGTCGAAGTATTCGCGCTGCTCCCAGTCGGAGACGTGCGCCAGATAGCGGGCGAACTCGTCACGTTTCAGCCGGGAGTACCAGTCGATCACCTGGCTGCCGAACGCGTCCGCGAACGCCGTGTCCTTCGCCAGCTCGTCGATCGCCGCACCCAGCGACTGGGGGAGCCGGACCGCGTCCGAGGCGTACGGGTTCTCCGTCGGCGGCCCCGGGTCGATCCCGCGCTTGAGGCCGTCCAGCCCGCTCACCACCTGCGAAGCGACGTACAGGTACGGGTTCGCGGCCGGCTCACCCGACCGGTTCTCCATCCGCCCGCTGACCACCCGGACCATCGCGCCCTTGTTGTCCGCGCCCCACAGCACCCGGTCCGGGGCCAGCGAGTACGGCAGATACCGCTTGTACCCGTTCACCGTCGGCGTGGTGAACGCCGCCGCGGCCGGGGCGTGCGCCAGCAGACCGCCCAGCCAGTGCCGTGCGGTGCTGGACATCAGCGTCTCGTCCGCGCCCGGCTCGAACGCGGCCCGCCCGGTCGCCCGCTCCCGCAGCGACTGGTGCAGGTGCCAGCCGGTGGACGCGGTCGCCGTACCGGCCGGACGGGACATGAACGTCGCGTGATAGCCGGCCCTGCGGCACAGCTGCCGGATCGCCGAGCGGGTCAGCACCACCTGGTCGGCGGCCTCGGCGGCGCCGCTCGCCTGCAGGGTGATCTCCAGCTGGCTGGCGCCGAACTCCAACTCGATCGACCGCAGCGGCAGATCGAGACGGTTGAGTCCGCGCTGCAGGAGCTGGACCACGTCGTCGACCCGGTCCAGGCCCTCCTCGTGGAGCAGCTGCGCGCCGCTGGTGAGCGGCCCGACCGCCGGCGGCCGTCCGGGTGCGCCGGGTGCCCCCGTGCGGTCCGGTGTCAGTGCGCTCTCGGTGGCGCGGAAGACGTGGAATTCGAGTTCCACGCCGACGGTCATGTCGTAGCCGGCATCTCCGAGCTGCGCCAGCTGTCCGCGCAGCATCGACCGGGTGCAGTACGGCACCGGTGAACCGTCGGGAAAACGCAGCTCACACAGCACCCAGCCGGTCTTCTCGGCCCACGGCAGCACCCGGAACGTGGTCGGGTCCGGCACCATCACGATGTCACCCGCCCCGGCGAACCCCTGCTCCGCGTCCGGCGTGAACACCGGCAGCGCCGACCGCCCGGACGAGTCCTTCAGCAGCAGCGAACTCGGCGCGGTCAGACCGTCCCGGAACGCGGCCGGCGCGGACAGCCGGGTCAGCGTCTTGCCGTGCAGCACCCCGTGCTGGTCGGCGAAGGAGAACCGGATCAGCTCCAGGCCCAGCTCGTCGATGACCCGGCGAACCTGGCCGGCCGCGGCGTACTGCGCCTGGCTCCACAGGTCGTGCCGGTCGATGAACCCGCCGCGCTCGGACGCCAGCATCGGCCGGGCGTCCCACCCGCCGCCGCCCTCGGCGACGGCCCGCTCGTCAACGCTCGGCATGCGTCTTCTCCCCTGCCCAGGGAGACTCGGCCCGGCGCTCGGCCTCGCGGCGTCGCCAGGTGGCCTCCCAGTCGGCGGTCGGCGCGATGGTGTCCACCGCCAGCGGGCCGGTCAGCGCGGCGGCCGACTCGTCGTCGACCGGATGCGCCGGGATCGCCCCGCCCGCCTCGAACGACTCGATCGCCCGCAGCAGCATCCGCCGGTTCGCGGTCACCGCCCGGTCCGAGACGCCCAGACGCTCGGTGGTCCGGTCCTGGATGCGGCCCATGCTCTCCACCGCCCACTGGTCGTGGACGTTGATGTCCAGGCCCATGCCGGTGTAGGTCAGGTTCTTCTGCTCGGACGGGTCGTAACCCCAGTTGTTCTCCCGGTTGCGCAACGGCCGGTAGTCCGGCAGCGACACCTCCTTGAGACGCTGCTCGAGCAGGGTCGCCTGGTCGGTCTCCTCGGCGAAGTCGTAGAAGATCATGTACCAGTAGTGGGTGAAGTCGTCGACCGGCACGTGCCACTGGATGAAGACCTTGGAGTTGCCGAACGGCACCACGAACGCGTTCGGGAACACCAGGTTGGTGATCCGGACATGCTTGACGTCCTCGGTGAGCTGCCGCAGCGCGTAGACCCGCAGACCGTGCTCGGCCTCCTCGACCTCGATGTCCGGCCGGTAGGAGTCGCCGACGAGTTTCGACAGCTTCTGGTCGGTGCCTTCGACGATCTCACTGAACTGCTGGCCGTACACCTCGCGGGGATCCTCGTCGATGAACCGGTGCAGGAAGCTCACGTGGCTCGGGTCGATGCCGCCCTCGAGGCCCTGCAGCCAGTTGCACTCCCACATGCCCTTGAAGGCGAAGGTGTACTGGGCCGGTGCGGTGAACGCGTCGTAGGCCGGGAACGGCGGCGGGTCCCCCTCACCGAGGTAGGCGAAGACGATGCCGTTGCGCTCGACGCACGGGTAGGCGGGGATCCGGATCCGCTGCGCGAACCGGCTGTGCGCGGGCTCGGCCGGCTGCTCCTTGCACTGGCCGTCCGCGCCGTAGAGCCAGCCGTGGTAGAGGCAGCGCAGGCCGTCGTTCTCGTGCCGGGCGAACGCCAGGTCGACACCGCGGTGCGCGCAGAACCGGCCGACCAGGGCCCAGCCGCCGTCCTCGGTCCTGAACAGCACCAGGTCCTCGCCGAGTAGCCGGACCGGCTTGACCTGGCGTTCCGGCGCCATCTCGGAGACCAGGGCGGCGGGCTGCCAGTAGGCGCGCATCAACTTGCCGAGCGGCGTGCCCGGCCCGCTGCGGGTGACGCGTTCGTTCTCCTCAGGCTTGAGCACAGAGCCTCCCGGGATCTCATTTCACATCGGCGGCATACGATCTCGCCAAGATTGGATCCAATCCTGCCACGGGAAGTGATCTCCAGGAAAGAGCCATCGCGTTTCCACCTTGTGACGGACTTGCTCCAGGCGGTTCCCGCACTCTTGCTTCTGCGGTACGAGTCGGCGGCAGCCCCCGCCGAAATCCGACCCGTCCCATCCTGCCCTCGGATGTGACCGCTCTGTGGCCCCGCCCATCCGCTCGCCTCCCGCGGGGCGCCTGTCTGCCGGGCGCCTGTCTGCGGGACGCCTTTGCCCGGGGGCGCCTACTCGCGCGGCGCTGCTACCCGTCTGGCCGTGCTCGCCACTCGCTGCTGGACACGTTTCGCAGTCGGTGTCCGCGTGGCAGCTTCAAGCGCCCGGCGCACCCGTAGTCACCACGCCCACTGCGAGTGTGGTGATTTGGGGCGCCCAGGACGCCCGTAGTCACCACGCCCATTGGAGGTGTGGTGATTTGGGGCGCCCAGGACGCCCGTAGTCACCACGCCCATTGGAGGTGTGGTGATTTGGGGCGCCCAGGACGCCCGTAGTCACCACACCCGCTGCAGGTGTGGTGATTTGGGGTGTCCAGGGGCCGGAGGTTTCCATGCGGGCCTCGTGCCCTGACTGCGGAACGTATTCGCGGCTCGCGGCTCGCGGCTCGCGGCTCGCGGCTCGCGGCTCGCGGCTCGCGGCGGGAGCTGAGCGGTGCGGGCGGTCGATAGCCTGGGCCGGTGACGAATCCGGACTTCACGGCCACGCTGCCCCGCAAGCGGATGGGCGCCGGGATCCTGCTCTGCGACGACCGGGGGCGGGTGCTGCTGGTCGAGCCGACGTACAAGGACTACTGGGAGGTTCCGGGCGGCACGGTCGAGGCGGACGAGTCACCGCGTGCGGCCGTGGTACGCGAGATCGACGAGGAGCTGGGGCTGCCGGTGTATCCGGGCCGGCTCCTGGTGACCGACTGGGTGCCGCCGCGACCGGACCGCACCGAGGGCCTGATGCTGATCTTCGACGGTGGTGTGCTGCCGCCGGAGCAGGTGGCGGCGATCCGGCTGCCGCCCGCGGAACTGCGCGGATGGGCCTGGTGCACCGAGCGGGAGGCCGGTGAGCGGCTCTCCGCGTTGCTGGCCCGCCGGGTGGTCGCCGCGGTCCGGGCCCGCGCCGAGAACACGGCGGTCTACCTGGAGGACGGCTGTCCGGTGTCCTGACCCGGTGCGATGTCGTGCGCCCGGATCCGGCTCGGAGTCGTGCGGCCGGATCGGGGATCGGTGTGGTGTGCCGGCCGGGGAGGCGTGGCTGCTGCGGGAGCGCCGTCCACCTTCGCGACGAGCTGCGGTGCCGTGACGAGCCGCGACGTGGGGACTCGGGGCGTCACGGGTTCAGGGGCTTGATGCCGGGAGTGCGGGGATGGTGCTTCGGTGCGTACCCGATATGGGATGACCGTCAGCGTGCCCGGCGGCGCACGACGCCCGACAGGGGGCGGGTCGGTCCGACTGTCACGGCGGTAGCGTGGGTGGCGCGCCCCGACTCCGGTCGCACGCCGGCACCCGAGCGGCTGGGGGCCGGAACCACGGCGGTCACGCTGTTGCGGTGGTGCTCGCGGCGGCGACGCAGTTCGCGGCTCGTGCCCGGGGCGTCCGTGCACAGGGCCAGAGCGGAACCCGAGGCCACCGACGCCACCAGCTTCGTCAAGTTGTTACTCATTGCAGTCCTCCAGTTACCCATCGTGTCGCTGACGGGTCCGCTAATCGGTAGGCCGGTCGGCCGCTCAAGCACCTGTGGCAAAGATGGCCCGAACAGCCGACCGAGCCCGCCGGACGTATCAGCCGCGGAGTGTCCGTGCCGCCATCGGCGCTTCCGCGTCCCGGCGGACCGGCCTCAGCAGCGTCGAGCCCAGCAGGATGAGGCCGACGAGGAACGGATAGATGATGCCGCGTTCGGCGAGCCCGATCAGGATGCCGGCCCCGGAGGCGAGGGTTCCCGCGAAAGCGCCGATCGAGGCCAGCCCGAGGACGCCGAACAGCACCAGGGCCCGGCCCAGCGTGGGGGAGACCCCGAGGAACCGGTGCGATCGGCCGAGGAGCACCGACAGCACGTTGCACGACACGAACCCGAGGAGCGCGCCCAGCCCGTGGAAGTCGGTCGTGCCGTCGTCCCCGCTCCCCGGGAACGCCGCCACCAGCACCATGCCGGCCGCCAGCACCGCCGCCGTGGTGACCAGCGCGGTACGCCGCCCGGCCGGCAGCCCCCGCAGCATGCTCACGCCGATCAGGGTGGCGACTCCCAGCAGGAAGAACCCGGCGTTCATCACGGCGGCGAGCGGTGAGTACATGTACTGGCCGAATGCGGTGAGTGGCCCGTGCACCCCGAGGTTGCTGATGAAATGGTGGGTGTAGCTGTACGCCGGATCCGACCACGCCGCCGCGGCGACGAACTCGGCGGCGAAGTAGACGCCACCGGCGGCGACGAGTGCCGTGCCCGCTCCGCGGCGGTGCTGGATGTCGTTCATGGGATCCTCTCGGTGTTCTCGGTGTTCTCGGTGTTCTCGGTGTTCTCGGTGTTCTCGGTGTTCTCGGTGGGTGGAGCGTGGGTGGAGCTTGGGCCGGGTCGCTCCCACGGCGCTGACAGCGCGCTGTCACGGCTTGGGTTCAGATGCCGGGTCGCGCGAGGATCAAGAGATGGATTCCGATGATCGCCTCCGGGTGACACTGCTCGGTGCTTTCCGGGTGTCCCGCGGTGGCGTGGTCCTGCCGGTCGCCGGGGTGCGGTTACAGGGGCTGCTCGTGCGGCTGGCGCTCGCGGGTGGCCATCCGGTCCACCCCGACGTTCTGATCGCCGGCATCTGGGGACCGGAGCCGCCGTCCGATCCGGTTGCCGCACTGCAGAACCTGGTCTCCCGGTTGCGCCGCGTCCTCGTGGTCGAGCAGGTGCCGGGCGGCTACCGGCTGGCGGTGGACCCGGCCGCGGTGGACGCGCTGCGGTTCGAACGTCTCGCCGCCACCGGCCGGCAGCATCTGCGGGCCGGTGAGCCGGGACCGGCGGCCGCCGCGCTCGCTGAAGCGGTGGCGTTGTGGGGCGACGAGCCCGCCGCCCTTGCCGCTGTAGCGCCCACCGTGGCGACTCGTCTGGCCCGCCTGTCCGTCGAAGCCGTCACCGACCTGGCCGACGCCGAGGTGGCGCTGGGCCGGACCGAACAGGCTGCCACCCGGCTGGCGGCCCTGCTGACCGGACATCCCGGTGACGAGCGGGCGGCCGGTCTGCTGATGGACGCGCTCGCCGCGCAGGGCCGGCAGGCCGAGGCCCTGGCCGTCTACCAGCGGATCCGGGCCGTGCTGGCGGACACCCTCGGCGCCGACCCGGATGCTGCCCTGCGGGAACGCCACGGCCGTCTGCTGCGCGGAACAGCTTCGGAGAATCCGGTTCCCCGGCCGGTTGCGGGGTTGCCCGCGCCGGTGACCGGCTTCATCGGCCGGGACGGGGACCTGGCCCGGATCGACGCCCTGCTCGCCGCCGGGCGTCTGGTCACGGTGGTCGGCCCCGGCGGGGTGGGCAAGACCCGGCTTGCGCTGACCGCGGCACACCGCCGCCGGCACGGGTACGCCGGCGGCGCCCGGCTCGTCGACCTGTCGGCCGTCACCGAGCCGGCGAAGGTCGCGGCGGCGGTGCTCGCCGGGATCGGACGCCCGGCCGGCCGGATGTTCGACGCTCGCCGCCACGGACCCGGCGACGACCGGGAGGCCCTGCTCGGCGAGCTCGCCGGCCGGGAGATCCTGCTGCTGATCGACAACTGCGAGCACCTGATCGACGCCGTCGCCCACCTGGCCTCGGCGCTGCTGACACGGTGTCCCGGCCTGCGGATCCTCGCCACCAGCCGGGAACCCCTGGCCGTCGACGGGGAGGCGCTCGTGCCACTGCACCCGCTGGCGGTGCCCGGCCCCGGTGACACCGCCGACCAGGCCCGCACGTCGGAGGCGGTCCGCTTGTTCACCGCACGGGCCGCGGCGGTGAGCCCCGGATTCACCCTGGACGGGACCGCACTGTCCGAGGTGGTCCGGGTGGTCCGCAGCCTGGACGGTCTGCCGCTCGCCCTGGAACTCGCCGCGGCCCGCCTCCGCACCCTGTCCCTGCCCGCCCTCGCCGACGGGCTCTCCACCACGCTGCTCCCGCCGGCATCCGACGGCGGGCACTCCGACCGGTTTCGGCTGCTCAACATCGGCAACCGGACCGCGCCGGCCCGGCACCGCACCCTGCACGCGGTGATCGCCTGGAGCTGGGACCTGCTCGACGAGCACGAACGCGTCGTCGCCGAACGGATCGCCGTGCTGCCCGGCGGCGTCACCCCGGCGTCCGCCGCCGCGGTCTGCGCCGGGACCGGTGTGCCCGCCGCCGACATCCCCGCACTGCTCAGCGCCCTCGTCGACCGGTCACTGTTGCAGCTCGCCCCGGAGGCCGGACGGTTCCGCATGCTGGAGACCATTCGCGAGTACGGGGCCGCGCACGCGACCGGCACGACCCGTGACCTCGCCGCCGGGTACCTCACCGCGCTGACGGCCCGTCTCGACCCGCACCTGCGCGGCCCCGGCCAGCGGGAGGCGCTGCGTACCTTCGACGCCGAGCACGACAACGCACTCGCCGCCCTGCGTCACCAGTGTGCGACCGGGGACGCGGCCGGCGCGATCGCCCTCACCCTGAACCTCACCTGGTACTGGCAGATGACCGGCCGGCACGCCGACGCCGCCCACTGGCTGGGCGCGGCCCTGGCCGTACCCGGTGACGTGCCGACGTCCGACCGTGACGACGCCCGCGCCGCCCACCTGCTCAACAGGGCGGACCACACCGCGGGCACCACGGCCGCCGACGCCGCGCGGGACCGCGACCAGATGCGGGAGCTGGCCGTCCGGCTGACCGGCCGCCCGGGACGGCCCGGCCTCTACCGGCTGCTCGGCCCGATCCTGCTCTTCCTGCACGACGAGCAGAGCGCACTCACGGCCTTCGAACGGCTGGCCGCGGGCGACGACGTCTGGACGGCCGGGATGGCGCACATGTTCCTGGCCGAGATCGCCGAGAGCAGCGGCCGGCTCGACCAGGCGCGCGGTCACGTCGAGGAGTCCCTGGACCGGTTCCGGCGCTCCGGCGACCGGTGGGCGCAGGCCGCGCTGCTGGCGACGCGGGCCCGGAACCGGCGCTACGACGACCTCGACGGTGCGCTCAACGACCTGGACCGGTCCCGGACGATGACCGGCGAGTTCGGGGTGGTGAGCCGCAGCGACCAGTTCGACACCGACCTGCTCGGCATCGACCTGCACCTGCGGCGCGGCGACACCGGCCGGGCGGCCACGATGATCGACGCGGCCCGGGACCTGGTGTCCTCGCCGGAGATGCGGACGCTGATCGCCGCGCGCGAGGCCGTGCTACTCATCCGGCTCGGCGAACTGGACCGGGCCCGACAGCTACTGACCGAAGCCGACCGCGATTGCCTGGAGCCCGGTGGTGACGCCGGACCGGGCCGCGAGGGCGCCGCCATGGCACCCGGGGACCGGGCACGCACGGCAGTCGGCAGCGCACGCGTGCTGCTCCGGCTGGCGCTGGGCGACCCCCTCGGGGCGGAGAACGCGCTGCGGGACGCCTACGCGGCGGCGCTGGCCACCCGGGAACTGCCCGTCCTGGCGCCGGTGGCCGTCGACGGTGCGGCCCTCGCCGCGCACCACGGACGGCACCACCGGGCGGCCGTGCTGCTCGGGGCCGCAGCCCGGCTCCGGGGCGCCCACGACCGCACCGATCCGCAGGTCCGTGACCTCAGCCGGAGCTGCCGGACAGCGCTCGGTGACGGTGCGTTCGTCACCGCGTACACCGAAGGCTGGAATTTCGACACGGCGACGGCGGTCTCCACCGTGAGTCGCCCGGCCGGGGCCGCCACACACCGGTGAGCGCCCGTCCCCGCCATGGCGGGCGCCGATCCGCTCCGCCGGGTCGGCGCGGGCCGCGGCCAGGTAGGCGAGGTAGTCGAGCGGCGTGCGGCCGAAGATCGTCCCGTCGGGTGCCGGTGGGGCCGACAGGGTGCGCATCGTGCAGGTCAGGATGGCCCGGTAGTCCTCCGGGGCTGGCTGGCGTCATACAGCGCGTCCCAAATAGTTGTCAATCGACAGAAAACGGATTGGTAGCCACGTCTACCGACAAAGGCTGACGGGTCATCCGCCCCGGCGCGGGTGACCCGGCCAGGCTGCTGACGCCGTCCTGGCCGGGCGGATCCAGGCGGTCACGCGGCTGACACGGGACTACGGGATTCCGCCGATCACCGCCGGGCTCCGCGAGCGTGGCGCGCTGGTCGACCACAAGCGGGTCGAGGGTGATGCGCCGGTATCGGGCCGGCCTGGGTGGCCCGGTACAAGCGGCAGCGGTTCGATCACCGCCCATCCCTGTCCGTCAGTTCACCACTCCCAACACCAGACTCTTCAACCAGAACTGATCAGCAGGAATCGGCCTGGCGTATAGCGGTGCTCGGCACGACGTTTCGCCGGTCGCCGGGACGGACGGGGTGGGTCGTATTCCTCCGGTCGTCGGCTGGTTCCGTCAGACTGGAGGAGAGGGCGTAGCCGCCCGACAGAGGCGGGACGGGGGTCGTCATGTCGTCGCGGCTGTCATGGCTGGACGGTTCAGAGGCCGAGCAGCACTGGATTCGGGAGCTGCTCAGGTTGTTCACCGAGTCGGAGGCTCGTGACGAGCTCGGCATCGGGCAACTTCGTGACGCTTTCGGGGAGTTGCTCTTTCCGGGGACGTCGACTCTGCACACCCGGGCTCGTTATCTGCTGATCGTGCCGTGGTGTATCCAGTACGCCGGCCGCCACCCTGGCCGCGACCAGGCGGTTGAGCTGGACCGGATCGAGCGTCGGCTGATCACCACCATGATCGATGCGGATGCTACCCGCGGGCTCATCGGCCGGCTCTCTGCCGCAGCGGTCAAGACGCTGCCGTCCACCATCTACCGTTCGGCACTGCGCCGGTACGGGATCGACAACGGTCATGCCGGGGCGGAGACTCCAGCCGAGACGACCGAGCTGACCGAGCGCGTTCCGGGTCGCTGGCCGCCCACGCTGCCCCCACCGCCGGACGGATTTCCGGATAGCCTCGCCGCGCTCGAGTTGACGGCCGCCGAGGCGGCCTGGCTCCGTGAGAACATCATGATCCGCGTCCGTGGCACGCTGTTGGAACACCTTCTCAGACCCGGCAACCGGCCAGACGAACGATCCCAGTCTCCATGGGATGACTCTGCTGCGACGAGCGCGCCGCCTGACCCGGCCGCCGCCCTCGAGCACGCCCGCAAGTTCTCGATCGCCATGCACGGCGCCGCCCTGCTTTATAACCTGCTGCTCGCCGAAGCCTACGAGCGGGCCGATTTCACTGACATCACGCCGCGTGATTTCCGCGAGGCTCTGAAAATCTGGAACGACGAGATGGCCACGGTCGGTGCCTGGGACCGGCCGGATATGTGGGCCAGGCTCATCCGGGTCAATCCGCGCATTGCAGCCGGCGCCGCCCGCCGTTTTGCCGATACCTGGCTCGGCTTGGTTCTGGACGGGCGGGTCCGGGACGTGGCGGACGATCCGCGACTGCGCGATTTGGTGGCTGGCCGTGAGAAGACGGTCAAGAAAGCCCAGTCCCGGCTGGTGAACCGCAACCTGCTCGGCGAATGGAGCGGCGATTCCGGCACCCGCCCGTTGCTGTTTCGCTGGCCGCAGGTACGCCGCATGGTCATCGACATCCATGATGGGGTGGAAGCCGCCGATGCTGTTACCACCTGACGGGCGATCCCTGCTCACCGACGTGTTACGCCCGCCTCCCGGATACCGCCTGGACCGGGCGGTCGCAACCACCTTCACCCTCGATCTGGGCAGTCTGCTGGTCGCGCCAATCGCCTTCGCCGCGCACGGGGCGGGCGATGTGGATGACGAAATGTCGATCCTGGTGGCGATTCAGGACTGCGCCAACCGGATCGACGTTTTCTGCCAGGCCGGGTACATCCGATGTCCGCCACTCAAATCCAAGCTACTGCTGGTGCTGGAGAAGATGGTCCACCAGGTGCCCAGGCCGACCACGGGACACCTGTTTCATCCCAAGATATGGCTGGTTCGGTACATCCGCGGCGGCGAACGCCTTCTGCGCCTGATCGTGCTGAGCCGTAACCTGACCGGCGACCGGAGTTGGGACGTCTGCCTCATCCTGGACGGCGCGATCGGTGGCCGTCCGTCCGCAGCCAACAGCCCTATCGCGAAACTGCTTCGGCACGTCATGGGCCGCACCGTTCCAGGACTGCCGGAGGAACGGCGGGCGGCGATCGACGGCCTGGTTGAGGACGCGCGCCGGGCCGAGTGGGAACTGCCGGACGGGTTCCGCGAACATACGTTCTACGCGCTCGGCGTTCCCGGTTGCGGACGCCCTGACTTCGACGGAACCCGGCACCTGGTCATGGCACCCTTCGTCGAGGAGGGCGGCCTGGAGATCTGTGCCCCAGGGCAGGGTTCCCTGGCCATCATCGCCCGGCAGGAGGAACTCGACCGGTTGTCTGACGATGCCCTCGAAGGATGCGACGTCTTCGTTCTCAGCGAGCAATTCATGCTGGACCGCGACGAGGAACTGGGCGCTCCTCGGTTGACCGGGCTGCACGCCAAGACATACGTGATCGAGAAGCAGCGTCGTGCCCGCGTCCTGGTCGGTTCGGCGAACGCCACCCGTGCCGCTTACGGCGGCAACGTCGAATTCCTTGTCGAACTGGTCGCATCGAAGGACCAGCACGGCATCGACTCGATGATCAACGACAAGGCCGGTCTGCGCGCCATCCTTGAGGAGTATCAGCGTGGCCCCCAGGTAGAGCCCGATCCAGAAGAGGAGATCGGCCGGAACCTGGAGTACTACCTGTGTGATCTTGCCGCGGTGGTGTTCGTCGCGGAGGTCGGTGCGAAAGGAGACCTCTTCGAGATGAGCATAACTGCCGGTGACCTTCCGCAACCGGTCGGCGATCTCACCCTGATGCTCAACCTCTACACCCTGTCCTCCGAAGCCATGCCGATCGATCCGGGCCGGGCCGTCGATGTGCGTTTCCAGCATCTGTCCATCACCGCCGTGACCGCATTCCTGGTCATCACCGCCACCGCGCCCGACGGCACGTCTCGCGAAAAGATCGTGGTGGCCGACCTGATCGGTGATCCACCCGGTCGGTTCGACCGTGTCTTCGCCGATCAGATCGACACCCCCGAGAAGTTCCTGGAGTTCATGTTGTTGTTGCTCGGGCCTGGGCCGATTCGGCTTCGGCACCCGGACCCTGGTGCCGGAACCCGGCCCGCCGTTGGCGGTGTATCGCCGCTGTTCGACGTGGGTCTCCTGGAGATGCTGCTCGGTGCCCTGGTGACCCGGCCCGCTCAACTCGCCGGCCTGGGTAAACTGATCGAGCAGAAGGCCGCCGACCCGGAGCACGGCGTGCTGCCCCAGGGGTTCCTGGAATTGTGGCACCTGATCGACGAGGCCCGCCGTGACCTGCAGGGAAACGCGGCATGCTGAAGGACTTCCAGCGTGACACCGTCGCGTATGTCATGGACCGCTACTTCGGGCCCGATCCGACCCGCCGATTCCTGATCGCCGACGAGACGGGTCTGGGTAAGAGCGTCGTAGCCGGTGGCATCATCGCCGACCTCATCGACCGGTTGCGAGACGACGACAAGATCAACCGGATCGACATCGTCTACATCTGCTCCAACCAGGACATCGCCGGTCAGAACCTGGAACGTCTGGCTGGTTCGCATCCGATCTGGACGGGGCCGAGCCGTCTCACTCTTCTCGGCCTCAAACCGCTGCATTCGTCGGAGGACGCCACCGGTGGCAAACCGGTCAACTTCGTCGCCTTCACCCCCGGGACCTCACTCGATTCGCGGGGGCGACCCACCGGCCGGGTCGACGAGCGTGCCTTGCTCCACTGCCTGCTCGACCAGCGCGGCCATTGGGGCGGCTGGAAGCGCAGGGCTGCGATGCTGGTTCTGCAGGGTGCGAGCAGCTCCTTCGACGGGCATTGCTCGGCGATGGCGATCAAGTTGGCGAACACTGGCTTCGACCCCGTAGTCCGCGACAGCTTCGACCGGATCGCGATGCACCACGACCTTTATGGCCGATTTGACGCGTTGGTTGACGACCTCGGCCGCCGCCGGGAAATGCGCGCCGACGAACCGGAACGAGCGCGGAAGCTGACCGGCGAACTGCGAAGCGCCCTGGCTCAGGCCGGAGTCGCAGCGCTTGAACCGGACCTGATCGTCCTCGACGAGTTTCAGCGGTTCCGGAACCTGCTCGACCAGCGTGAGGACAACGAGGCCGCAGAACTGGCTCGTCATCTGTTCGACTATCCCGAGTCCCGGTTGCTGCTGCTATCCGCGACACCGTACAAACCGTTCTCTTACGCTGAGGAAACCGACGACCATCACGCTGACCTGCATGTGGTGCTGCGTTTCCTCTGCCCGGACGAGCAGTGGAACCAGGCTGTCCGCCGGCAACTCGGCGCCTACCGGGACGCAATGATCACCGGCGCCGCTACCGGCCCTATCCGGTCCGAGATACGACGGCTCCTGCTGCCGTTCATGTGCCGCACCGAACTCCCAGCGCGCAGTCGAAACGCGATGCTGTCCGAGCACGTCACACCGGCCACCGATCTGGATGCGGCGGAGATCCGGTCATACGTCGCGATGAAGCAGCTCGGAGCAGCGTTGAAGGCGCCGGTCACGCTCGACTACTGGAAGTCGGTGCCGTACTTCCTCAACTTCGTCGAGGGCTACCTGTTCGGGAAGCATCTTCAGGATGCGTTGCGGAAACGGCCCGAGAAACGGGTGCGGGAACTGCTGGACATCGCAAGATTGCTCAACCCTGAGAAGATCGCTGCGAAAGCGCCTATCGAACTCGGTAACAGCCGGTTGCGCAAACTTGCCGAACAGACCGTGGGAGATGACTGGTGGCAGCTGCTATGGATGCCTCCGTCGATGCCCTACTACCGCCTCGAAGGTCCGTTCCAGCGGGGCAGCATGACGAAACGGCTGGTGTTCTCGTCCTGGAACGCAACACCGACCGCTGTGTCGGCGCTGCTCAGCTATGACGCCGAAAGCCGGGTGCGGGACGGGCGCCCGGACCCGGCGCGCGCCCGGCTCGACTACCGGATCAGCCGGATCGGCAGCGGCCGCCCCGCGGCGATGAGTACCTTCGCCTTATTCTGGCCGCATCCAGGGCTGGCTGAGGTCTGTGATCCGCAGAATTTCGCCCGGGGCGAACCGGATCGGCTGATGTCGCTCGCTGAGATCGAGGCGGCCTGCCGGGATCGGCTACGAGACCTGTTCCCGGACGGGCTGCACGACACCGGACACGTTGGGGAGTTGCAACCGTGGCGCGCCGTGCTGCGCTGGCCCGGTGCCAGGCCCGCTGACCTGGCCCTCGAGGCCGCCGCGGACGTGATGCACAACCCTGAGGGCACCGATGAGGCATATCAAGGACTCCGGCGCCACGTCGAACACGCGTACGCTGTCATGGCCGGCCATGAGCCGGTCTGCGCGCGGCCAGAGGACGTGCTTGACGACCTCGTGTCGATCGGTATGCACGCACCAGCGAACGTCGCCTGGCGTGCTCTGCGCCGACTGGTCACCGACCGGGTCACCCCGCAACGCTTGTGGCACTGCGCCGCTGCCGTAGCCGACGGGCTGCACAGCCTCTTCAACAAGGTCGACTCGATGCTCCTGCTGGACAAGCTCGACTTGGGCAGCCATTACTGGCAGGCGGTGCTCCGGTACTGCGCCGTCGGTGGCCTGCAAGCAGTGCTCGACGAATACCTACACGTACTGAATTCCTCGGCGACGGGGAACCCTCTCGACGACGACTCGTTGTGGAAGCTGGCGGTCGAGGCGTGGGAGGCGCTGACGCTGCGCCCGGCCCCATACGTGGCGTTCAACCCGCTCGACCACCAGAACCCGATCCGGATCACCGGGAGGTTTGCACTGCGGTACGGCGGGCGCGGCGACGATGAGGCGGGAGCCGATCGTGCGAAAGCCATCCGGGCTGCCTTCAACAGCCCCTTCTGGCCATTCGTCGTGTCCACCACCAGCGCCGGGCAGGAAGGCATTGACTTTCATAGCTACTGTTCTGCGGTGGTGCACTGGAACACCCCTGCTAATCCGGTTGATTTCGAACAACGCGAAGGCCGGGTGCAACGGTTCGGCGGGCACGCCGTACGGCGCAACGTCGCCGCCGGCCACCGTGCCGCCGCGCTCCGATCCGACCATCCGGACATTTGGAAGGCTGCTTACGACGCCGCCCGAAAAGCTTCTGAGGACGGTGACTTCACGCCGTACTGGATCTGCCCAGGTCCCGTCACCACGGAACGACATCTGCTGCCGCTCCCGCTGAGCCGCGACGAGGGCAGGTACCGGCGACTGCAGCGCGACCTGGCGATGTACCGGCTGACGTTCGGCCAACCCCGCCAAGAGGACATGCTCCAACTTCTGACCATCCGCGACCACGACACCGAACTGATCGACCTGCGGCCACCGCCGTCCATCGGTCGATGACGTCCGGCACCGGCGGCTGAGGCGCGCACACCCTCGTCGGCAACGAGTGCCTTAGCCTTGCTCGGCGGGCATCTTGCGGCTGCCGGGGGCAAGCGTGGGTCGATCAGCGATTCTTCATCGATCCCACCGGACCGCTAACGATACGGGGCAGGTGTCTCGACCCAATGGTCGTCTATGTACGAGCGGTAGAGCAGGGCTGTGAAGACGTGGACGAACTGGGCTCGGCCGCCGGAGTCGGACCCGTTGCGCAGGCGATCGACCAGATCGTAGGCGGCGTCACGACACATCGCTCCGATGCTGCCCAGGGGTACGGTGTCGAACCGTGAGTCGAATCGTTCGGTCAGCCAGTCGGTGAACGGTCTGTCCGGCTCCTCTTCGGTCCAGATCTCACCATCCTGCTCATGCCAATAGGCGTCCAGGACCATGATCCCGAGTTTCCGGGTGAATCGTCGCCAGAGGTCTTCGCTGCCTTCGTCGAACAGGTCCTCGACGATTTCCTCCGCGGCGGCCGCGCATTCGGACCCGAGGAGCCCGGCATGCTCCATGACCTCCGGTGTCGCCTTTTCGGCCACGTACTCCTCGAACCATGGTTCGAACGGCCGGTCTGGTTCTTCGACGTTGGGATCAGGGGAAATCGTGCCGTCGTCGCCTATGACATCGTCCGTCACGGGAACAGCCTATTATCTTCCGAGGCATGACAAAGGGGGAATAAAGCCACATGACTCGAATCTGATAGTGCGGTGAGGTTGACCGAACTTCGCCCGTGGCCTCGCGGATCTCGAGGCGCGCCTGTTCGTTATGACAACCACGCGTTGAACCAGCGTGCCGCTGAGGCTGCCGCCGGCTCGGCTTGCAGCTCGCTGGCGGTGATCATGACCGGAGCTCCTATGAGGACAGGGTGGACGATGCCGTCGATTTACTTCTCGATAGCGGCGGCGTGAGCGGCCATGACCCGTTTGAGGGCGGCGGCGTGCTCGCCCGACAGGCGGCGCCGAAGGGGGTGTCCTTCAGTAACCGAGCTGCCTCGCGTACCAGGGAACGTAGGTGACGGTGAGGGTCACGACGTCGGCTCGGCCGTCGAAGAAGAGGCCGGTCTCGTCGTCCTTGCGCCAGCAGGCCGTGTAGTCGGAGCAGGACGCCAGTGAGGAACCGCCGGATTGCTGATCGGGCTGCCAGCCGGCGTCGGCTGCCGCCTCGCGTACCGTCGCCGTCACCTCGTCGGTGGCTCCTCGGGCCTCGAAGATGCGGGTGCGGGACGCATACCGTTCCTGGCCGAAGTCGGGTTGTTCGTGTTTGTCGCTGCCCCGCACCCGCCAGGACGCGGGCAGGCTCAGGTCGTCGAGTAGGTCACCGGCCTGGGAACGCGATACCGCCGCGGCCGCGAACCCGTATAAGCAGGGTGAACACAGCGCCAGGACTGCCGCCACCGCCAGCCAGGGCCACCAGCGACTACGGCGACGGGCGGGAGGAGAGTCCATGCCGCTGATCCTCCCAGGCCGGCCGGGGCAGGTGGTCGCAGCCGTGGTCGTTCTCGTCGTAGCGCAGGCATAGCGGCCGGGTCTCGGTAAGCAGACTCCACCAGTGGCGATGGGTGGCGTCCCGTTCGGGGTCCGTGCGTTTTCACTGCATGGAGACTTGTCGATCGATTGAACCCTGAAACGCATCGGAAATCTCGCGGATCTTGTGACGTCACGGAGCGCGTCTTGAATACCTGTCAAGCGACAGAAAGTGGGTGGCGAGATGAGTACCGCGACCACCGCGGGTGCGAAGGCCCATGCCCGTGCCCAGGAGAGCGCCACTCCGGTGACCCGGCCCGATCCGCCCGAGGGCGTCGACCCGGCGAGTGTGACCTGGAGTGAGATCGTGGCCGGGGGCGGTTACGCGCACGCGGTCCTGGCGCCGGGCACTCTGCTGGAACTGACCGACCTGGACGGCGACGCCTGTGCGGGGCTGCTGCTCTACAACGCGCTGGAGACCCACGAGCGGCTCAACGTCGCCGACACCGTCAAGGTGCAGTGGCAGGTCTACACGGCCGCCGGGCAGATTCTGCTCTCCGATCAGGGGCGGGCCCTCGCGACCGTGGTGGGGGACACCTCCGGGCGACACGACTCGTTCTTCGGGGTCAGTTCCCGGGACCGCAACGAGCGGCGGTACGGCGACGGCAGCCCGCAGGGGCCGTCGCCGGCCGGCCGTGAGCTGTTCAAACTGGCGGCGGCCAAACACGGGCTCGGGCCTCGCGACATCCCGCCGGCGCTCACTTTCTTCCAGGGAGTGCGGATCGCGGCGGACGGCACCCCGGAGTTCCTCGGTTCGGCGGGGGCGGGCGCGACCCTGCGACTGCGGGCGGACATGCCGATCGTGGTGCTGATCGCCAACACCGCGCATCCGCGGGACTCACGGGAGGCGTACACCTGCGGTCGTCTCGGTGTGGTGGCCTGGCGGCCCGGCAGCGACGTCCCCACCGCCGAGCAGGGGCCGGAGGCCCGCCGTGCCTATCGGAACACCAGTGACTACCTGCGAGCCCGGGGGCTTTCATGATCGTGCGGGACGAGGTCGTGGCGCCGCGGGCGCCCTGGTCGGCGATTCTGGAGAAGGGTCAGACGCTGACGATCGTCGATGTAGACGGCAATCAGGCGGTGGATTTCCTGGCCTACGACGCGGACGACACCGCGAACGCCTACAGCGCGCAGGCCACCCTCCAGGAGCAGGATTCGGTCTATCTGGTGACCGGTTCGGTGCTGCGTACGGCGGAGTCGGTGCCGTTGCTGACCATCGTGGCGACCGACGTGGAGCGGCACGACACGCTCGGCGGCGCGTGTTCCAAGGAGTCGAACACCCTGCGGTACGGGTTTCACACGTTCTCTCAGCACGCCTGTGCGGACAACTTCCTGGCCGAGTTCTCCCGGTACGGGATGGGCAAGCGCGACCAGGTCTCCAACATCAACTGGTTCATGAACGTGCCGGTCGACCCGGACGGCGCCCTCGGCATCGTCGACGGTATCTCCGCGCCCGGCCTGTCGGTCAGCCTGCGCGCCGAGACCCGCGTCCTGGTCGTCGTCTCGAACTGCCCGCAGATCAACAACCCGTGCAACGGGTTCGACCCGTCGCGCGCCCGGATGACGATCCATGACTGACCCGGGTGTCCTGCTGATCGCCAACCGCGGCGAGATCGCGGTCCGGATCATCCGGACCGCCCGGGCGATGGGCCTGCGCACCGTGGCGATCTTCTCGGACGCCGACCGGGGGACCGCGCACGTCCGCCTGGCCGACGAGGCGATCCCGGTGCCCGGCTACCTGGACGTGGACGCGGTGATCGACGCAGCGATTCGGTCCGGTGCGACCGCGGTCCACCCCGGCTACGGGTTCCTCTCCGAGAACGTCGGCTTCGCCACCCGCTGCGAGGACGCGGGCATCAGCTTCGTCGGCCCGACCCCGGCCAACCTGGCGATCTTCGGCGCCAAGCACACCGCGCGGGACGCCGCCGAGGCCGCCGGGGTGCCGCTGCTCGCGGGCACCGGCGTGCTCGGCGACCTGGACGAGGCCCTCGCCGCGGCCGGCCGGATCGGCTACCCGGTGATGCTGAAGGCGACCGCTGGTGGCGGCGGCATCGGCATGCGGGCCTGTGCCGACGACGACGCCCTGCGCGCCGCCTGGACCGAGGTCCGCCGGCTCGCCGAGGCCAGCTTCGGATCCGCCGAGGTCTTCCTCGAGCGCCTGGTCACCGCGGCCCGGCACGTCGAGGTGCAGGTCTTCGGCGACGGTACGGGACGGGTTCGCGCGATCGGCGACCGGGACTGCACCCTGCAGCGCCGCAACCAGAAGGTCCTCGAGGAATGTCCCGCCCCGGGACTCCCCGAGACGGTACGGACCGCGATGGCCGAGGCGTCGGTCCGGCTCTGCGCGGCGGTCGGCTACCGGTCGGCGGGCACCGTCGAGTACATCTACGACGCCGATCGTGAGGAGTTCGCCTTCCTCGAGGTGAACACGCGTCTGCAGGTCGAACACCCGGTGACCGAGGCGGTGTACGGCATCGACCTGGTCGCGTGGATGCTCCGGCTGTCCGCGGGGGAGACGGACATGATGGCCGTCCCGCTGGTTCCGCGGGGGGCGGCGGTGGAGGCGCGCGTCTACGCCGAGAACACCGACCTGGGCAACGTGCCGAGTGCCGGAGTGATCACCCGGGTGCAGGTGCCGGACGACGTCCGGTTCGACGCCTGGATCGAACCGGGGGCGGAGGTCAGCGCGCACTACGACCCGATGCTCGGCAAACTGATCGTGACCGGAACTGATCGGGACGCCGCGTGGGCCGCCCTGCGCGAGGCGCTCGCCGCGACCCGGATCGACGGGGTCGCCACCAACCTGGGGCTGCTCGCGGCGACGGCCGGGCATCCGGTGGTACTGGCGGGGGAGCACCACACCGGGACGCTCGCCACGGTGGTCAACACGGCGCCGCGGATCGAGGTGGTCCGGGCCGGACTGCTCGCGACGGTGCAGGACTGGCCGGGGCGGATCGGGTACTGGCCGGTGGGCATTCCGCCGTCCGGGCCGATGGACGACCTGTCGTTCCGGCTGGGCAATGTGGCGCTGGGCAATCCGGAGGGCGCGCCGGGCATCGAGATCACGATGACCGGGCCGGTGCTGCGGTTCCACACCGCGGCGACGGTGATGCTGACCGGGGCGCCTACACCGTTCAGCGTGGACGATGTCGCGGTGCCGCAGTGGGAGCCGGTGGCGGTGCCGGCCGGGTCGCTGGTCACGATCGGTACCGCCAGCCGGGGGATGCGGTCGTACCTGCTCATTCAGGGATCGTTGGATGTGCCGTCGACGTTGGGGTCGGCGAGCACGTTCGATCTGGGGGAGATAGGGGGATATTCCGGACGTGCGCTGCGGGTCGGGGATGTCCTTGCTCTTGCCGGTCCGGTTGATCAGCAGGCGGTTCCCGTATCGGATATCCCCGATATCTCGGAAACGTGGGACATCGCCGCGCTGGAAGGGCCGCACGCCGCCCCGGAGTTCTTCACGCCGGAAGACATGGAGACGTTCTATGCGACCGGATTCGAGGTCCACTACAACTCGTCCCGTACCGGCGTCCGCCTGATCGGTCCCGCACCGTCGTGGGCGCGCGAGGACGGCGGGGAAGCCGGCCTGCACCCGTCGAACATCCACGACACGCCGTACGCGGTCGGCGCCGTCGACTACACCGGCGACCTGCCGATCCTGCTCGGACCGGACGGGCCCAGCCTCGGCGGCTTCACCTGCCCGGCGACCGTGGCCTCCGGTCACCTGTGGAAACTCGGCCAGCTGCGCCCCGGCGACACCGTGCGGTTCGTCCCGGTGAGCCCGGAGACCGCGTCGGCCCTGACCCCCGCCGGTCCGGTGGCCGCGGACCGTCCGGCCGTCCACGACCGGGGCATCCTGCACCGGGACGGCGACCTGACGATCCGGCGCTCCGGGGACCGCAACATCCTCGTCGAGTACGGCGCGATGGTCCTCGACCTGGTCACCCGGATGCGGGTGCACGCCCTGATGCTGCGCCTGCAGGACACCGCGCTGGCCGAGGTGATCGAGCTGACGCCCGGGATCCGGTCGCTGCAGGTGCACTTCACCCCGGGCGCCGCCGAGACGGTGATCGCGGCGGTGCTCGCCGCCGACGCGGAACTCGGCGACGACGACGAACTGACCGTGCCGAGCCGGACCGTGCACCTGCCGCTGGCCTGGGACGACCCGAGCACCCGCGAGGCGATCCGCCGGTACATGGCCGGGGTCCGCGACGACGCACCCTGGTGCCCGTGGAACATCGAGTTCATCCGCCGGATCAACGGGCTGGACAGCGTCGACGACGTGTACCGCACCGTGTTCGACGCGTCCTACCTGGTCCTCGGGCTCGGCGACGTCTACCTGGGCGCGCCGGTGGCCACCCCGATCGACCCGCGACACCGGCTGGTCACCACGAAGTACAACCCGGCGCGCACGTGGACGCCGCAGAACGCGGTCGGTATCGGCGGCTCGTACCTGTGCATCTACGGCATGGAAGGGCCGGGCGGCTACCAGTTCGTCGGCCGCACGGTGCAGGTGTGGGCGACGCACGCCCAGCGTGGGCCGTTCGAGGAGGGCGTGCCGTGGCTGCTGCGGTTCTTCGACCGGATCCGCTGGTACCCGGTGGAACCCGGGGAACTCCTGACGATGCGCGCCGACATGGCCGCCGGGCGGCTACCGCTGCGGATCGAGGAGGGCACGTTCAGCCTGGCCGAACACCGGGCGTTCCTCGCGGAGAACGCGGGGGAGATCGCCGATTTCCGTCGGCGGCAGGGCGCGGCCTTCGGCGACGAACGCTCGGCCTGGGCGGCGGCGGGCGAATTCGATCGTACGCACGAAGCGCCTGCTCCTGAATCGTCCGGACCGGCGGTCGAGGTCCCCGAGGGCAGTGCGGCCGTGGAGGCGCAGTTCGTGTCCAGTGTTTTCCGGATCGACGTGGCGGAGGGTGACCTGGTGACAGAGGGGCAGACCCTGCTCGCGGTGGAGGCGATGAAGATGGAATCCGCGGTGGTCGCACCCCGGGCCGGCCGGATCAGTGCCCTGCCGGTGGCCGTGGGCACGCAGGTGGCCCCGGGAGCGGTCCTGGCGGTGATCGCGTGACGAACCTCGACGCGCGCTACGCCCGGATCGCCGCACGCCCGGAGGCGTGGATCTCGGTCCGCCCGCAGCAGGAGGTGGAGGCCGAGGTGGCGGCGGCGACCGGTCCCCTCGCGGGTCTCCTCTTCGCGGTGAAGAACAACATCGACGTGGCGGGCATCCCGACGACGGCCGCGTGTCCCGCCTACGCCTACGATCCGGCGCGGGACGCCACTACGGTCGCACTGCTGCGTGCAGCGGGTGCGGTGGTTCTCGGCGTCACCAACCTGGACCAGTTCGCCACCGGCCTGGTCGGAACCCGCAGCCCCTACGGTGCGGTCCGCCACGCGGTGGACGAGACGCGCATCTCCGGCGGTTCGAGCAGCGGTTCGGCAGTGGCGGTGGCCCTCGGCATCGTCGACTTCGCCCTGGGCACCGACACGGCGGGCTCCGGTCGCGTACCCGCTGCCCTGCACGGCCTCTATGGGGTGAAGCCCACCAAGGGGACGGTGAGCGCCGCCGGCGTGGTGCCGGCCTGCCGCTCCCAGGACGTGGTGACCGTGATGGCCGGCTCGCTGTCGCTGGCCCGTCACGTGGCGTCCGTGATGACCGCGGTCGACGCCGCCGATCCACTGTCCCGCCCGTTCCTGGCTCTCGACACCGGACCGGCCGGCCGGATCGGCGTGCCCGATCCGGACCACCTCGGCGACCTCGATCCCGGATGGGCCGAGCGGTTCGCGGAGGTGGTGGCCGCGATCCCGGACGCCGTCACCGTGGACATCCGGCCGTTGCTGGCCGCGGCCCGCCTGCTCTACGAGGGCGCCCTGGTAGCCGAACGGTACGCCGCTGTCGGCCCCTTCATCGACGCCCACCCCGACGAGGTGGACCCGACCGTTCAGAAGATCATCTCGTCGTCGTCGGCTCTCCCCGCATGGCGGCTCTTCCAGGACTTCGAGGCGCTGGACGGCTACCGTCAGGTGGCCCGGGAGATCTTCACCGGGGTGGACGCCCTCCTGCTGCCCACCACCACCGGACATCCGACGCTCGCCGAGGTGGCCGCCGACCCGGTGGGCGTGAACACCCGCATGGGACGGTTCACCAACTTCGCCAACCTGCTGGACCTGGCCGCCCTGGCGGTCCCCGCCGGCCAGGTGAGCGGTCTCCCGTTCGGCGTCCAGCTGATCGGGCCGGCCCACAGTGACCTCCGGCTGGCCGGCCTGGCCGAGGTGATCGGATGACCGAGCGGCTGAGCATCGCGGTCGTCGGGGCGCACCTGAGCGGCATGCCCCTCAACGGACAGCTCATCGATCGGGGCGGTGAGCTGGCCTTCGCCGGGCGCACCGCACCGGTCTACCGGCTGTTCGCCCTACCCACCAGCCCGCCGAAGCCCGGTATGCTCCGGGTCGCCGACGGCGGCGCGGCCATCGATCTGGAGGTGTGGTCCCTGCCGCCGGCCGGGTTCGGCACGTTCGTGGCCGCCCTGCCGGCGCCGATGACCATCGGGCGTGTCCAGCTGGCCGACGGCGCCGAGGTGCCCGGTTTCCTCGTCGAGCCCTACGCGGTCGACGGTGCTCCGGACATCACCGGTTTCGGCGGGTGGCGGGCCTACCTCGCCCGGTGAGGAGGCCCCGATGTGGTATTCGAGCCCGTCCGGGCGACGATGGGCCCGGCTGGGCGCACTGCTGAACGTGGCCTGCGGTGTCCTGCACGTGGTCATGGCGGTCACCGCGGCCCGGGCCGGCAGCGCGACCCCGGCGATGGCGGGCCTGGGCATGGCGGTGCTGTGCCTGCCGTGCGTCGCCGGGCTCTGGCGCAACCCGGTCCGGGACACGTGGCGGATGGCCGCGGTGATGGCGGCCGCCATGCTCGCTCTGCACTGGTCGCTGAACCGGTTGCCCGGTCACGTGCACGGCGCGATGCCGCACGGCACCGGGCTCAACCTGCTGGCGTTCGCCCTCCTCGCGGTGGCCGGTTCGGTGGTGCTGCGCCATCGGCACTGCCCGCCACCGGACCGGACTCCGGTCCCTCGGTGGCGTCTGCCCCGGGAGGACGTTGACGCCACGCCGACACTCTGATCGACTGGCATCGATATAACAGTCCTGTTTCCCGGGGGTTGTCGATGCGTCGCTTCCTTGCTCTCGCCGGTGTGCTGGCCCTCGCCGCCGTCATGTCGCCGCTCGCCGCGCAGGCCGCCGACCACGACGGTGACGGCGACGGCTCGGTGATCGTCCCGGAATGCACCGGCGAGACGCCGATCGTCTGCCACGCCGACGTGCCGCCCGGCAACTACGACGTCACGGTCGTCCTCGGCGACGCCGGCGAACCCGGCCTCACCGCCGTCCGCGCCGAAGCCCGGCGCATGATGCTCGGCGAGGTCAGCACCGCACCCGGCCGGTTCGTCCGGCGCTCGTTCAGCGTGAACGTCCGCGAACCCGAAGGCGAACCGACCAAGACCACCTCGGGCACCCCCGGCCTGACCCTCACCTTCACCGGAGCATCCCCCCGGGTCCAGCGGGTGACCGTGCGCCCGCAGCGCCACGCCCGGCCCGTGCTCTACCTCGCCGGTGACTCCACGGTCTGCGACCAGGACACCTTCCCGTACACCGGATGGGGTCAGGCGATCCCGCAGCACCTGCCGTCCTGGCTGACCGTGGCGAACTACGCCGACTCCGGCGAGAGCAGCGGCTCCTTCCTCGCCGACCCGCGGCTGTTCGCCACGATGCTGCCGCTGGTCGCCCCCGGCGACGTGGTGGTGCTGCAGTTCGGCCACAACGACAAGACCACCACCGCCGAGGACTACCGCGCCAACCTGACCCGCCTCGTGACCGGCGTGCGGGAGCGTCAAGCGCGACCGGTCCTGGTGAGCCCGCCGGTGCGCCGCCTGTTCGACAGCACCGGCGTCCTCACCCCGACCGCCCGGCACGTCAACGGCCTCGGCGTGGACCTGCCCGCCGAGATGTCCGCGGTGGCCGCCGACCTGGACGTGCCCTACATCGACCTGACCGCGGACAGCGCCGCCCTCGTCGAGAGCCTCGGCCCCGAGGACTCGAAGCCGCTCTACCTCTACGACGAGTTGCGGGACAACACCCACTTCTCCGAATCCGGCGCGGACCGCTTCGGCGGCCTGGTCCTCGAACGCCTAATCCCGGTGCTGCACGACGTTGACGACCGTGCCGTCGGGCGCGCGGACGAAGAATCGCCGGACACCCCACTCCTCGGTGGTGAGGGGATGCACGATCTCGTACCCGAGTGACTGCGCCTCCGCGAAGGCGGCGTCCACGTCGTCGGTGTGCACGGAGATCGCCGAATCCGCGGCGGCGGTCGCGTCCCCGGACACCAGTTGCAGGCTCGCCCCGCTCTCCGGCGAGGTGAAGCGGGCCACCCAGCCCAGGTGGAACTCCTCGGTGCCCAGCCCGAGGAAACCGGTGTAGAACCCTTTCGCCTCCTCGATGTCCGTCACCCCGACATTGGTGGTGATCCGCAGTGCACGCATGTGTCCTCCTCGGTGGCCCCGCCCCTGCCTGCGCCCATCCTTCCGCAGAAGGCGCGCATGCCGGTGCCCTGACCAGCCGAACGCTCCCCACCGGTCGTGGAAACTCACTGTCGGAGCGCCGGCGGAACCGGTAGAGAGAGGCCCGTGGACAGCCGATCAGCCGTGACCGTGCCGGCATCCTTCGTCTCCTGGCGGCAACGATCCGACGGTGAGGCCGGGCGCCGCTGGGCGCTGTCCCTCCCCGCGATCGTCGACGAGCTCTCGGCCGGCTGGAACCTCACCGTCGACCCGATCGCGCCGATGCACGGAGCATTGAGCCTCGTCGTTCTGGTGCATCGGGGACCCCTTCCGCTCGTACTCAAGATGAGCTGGCCGGACGGCACCACCGAGACCGAATCGCTCGCCCTGCGCACCTGGGGCGGCCATGGCGCCGTGCGCCTCGTCGACGTCGATCCGGACAGTGGCGCGTTGCTGCTGGAACGCCTCGATCACACCCGTGACCTGCACTCCGTCCCGCTGCGGGAGGCCGCCGAGGTGGCCGGCCGGCTGATCCGGACCCTCGCCGTCCCGGCGCCCCCGGGGGTGCGCACGCTCCGTGACGTCGCCCTGGACATCAGTGACAGGACGCCCGGGCGTCAGCGCGCGCTGGGTGATCCGGTCCCGGCCGTCTGGCTGGAGACCGCCAGGGGGTACGCGCGTGAGCTCGCCACCGTGGGCACCCCGGTGCTGATCCACGCCGACCTGCACTACGGCAACGTCCTCGCCGGCGTCCGGGAGCCGTGGCTGGCCATCGACGCGCGTGCCCTGCGCGGGACACCGGAGTACTCGGTTCCCGAACTGATCTGGAGCCGGGCCGACGAACTGCGCGACGACGCCGACATCAAGGGCCTGATCGACGTGGTGACCGGCGCGGGCGGACTGGACCGGCAGATCGCCGAGCGGTGGGTGGTGACGCGCTGTGTCGACTATTGGCTGTGGGGCCTGGAACACGGGCTGACGATCGACCCGGTGCGCTGCGAGCGGATCCTCGGCGCGCTCCTGCCTTGACTCCGCCCCTGGGGCCGGGTCCAGGATCGCTCGCAGGTCCCGCGGATCCGCCGGAGGCGCCCATGACCGTTTCCCTGACATCACGAGTGACGACATCCCGCCCGTCGAGCACCTCCCGCGGCGGGTCATGGCACCATGTCGGCGATGAGAGCCGCCCTTGCGACGCCGACCGCATGAAACGCTGGTTGCTGCCCGCGGTCCTGCTGACCGCCCAGGTCGCGTTCTGGCCCGGCGCCGCGCTGCTCCGCGGTGCCGTGGCCGGCCCGTGGACGGTTGTCGCGTTCCTGCTCGGCGCGGCGCTGGCCGCCGGCGCACTCGTGCTGCGCCGGGACCGACCGGTCCCCGCCCTGATCGGGGCCTGTCTCGGCATCGCCGTCGTTCTCTGGGCCACGCCCGACGGGCGGCAACTCCTGGTCGAGGGCGACGCCGGGACGATCATCGCGGCCGCCGACCTGATCGCGCTGTTCAGCGTGGGCGCCCGCTGCCCGGCCCGCACCGCGGTCGTCGCGCTGATCGGCACGGTCCTCTGGCAGAGCTTCGTCACCGCCGTCGACGAGGGCCTCTCCGCGAGCTGGGCCGGTGAGATCCTTCTCGGACTCGTCCTCTACGGCGTGGTGGTCGCCGGCGGCCGGTTGCGCGGCCGCTGGACCCGGGAGCGGGAGGCCGCCGCCGTCCGGCTGGAAGCGGCTCGCCAGGCACACCGGGAGGCCGCCGAGGAGGAACGCCGCCGACTGGCCCGCGAGCTGCACGACATGACCGCCCACCACCTGACCTCGGTGGTCGTCAACGCGCAGGCCGCGCAGATGCTCGGCGAGCAGCGTCCCGAACTGCTGACCGAGGCGCTGGCGTTCGCCGGGCGCACCGGCCGCGACACCCTGGCGTCGCTGCGCCGGCTGGTCGCGATCATGCCGGTCGAGCAGGATGCCGCGGCGGTGCCGCCACTCGCCGACCTGGCTGCGGACTTCCGGACGCTCGGCCAGCAGGTCACCCTCGAGACGCCGGATGGTGAGCCGCCGGCGCGCCTCGCCGAGGCCATGCACGGGATCGCCCGCGAGGCGCTGACCAACACCCTGCGCTATGCGCCAGGAGGCGCGGTCCGGCTCTCGTTCGGATACTCGGACGGCAGCGCCGAACTGGTCGTCGAGGACACCGGCGGTGCCGCCGGCACGCGGGCCGCCACCGGTCTCGGCGGCGGACGCGGCGTGACCGGCATGCGCGACCGGGCCCAGGCGCTCGGCGGCACCCTGACGGCCGGTCCCCGCGACGGCGGTGGCTGGCGGGTACGGGCGGTGATCCCGTTCGCCGACGGCGTCCCGCAGCGGGTCGGCCGGGTCGTCGGCCGCTGGCTGCGCAGCCAGACCGTCTTCGACGTCATGCTCGTGCTGATCGCCATGGTCCTGCCGCTGAGCTCCCTGTTCGCCGCGGTCGAGGACGACGGTCTCCCGGCGGGCCCGGCCGCCCTGGCTCTGGCCCTGCTGACGGTGCACGCCCTGCCGCTGCTGTGGCGCCGCCAGAGCCCGTGGTGGGTGTTCACCGCCGTGGCCGTCGCCGGCTGGCTCCCGCTGCCCCTGCTGCTGACGGGTGGGTTCCCGCTCGACGCCGGTTACCTGTTCATCGGTGGCTTCGGCGCCGAGATCACCGCGGTGTACGCGGTCGCCGCCCGCGGCGCCCGGCCGGTCCTGACCTGGCTGGCCGCACCCGTCGCCGCGGTCTCGGCGGGCTGCTCCCTCGCCGCGCACATCGGCGTGGCCCCGGAAACGGTCACGCCCTCGGACGCCGGTCCGGAGCCGACCAGCGCCGCCGCCCTGCTCTTTGCGGTCGTCGCCATCGGCATCCTCGCCACGATCCTGCTCATGGTGCCCATGCTGATCAGCTGGGGCGCCGGGTTCGCGGCCCGCCGGCGCCGCGACCGCCTGCACGCCCACGAGGAGGGCGGCGTCGCCACCGAGATGTTCCACGCCGAAATCCGCGCCCGCGCCGAACGCGAACGCGTCGCCGCCGGCCTGCGCGACGAGGTCCTGCGCCACGCCACCGACCTGCCCGCCGCCGCCGACCGGGGCGACCTGCCCGGTGTCCTGACCGCGGCGAAGCAGTCCCTCACCGCGATGCGCTCCCTCCTCGACGGCCTGAGCACCCGTCCCGCCGCCGACGTCACCCCGTCGGCCGGGCTCGCCCCGTCGGCAGGGCTTGCCCTGTCGTCGCCTGTCTCCCCGGCCGGCCTTTCCCCATCGCCTGCTGCCGAGCCGGCCGCCGGTGTTCCGCCGTTCGAACCGGAGGTGCCGTCATCGCCGTCCGCGTGATGATCGTCGACGATCAGCTGATGGTGCGGGCCGGCCTGGCCGCCATCGTCGGCTCCCAGCCAGACTTGGACGTGGTCGGCGAGGCCGGCGACGGCGCCGCAGCCCTGACTCTGGCCGCCGAGGTCCAGCCCGACCTGGTCCTGATGGACGTTCGGATGCCCGGCGTCGACGGCCTGACCGCGACCGCCCGCCTGACCGCCGGCCCGAACCCGCCGCGGGTCATCGTGCTGACCACGTTCCACCAGGACGCCTACGTGTTCCAGGCGTTGCGGGCGGGCGCCTCCGGTTTCCTGCTCAAGGACTCGGAGCCCACCGACCTGGTCGCCGCCATCCGCACCGTCGCCGGCGGCGAGGCGATGCTCAGCCCCGCCGTGACCCGCCGCCTCATCGACGCGTTCGCCACCGGCGCGGTCAGCGCGGCCGCCCCCGAGGACCCCCGCCTGAACGCCCTCACCCCGCGCGAACGCGACGTACTCGGCCAGATCGCCCGCGGCCTCTCCAACGCGGAGATCGCCGAAACCCTCGGCATCGGCACCGGCACGGTGAAGACACACGTCAACGCCCTGCTCGGCAAGATCGGCGCCCGCGACCGGGTCCAGGCCACGATCATCGCCTACGACCTGGGCCTGGTCCGCCCGGCCGGCCCCACCTGACATTCTCCCCGGGGCGCCGGATGCCCGCCCACGAGTCGCTGACCGATCGATACTCAGTACCACTCGGATCCGGAATGCTGCGCCACCCCGCACGACTGGCGGCGGATCGGCGTCCTGCCGGCCGGCGTCGTGATCCCGGCCCATGACGGCTACACCCCGATCATCGCCGGCATCGGGGCGGTCCCCGCCCACCGAGGCCAGGGCTACGTTGCCGCTCTCCCGGCAACCGGCACCGCCCCGCCGACCGCAGAAAACATGCCCCGCGTCCGAACCGCTACCGACGTCGGCGACCCCCTTGGCGGCTGCTCTCACCCCAGCCGGGTTCCGCGACATCGCACGCCCCGATCGACGTGACCTGGTCAACCCGGCCCCGCCCGCCTTGGCCCTCGATCTCGACCACCCACTCCGGCGCTGATCCCGGACGCCGCGGATCTCAACTTCTCGTCCCGGATGCCGCTGATCCCAAACTCTGATTCCGGATGCCGCTGTTTCCCGGACGGCCGTCGCCTCTTGGCCGCCGTCTCTTGGCCGCCGTCTCTTGGCCGCCGTCTCTTGGCCGCCGTCTCTTGGCCGCCGTCTCTTGGCCGCCGTCTCTTGGCCGTCGCCTCTCGGCCATCAGCTCGAGTCGGCGGCCGCTGTCACCAACCGGGCCCGGCAGCCCTGTTCTGTGTCTCCATAGGCCGCCCTGTCGCGTACGGTTCGTCTCAAAGCCGAACAAACCGTGGGTGACGGCTGAGCCGTGTCGGGCCGTCGTCCGCGGCTCGTTCGGCGGGGAAAGACGACCGTGGGTGACGGCTGAGCCGTGTCGGGCCGTCGTCCGCGGCTCGTTCGGCGGGGAAAGACGACCGTGGGTGACGGCTGAGCCGTGTCGGGCCGTCGTCCGCGGCTCGTTCGGCGGGGAAAGACGACCGTAGGTGACGGCTGAGCCATGTCGGGCCGTCGTCCACGGCTCATTCAGCGAGGACAAACGACCGTGGGCGACGGCTGAGTTCGTTCAGCCGTCGTCCACGGCTCTGTCCGTCGAGCGACACGACTGCGGGTGACGGCTGGGGGCCGACCGGATGTCCTCCATGGCACTATTCCGACATGGCGAGACCACTGACGGTGGTGCGCGCGGCCGGTGCTCACATCCGCATGGCGGGCTACACCTGACAGCCGGTCCGTTCAGCGACTCGACGGCCGATCGTCGGCGTGGGAAGGGCCCGGCGCGGGGGACCGAGTCGAGGGTCGAGGCACTCTGCAGAAGTCAAGTGCGGCTGAGCTTGCGGAGGTCCGTGCATCGGTTGCAGGGGCGCCGTGGATCATGGCGGCGTGGCTGAGTCGACCTTGTTTGCGGACTACCACCAGATCCAGGTCTTCGACGAGGGCTCGCAGACCGACCTCAGTGGCGAGTGGAGCGATCAAGCGATGGTTGACCGCCTGGTCGTGGAGCCGGACGCTGTCGGGATCAGGACGGTGGTCAACGTCGATGTCGCGGTCGGCGTCGAGGCGCTGGCGGCCGATCGTGATCACTGACTCCGGTGACGAACCTCTGCTCTTTCTGGATGTGGACGGGCCGCTCATACCGTTCAAGGCTCGTACGGTTGCCCGGCCGGCGGGGAGGCACGCCGACCTGGTGGCCCGGTTCGGCAATCCGCTGCTGGACCGGCTCGACCCGGAGGACGGGCGGCGTCTTCAGTCGCTGGGGTGCCGGCTGGTGTGGGCGACGACCTGGATGGACGAGGCCAACGAGGTCGTCTCGCCGCTGCTGGGCCTGCCTGAGCTGCCGGTCGTCGGATGGCCCGGACGACGAGCCCCTGTCTGTCAGGGAGCGCCTGGACATCGACGAGCCACCGCTTGCCACACACTGGAAGACGCCGGTGGTGGCGCGATGGGCTGCGGGCCGGCCGTTCGTCTGGATCGACGACGAGATGACCGATGCGGATCGGCGCTGGGTTCGGGACCGGCATCCCGGCCGGGCGCTGCTGCACCGGGTCGATCCGGATGTCGGCTTGACGGACGAGGATTTCGCGACTGTCCGCCGGTGGCTCGATGCCGGCCGTCGCCGGTGAATCCGGGGAGCAGCCCGCCGGCGTCGGAAGCGCCCGGACGTTCCGGCGGGTGTCTAGGATCGTGGACGTGACGGAGCCGGTCCTGCACCCGAGTCGTGACATTCATTTTCCGGTGTTCGACGCGGTGGCGGATGATCTCGGTCGTGCGGCGTGGGGCGGCTGGCGGGAGAGCTCCGGTGTGGTGGACGGAGTGTCCCGGGTTCGTGGCGGCGCCCCACACGATGAGGACGGCCCGGCCGGATCGCTGCCGGGAGTGGCCGTGTGGTCGTTTGCGCCCGAACCGCTGTCCGGGCCGTATTCGGGGCCGAGTCGTACCGCGGTGCTGCCGTTCGGTGTGAGGTTCGCCGACCGGCACGGTATGTCGTTGCGGGCCGCGACCGAGTCTCTGCTCGATCTCGTGTCCTCCGGCGGTGCGGCGGTCACCGTGACCGTCGATGGTGAGCCGGTGCCCGGCCTGCGGTTCGAGATCGCGGAGCTGGGCCGGCTGGTCACCTCGGTCGAGCCGGCCCGTGCTTTTGCCGCCACGTACTTTCTGACGCCCGTCGTCCCGGTGTTCCGGCGGTTGATCGATCTGGACGTGTAGGCGGAGAGGCGTTCCCGGGCGCCGTCAGGCCAGGCGGTCGGCGATGACGGCACGGCCTGGACCGTCGAGTTGGTCGAGGTAGGCGCGGCGGCCGGCCATCGTCATCACCAGTGCCAGGGTCGTACCGGAGAGGGCTGGTCCTTCGCCCGACTGGAACGGACCGTCGGTGGCGGTCACCCGCAGTCCTGACACGAGTGTCTTGCTGGGTACGGTGAAGTTGCGCCGTGCGTAGAAGTCGGCGACTGCTGTGAGTGCCTCGATGTCCGGTTCCGTGGTGATGGCCAGTGGGAGACGGATGTCCTGGCTGTGGACCAGCACCTCGCCCAGGTAGGCGGCCGTGTCCGGGGTCGGGGCGACCGTCGCGTCGATGACGGCCTGGAACCGGGCGAGTGTCTCCGCCGGGGTCGAGCCCAGGTGGTCGCGCAGGCGGCGGTCGTTGTGGACGGCGGGGCGGAAGCCGGCGAGCAGGATGCTGCGGATCCATTGCCACCGGCCGGTCGTGGCGGCGGCGGTCAGGTGGGCGACGACGTGTTCCACATCCCAGCCGGGGCACAGGGTCGGCTGGTGCCAGCGTGCCGGGTCCAGGCCGGACAGGTCGGCGGCCAGGGAGCGGCGTGCGCTGTGGACGAGGTTCCACAGCCCCGCGTCGGTGGTGTTGGTCATGACGGGCACCTTTCGCCGATTGAGCACGGGCCGATTGAACACGGGCCGATTGAGCACTATGAGAGTAGTAGTGGACACTATTGCAAGAGTAGTAGGCTGTGTCGATGGTTTCCCGGCGGAGTTACAGCTCCTACAACGACGGCTGCGCCGCCGCTCACGCACTGGACCTCATCGGTGATCGGTGGACGATGATCGTGGTGCGGGAGCTGTTGCTCGGACCCAAACGCTTCGTCGACCTGCAGCGTGACGTCCTCGGCATCGGGCCGGGTGTCCTCACCCGGCGGCTCCAGGAGCTGACCGCCCACGGGGTCGCACAGCGGCGTCGCCTGCCCGGGCCGGGGCGGGTGGAGGTCTACGAGCTCACCGCCTGGGGCCATCGGCTCGAGGTGGTCAACTCGACCCTGTCGGCGTGGGCGGTGCAATCACCGTCCATGCCCCTCGAGGCCGACATGAGCCCGGACACGCTGGTCCTGGCGATGCGCACCCACGCCCGCCCGCCCGCTGACATCCCCGGCCCGCGGACGGTGTCGCTGGCGCTGACCGACTCCCGCCAGGCGAATCTCGAACCCGTGCACTACCGGGCGGTGATGACCGCCGATGCCACCGTGATCGAGCGGATCGCCGAACCCGGCCGTGCCGATGCGGCCGTCGCCGCGTCCACCCGGGACTGGAAGGCCTGCATCATCGGTGGCATCCCCCTGCCGCGGCTGCCCGGCATCGTGGTCACCGGCGACCGCAGCGCCGCGGAACTCCTGATAGCCGCTACCGCGCTGCGCAGCGACTGACAGTCAGGACGCCATAGGTGGGGAAGAGGAGTGGTATTACAGCGGAGATGGGTAGGTTCGAGGCATGACTTCTGCGATCGATCTGCACGGGCCCGCGCACGTACAACGCTATCTGGAGACCGGTGGGGAAGACGGGTACCACTGGCGGAACGGGACGGAGATCCTCATCCTGTTCACCACCGGGCGGCAGTCGGGGGAGGAACGGTCGCATGCGCTGATCTTCCGGGAGTTCAACGGTGCCTACCTGGTGGTCGCGTCGAAGGGCGGCGCCCCGCAGCCGCCCGCCTGGTTCGTCAACCTTCGGGACAACCCGGAGGTCGAGGTGCAGATCAAGGCCGAGCGGTTCCCGGCCACGGCCCGGGTCGCCACCGCCGCGGAGAAGCCGGCCATGTGGGCGGCGATGACCGAGGTGTGGCCGGACTACGACGAGTACCAGACGAAGACCGACCGGGAGATCCCCGTCGTCGTCCTCGAGCGCCGCTGACGCCACCGGACCGGGGCGCGGCGCGCGTTCACCGGCGCGCCGCGCCCCGCCGGACTCCCGGCGAGCCGGGCGAGCGCTTCTTACTCGTACGCCACGGTGGTCTATCCCTGCTCGAGGCTCAGCACGAAGAGTGAGCCACCTCGGGGGTTGGGCTCGTGGCGGACCTCGCCCTGGTTGGCGCGGGCCAGGCCGCGGACGATGTAGAGACCCAGGCCGGTGCCCTGGACGCGGCGGGCGTCGCGGTCCGCCCGCGCCATGCGGTGGAAGAGGCGGTGCCGGAATTCTTCCGGTACGCCACGCCCGTTGTCCTCGACGGTGATGTGCACGCGGCCGCCGTCGGCGTCGATGTGCACCGCGGTGGCGCCGCCCCCGTACTTCTTCGCGTTCGACAGCAGGTTCACCAGGATCTGCTGCAGGTGGCCGGGGTTGGCCAGCACCGTCACGTCGTCGTCGCGGCTGTCGACGGGCAGGGACTCGCTGTCGACGGCGGCCAGCGCCTGGGAGATCTCGTCGCGGGCGCGCAGCCGGCGCCGGTCCGCGGTGATCGAGCCGGTCTCGATGGTGACCATGGCCAGCACCTCGCGGACGATGTCGTCGAGGCGGCCGGTCTGGCGGATGATCGCCGCGACGGCCTTCTCCCGGTACGCCTCGTCCAGGTCCTCCCAGTCGTCGGCGAGGATCTCGGCGTGGCCGCGGATAGCGGTGAGCGGGTTGCCGATCTCGTGGCCCAGCATGCCTATGATGTCGAGTTTCAGGGTGTTCGCGGCTTCGAGTTCGGTGTTGCGGCCGGCCAGGGCCCTTTCCGCGGCGCGCAGCGGGCTGACGTCCGTGTTGATCTCCAGGATCTGGGGCTCGGCGCCCGGCGGATGGTGCAGCACCTGGCGGCTGAGCACGGTCAGGGTGTGGCCGTCGGCGGTGACGTGGTCGAGTTCACCCTCCCACCGGCCCTCCCGCATGAGGTGTTCGCGCAGGTCACCGATGGTCGAGTCGGCGGGGAAGACGGTGTGCAGCAGGTCGTGGATGCTCCGCCCGTGGGCGCTGGAGATCGGCCAGCCGTAGAGGTCGGTGGCGCCCTGGTTCCACCAGCGGATCGTGCCGTCCATGTCGCGGACGATCACCGCGGCCGGGATGAGTTCCAGCAGCCGGGCCTGGCGGCGCAGTTCCGCGTCGGCGGCGCGGCGGGCGGTGACGTCCTCGACCTGGTTGACCACGAACCGGGCGCGGCCCTTCTCCCGGACCACGGCGACGCGGATCGACACCCAGATCACGTGGCCGCGTTTGTGCACGTAGCGGCGTTCGATCCGGACCGTGTCCAGGTCACCGGCGGCCAGGCGTTCGATCATCGCCCGGGTACGCGGTACGTCGTCGCTGTGCTGCAGGTCCGCGAACGACATCCGGCACAGCTCGTCCGCGCTGTACCCGGTGATCGCGGACATCGCCGGGTTGGCCTGCAGGTAGTGGCCGAGGCTGCCGGGCGCCAGACTGGCCAGGGTCAGGCCCAGCGGCGAGTTCTCGAAGGTGAGCCGGAACCGGTTCTCGCTGATCTCCAGCGCGGCCAGGGCACGGGTCCGCTCGGCGAGCAGCGCGGCCGCCTGCGCGGTGTCGTCGGCGTGCCGTAGCGCCGCGCTCAGACTGTCGGCGAGCAGCGAGAACTGGTGCTCGTCGCCCTCCTCGAAGGCGTTCGGCTGTTGCGCCGACACCAGCAGCACCCCGTTGCCGCCCTGCTCGCCGTGCAACGGAGAGACGATCACCGACCGGACGCCGAGCATCACGCTGGCATCGCGGTGCACCCGGCTGTCGACGGCGCTGTCCCGGCAGTGCTTGATGGTGTCCTCGGTGAGCGCCAGCCCGGCGAGCGACCCGGCGATCGGGAACTTGGTGCCCGTCAGTGCGCCGAGTTCACCGGCGGCCGCGGCCAGGACCAGTTGGCTGCCGTCGACGATCAGGACCGCGGCGCCGTCCGCGGAGCCGAACAGGCCGACCATCCGGCGGGCCACCACGCGCATCGCGGCGGCCCGGTCCGCGGCCACCGCGTTGATCTCCCGGTGGACCCGGATCGTGGTACGCAACCGGTCCGTCTCCCGGGCGGACGCCAGCTCCGCGTTGACCGCGTCGGTCACGTCCCGCCCGGTCGCCGCGATCAGCTCCTGGTCCGGCACGACCGAACCGGCCCACTGGATCCACCGGTAGTCGCCGTCCTTGCACCGGTACCGGAACCGCGCGCTGGTGACCGGGGCCCCGTCACCGGCCGGGGTGTCGTCCGGGTGCCGCAGCGTGGACAGCTGCACCCCGGCCAGGTCGTCGGCGGTCCAGCCGAGGATCCGTTCGCAGGTCGAGTTCGCGTGGACCACCGTGCCGTCGAGGGTGGTGAGGATCAGCATGTCGGGGCTGGCGTCGAGAAGCGCCTCGAACAACTGCTGCGAGCGCCGGGCGGCGGTCACGTCGGTGAGTTCGGTGATCGCGTACGGGCGCCCGACGCCGTCGTGGGCGATCACCGTGCCGCCGGACACCCAGGTGCGGGTGCCGTCCGGGCGCACCATCAGACGTTCGGCGGCCGGTGGTGGCGGTTCGCCGCGGGCCATCGTCTCGAATCCGAGCGTGGCGGCGGTGCGGTCTTCCTCGGGGAGCAGCAGCGGGTACGCGTACCCGATCAGTGCCGTGCGGTCCCGTCCGGTCAGCGCGCAGAACGCCTCGTTGACCTCCACCAGGCAGCCGATCTCACCCGGGGCGAGGCTGATGACGACCTTCGCCACGGGGCTCCTCGCGAACGCCTCCGCCAGCAGTGCCGGCGGGCCGCCGTTCACGGGAGCGAGGAAACCGACACTCACAGGTATTGCTTCGGCCGACACCGGCCGGACGTGAGACGTGGCGCGAAGTTCATGTGCGCGTAGCAAGGTGACCCTTGACGCTCCCGGGTGGCCGGGAAATCATCGACGTCATTCGGCGGGTCCGCCTGAATGCCCCTCTCCGGCGAGGTCGACATGATGTCCCAGACAATGACCGTCGTCATACCCGCTTACAACGAGGAAACGGCGATCGGGCCGTGCCTGGACGCGATTCTCGCCCAGTCCCGGATTCCCGACGAGATCATCGTGGTGGACAACAACTCGACCGACGCGACCCTGTCCGTGCTGGCCGGGTACGGCGCCGCGGTCACCGTGCTGCACGAGGCCCGGCAGGGCGTCCAGCACGCCCGCAACCGGGGCTTCGGCGCCGCCACCGGCGACATCATCATCCGGATCGACGCCGACAGCCGCCTGCCCGGCACCTACCTGCAGCAGGTCGAGGCGACCTTCGCCGACCCGGCGATCGCCGCAGCCACCGGCCCGGTCCGCTACTACGACGTCATCATGCCCGGCCTGGTCGCCCGGATGGACGCGCTGATCCGCGGCATCTGGGCGCTGCGCCGCTCCCGGCGGCTGGACTGGGTGTTCGGTGCGAACATGGCGATCCGCCGGCCGGCCTGGCACGCGGTCGCCGGGCTGCTCTGCTCCGGCGAGCAGACCCACGAGGACGTCGATCTCGGCATTCATCTGCATCACGGCGGATTCTCCGTCTGTTACGACCCGCGTATGGTGGCGGCCACCTCGGCCCGCCGGATCCGCGCCGACTACGCCAGTTTCCGCCATTATCTGAAGATGACCGAACGCGGATACGCCGACCACTCGTCGGCCGCCTCTCTGCGACGCGCGCGCATCACCAACCGGTGCATTCTGGCGGCCTATCCCATTCTGCGTACGCTGCACGAGAGTCACCGCCGCCGCCAGGGGAGCCCGCTCGCCGCCGCCCGCAAGAACCCGATGGCGGGCGTCTGAGGCAACCTCCGGAGCGCGGCAACCGTCTGGTCGGGTGTGAACTTCTCTCGATGCGGCGGACGGACGGGGTTGCGCGGCGGTGGCAGGATCTCCCGGGTGCGATGGATGTGCTCGATGGTGGTGATGTCGGTTCTGGCGACGTTGGTCGGTGGGCCGGCGTTCGGCATCGCCAACGGCACCGACGTCGAGGACGGGGAGTTCCCGTTCGCCACCAAACTCACCATGATCGGCATTCCGGACGGCGACGGCGGCCGGCGCGACTCGTCCTGCTCCGGCGGGCTGATCGCGCCCCGCTGGATCCTCACCGCCGGCCACTGCTTCAAGAACGCCAAGGGCGTGCACGTCTCCAAGCTGGTGGCGAAGAAGACCACCGCGACGGTCGGCCGCGCCGACCTGACCGGTGATGCCGGCCAGGAGGCCGAGGTCGTCGAGGTGCGCCAGTCCCAGGTCGCCGACGTCGCCCTGGCGAAACTCGACCGGGAGATCACCGGGATCGCGCCGATGCGCCTCAACCGCAAGAAGCCCAAGGTCGGGCTGAGCGTGCGGCTGACCGGTTTCGGTCTGCTGCACGGCGACGACGCCGAGGTCACCGAACAGCTGCAGGTCGGCAGGTTCGAGGTCACCTCGGTCAGCAAATACGAGCTGGGCATGGCCGGCACCGCCCCGAAGAGGAGCACCAGCGCCTGCCCGCACGACTCGGGCGGGCCGTACTTCGTGCCGGACAAGACCAGCGCGGTGGTCTACGCGGTGGTGAGCAACGGGCCGACGTGCCCGCACACCGGCCCGGACGCCAGCGGGCGCATCGACACGATCGTGCCGTGGATCCTCGGCGTGATCGGCAAGGACGGCCCGACACCGGCACCGCCGTCACCCTCGCCGTCGAAGACGACACCTCCGGCGGTGGCGGCGACGTCTCCGCCCGCCGAGGAGGCGCCGTTCGGGGTCAGCATGCCGGTGGTGGCGGGGGTGGCCGGGTCGATGCTGGTGGTGCCGTTCCTGCTGATCGGGATGTCGCGGCGCAAGCACCGCAGGTTCCGGCGCGGGCGGCCGGGCTGAGGATCGCGGCGGCCAGGTCCTCCGGGGTGCGGTCGTCGGTGGTGAGCGCCTCGTCGGCGGGCTGATTCCCGGGGGCCGGGGTCCAGCTGTTGCCGGTCAACGGTGGGCCCTCGCCGGGGGCGCGGGCGGCCAGCACCTCCGGAGCGGCTTCCAGGCGGACGATCCGGAAGGACGCCTGGGGGAGGGCGGTGCGGTAGGCCGCCAGGTCGCCGGACGGTCCTGCCACGATCAGGCGGCGGGCGCCGGCGGTGTGGAAGTTGTGCCAGAGGGTGGCCAGGTTGGCGGCTCTCAGGCGGTGGTGGGGGAGGGCTCTCGGGGTGCGGAATCCCAGTTGGTCGAGGTCGGCGAAGGCGGTGTGGACGCCCCGCTGGTTCGAGAGCCGATACGTGGACCAGCCGACTGTCGACTTACCCACTGAGGGTGGGCCGCAGAGCCAGATGATCTCGCCCGGCAAAGCCTTAACCGACATTTCGTAAATGTCGGAAATGATTGGAATGCTGGGGACCGTGATCGCCGCGACCACCTCGGCGACCGACCGGCCGGTGGTGTCGATCCGCTGCCCCGGCAGGTCCAGGCGATCCAGGGCGACGGTGTAACGCTCGATCTCGTCGAGACTGTCCGCGGGACGACGGCGCTTCGTCAGGCGGCGATGCAACTCGTCCCGGTCGCAGTCGAGCCGGACGAGGCTGAGCCCCGGGATCTCCGGCGCACCGCGATCGGGGTCGAGGATGCCGGAGACCACCAGGCACCGCGCACCCGATGCCGCGTAGTGCGGGACGACAGCGCGCAGGTTGCGGTCCTTCAGCCGGTAGCGGCCGTGGTCGCCGGCCGGCTCGGGCGCCCACGCGTCCCCGCCCGGCGGGCCGTAACACATGCCGAGCTGGTCGATGTCCACGAAACCGGCCGGGACGCCCAGCCCGGTGAACAGCCGCCAGGCGACCGTCGACTTCCCGGCCCCCGGCGACCCGTGCAGCCAGAGCACCGGCATCGTCATCAGTCGATTATCGTCAGGGCGGCCACCTCCTGCGCCCACCACCGGTATCCGAGGCTGGACGGGTGGAAACGGTCGGCGCCGAAGAATCCGGGCGGCGGTGCGCCGGTGGAGGCGCCCGCGAAGGTGGTCCGCTCCGGGTTGCGGGCGCACACCTGCCGGCTGACCGCGTCCAGGGCGGCGGCCCGGTCGCCGAGGTAGTGCGCGAGCCGGGCCGGAACCACCGGGATCCGGTCGATCGGCGGAAGACCGGCGACCACCACCCTGGCCGTACGCGTGACCAGGTCGTCGAGGATCCCGGTCAGGTCGTCGTGCCACTGGTCCGGCCCGCGTCCGGCCATCACGTCGTTGACCCCGGCGAGCAGGACGACCATGTCGAGCCGGTCGCCGAGCTGGGGGACGAGCCGGTGGCGGATGCGCCGGGCGGTGGCGCCGTACTGTCCCACCACCCGCCAGTCGACCGGCTGCCCGGTGCGGGTGGCCAGCTCCCGGGCGAATCCGGCGGCGAACGCCTCCTCGTCACCGGCGGCGCCGCAGCCCGCCGCGGTGGAGTCGCCCACCACTGCCAGGCGCAGCGGGGTGCCCGCGGGCCCGGGTGCGGTGCCGCTGGTGCCGCCGCCGGGATCGGTCGCGGGCTGGAGGGTGGACCGCAGCCACAGTGCCTGGGCGGCGATGACGGGCATCCAGAGCGGATTCATGCCGGTCTCCTTCGGATACGCTGCCGTATAAGGCGACGGTAGCGGCCATGTACGGTGGCGTATACGAAAGTGTGGTGGGTCACATCAGGTTCGAGACGCGGACACCACGAGACCGGTGGATCGAAGCCGGCCTGGCGGCACTCGCCAAAGGCGGCCCCGACGCGGTGCGCGTCGAAGCCCTCGCCAAACGACTGGGCGTCACGAAAGGCGGCTTCTACGGCTTCTTCGCCGACCGCGCCGCCCTGCTGACCGCCATGCTCGACACCTGGGAACGGGAGAGCACCGACGACGTCTGGGAGCGTGTCAACCGCGAGGGCCACGACCCGAAGAGCCTGATCACCCGGGCCGGCCTGCTCACCTTCTCCACCGACCGGCTCCTGCCGATCGACCTCGCCGTCCGGGACTGGGCGCGCCGCGACCCGGCGGTCGCCGAACGTCTGCGCCGCGTCGACGACCGGCGGATGGACCTGCTGCGCCAGATGATCGGCACCTTCTGCGACGACCCCGACGAGGTGGAGGCCCGCAGCGTCCTGGCCTTCTGCCTGCTCATCGGCGAACACTTCCTGGCCGCCGGGCACGGCGACCGCACCCGGGACCAGGTCCTGCGGCGGGCCGGCGACATCATCCTCGACCGGGAACCGCGGTGACGGACCTCAGCTGGAGAAACGCTTGGCCAGGTCCCGGTGCAGCCCGGCGGCCTTCACCGCGTCGCCCTCACTGAACCCGATGCCCGGCATCTCCGCCATCCCGGACAACTGGTCGGCCAGCCGCAGATGCTGTGCGCGGGCGTGGTCCCGGCAGGCCAGGCAGGTCACCGCCTCCGGGCGGGCCGCGGTCATCGCATACGGCACGCGCTGCCCGCAGCCGGCCGTGACCTCCGCGGGCAGGTCCCCGACCAGGCCGAACGTGGAAGCGAGCGTGCTCCGGACGGCCGCGCCCGCGCCGGCGCCGTGGGCCTCCACGTGGATGTGCGGGTCACCCTGAACCATCGGACCAGTCAACCACGCGGCCAGTCGGCCAGGCGCCCGCGTAGCGTGGCGATCGCCGCCGTGTCGAGGCCGTAGAGCGCGAACCGCGCGTCGTCGAGCCGGTCCAGGTAGCGCCCGGCGTCGGCGATGTCCTCCGGGTCGAGCGCCGGGTCGGCCGCATGCGCCAGGGCGAGGACCTGATCGAGCCCGTACCGTTCCAGCGCGGCCGCGACGTCGATGTAGTCGCGGACCTCCCGCCGGTTGACCAGCGCCGCCACCTTCGTCGCGACCAGGTCGTCGAGGTGCATGACCGGCCCGACGTCCATCACCACCGGCGCCCGGTGCCGGTCGAGACGGCACAGCGTGAGGCGCAGCGCCCGGGACGTGTCGGCGACCACGAACTCCTGGATGTCGGCGTCCATCCCGGCGAACAGCTCGTCGGCCTCCTCACGGACCACCCGGTAACCGGCCGCGCTCAGCGCACTGGTCACCTCACCGGCGGCCGCCACCACACCACCGGCGGTGTCGGTGAACAGGTCGATGTCCTCGGTCGGCCGGGAGACCAGACCGTTGACCAGCCAGGCGACGCCGCCCCCGAGAACGAACCCGTGCTTGTCGGCCACGGCCAGGGCGATCCGGGCCACGTCCCGGTAGAACTCCTCGAAGGTCACGGCCTCAAACGTAGGTCGTCGGAGGTCACGGCCTCAACGCAGGGGAGAGGCGCAGCCGGGGATGCCGGGCCTCCCATGCGGCGCGGACCCCTCGAGGGAGGTTGAGCTCGGGCCAGAGCCGGACCAGCGTCGCCCCGTCGAGGTAGGCCCGCAGCTCGTCGGCGCGGATCGCCTCGCGGAGGACGTTCTCATACATCCACAGGAGCATCGTCGGCACGCTCAGGTCGAAGGCCCGTTGCGGCTGCCACCACAGGCGCAGCGGCAACTCGACCAGACCATCGGTCGGCCCGCGCAACTCACCCAGGGTGCCCGCCACGACGACCGGCCGGTGCGGCCGGGCCAGGTGTCTGACGGGTGCTGCGGTTGCGGACATGCGATCAGCCTAAACCGACATCCCGTTCCGCAGGCAAGCTCCTAGAATCCTAGGATGGCCCAGGGGTGGTGCGGCCGGTCACGGGGAGAGCCGGGTACGGACCACGAGCGAGTGCAACGCGTCCACCGCACGGATGTCCGGCTGCCGGGGGAGTGCCGAGGTGTCCCGGGCCTCCTCCAGCTCCGCCCGCAACGCGGTGACGTCGGCGGCCAGCCGCTGCGCCACCCCGGCCGGGAACGGGCCGTGTTCCGCCTCCCGCTTGGCGGCGATCAGCTCCGGCACGTACCGCAGGCGATCCGGTCCGAGCACGCCGAGATCCGCCACCACGGTCCCGGTCCGCATCAGGTGGATGCCGGTCAGCAGGACCCGCAGCAGGTACAGCGCGGGCTTGAGCTCCCCGGTCCTCGCGAACAGTCGCTCCTGCGTGGCCGCGAACCCGAGGTAGTGGTGCGCGTGGTTACTGGTGATCAGCCCCGGGGCCAGCGCGCACAGCTCCTCGTGCACCGGGCCGGTCGCCACCACCAGTGGGGACAGCAGCTGCTCCAGCACGTACCCGTTGCGGCTGTTCAACAGGCGGGCGAACTTGAGCAGGTCGTGGCTGACGACGTCGAGTTCCACCCCGTCCCGGACCCCGGCCCGCTGCAGCGTCTCCGGCCCGGTCCGCAGCCCGACGACCTCCGCCGCCGGCAGCAGGTGCGCCGCCCGCAGATCCAGATCCGAGTCCACCGACGCGAACCCGTAGAGGTGCGCGCCACTGACGGTGGCGAACACCACCGGATGATCGAGTTCGCCGACGATCCGGCCGGCCCATGCGGGGACCTCGAGAGTCACGATCAACCACCCTTCGGCGTACGCGGTGAAGGGCGCCAGTCTTCCCGGTGGCCCTACCCGTCGCGCATCCGGGCCGGGTGCGCGACGGCGCGAGTCCGTGCCCTGCCGGCCGCGCGTCGCCGGTGGGCCGCCGGGGGGTGTCCGGCCGCATGCCGTGGTTCTGCGGCCGCGGACGGCGCCGGCGACCCCGAGCCGTGACCGGGGGTCGCCGGCGCCGCGGCCGGGTGGTGTTGCGGGCCTACGAGCCGAGTGCGGTGACGACGTCGGTGCCGGGCAGGCCGGTGGCCTCGGCGACGCCCTGATGGGTGAGCAGGCCACGGTGGGTGTTGAGGCCCCGGGCCAGCGCCGGGTCGTCGGTGAGGGCGCCGGGCGGCCCCGCCACGTAACGCGTGGGCCGCCGGCAGCCCGCGTGGTGATTTGGGGCGCCCAGCGCGCCCGTAGTCACCACGCCGCGGCGGGTGTGGTGATTTGGGGCGCTCAGCGCGCCCTTAGTCACCACGCGGACGGGAATCGCACCCTGACCCCGCGAATACGTGTCTAGCCGGGTGCGAGTCGGTGGAGACGGGCCGGGCGTCAGGAGCCGGTCGGTGGCGCGCTCATCGCCGCGGTCAGGAAGGTGATCGCCCAGCGCCGTGCGGACGCGTTCGCCTCCGGCGACGGGGCGGTGGGGGAGCCGGCCCCGGGCGGGGTGCCGGGCCGGCACGACGCGGTGGGGGTGTGGGAGGCGTCGACGCGGTCGACGGCGGTGACGGCCAGGGTGCCCCGGAGGCGGAACCCCAGCTCCTCGGTGGGCAGGCCGGGCAGGGCCCGCTGGAAGGCCGCCAGGTAACGGGCCCGGAGGGTGTCCTCGGCGGGTGTCGTCCAGGCGCGCATCTCCGGGGCCGGGTCGGTGATGACGGCGACGATCAGGCGGGACCGGTGGGCGCGGGTCGCGTCGGCCGGCATGCCGTCGAACAGGGGGCCGGCGAAGGCCTCGACCAGGTCGGCGACCGTCGGGTCCGGTGAGGCGGCGAGCAGGCGGTCCAGGCCTGCGGTCTGGGCCGCGGTGATCGGGGCGACGGCGCGGCGGGCCACGGCGGCGAGCAGGTCGGCCTTGGAGCCGAAGTGGTAGCCGACGGCGGCCAGGTTGGCCCCGGCCAGGTCGGTGATCGCGCGGATCGAGGTGCCGCGGAAACCGTGCTCGGCGAAGAGGCGTTCGGCGGCGTCGAGGAGTTGGGTGCGAGTGTCGGAGCGGGCCACGTGTGCATACTATACGAACGTTTGATTCATACGTTCGTTTGAAACGGGGTACGGGATGAGAGTGCTCGTGTACGGCGCCGGGGTGCTCGGCAGCCTGTTCGCCGCGCGACTGCACGAGGCGGGGCAGGACGTGACACTGCTGGCCCGGGGCGCGCGGCTGGCCGCCCTGCGGGAACACGGTGTCCGCATCGCCGAGGGCGACCGGCCGGAGGTCCGGAGCCTGCCGATCCCGCTGACCGACGAGGCAGAGCTGCGGGCCGGCGGGGACTACGACCTGACGATCGTGTTCGTCCGGGCCCACCAGGTCGACGCGGTGCTGGCGACGCTCGCCGCGACCACCGGGGACGTGCTGTTCGCGCTGAACTGGGCGGGCGGGCCGGAGGCGCTGGGCGCGGTGATCGGCGACGAGCGGGTGCTGCTCGGGTTCGGGATCACCGGCGGGACGATGGACGGGGACGTGGTCCGCGCCCGCCCGGCCGGTGCCCTGACCCGCCGGGTGCCGATGCCGGTCGGGGAGCCGGACGGCCGGTCCACCCCGCGGCTGGAACGGGTCGTCCACACCCTGCGGGCGGCCGGGATCAAGGCGAAGCCGGAACCGCGGATGGCGGCCTGGCTGACCACGCACGCCGCCTTCGAGGTGCCGCTGGGGCAGGCGGTGCACGCCGCCGGTGGCCCGCGGGCGCTGGCCGCCGATCCGGTCGCGGTGCGGGCCATGATCCGCGGCATCCGGCAGAGCCTGGCCGCGTTGCCCGGCCCGCCGCAGCCGCGGGCGTTCGGTGCGCTGCGGATCCTGCCGGAGTGGCTGCTGGTGCCGGCGTTGCGGGCCTTCCTGCGCAGTTCGGTGGCCGTGCACAGCGGCCTCAGCGACACCTCACCGTCGGCTGCCGCGGAATACGAACGACTGGCCGGCCAGTTGCGGGCCCACACCAGCACCGGAAAGTAGCGGGGGACAAGGCCCTAGAAGTGCAGGCCCCGATCGCGGATGCCCACGAGCAGGTCGTTCACGCGTACCCGATCAGGGGTCGCCGGCAGTCTGGTCGTCGCCGCTGCCACGGTCAGCTCACCGATCAGGCGGTCGGCCCACGACGTCACCTCGGTCCACGGCACCTCGCCCCGTTTGATCGCCAGGAGCCGGTCCCGGTGGGGGGTCATGTCGAGCAGGACCTCGCCGGTGCGCAGCACGTGGGCGCCGGCCATCAGCAGCCGGAGCATGTGCATGGCCTGTTTGTGGTTGGTCTCGCCGGTGCGCGCCCGCCGGGCGGTGACACGTTTGAGCTGGTCCTGGGCGTAGTTGCCGTAGGTGTCGGCGACCCGGGCGGACAGGAACGCGCCGCGGCGGGCCAGCAGCGCCTCACCGTCCGGGGTGACCGTCTCGACGATCGGCGACCACAGCACCTCGAGGACGGTCGGGTTGGCCTGCAGCGCCAGGGTGCAGAACCGTTCGACCTCCCAGGAGAACTGTTCCTCGAGGGGGCCGTCGATGTGGGTGGGCGGCTTGTCGAGGCTCCAGAAGGAGCGGGTCGGCGCGGCGTAGACGCCCCGCCGGTCGTGGTCGGAGTCCGGGCCGTGTAAACCGTAGGCGCGGGAGCCGACCACGACCGACAGGATCGTGTGCTCGATCATGAGCAGCTAACTTACGGCTACAGGTCGAGGACCGTCGCGTCGATTTCGTCGATCTCGGCCTTGTCGAGCTTCGGCCCGGAGAGCGCGGCGATGTTGTTCTCCAGCTGGCCGACGCTGCTCGCGCCGATGATCAGGCTGGTCATCCGCGGGTCGCGCAGCGCCCAGGACAGGGCCAGCTGGGCGAGGGACTGCCCGCGCCGCTGGGCGATGTCGTTGAGCGCGTGCAGCCGGCCCATGGTCTTGGCGTCCAGGGCCTCCTCGTTGAGGAAGTGGCTGGTGCGGATCCGCGAGTCGTCCGGGATGCCCGTGAGGTAACGGTCGGTGAGCAGGCCCTGCTGCAGCGGGCTGAACGCGATGGCGCCGGCGCCGGCCTCCTCGAGGGTGTCGAGCAGGTTGTCGTGTTCGATCCAGCGGTTCAGGATCGAGTACGACGGCTGGTGGATCAGCAGCGGGGTGCCGAGGTCGCGTAGCAGGCGGGCGATCTCGGCGGCCTGGGCCGACTTGTAGTTGGAGATGCCGACGTACAGCGCCTTGCCGGAGCGGACGATGTGGTCGAGGGCGGCGGCGGTCTCCTCGAGCGGGGTCTCCGGGTCCGGCCGGTGGTGGTAGAAGATGTCGACGTAGTCGAGGCCGAGCCGCCCGAGGGACTGGTCGAGCGAGCTGACCAGGTATTTGCGGCTGCCGAAATCGCCGTACGGGCCGTCCCACATGACGTAGCCGGCCTTGGTGGAGACGATGATCTCGTCGCGGTACGCCTTGAGGTCGGTGGCGAGGAGCCGGCCGAAGTTGCTCTCCGCGCTGCCGGGCGGCGGGCCGTAGTTGTTGGCCAGGTCGAAGTGGGTCACGCCGAGGTCGAAGGCGCGGCGCACGATCTCGCGCTGCCGGTCGAGCGGGCGGGTGTCGCCGAAGTTGTGCCACAGCCCGAGGGAGATGGCGGGGAGCTTGAGCCCGCTGCGGCCGGCACGGCGGTATTCCATGCTGTCGTAACGGGTGGAGTCAGGGTTGTACGTCACACCCCCCACCCTAGGGTTGTGATCCACCCGCATGCGCGCTGGTAGGTTGGTGGGGCCGGTTACTCCCGCGCGGGAGAGACCATATCGGCGCCGAAGGGGCAAATCCTCCCCGGAACCTCTCAGGCAAAAGGACCGCGCGGGCAGGCGACTCTGAAGTACCCGGCGTGGGTATGACAGAGGGGGAGGTTGTTCCTCGACCTTCTCGACGCCTGGAGTCGCGCATGACGTCCCCCTTCGTACCCCGTCACATCGGTTCCGGTGCGGACGAGCAGTCCCACATGCTCAAGGCCGTCGGTTACGCCTCCCTGGACGACCTGATGGACGCCGCGATCCCGGAGTCGATCCGCTTCCACGGCACCCTGGACCTGCCGGCCGGCGCCTCCGAGCAGGAGACGATCGCCGAGCTGCGGGCCATCGCGGCCCGCAACGTGTTGGCAACCCCGATGATCGGGCTGGGCTACTACAACACGGTCACCCCGGCGGTGATCAAGCGGAACGTGCTGGAGAACCCGGCCTGGTACACGGCGTACACGCCGTACCAGCCGGAGATCAGCCAGGGGCGCCTGGAGGCGCTGCTGAACTTCCAGACCATGGTGACCGACCTCACCGGTCTGACCACGGCGAACGCGTCGATGCTCGACGAGGCGACGGCCGTCGCGGAGGCGATGACCCTCGCGCGCCGGACTTCCAAGAACAAGACGATGGTGTACGCGGTGGACGCCGACACGTTCCCGCAGACGCTGTCGGTGCTGCGCACCCGGGCGGAACCGCTCGGCATCGAGGTGCGGGTCGTCGACCTGGACACCGAGGAGCTGCCGGAGGAGTTCTTCGGCCTGCACCTGCAGTACCCGGGGGCGTCCGGGGCGATCCGCGACCACGCCGCGCTGGTCGAGGCGGCCCACGCGAAGGGCGCCCTGGTGGCGGTCGCCGCCGACCTGCTCGCCCTGACGCTGCTGCGCGCGCCGGGCGAGATCGGTGCGGACATCGCGGCCGGCACCACCCAGCGGTTCGGGGTGCCGCTCGGCTTCGGTGGCCCGCACGCCGGTTACCTGGCGGTGCGTGCCGGACTGGAGCGGTCGCTGCCGGGCCGGCTGGTCGGGGTCTCCAAGGACGCGGACGGGGCTCCGGCGTACCGGCTCGCCCTGCAGACCCGGGAACAGCACATCCGCCGGGAGAAGGCGACGAGCAACATCTGCACGGCGCAGGTGCTGCTCGCGGTGATGGCGAGCATGTACGCGGTCTACCACGGTCCGGCCGGCGTCCGCGCGATCGCGTCGCGTACCCACGAGAAGGCCCGGGCGCTCGCGGCCGGTCTCGCCGCCGCGGGCGTGGAGATCACGCAGGCCGCGTTCTTCGACACGGTGACCGCACGGGTGCCGGGCAGGGCCGCCGCGGTGGTGGCCGCGGCCGCCGCCGAGGAGGTCGACCTGCTGCTCGTCGACGCCGACCGGGTGTCGGTGTCGTGTGACGAGACCACCACCGACGCGCAGATCGCGATCGTGCTCGCCGCGTTCGGGGCGTCCCCGGCGAAGGCCGGTGCGGCGGTCATCCCGGCCGCGCTGGAGCGCACCACCGCGTTCCTGACCCACCCGGTGTTCAACACGCACCACTCCGAGACGAGCATGCTGCGCTACCTGCGCAAACTGTCGGACCGGGACTACGCCCTGGACCGCGGCATGATCCCGCTGGGCTCGTGCACGATGAAGCTGAACGCCACCACCGAGATGGAGGCGGTCACCTGGCCGGAGTTCGCCGACATCCACCCCTTCGCCCCTGCGGACCAGACGCAGGGGTACGAAGCGCTCGTCGCCCAGCTGGAGGCGTGGCTGGCCGAGATCACCGGGTACGACGCGGTGAGCGTGCAGCCGAACGCCGGTTCGCAGGGTGAACTGGCCGGTCTCCTCGCCATCCGCGGCTACCACCGGTCGCGGGGCGAGACGCACCGCGACGTCTGCCTGATCCCGTCCAGCGCGCACGGCACGAACGCGGCCAGCGCCGTGATGGCCGGCATGCGGGTGGTCGTGGTGGCGTGTGACGCCGACGGCAACGTCGACCTGGCCGACCTGGACGCGAAGATCGACAAGCACCGGGACGCGCTCTCCGCGATCATGGTGACCTACCCGTCGACGCACGGCGTGTACGAGACGTCGATCGCCGACCTGTGCGCCAAGGTGCACGAGGCCGGCGGTCAGGTGTACGTCGACGGCGCCAACCTCAACGCGCTCGTCGGCTACGCCCGGCCCGGCAGGTTCGGCGCCGACGTGTCCCACCTGAACCTGCACAAGACGTTCTGCATCCCGCACGGCGGCGGCGGTCCCGGGGTGGGCCCGGTGGCGGTCCGCGCGCACCTGGCCGGCTTCCTGCCGGGCGACCCGCGGGAGGCCGGCGACCACCACGCGGTGTCGGCCGCCGCGCACGGGTCGGCGGGCATCCTGCCGATCTCGTGGGCGTACGTGCGGATGATGGGCCCGGACGGTCTGGCGCAGGCGACCGCGGCGGCGGTGCTGGCGGCCAACTACGTGGCGGCGCGGCTGCGCGAGCACTTCCCGGTGCTGTACGCGGGCAACAACGGCCTCGTCGCGCACGAGTGCATCCTCGACCTGCGGCCGATCACCAAGGCGACCGGCGTGACGGTCGACGACGTGGCGAAGCGGCTGATCGACTACGGCTTCCACGCGCCGACGATGTCGTTCCCGGTGTCCGGGACGCTGATGGTGGAGCCGACCGAGAGCGAGGACCTGACCGAGCTGGACCGGTTCGTCGCCGCGATGATCGCGATCAAGGGCGAGATCGACAAGGTGGCCGAGGGCGTCTGGCCGGCGGGCGACAACCCGCTGGTCAACGCCCCGCACACGGCGTCGGCGGTGTCGGCCGACGAGTGGGAGCACGCGTACCCGCGGTCGGTGGCCGGGTTCCCGGCGGGCGTGGACCGGACGGCGAAGTACTGGCCGCCGGTGCGGCGCATCGACGGGGCGTTCGGCGACCGGAACCTGGTCTGCTCGTGCCCGTCGCCGGAGGCGTTCGAGGACTAGTCCTCTGCTTCCTCTCCGCGCGGTGTGCGCAGGTCGCGGTCGTCATCGATCGCGGCCTGCGCCGTCTGTGGCGGCAGCGGTGTCAGGCTGCCAGGGCGTGTACGGCGGGGCCCCGGTGCGGCGCGATGGTGGTGCCGTCCGGGAGGAGCTCGCCGGTGTCGGAGAAGACGATGACGCCGTTGCAGAGAAGGCTCCAGCCCTGCTCCTGGAAGGTGGCCAGGATGCGGGCGGCCTCACGGTCGGTGGCGTCGGCGCTGGGGCAGGGAATCATGTGCTGGCACATCAGGATGTTCTCCGGATCGGGGGCTGTGTGAAGGTTCACAAAGTCGGTGACGGACGTTACCTCACATCGAACGAGAGCGGTTCGAGCGAGTGACGTCCCCGACGCGTGTGTCCACGCCTTCGATGGTCCACGGCAGGCCACCCTTCGACCACCCAGAGGAACCCCTGCCGGGGTCACCGCCGGGTGCGCCGGGTGGCTGCCAGGCCCGTCACCATGCGTTACGTGTGTTCCGGTGGCATCGGGGTGATCCCGGTGACCCTGCCGAGCTTGTGTCCGGGTTTCTGGCCGACAACGGACTGCCGGTGCGAAACCTTGGCCGAACGGCTGACAAGAATCGGACGATCGGCGATAGCACTATTTGCGGAGCGGCACTCTACGTGTCGGCTGATGCCGGATGCGTAATGGCCGGTGCAGCCCTCGGAGCACCCACGCCGGTCCCCTCGATTCCCGATGTTTATGCGGTCATCTACGGTCATAGCAGCTTTTCAAATCGTTTGTCCGAAACTGGGCGGTCGTGGCGCCTCGGAGACTGGCAGACCTCCTGGACCCCCGCCGACCACGCCGCCGCGGTCGACACGGTCCGCGCCGCGATCGGCCGCGGCGACGTCTACGTCGTCAACCTGGTCGGGCACGCGTCAGCCACCTACCACGGCGACCCGCTGCCGGCGCTGCACCGGGTCGCCGCCCTGCCCGGCGCCCGCTACGGCGGCGTCCTCACCGGCGACGGCTGGGCACTGGGCACCGCCTCCCCGGAGACCCTCGTCGAGGTCCGCGACGGCCGGGTCGTCACCCGCCCGATCAAAGGCACCCGGCCGGCCACCGCCGCCGGACGCGCCGCCCTGCTCGGCTCGGCCAAGGAACGCGCCGAACACATCATGATCGTCGACCTGGAACGCAACGACCTGGCCCGGCTGCCCGGCACCGGCCCGGTCCGCGTCGACGAACTCTTCGCCGTCCGCGAATGGTCCGGCCTGTGGCAGGCCGAATCGGTGGTGTCCGCCCCGCTCGACGGCGACGTCGGCCTGGCCGACCTGCTGCGCGCGGCCTGCCCCGGCGGCAGCGTCACCGGAGCCCCGAAACTCGCCGCCCTCGCCGAGATCGCCGCCCTGGAACCGGTCGGCCGCGGCGTCAGCATGGGCGCGGTCGGCTGGATCGGCCACGACCACCTCGACCTGGGCCTGACCATCCGCACGGTGGCCGCCGACGGCCACCGCCTGCACGCCTGGGCCGGCGGTGGCATCACCATCGACAGCGACCCCGGCGAGGAGGTCGCCGAGGCCGCCGCGAAGGCCGCACCACTGCGCACCGCACTCGCCGCACGGGAGCCGGGCACAGCCGTCTCATAGCGCTCTCCGAGCCGTCTCTACCTATTGCGTGCCACTGTCGGCGTCCGCCCCCACGAACGGCGGCCGAGCGCGTACTTTGACGTCCGCGCGGCACCGGGACGCAACACAAGGTGTAGAGAAGGCGACGACGCGAACATGCTTGAACTGCTGGAAAGGCCGGTCACACCGGCAGGAGACGAACGTGAGGAGTTCGCACGTTTCGCCGGGGCCAGTGTCGCCCGGCTGCACAGCAGCGCCTACCAGCTGTGCCGCGACTGGCACCTGGCCCAGGACCTCACCCAGACCACCCTCACCAAACTGTTCCAGAGCTGGGGACGTGCCGCCGACAGCGACAACCTTCCGGCGTACGCGCAGAAGGTCCTCCTGCGGGTCTACCTCGACCACCGCCGCCGCCGCAGCTCCACCGAGGCCGTGCCGGGTGCCCTGCGCGAACCCGCCTACTCGGTCAGCCCCGAACTACGGCTGACGATGATGGAGGCGGTCGGCCGGCTACCCGCCCGCGACCGGGCCATCGTGCTGCTGCGCTACTTCGCCGACCACAGCGTGGAACAGGTCGCCGAGGAACTGGACGTGCCCGTCAACGTGGTCAAGAGTCAGACCCGCCGCTCGCTGCTCAAATTGCGTCAGATGCTGGTCACCGACCGCCCCGCCCTGTTCGCGTAACGACCCATTAGCCTTTGAGGCATGACAGTTCGTCCCATCCGGATCTACGGCGACCCGGTCCTGCGCACCCCCGCCGACCCGGTCACCACCTTCGACGCCGAGCTGCGCTCGCTGATCAGCGACCTGGAGGACACCGTCCGCGAACCGGGCCGCGCCGGGGTGGCCGGCCCGCAGATCGGGGTGGGCCTGCGGATCTTCTCCTACAACGTGGGCGGCGTCGTCGGCCACATGGTCAACCCGGTCCTCAGCGACTTCGACGGCACGCAGACCGACGAGGAGGGCTGCCTGTCGCTGCCCGGCCTCGGCTACCAGACGACCCGGGCACAATCGGTCACGGCGACCGGTTTCGACCAGCACGGCGAGCCGCTGGTGATCCGCGGCGAGGGGTTCCTGGCCCGCGCCCTGCAACACGAGACCGACCACCTGGACGGCCGCCTCTACGTCGACACCCTGACCGGCGACGTCCGCCGGCAGGCGCTGCGCGAGATGCGCCGCGTCATTCCCCGCTGACTCCGGTCGCCTGCCGCCGCCGCGGCTGCCATCACGTCTGCCGAGCGCCGTCTCCGGTTGCTTCGTGCGTCGGCGCCGTCGGGTCACTCGCGGACTCCCGGGGCCGTCGTCGAGATCGGAACAGGTTCGGTGGCGTTTCGGCCGCCCCGGCCGTCGCCCATGGTCTGCCCGAGCGCCGAAAGCGGCCGTGGGTGACGGCTGGGTGAGTCGGAGCCGTCCTCGGCGGCTGATTACCGTCCTCCAGGCAGCTGTGGTCGACGGCTCGACCGGCTCGGCCGTCGGCTGTGGTTCGTCAGCGAGTCGGAATCGACCGTGGGCGACGGCCGGGCCGATCGAGCCGTCGCCGAGGGTTCGTTTGCGGGCCGGAATCGACCGTGAGCGACGGCCGGTCGTCCTGGGCCGTCGTCCACGGTCTGTCTGTGCGTCGAAACCGGCCACCGACGACGGCCGGCCACCGCGAGGCGTCGTCGGTGGCTGCGGCCCGGCGGGTTGTCCGACGTGGCAGCCACCGACGAGCAGCGACGGCTACGCGGATTCAAGGCATCTCCACCATGCCGGGGGTGGCCCGGGCCCAGTCGTCGCGGCGGATGGTGCAGGCCAGCGACGTGGTGCCGAACGTCTTCTTGTCCTCGTCGCAGGGGATGGCGAGCACCAGCGCGAGAGTCTCCGGATCCTGCCAGGTGATCTGCCGAACCTCCCGGGGATGTTCCAGCAGCGACACGGTAGCGCCGGTGGACAGGTCCAGCAGGAGCAGTTCGCCGTGATAGGACCAACCGCCGTCGTACGCGCCGGTGCCGATCACCAGCAACGGCAGGGTGGGATGGAAGGCGAGTGCGTTGACCGGCCAATGCGTGGTCGACGCGAACAGGCAGGTGAGGTCGTCGGAGCGATAGACGGCCGTCGGATGCCGGCCCGGATGCGGTAGTGATCGGCGGGAGACGTCGCGGCCGTGCCACTGCGGCCGGGGGAGCGCCCCGCCCACCGCGATGAGCGACTCGTCGGGCGAGGCCACGGCGACACGCGGCCGGCCGATCTCGGCGAAGGGGCCACCGCCCAGCACCCGGTCCACCCGGATGGCGAGGGCGCTCACCGCGTACCCGGAAGCTCGATTCTTTTGATCATGGGCGAAGCCTACCTAGGCGGTAGACGAGGCAGGTAACCGCTACAGACGGGCTGCCGGCAGCACGCCGTGGAGGATGCGCCCGGCCGGTGGCAGGAAGACCTGCGGGAGGAACAGGGCGTACCCGACGGCGAAGAGCACGTCCGCCCGCCAGGCCGGTGGTGACGCCCGCGACCGCCAGCAGGAGCAGGCCGGCGCCGAACATCGTGAGCGCGGCTTCTAGGAACGGAAGCTACTTTCCGTAGTTTCAAAGCGACGCCGCTCAGCTGACCGAGAGTAACCACCGCGCAGGTCCAGCAGCGAACAGATCAGGGCGGCGGTCATCAACGCCGCGCACACCACCAGTGCCGCCGTGGAGGACCTGGTCAGCACGATGCCGGTCACCGCCGCGGTCGCCACCGTCGCCGAGATGCGCTGGGTGACCTGCAGGAACGCCCCGGCCAGACCGGCGTGGGCGGCCGGTGCGTGGGCGAGCGTCAGCGCCTGGTTCGGCGAGACGATCAGGCCGCCGGACAGGCCCATCGCGAGCTGTGTCGCCATCAGCGCGGCCTGGCCGCCGATGCCGTTGTTAACGATCACTACCGTGGCCAGGTCGGCGGTCACCGCGGCCGCCAGTGCGCACGCCACTCCGCGGCGCCCGAACCGGCCCACCACCCGCCAGCTCTGCCACGAGGCGCACGCGAAACCCAGCGCGCTCGGCAGCGCCGTCACCGCCGCCCGCAGCGGCGACCAGCCCAGGGTGTCCTGCAGATACAGCACCAGCACCAGCGTCGTCGACAGCGACGCCCCGAACTGGAACATCGCGGTCAGCACGCCCAGGGTGTACCCGCGGCTGCCCAGCAGCTCCGGCAGCAGCAGCGGCGCCGGGCAGCGGCGTTCCCACCAGAGCAGGGCCGCCAGTCCCAGGACCGCACCGGCGAGCGTCGCCGGGTGCAGCACGAACGGCAGCAGCAGCCCCAGCGTGACGACCGCCAGCAGGGCCAGTCCGGGCAGGTCCAGCGGGGTGCGGCGGACCGTCGTGGGGCGGGGCAGCAGCCGCAGCGCCAGCGGGATCGTGAGCAGCCCGAACGGCACGGTCAGCAGCAGCACGAACCGCCAGCCGTGCGCCGGCCCGGCCAGCGAGATGACCACGCCGCCGACGACCGGGCCGATCACCCCGGCGACACCGCCGACGGTGGCGTACGCGCCCAGCGCCCGGGCCCGGTCGCGCCCGGTGAACAGGTCCTGGATGATGCCGTAGACCTGCGGGTTGACGATGCCCGCGCCGGCGCCCTGCAGCAGCCGGGCCGCCGCCACCACCCACGGTTCGGTTGCCGTGCCGGCCAGCACGGCCGACAGAGTGAACAGGGCGATGCCGCCGGCGAACAGGCCGCGGCGCCCGTACCGGTCACCCAGCCGCCCGGCCGGCACCAGCGCCAACCCGAAGGTGAGCGAGTAGCCGGCCAGGATCCACTGGGTGGTGACCGGTCCCGCCCCCAGCGACGAGCGCAGGGACGGGACCGCGGTGGTCATGCTGGCCTGGTCGAGCAGGGTGGTGAAGGCGGCGGCGAGACAGACGGCGAGGACTACGGCGGAGCGGCGGGGCACCCCGTGACCATATTTCCTAATACCTATAGGTGAACAGTGTTATCCGGTGCGCCGATCGCGTCCAGCTCGGCCACGTCCTCGGTGCCGAGGGTCAGGCCCGCGCCGGCGATGTTCTCCTCCAGGTGCGCCACCGACGACGTACCCGGGATCAGCAGGATGTTCGGCGACCGCTGCAGCAGCCAGGCCAGCGCCACCGCCATCGGCGTCGCCCCGAGCCGCGACGCCACCGTGGTCAGCTCCGCCGACTGCAGCGGCGAGAACCCGCCCAGCGGGAAGTACGGCACGTAGGCGATGCCCTGCGCGGCGAGCGCGTCGATCAGGGCGTCGTCGGCACGGTTCGCGATGTTGTAGAAGTTCTGCACGCACACCACCGGCGCGATCGTCTGCGCCTCGGCCACCTGCTCGGCGTTCACCGTGCTCAGCCCCAGATGCCGGATCAGGCCCTGGTCACGCAGCTCGGCCAGCGCGGCGAACTGCTCGGCGATCGACCCCGGCTCCGGATCGCTGTACCCGCCCACCCGCAGGTTCACCACGTCGATCGTCTCCAGGCCCAGCGTGCGCAGGTTGTCGTGGACCTGCTGCCGCAACTCGGCCGGGGTGCGCGCATGCGGCCAGCCTCCTTGCGCATCGCGGCGCGCGCCGACCTTGGTGACCAGACACAGACCTCGGGGGTACGGGGTGAGCGCCTCCCTGATGATCTCGTTGGTGACATGCGGACCGTAGAAGTCGGCCGTGTCGATGTGGTCGATGCCGTGCTCGACGGCGGCGCGCAGCACGGCCACCGCCCCGGGGCGGTCCTGCGGCGGCCCGAACACGCCGGGGCCGGCCAGCTGCATCGCGCCGTACCCGAAACGGTGCAGATCCCGGTCCCCGAGTCGGTGGACGCCGCCGGGAAGTGTGGTGGAAACGGTCATGCCTCCACGATGGGCGCCGCCGCCGGGGGTGGGCAGTGCCCCGGCGATCCTGGGAGTGGCAGGGCCAGGATCGTCGGCGTGCTCCGTTCGTACAGTGGAATGGTGAATGCCCTGGGGGAGTATCTGCGTGCCCGGCGGGCCCTGATCCGGCCGGCGGACGCCGGTCTGCGGGTGATCGGCGTGCGCCGCACGCCGGGCCTGCGCCGCGAGGAGGTCGCGACCCTGGCCGGCATCAGCGCCGACTACTACCTGCGCCTGGAGCAGGGCCGGGACCGTAATCCGTCGCCGCAGGTGCTCGCCGCGCTGGCCCGGGTCTTTCAGCTGGACGCCACGGCCACCGCGCACCTGCTGTCGCTGACCGGTGGCGGTCCCCGCCCGGTGGCCCGCCGCTCCCGGCGCGAACAGGTCCCGGCCGGTCTGCGGCAGCTGCTCGACGTGGTGGGGCTCCCGGCGTTCGTGGAGAACCGGCATTTCGACGTCCTGGCGGTGAACACCCTGGCCGCGGCGCTGTCCCCGGCGATCAGGGTGGGGGAGAACCGGATGCGGTCGGTCTTCCTCGACCCGGCCGAACGCGATCTGCACGTCGACTGGGACGCCCTACTCGGTGGGATGGTCGCCTCCTTCCGTGCGTCGATCGGCACCGAGTCCGCCGATCCGCGGGTGACCGAGCTGGTGGGGGAGTTGTCGCTGGCCAGCGAGGAGTTCCGGCACCTGTGGGCGCGACACGACGTGAAGGCGCCGACCGGGGGTGAGGTGCGGATGAACCATCCGGTGGTGGGCCCGCTGACGTTGCGCCGCGAGAAGCTGCAGTCCGACGGCTTGATCCTGGCGCTGTACCACGCGGAGCCGGGCTCGCCGACGGCCGCGGCGCTGTCGCTGCTGGCGTCACTGTCCGTTCCGGCCTCTCTCCTAGAATCCTAGGACGGAGTACGCGTGGTGCTCCGCACCACCGACAAGGAGAGGACGGCTTCGCCGACCGGCCCCTCCACATCGTGGGGGAGGCCTACCGGGTGGCGGTGCGCCAGATGGCGGCGGTGGCGGGATCGTAGTAGCGGGTGTTGCCGCATCCCCGGGCCATCGGCAGGTCGCCGCTGACGAGCAGGCGGGTGCCGACGGTGTACGAGGGCCCGGCCTCACTGGCGAGCTCGGGGAACACGACCGGGGCCGCCATCTGCACGGTCGTGGCGGTGCCGGTGTCGCCGCGGAACCATTCGTGGACGGTGAAACTCACCGAGACGATGCTCCCCGTGGTGTCGCCGTCGATGCCGGTGACCGTGCCGTCGAAGGCGAAGCCGCGGCCGGCGACGTCCTCCGGTTCGGCCACGTCGCAGTCCTGCCCGCCGCCCGGGAGCGGGCCCTGCTGGTGGCCGGCCGGGGGCGGGGGCTGGAGGGCGTACACGGTGGCGCCGGTCCCGGCCAGGACCGCCAGGGCGAGTCCGGCGGCCGCGGTCCGCAGGCGCTGCCGGTGGACCCGCTGCGGGATGCGGAACACGTCGTCGGTGAGGTGTGGTGCGTCGTCGGCCTGCCGGTGCAGGGTGGCGCGCAGGGATTCTTCGACGGGGTCGGTCATGTCGTCTCCTCGGAGGTGGCGCGCAGGGTGGCCAGGGCGCGGGAGGCGGTGGCGCGGACGGCGCTCGGGGTGATGCCGAGGGTGTCGGCGATGTCCGCGTCGGCGAGGTCGAGGTAGTAGCGCAGTACGAGGATGGTGCGAGCCCGGGGTGCCAGGTGGGCGAGGAGCCGGTCGGTGTGGTCACGGGCGGCGGTGGGGTCGCTGGCGTCGGGGGCCGGGGTGGGCTGGTGGATCGTGTGGTGCGGGTCGACCGGGCGTTCGGTGAAGGAGCGGCGGCGTCGCCAGCCGAGGTAGGTGTTGGTCAGGATGCGCTGGACGTAGGCGTGTGGGTTGCGGGCGTCGGTGACCTTCTTCCAGTGGCGGTAGGCGTCGGTCAGTGCGGTCTGGGTCAGGTCTTCGGCGAGGTGGGGGTCGCCGGTGAGCAGGTACGCCAGGCGCATCAGGGATTGGCCCCGGCGCCTGACGTATTCCTCGAAGATCACGGGATGCCTTCCGGTCGCTGTCCATCAGTGGAGATGTGATGGGACGTCGGATGTGCTGCATCCCTGTGGGCCCGGGTCAGTGCCAGGGCTTGTAGTGCGGGTTGCTCTGGCAGTCGGTCATCTTCTCGGTCTTGGTGGTCTTGTCGACCGGGCAGACGCCGATGACGTATTCGCGTTTGATGCCGCCGGGGAAGGCCACTTCGACCTGGTCGGCCCATTTGTGGGTGTCGCCGATGGTCTTGTTGACGTCGATACCGCCGGGGGCGTCGATGTAGTAGTTCCAGCCGGATTTGTACCAGGTCTTGTAGAGGTCGTGGTCGTAGGAGGTGGAGACGTACGGGGAAGGCTGGTTGACCAGGACGTACTTGGCGACGTCGTACTGTCCGGCGGTCCAGTCCTTGGGGGTGAATCCGGCGGCGAAGATGACGTCGGGTCCGCGGCTGTCGCTGCGGTAGAGGGTGCCGCAGCTGACCCGCCAGACCGGTTTGGGGGTGATCCGGTCGAGCGCGATCTCCTTGGGGGCGACGGCGGAGGCGGTGAGTCTGTCCTCCACGATCGGGCAGGTGGGGGCGGTGCCGATTGCGGCGGTGGCCGGTGTCGGCGTGCCGGCGAGGGCGGTGACCAGGGCGAAGACGGCGGCGAACCTAGTTTTGATCATGTGGTGCACGATCGCTGGCCGCTGCCGACACGCACCGGATCGTCACTCGTTCGGCGGCGTGTCGTCGAGGGTGGGTGTCACCGCCCAGGGGCCGGCAGAAGGTTTCGGGTTCACAGCGTGATGGTGTGGGCGGTGCAGAGCGCGGGGAACCAGGTGACGTCCTCGGGGATACCGTGCGCATCGCCGCGTTCGGCGGGACCGGTGATTCAGTCGGGGTTCCGCCACTGGCCATCGTCGGTTCTCTCTTTTCCGGCATCGTGTCGATCACGATGTCGGTCGATCGAGCGGGGAGACATGCGGAAGCTTTTCCGGGTTGTGGCGGCAGTGTCGGCGGCGGTTCTGGTGGTGGCGGTGGCACCGCGGCCGGCGCAGGCCGCGGTGGACATCATTCACAAGATCACGCAGGAGGAGGATCCGTTCGAGGCGCGGTTCCCGGACGTGGTGAAGCTGGCCGACGGGCGGCTGATGGCGGTGTGGCACCGGTCCACCGAGCACGCCGGTGTGGAGAGCACGATCCAGCTGTCGTTCTGGAGTGATGGCAATGGCTGGTCGGCTCCGGCCAACGCGTTCGCCGACCCGAGTGTGGTGGACGGCTGGGACACCCGGGACCCGAAACTGGGCCGGATGAACGACGGCAGTGTGGTGCTCACGTTCTTCACGGCGGGCAAGGTGTACTACTCGGTGTGGAAGCCGGGCTGGACCCGGTTCACCGCGCCGGAGCAGTTGACCTATCCGGGGGCGCCGACCGGTATCGCCAGCCACGGCGCGGTGCTGGCCCTGGCCGACGGCGGCGGTCAGACCGATCAGGTGCTGATCCCGTTCTACCAGGACGGCGCGGCCGGTGGGGCTTTCTTCATGCGGGCCACCTGGCGGGCGACCGTCGCGCCCCGCCTGCTGGTCGCCGGCTTCCACAAGATCATCGCGAATGACAATCCGGTCGGCCGGCGGTATTCCGAGCCGAGTTTCGTGCAGATCGGCGACACGGTGGTCACCGCGGTCCGGTCGGAGAATCTGGACACCGCGAACCCGTCGTACCGGCACGCCAGCCCGGTCATCATCGCGCGCTGGAACGCGTACGCGGCGACGCCGTCCTACACGTTCCAGTCCTTCACCGGTGTGCTGGCCAGCTCGCATCACCTGTTGAAGACCTCGTCGGGGAAGGTGCTGTTCACCTACGGCAACCGTGCCAGCGACGGCGTCCGCCCCACCGTCGGCATGATGATCGACAACCCGGCGGGCACCTGGAGTGGGACGCCGGTGCCGCTGTACGACTCCGGCCTCTACGATCAGGCGAACCCGAGCACGGTCGAGCCGGCTGACGGCTGGTTCTGGACGTTGGGCTACAACGCCAAGACGCGCGCCCAGTCGTCGAACGGCGGCACCCTCTGGGTGATCCGGAGTCAGACCGAGGACTACTGACATCACCGGCGTCCCCAGGACGCCCTCCCCTTTCAAACTATGATCCTAGGAAGGATTGGGGGTAGTGCGGCAAGCCGCACCTCAAACCAAAGGACGGCTTCGCCGACCGACCAGATCGGTCCAGATGCCGGGATTCGGTACACGTGCGGACTTGACATGGCGGCCACCCCCTGGCCGCTATGTCAGGCACGGTGTACGTATGACTGACTCACCGCTGGTGCCGGACGGCTGCCTGGCCGTGACGTGCGCCAAGGTCGGCGACCTGCCGCTGCCGCCACTCGAACCCCGCGCGCTGACGCCGGGGCAGGTCCGCACCCTGAAGAACGTGCTCGACCGGCTGCCGCGCTTCCACCAGCACAAGAGCCGCCGCCGCAGCGCGGTCGGCGAGCTGCACGGCCACGCCCGGCCGCTGCGCGACCGCGCGATCGTGCACATCCTGCTCGGCACCGGGTTACGACGCGAGGAACTGGTCAACCTCGACCTGGACCAGATCACCCCGAACATCCCGCAGGAGCTGCGCGCGGCCAAGAAGGCGAAGATCAGCGGCGTATGAGGCAAAGGCGGCACCAGCCGTACCGTGTTCCTCGGCGCCGACGGCCGCACCGCCCTGGCCGACTACCTCGCACACGAGCGCCCCGCCGACGCCGGACCGGCCGCGCTGTTCCTGTCCGCCGCCTCGATCGGCTCACGGCGCCCCGACGGCCGGCTCTCCCCGCGCTCGATCAATCCGATCTGCGAGCAGATCGGCCGCTGGCACGACGCCGAACACGGCGACCCAGTCCGGCACATCAGCCCGCTCAGGCCCCATGACCTTCGGCACAGTTTTGCCTTCGCGCTCGCCGAGGCCACCGGCAGGGACGCCTACGAACTCGAGCGCCGACTCGGTCATCAGTCGCAGCGCTACATCCACCGCTACACCAACCCGCCCGAGGACATCGCCGCCGGCTACATCGAGAACCTGTAGTCGACGCCGCGACCACTTCCTAGATCGACTTCTTGATCCCTGGTCGCGCATCCGTTAAGGAGCCCCCAACCCCGACGAGACGCCGTCCGTATGCCGACCCGATTTGCCGGGCGCATCGTCGATCGCGTAGATCTCTCTGCCGCGGCGACGGCGCTGCGAGCCGTTCAGCCGGAGGGCCGATTGTCGTGCCTTCAGGTCGTCATGGCCGTAATGGCAGCTGTCAGTTCCTGGGGGTGTGTCATGACGATGTTGTGTCCGGATGTGATCTCTACGAGGCGTCGCTGAGGTGCGGTCTGCACGATGGCGGTGATCTTGTCGCGCCGGTCCGCGTAGAAGCCATGGCGGGCCAGCACGATGGTCATCGGGCAGGTGATCCGTTCGTAGACGTCGATGCTGGGATACACCGGCGCGTCCGGTGGCGCGGTGGTCGTGGCCGCGATCTCTTCTGTCGTGGGCCTTCGGGTGAACACGCCGCCGCCATCGCTGAGGAAGCTTCGTGCACCGACCGCGCGTACGAGTTCGGGATCAGCGCCGGCGTTGAGCCAGTCGGTTGCGGCGCCGGCCGCCTGTTCCTCAACCCAGGCGTCACGTTGTGCGGCATCGAAACGGCGGCCGTACCCGAACGTACGCCGCAGTTCCTCGGCGGCCTGCGGGGTGCGAAATTGCCCGAGAGTGCGGGAGGCGGTCTGCCGGTCGTCGAGGACCAGCCCGTCGACGATGCAGATCCCGCTGGGCTCGACGAGGCCTGCGGCAGTGACCGCGGTGACGGCGTAGCCGCCGGTGGAGTGACCGACCAACAACGGACTTTCCCAACCCGATGCGGCAACGACAACGGCCAGATCACGCCAGTACTGTTCTGCGTTTTTCGACTCGGCGGTGCTGTGGCCGTGGCCGCGTAGGTCGACGGCGATCACCCGATGTCGTGGCAGAAGGCCTGCCACTACCGCTTCCCATGCGGCGGCGTTGTGCCCGCTGCCGTGCACGAGCAATACGGGATGCCCGGCGCCGCCGTGATCCAGGGCGGCCACTGTGCCGCCGTCAACCTCGAAAGAGATCTCTTCGCTCACGCGCTCTCGCCCTTCTCGACCGCGACCAAGGAGCCGCTCTCCATCGCCACCCACACCAGACAGTCCTCGACCCACAACCCATGAGGCTCTCGTCCGGGTAATTGGTGAAGGGTCACGTCACCGTCGGCCGTGATCCGGGCCAGTTGGCCAGAGCCCCACAGCGTGACCCAGCATCCGCCGTCGGTGTCGGCCGCGACGGCGTGTGGCCGGCATGCGGCGTCGGCGAAGCTGATTTTCTCTACCGAGCCGGACGGATCGACACGACCAACGCACCCTCCAGCGATGTCCGCGTACCAGATCCCCGCCTCGGAGGCGGCGATGCCGACCGGCGCGGCAGGCGCCCTGCCACTGGGTAGTTCGACAATCTGCACCGCACCGTCGTTCACGTAAGCGAGGGCACTGGCGGCGTTGAGCGCAACCCACGGCCGGCCTGCAACATCGACGGTGAGCATCGCCGCCCGCGCGTCGGGGACCGGCAGGTCGAGCATGGTCAAGTCGCCCGAGGCGGTGACCACCCTGCCAATCTGGTTGAGCCCCGGTGCGGTGAACCAGACTCCTCCGTCAGGCGCAGCGGCGATGCCGTAAGGCGCCGATCCGGTTGCCAGGTCGATCACCGTGTGGTCGCCGGAGGCGTCTCGGCGGCTCAGCCGATCGTCGGTGCGGGTGCACCAGAGCGCGCCGTCGGTGGCGACGGCCAGCAGCATCGGATGACCGTCACTGCGAGGAAGGCGCTCGTGCCGGAACGTGAAATCTGCCTCACCGTCGACCGAGGTTTCGGCAGGCATGAATCGTGTGAGTCCCTGCGGAGTCAGAATCGTCATCCACAAGTTCCCGGTGGCGTCCCCCGCCACGGCGTACGGTGCCCAACCCGACGGCAGGACCATCTCGCGGCACAGCGCTGTCTCAGGCGGTGGCATCAGCTTCCCTCCTTAAATGCTACGGATGTAGCATTAGGCACATGGCGTCGGATGCGCAAGTCCCTTTCGCGGTCCCCGGAGTAACCCGGCCCGGCGGCCGAACCGCCCGCACGCGCGAACGCGTACTCGACGCCGTCGCGTCGTTGCTGCTGGATGGCGGCTACGAAGCCGTGACCATGGACGCGGTCGCCGCGCTGTCGGGAGTCCATCGCACCACCGTCTACCGCCGCTGGCGCGACACCGGCAGCCTTCTCGCCGACTCCCTCGACGCCGCCCGCGAATACCCGTGGGAACCGCCGGACACCGGCTCACTACTGGACGACCTGGTCGCCATCAACCGCCAGATCGCCGCGGCCTTGACGGAAGAACCATCGATCACCCGGGCACTCGTCGCGGCGTCGTTCCGCTCACCGGCCGCGGCCCACGCGCTCCGGTCATTCTGGGAGAACCGCTACGCCCGCGCTGCCGTCGCCATCGAACGAGCAGTCCGCCGAGGTGAGGCCGTTGAAGACATCGACGCACGAACCGTTCTGATCGCCTCCTGCGCGCCAATCTTCTACGAACTTGTACTCATGCGATCCCCGATGTTAGAAGACATCGCCGAACGCTATGCCCGAGTAGGTGTCGCAGTAGCGGCCGGCTGTGCAGGGGGACGCTGACTACTGGGGGTGTCAGCGGCGGGCGGCTCGCAGGGTGTTCTGCAGGGCGGTGACGGCGGGCTTGGGGCGTAGTCGCTGGTCCCAGGGCAGTTCGTCGCCGGGTTCCAGTGGGTAGCTGTCGTGTTCGGCGGTGGAGCCGTAGCGGTCGGTGATGCCCCAGGTGGTGAACGAGGTGCAGGTCGGCTCGGACAGGCAGGCACTGAGCACGCCGGCGAACTGGGTGGCCTGGACGCGGGGTGATTCGCCGTACACGTCGATTTCGGAGATGCGCGCGGACAGGCCGAGTTCGGCCAGGTCGGCGATGTGGGATCGGAGTACGGCGGGGTCGATGTGGTCGCCGGCTTCGTGGATGTGGCTTTGGAAGCCCACTCCGTCGATGGGCACGCCGCGGTCCTTGAGGCGGGCGACCAGGTCGTACAGGGCGTCCCAGCGGGGGCCGTCGGCTTCGGCGCCGAACTCGTTGAGGTACAGCGTGGCGTCGGGGTCGGCGGTGTGGGCGGCGGTGAACGCCTTGTCGATGTACGACTCGCCCATGGCTTGCTGCCAGAGGTGTTCGCGCAGGCCTGGGCGGCCGTCGGGTCCGTCGTCTTCGGGTGACAGTGGTTCGTTGACGACGTCCCATTCCGCGACCCGGCCGCGGTAGTGGCCGGCGACGGTGCTGATGTGTTCGGTCATCGCGCGTTCCCGGTCGGCGGGGTCGAGTTGTTGCATCCAGCGTGGGTTGGCCTCGCCGAAGACCAGGGTGTGTGCGTGCATCGTCATGTGGTTGGCGGCTGCGAAGTCGGCCAGCAGGTCGCCTTCCGCGAAGTTGTAGGTGTTCGGGCCGGGGTGGACGAACTGGGGTTTGAGGGCGTTCTCGGTGGTGAGCATCGAGAACTGGGTGGTGGCCAGGGTGCGGTAGCCGTCGTCGCTGACCAGTGGTTCGGCTGCCATCGCGGCCCCGATGGGTAGCCGGCGGCTGGTGGTCTCCGCCAGGGCGCGCAGGGAGTCCGGGGGTGGGGTCTGCTGTGCTGGTGTCCGGGTGGCGCGGACTGTGACGCTGCCGGTGTTGCGTGCTGTCGCTTCCAGGGTGGTGAGGGTCCAGTCCGGTGCGTCGGGGTCGGCGTCGGCGCCGAAGGTGACGGTGCCCGTGTCGAAGACTCCGGGATCCGGGGCGGACATGTGGGTGTCGTCGGTGGTCAGCGTCAGGGTGCCGTCGTGACGTTCGAGGGTGACGGTGATCGTGGTGGGTGATGTGACCGGCGTGGTCCGGTTCGTGGCCGGGGTGGCGGAGTGGCCGTCCCAGACGGTCAGGTTCAGTTGGTGTTCCGTGATCGTGATGCGTAGGCCTTGCCGGTTCTGTAGCCATTCGTCGTAGACGATCGGTACTTCGCCGTACAGGTACAGGGAGGCGGTCTGGCCGGCGGGGCGGTGCAGTGTCGCGCGGATGTGAAAGTCGCCGTGGACGGTGAGTTGTGGGCCGCGCAGGTTCACCGGTGGGTGGGGTTGTCCGCCGGTGCCGTCTTGGAGCACGATCTGTCGTCCGAGGCCGTGGATGCGTACGCCGCCGGGTTCGACGGTTCCGCCCGGGAGGTGGCTCCAGTCTTCGGCGAGCAGGTTCACTCGGCCGGATGCCGGGGTGGTGCCGGATGTGGTGGGCCGGGCGTGGTGGTCACCGGACGGATCGCAGGCGGTGGTGCCGGCGGCGAGCAGGCACAGTGCGGTTACGAGGAGGGGCAGGCGGGTGTTGTCGGGCACGGGTCCTCGTGGAGTCGGTGTCGGCAGGCGGGGGCCGTGTGCTTTCAGAGGATGACGAATTGGGGTGGGTCGTGGCGCAGGAAGTCGTGGTGGCTGATGTCCCAGCCGTACGCGCCGGTGCGGTTGAAGATCAGGATGTCGCCGGCGCGGAGGTGGTCGACGTGCTGGTCGCGGGTGAGGACGTCGCGGGGGGTGCAGAGTTCGCCGACCGCGTCGATCGTCACGTCGGTGACTTCGGGCCGGGGGTAGGGCCGGTTCCATGTGTCGACGTGATGAATGGTGAAGGGGTGGCTGTAGCCCCAGGCGGCGGGGAGCCGGAAGTGGTGGGTGCCGCCGCGGAGGACGGCGAAGGTGCGTCCGTGGGTGGTTTTGAGGTCGATGACTTCGGCGGCGTAGCGGCCGGCGTCGGCGGTCAGCCAGCGTCCGGGTTCGAGGATCAGGTCGATGCCGTCGGGCACGGTGATCTGTTTCAGGGGTGTGAGGTCCATGGAGGTGGTGGTGCGGTAGTCGATGCCGATGCCGCCTCCGACGTTGACCACGCGGATGTGTGGGCCGTATCGCTGGGACCAGGTGATGGCGTCGGTGATGAATCGGGCGTGTGCCGGGCCGTCGAGGTTGTTGGAGACGGCGTGCAGGTGGAATCCGATGACTCTCAGGCCGTCGGGGATGGTCGCCAGGACGTTGTCGAGTTGGGTTTCGTCGATGCCGAAGGGGGTGGCGGTGCCGGTCATGGTGTGGCTGCCGGTGAGGGTGGGTCCGCGGCGGTTGACGCGCAGGCAGATGTCGGTGTGCAGGCCGAGGCCGGCGAGGCGCTGGAGTTCGTGGGCGCTTTCGACGTTGATCAGTGCGCCTGCGGCGACGGCGGCGGCGAGTTCGCGGTCGGTTTTGGCGGGGCCGCCGAAGGCGATGCGGCGGGCGCCGGCGGTGAGGGCGAGGTCGAGTTCGCCGCCGGAGGCGACTTCGAGGCCGTCGCATTCCTGGGCGAGGGTGTGGACGACGTCGGGGTGGCCGTTGGCTTTGACGGCGTACAGGAGGGTGGTTCCGGTGGGGAGGTTGGCGCGGAGTTCCGCGACGCGGGCCCTCAACACTGATTTGTCGTAAATGTAGGCGCAGACCGGCGTTTTGAGGCTGTCAGGCAGCATGCAGGGGGTTCCTGACCGGGATGTAGAGGTCGCCTTCGCCGGTGAGGCGCATGCGGACGAGGGCTTTGTGGGGGACGGTCGGTGCGGTGAAGGCGGCGTGGTCGGGGTGGCCGCCGAGGGTGTCGTAGGTGTGGTCGACGACGTCGCGGACGATGCGCCAGGCGTGGTCCTCGCCGAGGGGGAGGTTGATGACGAGTTCGCCGAGGTGGGCCTGCAGGGCGGTGTAGCCGAGTTTGGCGCGCAGGATGTCGGGGTCGTCGGTGGTGATGACGGATCCGGGCCAGAGGTCGATGGTGTGTCCGGCGTCGGCGAGGCGGCCGGGGTGCAGGCGGAGTCCGGCGAAGTCGCGCAGGGCGAGGCGGTGGGGTCGTCCGTTGAGGAAGGTGGGGAGGCAGTTCTGCAGGTGGGCTTCGAGGGCGATGCCTTTGGTGGCGAGCCGGAGCAGTGGTGGCAGGAGGAGCCGGGTGTAGTCGTCGAGCCATTGGGCGGGGGTGCCGTCGTAGTCGTCGAGGAGTCCGGCGAGCACGGTGCGGCCGGTGGTGGGGTCGTGGGCGGGGAGGGCGCCGCCGGGGACGGCGTGTTCGCCGGGTTGGAGCCGGCCGGTGAGTCCGGTGCGCAGGATGGCGGAGAGGTCGCGGCCGCTGCCGGCGGGTACGGCGGCGCCGGCGGTTTCGGCGAGCAGGATGAGGTGTTGTTCGTCGGCGGTGAGGGTGTGTAGCAGGGTGGAGAGGGCGGGTCCGTTGCGGGTGCTGGCGATGCTGATGCTGCGGCGGGTGGAGGTGACCTGGATGTCGAGGGACACCTTGAGGTAGTGGCCGGTGTCGGTGAGCAGGGTGCGCAGGGCGGCGGTGGGGGTGGCGTCGAGGTGGCCGTCGAGGGGTTGCAGGGTGCCGTCGGCGTAGAGGTGGGGGTATCGCTGGGTGACGAGGTCGTGTTGCCAGGCGTGGACGGGCTGGGCGCGGTATCCCGGGGGTGGGGTGGGTGCGCCGATGAGGGGGCCGAGGTCGTCGCCGAGGTGGTTGTCGTCGCGGACGGCGATGAATCGCAGGGTGGTGTGGCCGGCTTCGAGGTCGTGGGCGAGGACGTCGACGGTGTCCCAGCCGAGTCGGGTGCGGCCGCAGGGGTGCAGGTTGTGTCCGGCGACGGCGAGGCGTTCGAGGCGGATGGCCTCGGTGTCCGGGTTGTCGGTCTTGTCGTGGTGAGGGGGGCGTGCCATGGCGATGGCCAGATTGATGACGGCGTTGCGGATTTCGGCGGCCATGGTGCCGGTGTCGATGCCGGTGAGCAGGTCGACGGGGTCGTCGACGCCGGCGGTGGGGTATTCGATGCGGTTGAAGGCGTGGTGTTGTCCGCCGCCGGTGATCGGGGTGAGGTTTTCGCGGGTGAGGGCGGCGCGGAGGCGCCGGCCGACGGTGTCGGCGGCGTGGGGGAGGTGGGTGAGGAAGGCGTCGGTGAGGTGGGGGGCGTGGACGGCGAGGGCTGCTTCGGTGTGGGCGGCGGCTGCGGCGAGGCGTCCGCTGCCGGCGGTGCGGATCGTCATGTGGGGGGTCCTTCCGCGCGGGGAGCGGGTGTGGTTCAGGTCGCCATCGGGTTGGGTTGGTGGGTCCAGATGTCGGTGAGGGGGTCGGTGGCGAGGCGCATGGCGGTGGTGGCTTTGAGGGGGAGGGGTTCGGTGGTGAGGGCGTGGGTGTCGCGGGTGCCTTGGAGGGCTGCGGTGACGTGGGCCCAGAGGCGGGTGGGGTCGGCGCCGTAGTGGCGGGTGAGGGCGGTGATGGTTTGTGCGGCGACGGTGGTGAGGGCTGCGGCGGCGAGTTTGGTGCGGAGTTCGTTGTCGTCGTCGGTGGGGAGGTCGCCGATGAGTCCGGGGTCGTCGTAGCCGGCTTGGGCGAGGCGGTGGGGGTGGATGCGGACGCCGCCGAGGTCGCGGTAGACGGTGCGGATGGGGCGGCCGTCGGCCAGCACGATGAGGGTGTTCTGGCCGTGGGCTTCGAGGGCGATGCCGCGGTCGAGCAGGCGTGCGAGGGGCGCGAAGAGGGCGGTGCCGAGGTCTTTCATGATCTGGTACGGGTCGCCGCCCGCGGCCAGGAGCGTCGGGGTCGTGGCGTAGACGCCCATGGGGACGATGGTTTCGCCGGGGCGGGTGCGGGGGGCGGTGCGGGTGAGGTGGGCGAGTCGCCGGTCGGGGCCGTGTTCGGTGATGACGGCGCCGGCGGAGGTTTCGGTGAGGACGTCGAGGGGCAGGTCGGCGGTCATCCGGGTGAGGAGTGCGGAGAGGCGGGGGCCGTTGTGGACGGCGGCGGGGGAGACGGTGCGGACGGCGGAGGTCATCTGGATGTCGACGGAGGTTTTGATGTGGGGTCCGCCGTCGGGGAGGGCGACGGTGCGCAGGGACATGAGGGGGCGGACGGGGCGGGTGGGTCCGAGGTCGGTGAGCCAGGGGTAGTGGTGCAGGAGGCGCTGGGCCTGCCAGGGGTGGGCGTAGAGGAGGGGGCGGGCGGTGCCGTGCCAGCGGTCGGTGGGGACTTTGATGCGGCGCAGGCGGATGAGGGTCCGGTGTTCGGGGGCGTAGGTGAGGGTGTCGGCGACGGTCATGCCGGTGCGGGTGCGGCAGCAGGGGTGCAGGGGGTGGCCGTCGACGAGGCTCTGTTCCCATGCGGGGAGGGTGCGGGGTGTGGTGGTGATGGCGGCGGCGCGGGCGAGGGCGAGGTTGGCGACGCTTTCGGCGAGTTCGGCGGGTAACGGGGTGCCGGGCCAGAGTTGTTCGGCGATGTGGGCGGGGTCGCCGGTGGGGTGGGCGTCGGTGGCGAAGGGTTCGGCGTCGGCGGTCGCGTACGTGATGGTGTTGTTGATGGTGGTCTGCCCGTGGTGGTGGTGGCGGGTGGTGATGCCGGGCAGGGGTTCGCGTTCGAGGGCGCCGAGGAGGCGGGCGAGGATGGCCGCTCGGGCGCCGGGTAGGGCGTCGTCGTAGCGGCTGAGCAGGTCCGGGCGGAGTCCGGCGAGGTCGGCGCGGGTGCGTGCGGGATCGGGCACGGTTTCATTGTCGCCGGGGGCGGGGTGGGTGCGGGGCCGGGTGCTGGTGGGGCGAGCGACGCCACAGTGGCGGGTCGGCGTGTCGTTTCGCCGCGTCCGGGGACGCGATAGGTTCTCGTATCCGTTGTTCGTGGGGAGGGACGTGCTCGTGGAGACCGACGTCGTCATCGTGGGTGCCGGCCTGGCCGGGCTGGCTGCCGCGCACGAGTTGTCCGCCGCCGGGAAACGGGTGGTGCTGCTCGATCAGGAGAACGCGGCGAATCTGGGTGGTCAGGCGTGGTGGTCGTTCGGTGGGCTGTTCTTCGTCGGCAGTCCCGAGCAGAGGCGGGCCCGTGTCCGGGACAGTGTCGAGCTGGCCTGGGGTGACTGGCAGTCCAGTGCCGGGTTCGACCGGTTGGGTGATGAGGATGCGTGGGCGGTCAGGTGGGCGCGGGCGTACGTCGAGTTCGCGGCGGGGGAGAAGCGGTCCTGGCTGGCGTCGCTGGGGATGAGCTGGTTGCCGTTCGCGGGCTGGGCCGAGCGCGGTGACCTGCGTGCTGACGGGCACGGCAATTCGGTGCCGCGGTTTCATGTCACGTGGGGTACCGGGACCGGGGTGGTGGCGCCGTTCGTGGAGTCGGCGTTGCGGGCGTCGGAGGCGGGGCTGTTGCAGTTGCGGTTCCGGCACCGGGCGGACGCGCTGATCGTGGAGGGCGGCACGGTCGTGGGTGTGCGGGGCAGTGTGCTGGCGCCGGACGACGCGGCGCGGGGTGTGTCGTCGAACCGGGAGGTCACCGGTGACTTCGAGATCCGGGCGCAGGCGGTGGTCGTGACGTCCGGGGGGATCGGGGCGAACCATGACCTGATCCGTGAATTCTGGCCTTCCCGGCTCGGCACGGCGCCGCAGTCGATGGTGACCGGGGTTCCGGCGTACGTGGACGGGCGGATGCTGGGTATCGCCGAGTCGGCGGGGGCGCGGTTGGTCAACCGGGACCGGATGTGGCATTACACCGAGGGTGTGCGGAACTGGAATCCGGTCTGGCCGGGGCACGGGATCCGGATCCTGTCGGCGCCGTCGCCGTTGTGGCTGGACGCGCGGGGCCGGCGGTTGCCCGCGCCGTTCTTCCCCAGCTACGACACGCTGGGCACGTTGAGGTACCTGCGGACGACGCCGGAGATCGCCGGGTACGACCATTCGTGGTTCGTGCTGACGCAGCGGATCATCGAGAAGGAGTTCGCGCTGTCCGGGTCGGAGCAGAACCCGGACGTGACGGCGAAGGACCGTAAGGCGTTCACCCGGGAGCGGCTGTTCGGCAGGGGTGCGCCGGCCCCGGTGGAGGCGTTCAAGGAGCACGGTGCGGATTTCGTGGTGGCGGCGGGTCTGGACGAGCTGGTTGCGGGGATGAACAAGCTGACTGCGGAGCCGTTGCTGGACGCGGCGCTGGTCCGGGCTCAGGTGGAGGCCCGGGACCGGCAGGTGGCCAACGCGGTCAGCAAGGACGCCCAGATTCAGGGCATCCACAATTCCCGGCGTTATCTGGGTGACCGGATCGGCCGGACGGTGGCGCCGCACCGGCTGCTGGATGCGGCGGCGGGCCCGTTGATCGGGGTGAAGCTGCACACGCTGACCCGTAAGACTCTCGGCGGTATCCAGACGGACCTGGACTCGCGGGCGTTGACGGCGTCGGGTGAGGTGCTGCCCGGGTTGTATGCGGCGGGCGAGGTGGCCGGGTTCGGCGGTGGTGGGGTGCACGGGTACAACGCCCTCGAAGGCACGTTCCTGGGCGGTTGCCTGTTCAGTGGCCGGGCTGCCGGCCGGCACGCGGCGCGCAGTCTCTGAGGGCTGAACACCCGCGGATCAGCGGCGAACCCGGGCATCGACGGCGGTGCGTGGTGGGCGATGATCTCGGGCATGATTGCGCTGATCGTCTGTCTTCTGGCGGGCATGTTCCTCATCGGGGCCGGGGTGGCCCAGGGCGTCCGGGTCCGGCGGCTGGGCCGTGACGGCCGGCGGGTGCAGGGCGCGGTGGTCCGGGTCGAGCGGTCCCGTGACGGCAAGTCGCTGTACTCCCCGGTGATCTCGTATCCGGATGAGTCCGGTCGGCATCACGAGTTCACCGTCGGGTTGAAGGCGTTCCGGTCCCTGCACGGGCTCGGCGCGCAGGTGCCGGTGCTGCATCTGCCGCACCGGCCGGACACCGCCTGGCTGAACTCGGTCCGGCACAACGTGCTGATGATCGGGGTGCCGCCGCTGATCGGTGTGCTCTTCATCGGGGCCGGGATCCTGTTCGCGTCGTGAACCCGGGTGATATGCCACCCGGGTTCCGCTTCGGCACCGGCAGCCCGGGCGGCGGGGGCCGAACAGGCAGTTGATTAAAGGTCTAGCCTGCGCCGATGCGTTTCACAGCAGCAATCGTCATCGGTACCGCCGCGTTCGCCCTCACCGGATGCGGGGGCACGGACACCACCACGGAGGCCGCCCCGGCCACGACCGCTCCGGCGGCGAACGTTCCGTCGAGTGCCCCCGCGACCACGACCGCGACCACGGCCACCAGCGCCGCCGCCGCGACGGGCGCGGCGGACACCCCCGAGGCCGCGTCGTGCAGCGTCGCGTACCGGATCACGAATGTCCGGGGTGTCCCGAAGCCGACGGTTGCCCAGGCCGAGACGATCGTCGCCGCGGCGGAAGGTGTCACGGACAGTGCCATCGTCGCCGAACGGGACAAGATCGTCGACCGGATCGAAGAATACGAGGACCTCGGCGGGGCGAAGGGCAAACACGCGCCCCACTACCTGGGGCGGGTGCAGGGCGCGGTGGTCAGCTACACCTCGGCGTGCTCCCTGGGCCACTACATCGACCTGCTCGCCGAGGACGCCTACGAGGCCGCGAACGGCTGAGGCAGCAGAGTCGCCTCCACGGCCGGGTCCAGGCCGACCGGCGGACGGTCGGCGCGGGTCGGCAGGTCGGCGGGCTGGGCCGACAGCCACTCCCACGTGTCGGCGACCGTGTCCTGGACGGGACGGCACCGCAACCCCAGGCCGAGTGCCCGGCTGACGTCGCCGGTGTGCAGGAACGTGTGGTCGGGGCCGGGCGGCAACCAGATCGGCAGCTGCGTCCACGGTTCTATCCCGGCGTCGAGGATCACCTGCGGGTCGGTCCAGTGCAGCCGGGCCCGGCCGCCGGTCACCGCGGCCGCCACCGTCAACAACTCACCCATGGTGGTGTGACCGGGGGCGCTGACCGTGTTGACCGGCCCGGACACCCCGGCCGCCGCTGCGTCCAGCACGAAGGTCGCCAGGTCGCGGGCGTCGACGTACTGCAGGGGCAGATCCTGCGGGCCGGGCGCCAGGACCGGCCCGCCGCGGTGCAGGCGGCGCAGCCACCAGGGCAGCCGGCCGACGTCCTCGTGCGGGCCGAGGATCAGCCCGGCCCGGGCCAGCAGCACCGGGCCGGCGAACGCCGCCGTCCCCTGCTCGCCGCGCAGCTTGTCACCGGCGTACCCGGGATCGCCCACGTCCACCAGCGGCGCCTCTTCAGTCAGGATCAAACCCGTCGTGGGGTACGCGTAAACCGACCGCGACGACACGTAGGTGTAATGCCCGGCCCGTCCCCGTAGCAGCCGGGCCGCGGTCCGGACCGGTTGCGCCTGCGCCGACCACGTGTCGACCACCGCGTCCCAGGTGCCGCCGGGGACCGTGAAGCCGGGGTCCCGCCGGTCGGCGACCACCGTGTGCACACCCGGGACCGGCTCCCGGGCGCCCCGGTTGACGACGGTCACCGTGTCGCCGCGGGCCACCGCCTCGGACGCGACCGCACGGCCGACGAACCCACTTCCCCCGAGCACCAGAATCCGCATGCCGGACAGCCTGCCCCGCCCCGGGCCGCCGGGCCCAGGGCGCTCTGCCGTCGGCAGATTCAGCTGTCGGCGCGATCAGTCCCCGGTGAGTGTTTCCGATCATTGCCCCGGTCTGGGCCCGGCTTGCCGAACCGCATGCCGTCGAAGATCCTCACCACGGAAGATCCGTCTCGACAGGGGAGCGTCACCGCATGGACAACGCCGGGAACGTACGGGTGTCGATCGACGACCGGGGCGTCGCGATCGTCGAGTTGACGCGGCCGCGGGCCGGTAACGCCATCACCCTGGAGATGGCGCAGGAGCTGGGGCGGGCCGCGGAGAAGGTGGCCGGCGCCCGGGTGGTCGTGCTGCGCGCCGCGGGCCGTTTCTTCTGCGTGGGCGGCGACCTGCCCTCCTTCGCCGCCGCCGAGGGAACCGCCGCAGCCAAGGGAACCGCCGTTGCCGAGCCCGCCGTCGGGAAAGCCGCGGCCGACGAGCTCGCCGCTGCGGAGGAGACGGCGGCGCGGGTGGCGGCGACCGCGCAGGCCCTGCACGTGGCGGTCCGTGCGTTCGCCGCCGGGGACGCGCCGGTCATCGCCCGGGTGCAGGGTGTCGCCGCCGGCGCCGGGTTGTCCCTGGTTGCGGGCGCTGACGTCGTGGTGGCGTCGGAGCAGGCCGCTTTCGTGTTCGCGTACGCGGCGGCCGGGTTGTCCCCGGACGGCGGTGCGTCCTGGTTCCTGCCCCGCCGTATCGGTGCGCAGCGGGCGTTCGAGCTGGCGTTGACGAACCGGCGGCTCGACGCGGCCACCGCCCGGCAGTGGGGCCTGGTGACCCGGGTCGTGGACGGCGAACAGCTCGACGATGCTGTGCAGGAGTACGCCGACGCGGCCCTGCGGTCGTCGACCGGCTCGCTCGGGGCGGTCAAGCGGCTGCTCGCCGCGAGCACGGCGGCGTCGCTGGACGGCCAGCTCGACAGTGAGGTGGCCGAGCTGGCCGCACGCGCGGGTTCCCCGGACGGCCGGGAGGGCATCGCCGCCGTCGTCGCCAGACGCCGCCCGGTGTTCCCCGCGAACTGACCGGCCGCGGCGGCCGGCGACCCGGCGACACCGGCGACGGCAGCAGCGACCAGCGGCCCTGTCGGCGGCCCGGACGACGCCCGCTGACAGGGCCGGGCTGTCAGACGGTCAGCGGTCGCCGAGGTACGCGGTGATCGCCTCGACGACCAGGGCGTGATCGTCGGCCTGGGGCAGCCCGGAGACCGTGATGGCGCCGATCACGCCGGCGCCGCTCACGCGTACCGGAAAAGAACCGCCGTGCGCGGCGTAGAGGGCGGGGTCGACGCCCAGTTCGGGTCCCAAGGTGGTCCCGCGGGCGGCGAGGCGGCGCCCGACCAGGTACGACGACGCGCCGTAGCGTTCGACGACGCGGACCTTACGTTCGATCCAGGTGTCGTTGTCGGCGGTGGCGCCGGGCAGGGCGGCGTGGAACAGTTGCTGGGTGCCGCGGCGGATGTCGATGGCGACCGGCAGGCGGCGTTCGGTGGCCAGGCGCACCAGCAGGGAGCCGAGTTCCCAGGCGTCGGCCTCGTCGAAGCGGGGGAACACGAGGTGGTGTTCCTGCTGTTCGACGGAGGTGATCAGGGCGGTCAGGTCGTCGTCGCTCATGATCTGATTGTGAACTGGTCCCAGCCGAGGCGGACGATCAGGGCGAGGACCACGACCAGCAGCACGATGCGGACGAATCCGGCGCCGCGGTGGAGGGCCATCCGGGCGCCGAGGACCGCGCCGGCGATGTTGCAGACGGCCATGCCGAGGCCGATCAGCCAGGCGACGTTGCCGGTGGCGGCGAAGACGATCAGGGCGCCGAGGTTGGTGGCCGTGTTGACGATTTTGGCCATGGCGGAGCCGTGTACGAAGTCGGCGCCGACGATGGTGGTGAACGCCAGGACGAGGAAGGTGCCGGTGCCGGGGCCGATCAGTCCGTCGTAGGTGGCGACGCCGGCGCCGGCGACCGCGACGGCGAGGCCGCGGCGCCACGGTGTGCGTTTCTCGGCGTGTTCGCGCAGGCCCATCTGGGGGCGCACGGTGACGAACACGGCGACGGCGATCAGCACGGCCAGGACCACCGGGCGGTACGCGGACGCGGGGATCGCCCCGGCCAGGGCCGCGCCGCAGCCGGCGCAGAGCATCGCCAGGGCCGCGGCCGGGCCGGCCACCGCCCAGTCTATCGTCGTGCGGCGCGCGTACGTGAACGCCGCGGTGCTGGTTCCGCAGATGGCCGCGAGTTTGTTCGTGCCCAGTGCTGTCGCCAGGGGCAGGTGGGGGGCGGCGAGCAGCAGGGCGGGCAGCAGCAGCAGGCCGCCGCCGCCGACGACCGCGTCGACCCAGCCGGCCATCGCGGCCGCCACCAGCAGAGTCGCGATCATTTCTTGCGGGCCTTCTGCAGCCAGATCCCGAGCATCGCTCCGGCGACGAACAGCGTCGCGGCGCAACACACCGCCTTGACAAACATCCACCACTCCGTTGGCTAGGGTCGGCTCGTGCGCCTGGCCACTTTCAACCTGTTGCACGGCCGATCATTGTCGGACGGCACCGTACACGCCGGCCGGATCTCGGCCGCGATCGCCGACCTGGATGCCGACGTGCTGGGATTGCAGGAGGTCGACCGGGCCCAGCCCCGCAGCGGCGGCCTGGACCTGACCGTTCTTGCGGCGGACGCGCTGGGTGCGGGGTCGCACCGGTTCGCCGCGGCGGTGGTCGGCACCCCCGGGCAGGTGTGGGAGCCGTGGCATGCCGGCGCGGACCTGGCCCACCCGCAGTACGGGATCGCCCTGGTCAGCCGGTACCCGGTGCGACGGTGGCAGATCACGCAGTTGCCGGGTGCGCCGGTGCGGTCCCCGGTGTACGTGCCGCAGGGCCGGGTGCTGTTGCTGCGGGACGAGCCGCGGGTGTTGCTGGCCGCGGTGCTGGAGACCCCGGGCGGTCTGGTGACGGTGGCCACGACGCATCTGTCGTTCGTGCCGGGCTGGAATGTGCGGCAGTTGCGGCATGCGGTCCGGGCGTTGCGGGCGTTGCCCGCCCCGCGGGTGCTGCTCGGTGACCTGAACATGCCGGCGGGGCCGGTGCGGGCGTTCACCGGCTGGCGGTCCTTGGGGCGGGCGGCGACGTTTCCCAGCCCGGCGCCGCGGACCCAGCTCGACCATGTCCTCGTCGAGCCGCGGGGTGCTGCCGGGCTGGGCCGGGTGCTGCAGGTGCGTGCCCCGCACGTCCCGGTGTCGGATCACCGTCCGCTGGTGGTGCGGCTCGACCGCAGGTAGACGTCTTCCAGGCCGTCCTGCGGGTCCCACTGCTCGCCGATCTTCTTGAAGCCGAATCCGGCGATGGTGGCGCGTGAGCCGGTGTTGTCCGGGCGGATGCTGGCGCGGACGGCGGTGACCTGCGGGTCGGCGTCGGCGCGTTCCAGTAGGGCGGCGAGCATGGCGCGGGCGTAGCCGCGGCGGCGGTGGGCCGGGTCGACGGAGTAGGCGACCTCGACGATGCCGTCGTCGTCGGGCGGGCCGTGGAAGCCGCCGTGGCCGACGACGATCCCGTCGGGTTCGGCGACCGCGGCGCGGGCGATCCAGTCGGCGGCCCGCGGGTCACGGGTGATGTCGTCGAGGCGTACCCGCCACAGCCAGTTCTCGTCGACGAGGTAGCGGCTCAGCGGGTGCCCGGCCGCGGCGCCGGCGGCGGGCAGGTCGCCGGCGATCAGGGCGGTCAGCGCGGCGGGGGAGAGCGTCACGAATCGGATGGACGGCATGCCGGGAATGATCACACAGGGTGGTGATCCACAGCACTGGTCGGTTGTGCACAACTGAATTGCGGGCTACTGTTCTGGTCATGCGAAAGGACGTACGGGAGAGCACCGCGCTGGACGACATGATCTGCTTCCAGCTCTACGCGGCCAGCCGCGGGATGACCGCGATCTACCGGCCGCTGCTCGACCCGCACGGCCTGACCTACCCGCAATACCTGGTCCTGCGCGTCCTCTGGCACGACGGGCCCACCACGGTCCGTGACCTCGGGCACACCCTGCGGCTCGACAGCGGCACCCTGTCGCCGCTGCTCAAACGCCTCGAAACACAGGGCCACCTGCGCCGCGAACGGCAGACCCACGACGAACGCGTCGTCACGGTCCACCTCACCGCCACCGGGGTCGCCCTGCGCGAGCAGATCGGCGACCTCACCCGGCAACTGGTCTGCGCCACCGGGCTCACCCTCGACGAGCTCGCCCAGCTCAACCACCTGCTGTCCCGCGCCCGCGGCACAGCCACCCTTCCCCCGAAAGGCTGACACCATGAGCGCCCTCTACACGGCCTCCGCCACCGCCACCGGCGACGGCCGCAGCGGACACGTCCGCTCCAGCGACGGTGTTCTCGACTTCGACCTGGTCATGCCGAAGGAACTGGGCGGCCCCGGCGGCGCCTTCACCAACCCCGAGCAGCTGTTCGCCGCCGGCTACGCCGCCTGCTTCCACAGCGCCCTCAAGCGGGTCGCCGGCATGCAGAAGATCACCCTCACCGACACCGCGATCACCGTCGACGTCGGCATCGGCCCGAACACCGCCGGCACCGGCTTCCAGCTCAACGCCGCCATCGAGGTCGAGCTGCCCGGCGTCGACGAGGCCACCGCCACCGCCCTGCTCGAGGCCGCCCACCAGGTCTGCCCGTACTCCAACGCCACCCGCGGCAACATCGAGGTCAAACTGGCCGTCGCCTGACGGTCACACCGCCGGCGCCGGGCCCCGTCACGGGCCCGGCGCCGCCGCTCATCGCAGCGCCGCCGCCAACTGCTCGGCGTTGCGCTTGTCCACCAGGGGAAACGTCAACGCCACCCCGTCACCGGCCGCCCCGAACGCGATCCGCAGATGACTCACCACCCCGAACGACGCCTCCGCCAGCGACACCTGCTCACGCGGCACCTGACCCAGGAACGTCTCACCGGGCCCACCCAGGAACGTCTGCGTCAAAAAGATCATCCGCTGGTCGGTCAGCACGACGAACTGCTTGCTCGTCGACGTCAGCGCCGCACCCAGCGCCCCGGCACCGGCAGCCGCCGCACTCAACCGGCTCGACGCGAACCGGCCCACCACCGCACGGGCCGCCGCCAGCGGCGTCTCACCCGCCGACAACATCGGCGCGACCTGTGCCAACGCCCGATCCTGAAGCTTGCCCCGCAACGCGTGCCTCCCCCTCGCAGATAGTGACCGCCTCCGATGCTAGCGACTGGTGTGACTCACCCGCTCGCGACAGGCCCCGCCGCCATGGGTTACCGTGCTGCCCCTGATCACGGGTCGGTAACGGGGAAAGGCGGCACCAGGATGGCCGAGATGGCGGCATACGAACGACGGCGCTTCGACGCGGTCGGCTCGGCGGCGATCGTGCTCACCGTCGACGCGGTGGTCCTGCTCGGCATCACCCTCGTCGGACTGCCGTTCCTGATCTTCCTGCTCGCCGACGAGACCGAGACCACCGGCCGGCTCGCACCCCTGGCCGCCGGACTGGCCGCCACCGCGATCCTCGGAGCCGTCAGCACCCTCGCCGCGGTCCGGTTCACGTCCCGCGAGGCGTACTCGCTGCGCCGCCTCGGCACCACCGCCGTCGTGGGCACCGCGGCCGCCGCAGCCGTACTGGTCGCCACCTCGGTCACGTCGATGCCCCTGGCCGCGGCCCTCGCCGCCCTGTTCGTCGCCGCGAACCTGGCAGCCGCACCGGTCCTGGCCCGGCACACGCCCGCCGTCGCCGCACAGGAGGCCGAGGCGTCCGAGGAGGCCGACATCCTCGACTTCGAGCCGACGCCGGATCCGGATGCCGAGCCGGATGCCGAGCCGATTGTCGAGACGGCTTTTGAGACGGCTGTCGAGGCCGCGGAGCCCGTGGAGACGTCCGTGGACGAAGCCGCGCCGCCGGTCCCGGTGGCCGCCACCGTGCCGCGCCGCCGCAGGAACCAGGCCGCGCTGCACACCATGGCCGGGGTGCGCCTGCCGCGCCGCGCCCACCGCTGACCCCGGCCTTCTCCAGGGTACGAACGGAGCACTCATGCCGGAGCCGCACCACGACCCCGTCCGCACCGTCTCCTTCGGTGCCGTCACCGGTGCCTGCGACCGGTTCCGGCCGGCCTGCCCGGGCGCCCCGATCGACGACCCGACCGTCGACCCGGCCACCAGCGGCGACGCCTGACACACGAGACGTCCGCCCTGCTGAACCGGCGGGTCCGCCCCCGATCACCGGAGCTGTCCGCCGCGGGGCCGCCCGGACGGCTATCGTGCGCGGGTGGGCTTCGTGTTCGACCGCGCCGTGCGCGACATCACCGTCAAGACCGGAACGCACACCAACTGCGGCGGGATCGCGAAGATCCTCGCCGATGTGGAGCCGTCCGAGGAGTTCGCGTTCGTCGACGAGCAGGACGGCGCCTGGGTCGGCGACTACTGCGACCCCGAGGACGCCGGCTGGTGCGCGGGCCACGTCCGCGACGGCGTCGTCGAAGAACTGACCCGCCTCGGCGACGGCACGATCGTCCCGGTCCGGTTCGTGTTGCGCCGCATCCTGGTGCACCCGGTCGACTCCGCCCCGAGCCGCAACCAGGAAGCCGGCCGCAAAGCCGTCACCGAGGCCGTGCGCCGCCTCACCGCCGCCACCCGCACCACCGCGGCCCCCGAGCAGGGCTGACACCGCCGGATCCGCCCGGCTGTCCGATCCGCCCGGCTGTCCGATCCGCCGGGGCGCCGGGGCGCCCGGTCGCCGAGCACGCCGCCGGCGCGCAGGTGCCCGCCGTGCAGCACCAGCACCGTGCGCGGGCCGCGCTGCACATGGCGGTACTCGACAGGCCCCACCGCGACGATGGCCGTCGTGGTGGGACGGTCGTGGGGGGAGCATCGGCACCGGAGGCAGCACCGGGGCCACACGTCTTTGACCAGCCAGTCAATAACATATTCTGGGCCGATGCCACGCCCCCGGAAGTTCGTCGAACGCGACGTCGTCAGCAGTGCCACCGAGGTGTTCGTCGTGAACGGTCTCGCCGCCACGACCCTGGACGACCTGGTGCGGGCGACCGGCCTGGGCAAGCAGAGCCTCTACAACGCGTTCGGCGGCAAACGGGAGCTGTTCCTGCGGGCGCTGTCCGAGGACCGCGAGGAGGCGGCGCGGGCCGTCTCCGAAGCGCTCCAGCACGGCGACGCCTCCCCGCTGGAACGGATCCGCGGGCACATGCTGCGCATGGCGATCGAGTTCAGCCGTGCCGACAGCCGGGTCTCGCTCACCACGCGGGCGCTCGTCGAGTCGACCGGCGACCAGGACCCGCTGGCGGAGGTCACCCGGGCCGGTATCGAGGACCTCGCCGGGATCTACGCCACCTGTCTCGGGCACGCGCAGCAGAGCGGGGACCTCCCGGCGGACGCGAACCTGCCGTCGCTGGCGATGTACTTCGTCGCCGTCACCCGCGGGATGGAACTGCTCGGCCGGGCGGGGGTCGGGCGGGCGGCCCTGACCGCGGTCGCTCTGGACGCGCTCCACGTGCTCCCCGCCACACCCCACCGCTAGATCCCGGCCGTAATCACCACGCTCCACGACGGGTGTGGTGACTTCGGGCGGCCGGCGCGCCTGAAGTCACCACGTGGATGGGCTTCGCACCCTGACCACGTCAACGTGTCTGGCCGGGTGTCTCCCGCACGCTGCGGGCCGTACGCGGCCCGTTGATCAGGTGAGGTCGAGTTCGGTGAGGAGATGCTCGATGCGGGTGCGGATCTCGTCGCGGATCGGGCGGACCGCGTCGATGCCCTGGCCGGCCGGGTCGTCGAGTCTCCAGTCCTCGTAGCGTTTGCCGGGGAAGATCGGGCAGGCGTCGCCGCAGCCCATGGTGATGATGACGTCGCTGGCCTCGGCGGTGGCGTGGTCGAGTCTGCGGGGCTGTTCGGCGGTGATGTCGATGCCGACCTCGGCCATGGCCTGGGCGGCGACCGGGTTGATCCGGTCGGCGGGCGCGGAGCCCGCGGACCGGACCTCGACGCGGCCCGCGGCGAGGTGGCGCAGCCAGCCGGCGGCCATCTGGGAGCGGCCGGCGTTGTGGACGCAGACGAACAGAACGCTGGGTGTGGCGGTCACGAATCTTCTCCGGTGATCAGTTGATGGTGGGGCTGCGGCGTTCGACGAGGATGACGTCGCGCCAGACTCCGTGGTGTGCGCCGACGCGCATCCGGGTGCCGACGGTGCGGAATCCGCAGGCGGCGTGCAGGGCCAGGCTGGAGGTGTTCTCGGGGAAGATCCCGGATTGGACGGTCCAGATGCCGGCGTCCTCGGTGGCCGTGATCAGCGCGCCGAGCAGGGCCCGGCCGATGCCTTTGCCGCTGTGGGCGGGGTGGACGTAGACGGAGTGCTCGACGACGCCGGCGTAGACGCAGCGGTCGGACACCGCGCTGCAGGCGACCCAGCCGAGCACGTCGCCCTCGGCGCCGAGGGCGACGAAACGGTGGCCGGGCAGGCGGGTGGTGGTGAACCGGTCCCAGGTGGGTGGTTCGGTCTCGAAGGTCGCGTTGCCGGTGGCGATGCCGAGCCGGTAGATCTCCAGGACCTGCGTGGCGTGCTCGTCGGCCATCGCGGCGATCCGGATGCCGGTGGTCGTCGTGGTCATGTCGGGGCCTTCCGCTGGTCGGGAGTGGCGACGGTGATGGGCCGGCCGGGGTGCGGGAACCACCAGGCGACGGCGGCGAGCGCGAGGACGCCGCCGATGAGCTGGGCGGCGACGAAGCCGGGAACGGACGCGGGCGTGATCCCGGCGAAGGTGTCGCTGAACATCCGGCCGATGGTGACGGCCGGGTTCGCGAAGCTGGTCGAGGAGGTCCACCAGTAGGCGGCGCCGATGTAGGCGCCGACCGCGGCCGGGGCGGTGCCGGCGCGCCCGGACCGGGTGAGCGCGGCGATGAGCAGGATCAGGCCGAACGTCGCGACGGACTCGGCGAGCCAGAGGTGCGTGCCGCTGCGGAGCGTGTGGGCGCGGGTGACGGCGGGCAGGTCGAACATCAGATTCGCCAGGACCGCTCCCGTGATCGCGCCGGCGATCTGTGCCGTGACGTACGCCGCCAGGTCCCGGCACGTCAGTCCGGTGCCGGTGCGGCGACCGGACCACCAGTCGGCGGCGGACACGACCGGGTTGAAGTGGGCTCCGGAGACCGGGCCGAAGGTCAGGATCAGCGCACCGAGCGCCAGGGCGGTCGCGACCGCATTCTCCAGCAGCTGCAGCCCGGTGTCCTGCGGGGAGAGCCGGGTGGCGGCGATCCCGGAACCGATCACCGCGGCGACCAGCAGGGCGGTGCCGGCCAGTTCGGCGCCGGCCCGCCGGGGCAGGCTCACGTGCTCGCCGCGGCGGCGTCGGCGGGGTTCAGGAACTGCGAGAGCAGGCCGAGCCGGGCGGGGATGATCCAGTAGTAGACCCAGGTGCCGCGCCGTTCACAGTCGACCAGGCCGGCCTCGCGCAGTTGGCGCAGGTGGTAGGAGATCGTGGGACCGGTCAGGTCGAACGCGTCGGTGATGTCGCAGACGCAGACCTCCCCGCCCTTGCGCGCGGCAATCAGCGACAGGATCCGCAGCCGGACCGGGTCGCCGAGGACCTTGAACGAGCGGGCCAGCCCGGCGGCGGCGTCCGGGGTCAGCGCCTCACTGACCGTCGGTTCGCAGCAGTCCCGGGCCCCTTCTTGTTTAGACACCTCTCTAGGTTGACAGCTCTCTAGGCAGCAATGCAAGCTGCTTAGAGAAGCGTCTAAACAAGGTGGAGGTGTTTCATGTCCCGTGCCCAGCTCGCGTTGCGCGTCTCGGACCTGGAGGCGTCGATCGCGTTCTACTCGAAACTGTTCGGCACCGAACCGGCCAAACGCCGGCCCGGCTACGCGAACTTCGCGATCGCCGAGCCGCCGCTCAAGCTCGTCCTCCTGGAAGGCGAGCCCGGGCAGCCCACCGTGATGGACCACCTCGGCGTCGAGGTCGAAACGACCGGCCAGGTCGACGCGGCCACCAGACGGCTCACCGAATCCGGCCTGATCACCCTGACCGAGGACGACACCGAGTGCTGCTACGCGCTGCAGGACAAGGTGTGGGTCCGCGGCCCCGGCAACGAGCCCTGGGAGGTCTACGTCGTCAAGGGCGACTCCCCGGTCGGCGACAAGCCCATGCCCGACACCGCGACAGCCTGCTGCACCGACACCGCGGCCGCCGCGCCCGGCCGCTGACCGCCGGTGCCCGGCCGGGCCGAGCCCCCACAGCGGCCGGGCACCGGAGCAGACGGCGGCCCCACCGGACTACCGCGCCGCGACGGTGACCCGGCGGCCGGTGGCGGCGGCCTCGGCGACGGCGGCGATCAGGCGGGCGTTGTGCACGGCGTGGTCGAAACCGGGGGCGGACCGGGAGCCGGTGCGCAGGTCGGCGGCGAGCGCCGCGTACACCTCACCGATGTTGATCGACGGCCCGGACGCGTTCGCTGAGGCCGGCCGGTCCGGAGCGTCGAACGCGGCGCTCGCCGTCAGGGTCAGGTCGCCGCCCTGCACGCCGAACAGGCTGCCGCCGGTCAGGGTCAGCCAGCCGTCGGTGCCGCGCACCTCGAACCGGAACACCGCGTCGCCGGGGGCGACACCGCCGGACACGTTCACGCTGACCAGCGCTCCCGAGGCGGTACGCGCCAGCACGTCCGCGTGGTCGGGCACCTCCCGCATGACCCGATCCCCGGTGTCGGCGACCAGAGGATGCGGCCAGAGGATCCCGGTCCGCGCGTCGACCTCCACCGTCGCACCGAGGACCGCCTCGACGATGTCCAGGGTGTGACCGGCGGTGATGGTCAGCAGCCCGGCCCCGGACGCCGCCTGCTCGAAATAGGTGTAGTTCGTCGCGGTGACCGGCCCGAACCCGGAGGTGGTGGAGACGACCCGGGCGTTGAGGGGCCGGCCGATCGCCCCGTCGTGGACCAGTTGCGCGGCGCGGCGTACCGACGGGTTGAGGCGTCCCTGCAGCCCGACCACCGCCGGGCGGGACGTGGCCAGCGACGCCAGCTCGACGGTCTCGGCCAGCGACGATCCCAGCGGGGCTTCGCAGTAGACGGCCTTCCCGGCATCGACGGCGGCCCGGACCAGGCCGGCGTGTGCCGGGACACGCACGGCGACGGTGACGATGTCGACCGTGTCGCTGCGGATCATCGCGAGGGGGTCGGCGAACCACCGGGTGGCGCCGAACGCGTCGGCGGCCCGCCGGGCGCTGTCCTCGCGGCGGGTGGCGACCGCGGACAGGGTCAGGGTGCCGAGGCCGTGGATCGCCGGGATGTGCGACACCCCGGCCCAGCTGGCACCGGTGTCGGCGCCGATGACCCCCACCCGGAGCCGGCCGCGGTCATCGCCTGTCACGTCGTTGCTTGTCAGGTCGTTGCTTGTCAGGTCGTTGCTTGTCAGGTCGTTGCTTGTCAGGTCGTTGCTTGTCACGTCCACCATCGAAGGTGAGCGCCGGCGCTGCGGCCAGGCCGCGTGCTGCCTGGTCACGACATGACCAGGCAACGGGGCCGGCAACACTCCTACGATGGTCGGCATGTCCCCGCGCCCGAATGCCGCGCTCGGCGCGTTCCTGCGGTCGCGTCGTGACCGGCTCACCCCGGCGCAGGCGGGGCTCACCGCGTTCCCCGGCCCGCGCCGCGTCCCCGGGCTGCGCAAGGACGAACTGGCGGTGCTGGCCGGGATCAGCCCGGACCACTACAGCCGCCTCGAACAGGGACGCCAGGCCACCCTCAGCGACGACATGTGCGCGGCGCTGGCCCGGGCGCTGCGCCTCGACGACATCGAACGGCAGCATTTACAGACCCTGGCCGCCGGGGTACGCCGCCGCAGCACCGACAGCGCCGGTGCCGCACCGCAGCGGGCCGATCCGGGGCTGCTACGGCTGATGACCGCCCTCGACCACGTGCCGGTGCTGCTGCTCGGGCGCCGCAGCGAGGTACTGGCCCGCAACACGCTGCTCGACGCCGTGCTCGGCGCCGGCCTGGAGACCGGCAGGCCGTTCGCCCGCTGGCTGCTGCTCGACCCGGCGGCCCGCGACCGCATCGTCAACTGGGCGGACTTCGCGCGGGCCGCCGTCGGGGCGCTGCGCTACGAGAACGGCCGGCACCCGGACGACCGTCGTCTCGCCGCCCTGGTCGCCGACCTGCGCGCGGCGTCGGCGCAGGTCGGCGAGTGGTGGGACGACCAGGACGTCGTCGACCGCACGTCGGCGGCGAAGGTCCTGGCCCATCCGGCGGCGGGCCGGCTGCGGTTCGGCATCGAGACCGTCGCCGTGCCGCACCGCCCGGACCAGCGGCTGGTGGTCTACACCGTGGAGCCGGGCTCACACACCGCCCGGGTACTGCCGCTGCTGGCGAGTTGGGAAGCGGCTGCGCAGCCGGCTGTGGCGGCGGTGTGGTCGGCCGATGCCGGCAAGCCGCTCGATGCCGACGTCAGCCCGCTCGACGTCAGCCCGCTCGACGTCAGCCCGCTCGACGTCAGTGGAAGACCTTGAGGCCGATGACGCCGCAGACGACCAGCAGCAGGCACAGGATGCGGGGCAGCGTGGCCGCCTCGCCCAGAGCCACCATGCCGACCAGCGCGGTGCCGACCGCGCCGATGCCCACCCACACGGCATAGCCGGTGCCGATCGGGATGGTCCGCAGGGCGTAACCCAGACCGGCCATGCTGGCGATCAACGCCACCCCGAACACCACCGACGGCACGGGCCGGGAGAAACCGTTGCTGCGGTCCAGGGCGATGGCCCAGACGGTCTCCAGCAGACCGGAGACGACGAGCGCGATCCATGCCATGACGATGCACCTCGAAAGGCGGTCGTCTTGTCAGGCCGGGTACGACACGCAACTCGTCCGGGACAGCCGCGGTGCGGTGCCGTCCTCCACGGTACCGGTCAGTCGCCGGCCGGCAACTCGTGGTGGTGGATCTGACAAACCCTTCAGTGCCGCGGCAGGGCCCGGCTGCCGGCGAACAGGTACCGGCCGTCGCCGAGGAACGCGATCACCGGATGCACCCCGGCGCTCCTGTCCACACCCACGAAGACCCCGGGGCGCAGGGGTACGTACCGCATCGTCACCGGGTCACCGGAGGCGATGCCCTGCGGCCGGTAGACGACGCTCAGGCCGCCGTCGGCCGGGGTCACCCGGTAGTCGGCGAGCGGCGACGAATACCGGCCGGTCACCGGGCCCGCGGCCACCGGTGACGCCGGCGGGACCGGCCGGGCCGGGACGCTGATCCCGGCGGTGGCGGCGAGGACCGCGTCCAGGACCTCGTCGATCAGGGCCGGCCCGTCCCCGCCGTTCACGGCGACCGCCACCGCGACGTCCCGGCCCGGCACCACCCGCCAACTGGCGCAGTGGCCCAGCGTGGCGCCGTCGTGGCCGACCACGTCCACGCCGTCCCAGCGGAAGAGCATCAACCCCAGGCCCCACGCGTACGCCGCGCGCGCCCCCAGATCCGGCAGTGCGACCTGGGGCGGCGCCATCGCCGCGAGGGGCAGCCCGGGCCGGACGAGTTCACGCATCGCCGCGACCGGGGTCGACCCGGCCGGCGCGTTCGACCGGGGCAGGTCCTCGGAAAGGGGGACGCCGTCGGCGTGCCCGGACGTGACCCGGAACCGGGCGGCCTCCTGCGGGAGCAGAGCCATGTGGGTCACACCGAGCGGGGCTATCACGTGTCGGCGCAGGACCTGTTCCCAGGTGCCGCCGCGCAGCCGGGCCGCGAGGGCACCGAGGACGACGTACCCGGCGTTGCAGTAGGAGAACACGGTGCCGGGCGGGGCGATCTGCCGGGCACCGGTGCCCAGGAACGCGACGAGGCGCTCCACCGCGTCGTCACCGTCACCGGTGTCCTCGAACAGGTCGCCCTCGAAACCGCCGGTGTGGGTGAGCAGGTGCCGGACCGTCACCGTCGCGGCCGCGGTCTCGTCGGGCAGCGCGAACCGCGGCAGGTAGCGGCGGACCGGCGCGTCCAGGTCGAGCAGGCCGTCCGCGACGAGCTGCATGATCAGGGTGGCGGTCCACGTCTTGGTGATCGACCCGATCGGGAACAGGGTGTCCGGCGTGACCGCGACATCGGTGCCCCGGTCGGCGACCCCGGTGGCCGCCTCGGTCACCGCGCCGGCGGCCCGGACGGCGACCGCCGCACCGGGCACCCCGTGACGGCGGGCGGCGTCGTCGAGCCGGTCCTGCAGGTCCGGGAGCATCATCATATCGACGAACCTAGCAACCCCGACGGTCGTCGTGAGCGCGGTGGAACCTTGGAGGGGACACGGGGAGGGCAGCGCGTACCCCGAAAGCAGACTTACGGCCGATGCGGGCCGCAGCAGGCCGCGTGGCAGGATGATCGCCCTGATGGAGACGACAACCTGGCAGGTCCCGCGGTTGTGGCGGATGCTGCTGCCGCTGGCCCGAGTGATCGCGTTCCCGCTGTGCCGGCTGCGGGTCTCCGGTGAGGTGCCCGAGCATCTGCGTGGCGGGCCGCTGATCCTGGCGATGAACCACGTCAGCCCGTTCGACCCGCTGGTGATGGCGGCCGCCTGCCACCAGGTGGGGCTGGCGCCGCGGGTGATGGCGACCGGCGGGCTGTTCGACGCGCCGGTCATCGGGTCGCTGATGCGCGCGTGCGGGCACATCCGGGTGGATCGCAACACCCACCGGGTCGCCGACGCGCTGCCGGCCGCGGCCCGGGCGTTGCAGCAGGGTGCGGTGGTGATGGTCTACCCGGAGGGCCGCATCGGCCTGGATCCGTGGATGTGGCCGGAACGCGGCAAGACCGGGGTGGCGCGGATGGCGGCACTGTCCGGGGCGCCGGTGCTGGCGGTGGCGCAGTGGGGTGCGCACGCGGTGCTGCCCTACGAGGCGCCGAAACGGGCCGGGCGGGCGCTGCTGAAGGCGGTGCTGCGCCGCCCGCAGGTGCAGGTGCGGTTCGGTGCCGAGGTCGCGGTGGGTGCGGTGACCGGGGCGCCGGGGGCCCGGGCGATGCGCGCCACCCACCTGATCATGGAGGCGATCGACGAGGCGCTGACGCCGTTGCGGGCCGGGGAGATGCAGACCCCCGCGGTCGTGGACCGCAGCCGACCGCACGACATGAGCCGGGTGCGGCGGCGCCGGGCGTGCTCGTGTTCAGGCGCGCCGGTCGGCCACGGCGTAGGAGACGGCGGCGGTCAGAGCTGACACGGCCAGCACCGACGGCCACGGCCCGATCCGCTTGGCGAGGGGGTGCGACAGGCCGAACGCGCCGAGGTAGGTCGCCACGAGCGCGCCGGTGACGGCCGGGCTGGTGCGCCGCGCCCACTCGCGGCCGGCGAGGACACCGCCGGCGGCCAGGACGGCCCCGCCGAGCGGGCGGATGCCGGTGCGGCGGGCCAGCTGCCAGCCGCCGATCAGGGAACCCGCGGTGATCACGGCGGTGGTCGGGATGCGCATGTCCCGACCGTACACGGCGGCCCGGCGTCGTCGATGTGTCCGGCCCGGATCGGGGACGCTGGTTAGCATCGCTGCGTGGAGGCTGAACAGATCTCCCGTGTCCGTGACTTCAACCGCTACTACACCCAGCGTTTCGGTGCCCTCACCGACCGGTTCCTCGGGCAGGTCCTGCCGCTGAGCCAGGCCCGGCTGCTCGTCGAGATCGGCGACGGCGCCGACGTGCGGGACCTGCGTGCCCGCCTCGGCCTGGACTCCGGATATCTGAGCCGGCTGCTGCGGTCGCTGCAGGTGCAGGGACTCGTCCGGCTGCGGGCACACGACGGCGACGGCCGGGTCCGGGTCGCCGAGCTCACCGACGCCGGCCGGCTGGCCCGGGCCGACCTCGACGACCGGTCGCAGGCCGGGATCGCCGCCCTGCTCGGTGAGCTGACCGGCCGGCAGCGCGAGCAGCTGATCCACGCCCAGGAGCAGATCCGCCGGGTGCTGCGCGCCGCCGCGATCACCGTCGAACCGGTCGCGCCGCAGTCGCCGGCGGCGCGGGACTGCCTGGCCCGGTACGCCGCGGAACTGATGCAGCGGCTGCCGGAAGGGTACGACGCGGCCGCGCTCACCCCGCCGCACGAGGTGACCGGTACGCAGCTGGTCGCGTTCGAGGACGGCGAACCGGCCGGTTGCGGCCTGTGGATCCGGTTGGGCCCGGGTATCGCCGAGATCCGCCACCTGTGGGTGTCCGGGTCGGCCCGCGGTCTCGGGCTGGGGCGGCGGCTGCTGGGCCGGCTGGAGTGTGACGCCGCCACACACGGGGTGACGACGGTGCGGCTGGGCACGCACCGGGCGTTGCGGGAGGCGCTCGCGCTCTACCACGACAGCGGGTACGAGGTGATCGGCGCGTACAGCGATTCCCCGTACAACCAGGTGGGGTTCGAGAAACGCCTCGACGGGCAGTCCCCGCCGCCGCCCGGCCGGCTCCCGGGCGGCGGGTAGGGTTCGCACTGGTGTGCCGGGAAGTCTGGTCGGCGATGTCCTTGTCATGTCCAGAGGAGCCTGGTTCTGTGTCCGGTGGGTCTTTTCGTCCGTCCCTGTTCAGCCGCGGCAGCTGGCCGGAGGCGCGCCGTATCGGCGATATCCTGCGCACCGAGACGGTCGGTGGCGCGCTGCTGCTGGGCGCCGCGGTCCTCGCCCTGATCTGGGCGAACTCCCCTTGGTCCGCCGGCTACCAGACGCTGTCCGCCTGGACGGTCGGCCCGGCGGCGCTGCACCTGGATCTGAGTCTGGCGGCGTGGGCGGCCGACGGCCTGCTGGCGGTGTTCTTCTTCGTCGCGGGCCTGGAGCTGAAACGCGAGTTCGTCGCCGGTGACCTGCGCGACCCCCGGCGGGCGGCGATCCCGGTCGCGGCCGCGGTCGGCGGCATGGCCGTCCCGGCGCTGATCTACACAACGGTCAACGCCGTCGCCGAGGGTGGGGAACCGTCCGGGTGGGCGGTGCCGACCGCGACCGACATCGCGTTCGCCCTGGCGGTCCTGGCGGTGATCGGCACCCATCTGCCGGCGGCGCTGCGCACGTTCCTGCTGACCCTGGCCGTCGTCGACGACCTGCTGGCGATCCTGGTCATCGCGGTCTTCTACACCACGTCCCTGCAGTGGGTGCCGCTGCTGCTCGCGCTGGTCCCGCTGGGGTTGTTCGCGGTGCTGGTGCAGCGCCGGGTGCGGTCGTGGTGGCTGCTGCTGCCGCCGGCGGCCGCGACGTGGGCGCTGGTTCACGCGTCCGGGATCCACGCGACCGTCGCCGGGGTGCTGCTCGGGTTCATGGTGCCGGTGCTGGCCCGTGACGGTCTCAGCCTCGCGGAGCGTTTCGAGCACCGGTGGCGGCCGCTGTCGGCGGGCCTGGCGGTGCCGGTGTTCGCGTTCTTCGCCGCCGGGGTGCCGGTCGCGGGGGCCGGTGGTCTCGGCGCGGCGGCGGCCGACCCGGTGACGATCGGGATCGTGGCCGGCCTGGTGCTGGGCAAGACCGTCGGAGTGCTGGGCACGACGTGGCTGGTGCAGCGGTTCACCCGGGCCCGCCTGGGTGACGGGCTGGCCTGGTGGGACGTGTTCGGGATGGCGTTGCTGGCCGGGATCGGGTTCACCGTGTCGCTGCTGATCGCCGAGCTGGCGTTCGGGTCCGGCAGCGTCACCGACGACCACGCCCGGATCGGGATCCTGGCCGGGTCGCTGATCGCCGCGCTGCTGGCCGCCGTCGTCCTGCGCCTGCGTAACGGCCACTACCGGCGGCTGCACGAGGCGGAGCAGCGCGACGACGACGGCGATGGTGTGCCGGACGTCTACGCCCTGGAGGACGGATACGACGAGCGGTTCGGACGCGCCTGACCTGTTTCAGTCGTCAGAGCCCGCGTGGTGACTTCGGGCGTCCAGCGCGCCCGTAATCACCACACCCACAACAGCGTGGTGATTTCGGGCGTCCAGCGCGCCCGTAATCACCACACCACCAGGGGTGTGGTGAATTGGGGCGTCTAGCGCGCCCGAAATCACCACGCGGACGGGCTTCGCACCCTGACCACGAAACGGGGCTAGATCTGGGCGCTGCCGCCGTCGACGGCGAGTTCGGAGCCGTTGAGGTAGCTGGACGCGTCCGAGGCGAGGAAGACGGCCGCCGCGGCGATCTCCTCGGGTTCGGCCAGCCGGCCCAGCGGGATCGCCGCCGCGGCGGCGGCGAGTGCGTCGGCCGGGATTAGATCGATCAGGCCCTGTGTACGGGTGCCGCCGGGCGAGAGCAGGTTGATGCGGTAGCCGCCGGCCCCGGCGCCGTGGGCGAATCCGCGGACCAGGTTGCGCAGCGCGGCCTTGGTCGCGCCGTAGACGGGCAGGGCCGCATCCGGCCGTGTGGCGGCCGACGAGCCGGTGAAGATGATCGACGCCCCCGGGTTCAGCAGGGGCAGCGCCTTCTGCAGAGTGAACAGCGGCCCCTTGACGTTGGTGGTGATCATGGCGTCGACCTGTTCCTCGGTGATCTGTCCCAGCGGGGCGGCGATCCCGATCCCGGCGTTGGCGACCAGGACGTCGATGCGGCCGGCCTGCGCGGCGACCGTCGCGTAGAGGCTGTCGAGCTCGTCGAGCCGGCCGACGTCGCAGCGGATCCCGGTCACCTGGGGACCGAGTTCGGCCTCGACCTCGTCGAGTTGTTCCTGGCGGCGGCCGGTGACGAACACACGGGCGCCCTCGGCGTGGTAAGCCCGGGCGATGGCCCGGCCGATGCCCGCGTTTCCGCCGGTCACGACCGCGACCTTGTCCTTCAGGATATTCATGGACGGCTCCCTCAGTTTTTGTCTCCTTGGTCAATAAATCAGGTTTTTGACCATGGAGGCAATAACTGGGGGTGCGGTGTGGCGGGGAGCACGTGGGGTGCGGCGCCGCCCTCGGCGGTTTATTGACTTCTTGGTCAAAAACAATGCAGACTTCCCCCCGCCGGGCCACCCGGCCCGCCGCCGCACGGCTCACTGTCGTGCGGCCGACCACCAGGGAGCCATCGTGACCAAGGTACGTTTCGAGCAGTCCGGCCCGGTCGGATCGATCGTGCTGGCAGATCCGCCGCACAACGCGATCGACCGGCAGTTCGTCACCGAACTGGCCGACGCGGCCCGGCAGGCGGGCGAAGCCGGTGTGCGGGCGCTCGTCCTGCGCGCCGAAGGGCCGAACTTCAGCACCGGCGCCGACGCCATGCAGTGGCCCGGCAAGGACCGATTCTGGTTCCGGACGTTCGTCGCCGAGACGCTCCAGGCCTTCGCCGCCATCGAGGCACTGCGCATCCCGGTGATCGCAGCTCTGCGCGGGCCCCTGCTCGGCGGCTCCTACGAGCTGGCATTGCGGGCGGACATCCTCGTCGCCTCGGAAACCGCCACCTTCTCGTGGATCGAGGCCGGCAGCGGCAACACGCTCATGGCCGGCGGCGTCCAGCGGCTCGCCGCCCGGGTCGGTTTCGCCCGGGCCGGCGCACAGCTGCTGCTCGACCAGACGCTGACCGCCCGGCAGGCAGAGGAGATCGGCCTGGTGTATCAGGTCGTTCCCGACGACCAGCTCGACGCGACCGTCGACGCACTCGCCCAGCGGCTCGGCAACGGCGGAACCCGCGGACTGGCCGCCACCCGCGCACTACTGAAGGCGTGGGCCGCCGGTGGCGTCGCCGGGGCCGACGCAGTCCAGATGGACCTGTCCGTCGACCTGTTCGACTCCGCAGACCTCCAGGCATCCATCGGCACCTACGTCGAATCCCTGCGCACCGGCACACCTTTCGTGCCGCCTGTCCTCACGGGCAGGTAGCGCAGCCTCCTGCCGGGAGTCAGGTGCACCAGGTTCACCGTCGCGGCGCAGCGTAGCCAAGCCTCCGTCGATCGCACCACACCTGCGCCGCGGGCAGGCGTCGGAAGTGGTCTTCAGACCAGACCGGCGTCCGCCTGATTCCCCGATGCCGATCGTTCGGCGATGGCGATGAAATTCTGGCTGATCCCCAGGAGAGACGGCTCGGCTTCCAGCAGGCGCAGCGCCGACAGGATGCGTTCTCGCTGATCAGGATCTTCCAGCCGCTCGGCGAACCCGGGCAGCAGCCGAACCACGCCGCTGCCCGCGACGAGGGTCCGCAGGCGCAGGCCGGCCTCCTCGACCTCGGCGGCGAGGTCCTGCGGCCGATGGAAGAACGCGGTGGTGAACCGGGCCGGATCCCCGCCCGGATTCCGGTACTGCCCGTCACCGGCGAACGCGGCAGTCCGGTCGATGTCGATCGGCGTTCCCTGGGCGATGTCCTCGAAAAGCGGATAGAACCGGGAGAGCGCCTTCGCCACGACAACCCCGCCCGGCCGCACCACCCGGCGCGCCTCCCGCAGAGCGGTGACCCTGTCGTCCCGGCTCGTCAGGTGATAGAGCGGCCCCAGCAGCAGCACGGCATCCATACCGGCGCCGGCCGCATCGAGTGCCCGCGCATCGCCGGCAGCCACGCTCGCCAGTGGGCGGGCGGCCGCGCGGGAGGCCGCCGAGGCCTGCTCGACGTGCAGCGGCACGGGATCGACGAGGTGCACCTCGTAGCCGGCATCGGCCAGCGGCAGGGCATAGACACCGGCTCCGCCTCCGATGTCGAGCACCCGGGCGGGCGCCGGCGGCAGATGGCGACCCAGCAGATCCCACACCCGCAGGAACTCGATCTGCCGGTCACCGGCCAGCAACCGCGCCTGCTCCCCACCGTGCCCGTAATACTCCAGGATCTCGGCATCCACCATGCCCGGATGTTAAGCGAGCAGCCCGCGGATCATCCACGAGACGTGCACCCGGGTGCGTCACCATCGAGGAGTTCGGCCTGGCCGGCCGCCGGACTCCAGTGGAAGCCGAGGAGACCCGGCCGCGTACCCGCCGCCGGGATGCGGTGCGCGAGGATTTCGTGCTGGACGCCGGAACGCCAGGCTGCCGTACGGGCACCGCCGCCTCACTCGGCGAGGGCGTCGAGGTCGTCGAGGGCGTCGAGGTCGATGGCTGACTTGGCGGCCTCGGCGGACTCCTCGGACGGCGGGCCGCCCGGGTTCTCGGTGGCGAGCGCCTGGTTGACGGTGACGAACCCGCGCATCCGCTGCTCGTAGCGGGCGAACCCGGCCCGGTGATCACCGCCGGCTCGGGCCAGCGCGTCGGCGAGCACGTACGCGCCGACCAGCGCCAGGCTCGTGCCCTGCCCCGACAGCGGGGAGGGACAGTATCCGGCGTCGCCGAGCAGCGTGACCCGGCCCGCCGACCAGCGGTCCATCCGGGTCTGCGCCATCGCGTCGAAGTAGAAGTCGTCGGCCTGCCACATCGCGGCGAGCAGCCGCGGCGTCTCCCAGCCGACGCCGGTGAGCTGCTGCTCGACCAGGGTGCGCTGGGCGTCCACGTCGTGCCGGTCGTAGTCGAGGGGGCCGGACTCGAAACCCAGATTGGCCCGGATCTCGGTGTTGCCGCGCGCCGAGTAGATGCCGTAGCCGACGTTCGCGGTGCGCAGCCACACCTGCCAGCGGTCCAGGCCGAGGAAGTTCGGGGCGGTGAACACGCCGACGTACGCGCCGAGGTGGTGCAGGTAGCGCTCCTCGGGTCCGAACGCCAGTCTCCGTACCGTGGAATGCAGGCCGTCCGCACCGACCACCAGGTCGAACGTCTCCGGGGCGGCGTGGCCGAAGGTCACCCGCACGTCGTCGTCTGCCTGCTCGAGGGCGGTCACCGAATCGCCGAACAGATACCGCGTGTACGGGCGGGTCAGGTCGGCGAGCATGCCGGACAGGTCCTCGCGCAGCACCTCGACGTCGTCGCTGTCGAGGCGGCCGCTGCTCAGCGCCATCTCCGTCGACCGCATGATCTCGACACCGTCGGCGTCGAGCATCGACATGCCGCGCATCTCGGTACGCGCGTCGCGTAGCGGGCCGGTCAGGCCCATCCGGTCGATCACGTCGAGGGCGGTGCCGCGGACGTCGACGGCGTGCCCGCCGGCCCGCAGCGACGGCGCCCGTTCCACCACCGTCGGCCGGAACCCGTGGTGGTGCAGCCAGTAGGCCAGGGCCGGTCCGGCGATACCGGCGCCGGAGATCAGTACGGTCTTCACGAGAGTCCCCCTTGTACGCTGTACGCGACGTCAACGTACGGCGTACCCATGCGGGGAAACAACGTTTGAACAGGTCACTGACCTAGCACAGGGTCGCGTGTGTCCTAGTACAGAAACCGGGGTGGACGTGATGGTGGAACCGCCGTACCTGCGGATCTGCGAGGACATCCGGCGGCGCATCACCGCCGGGGAGCTGAAGCCGGGGGACCGGCTCCCGTCGACCCGGGCGCTCGCCGCGCAGCAGGGTGTCGCCATGGCCACCGCGGCGAAGGCACTGACCGCGCTGCGCCAGGCCGGGGTGATCCGCTCCCAGCCGCGGGTGGGGTCGGTCGTCGCGCCGCCGCCCCGGTCCCGAGCCGGCCGGGCCATGCCGCCGGACACGGACCTCAACCGCGATCATGTGGTACGCGCCGCGATGCTGATCGCCGACGCCCAGGGCCTGGAGGCGCTGTCGATGCGGACGGTCGCCGCACGGCTGGGCGTGCCCACCATGTCGTTGTACCGGCACGTCACCGGCAAGGACGACCTGGTCCTGCTGATGACCGACCGGGCGTACGGCGAAGCCGGCTATCCGCCGGTGCTGCCGGACGGCTGGCGTGCCCGGCTCGAACTCGGCGCGCGGACCCTGTGGCGGTTGTACGCCCGGCACCCGTGGCTGGCACAGCTGGGCTCGCTGGCCCGGCCCCTGCCACTGCCGAACCTGATCCGGCACGGCGACTATCTGATCGGTGCGCTCAGTGGGCTGGGCCTGCCCGCCGCGCGGGTCCTCGACCTGCAGATCCTGCTGTTCAGCCACGGGCAGGGCCTGGCCGCGCACCGGGAACGGGAGGCCCACGCGCAGGCGGACACCGGCCTGACGGAGCAGGAGTGGGGCGACACGCAGATCGGTCAGATGCGGACCCTCGCGGAGTCCGGCCGCTATCCGCATTTCGCGCACATGCTCGACGGCCTCGGCGACGGGTACGACTTCGACCTCGACGCCCTGTTCGAGGCCGGCCTGCAGGCGCTGCTCGACGGTTTCGCCCACCTCATCGACCGCGAGGGAAGCTGACGGCACGTGCCCGGGACGGGTGCAGCCCCGGGCACGTGCCGTCGCGGTGTCAGGCCGTCTCGCCCAGCTCGGCCAGGCGGGCCTCCACCTCGGCCAGCTCGGCGCGCAGCCGCTGCGCCTGCGTCTCCGCCTCGGCGCGTTCCGCGGTCATGATCTGGTCGACCGCTTCCTGGACGCCCGGCATGTCGACCAGCGACACGATCTTCAGCGCCTCGGCGGGCCGGACCACGTATGGCTTGGCCAGGACCTTCGCGCCCTGGTTGGCCGCGATCGTCCACTCGCTGTCGGCGTAGGCCAGGGTCACCGTGAGGGTGGGGCCGGGCTTCGGTTTCGCCGGGCGGGCCGCCGGCTTGCGGGCCGTGGTGGCCTCGCCGCCGTCCTTCGCGGTCTTCGCCGCCACCTCGTCCTCCTCGCTCTTACGCTGCACCGGCGCCGGTTTCGGCGGGACCGGCTTGTCGATCAGGAACTCCGGGCCGGACAGCACCGGGTCGGGCTCCGGCTCCGGTGCGGGAACCGGCTTCTTCGCCACCACGCCCTTGGGGGCGACCCGCAGGTCGACGGGGGAGAACGGCAGCTCGTCACGACCGAACTTGACCACCACCCACTCGTCCGACTCGGCCGGGTCGGTCAACGCGACGACCTGGCCGATCTGGCCGCTGATCTGCCCCGCCGATTCGGTGAACTGCACCCGGGGCTTGCGCCCGGCCGCAAGCTGATCCCGGAACTGCTCCAACTCCTCCGCGCTGAGCCCTCGGGCATCCACGCCTGCCGCCGTCATCGTTACCCCTTCGTACGCCTGTATGAGAGGGTCCCTTTCTACCAGTCCGCACCGACAACAACGGGCCACCACACCGAAGTGATCATGAGAAGTACGGGGAACGTCCCGTCACGCAATACTCGCGCCCGGCCGGGTCCCGCAACGTCGTCCAGTCGTCCGGCACCCGCCGCACCACGGCCGCACCCAGGTCCACATGCCGCGCCACCTCGGCATCCACCCCGTCGCACGCGAAGTCCACGTGCACCCCGGCGGCCGTACCGCCGGTGCGCTGCACCAGCAACCGCAGCGGCATCGCCGCCTCGGCGAACACCGAGAACTCCGGCACCCCCATCGACCGCCACGCCCACCCGGTCAGCTCACCCCAGAACGCCACCTCCCGGTCGTGCACCGGGTCCGGCACGTCCAGGCACAGCTGATCCACCACACTGCTCTGCCCGCCCGGCCACCGGACCGGCACCGGGCGGACCGCCTCGGCGTCCCAGCCGACCAGGCAGAACACGATCCCGGCGGGGGAGCGGACCACCCGCAGACCGTCCCCGGCGAAGATCTCACGCGCACCGGCGGGCAGCACGGCACCGGCGACGTCCTCCACATGCAGATCCACATGCGCCCGCGGCGGCCCGTCACCGACGACCTGCACCCGCAGGCACGGATCGCCGACCTGCGGCACCAGCGTCGCGAACACGCCGCCGCCGCGGCGCGCCGACAGCCGGGTGCCGGTCACCGCCTGCCAGAAACCCTCCACCGACCGGTCCGGCGTGTCCAGGAACCCGGTCACCCACCGGATCCTCACGACGGCACCCGGCCGGTCCGCAGCGCGTACGCCACATCCGGTCGCCCGAACCCCTCGGCCAGCACGGCCGCCTCCTCCCACGGGTACTCCACCATGTGGAACGACACCTCCCACCGGCCGGATACGTCGTCGGCCACCGCGTACCGGGCATGGGGTGAACCGGCCTCCATCACATGCGGCGCCGGACCGTCGTCGTCATAGGCCGGCCAGCCCACACTCCCCGGATTCACCACCAGCGCCCCACCCGGCAACCGCATCGACCCGGCCAGATGCGTGTGCCCGCACAGCAGCAGGTCGTACCCGGACACGTCGCCGAGCCGCTCGAGCACCTCCGCCTGCGTGGCCGGGCGGGCCCCGTCCGCGTCGACGGTGTGCATCAGGTACTGCAGGTCGTCGGCCGGCGTGCCGTGGAACGCGAGCACCCGCGGCGCCGGCTCCACCGTGGCCGGCAGCGACGCCATCCACTCCCGGTGCCGCGCATCGATCGCCTCGTGCGCGGTCCGGTCGGCCATCCCCATCCGCTCGACCGGGAACGTCAGCACCTGCCGCTCGTGGTTACCGCGCACCGTCACCAGGCCCGCCGCGATCAGCGCGTCGGCGGTCGACGCCGGCAGCACGTACCCCGAAAGAAGATCACCGAGATTGACCGTCAGATCCGCGTTCTCGCCCTCGATCGCCGCCAGGACCGCGCGCAGCGCGGGAAGATTGCCATGGACATCGGAGATCATCGCGATTCGCACCAGGCCATGAAACCATTTCTTGTACGCGTCGCGGGTCCCCACGGCCGTCGTCAGGACAGACACCTACCGTGGCGGGTCCTCAAGGCGCGCCGTCCGCCGGCCCTCGACCGGCGCGTCACGCGGTCCTCGACCGGTGTCACGCCCCGAACCGGCGGTGCCGCGCCGCATAGGACCGCAACGCCCGCAGGAAGTCGACCTTGCGGAAACCCGGCCAGTACACGTCGCAGAAGTGCAGCTCCGAATAGGCCGCCTGCCACAGCAGGAACCCCGACATGCGCCGCTCCCCACTGGTCCTGATCACCAGGTCCGGGTCCGGCTGGCCACTGGTGTACAGGTGCTCGGCGATCAGATCCGCGCTGAGGCGCTGCGCCACGTCGAGCATGCCGTGCCCGGCCCGTGCCTCCTGCTCGAGCAGCGACCGGATCGCCGTGACGATCTCCTCCCGGCCGTCATAGCCGATCGCGATGGTCAGGTGTGCGCTCGCCGCGCCGTCCCGGGTCGCCTCCTCAGCGATCTTCAACGCGTGCCGGGTCGAATCCGGGAGCACGTCCAGACGCCCGGCCAGGTGCACCTGCCACATCCCGCCCGGCTGCGCGAGACGCTCGGCCACCACGTCCTCGATCATCCGCATCAGGTTGCCCACCTCGACGGAGTCGCGCTTCTGCATGTTGTCCACCGACGTCATGAACACCGTCACGTGCCGGATCCCGAGGTCGGCACACCAGCCGAGCACCTCGGTCAGATGCTCGGCGCCGTACCGGTGACCCACCCGCGGATCCTCGAACCCCATCTGCCGCGCCCACCGGCGATTGCCGTCCATCACCATCGCCACGTGCCGGGGCAGCGACGAACCCGCCAGCCCCCGGCGCAACCGGCGCGCGTACACCGCGTACGCGACGCCTTTCACGGACTCCCACATGCCCGGCATCCAACCAACACCGGAGCCGTTCGGCGGGCACTTCGCCCACACCTGCACAAGGTCGACACCACTTCTGCACCGTTGCTTCACGTCCGCCCCGGGCGCCTCAGTCGTGCCGCCCCGGCAGGTCGATCGCTCTGAGTGCGAGGCCGGCCACTGCGGCGAGCTGTTCGCGGCCGGCTCCGAGTTCGGCCCGGGCGGACAGTCCCTGCCAGAGCGTCTGTACGAACTCTGCGAGCACCGCCGGGTCGGTGGCCGCATCGAGTTCGCCGTCGTCGACGGCGAGTTCGATGCGGGCGCGCAGGCGGGCCTCGTCGGAGCGCTGCAGGTCCGCGACGTAGGCGCGCACGTCGAGGGTGTCCGGGGCGTCCGCCATGACGGCACTGCTGGTCAGGCAGCCGGGGTGGCCGTCCGCGGAGCGGCCGAACTCGGTGATGGAGTCCAGGAGCACCCGCTCGACCACGCGCCCGATCGACGGTTCGGCCACCGCCCTCTCGTAGATCGCGCTGTACCGCAGCGCGTAGGTGCGGACCGCCTCGTCGAACAGTGCGGCCTTGGTGCCGAACGCGGCGTACAGGCTGGAGCTGGAGATGCCGAGGGCGCTGGTCAGGGTCCGCGTCGAGGTGCCCGAGTAGCCGTGCTGCCAGAACAGGCGTGCGGCTTCGCGCAGGGCGAGGTCGCGGTCGAAGGCACGGGGGCGTCCTGCGGGTCGGGAGGTCATGTTGACGATTCTAGAGCGATCGCTTCATAATCCGAATATGGAGCGATCGATTCAGAAATACGTCGAGGTCGACCGGGGCCGGGTGACGGTGGACGTCCACGGCGAGCCGGACCAGCCGGCCATCGTCCTGATCCCCGGCGCGATGGCCGACGCCGCGGCCTGGAGCGCGGTGGCCCGGCACCTCGACGGCTGGCCGACCGTCGCCGTCGTCAACCGCCGGGGCCGGGAACCGTCCGGCCCACTGCCCGACGGGTACGGCCTCGCCACGGAGATCGAGGACGCCGCGGCGGTCCTGCGCGGCTTCACCGACGTACGCACGCTCTTCGGGTGGAGCTACGGCGGCCTGATCGCCCTGCACCTGGCGAACATCCGGCCGGTGCCGCACCTGATCGCATACGAGCCGGTCATGGCACCGTTCGGCGCGGCGGCCCTCCCGGACCTGCGGCGCGCGCAGGACGACGGCGACCTCGACGCGAGCATCACCGTCGCCCTGCAACAGGTCACCGGCATGGACGACGCGACGACCGCGGCACTGCGCGCCGACACGGCGACCTGGTCCGAACTGCGGCGCCTCGGCGCCCCGGCCTACCGCGAGACACTGGCGATCAACGAGGCCGCCCGGCCGGCGGTCCTCGCCGCGCGGGCCGCACGGGTGGATCTCGTCGTCGGCGAGCGCAACCGGGGCCGAGCGCCGTACGGGACGTCCTTCGACGACGTGGCCCGGCACGTTCCCGGCGCCGTCGTACACGAACTCACCGGGCAGGGGCACCTGGCGCACCTGGACGCCCCCGGCCACCTGGCCTCGCTCGTGAGCCGCCTGGGCACCCTAGACACCTAATGAGCAGTCAGGGTCTGCCTCTGTGGTGATTTCGGGCGCTCAGCACGCCCGTATTCACCACACCCACAACAGCGTGGTGACTTCGGGCGTCCAGCGCGCCCGAAATCAACACGCGGATGGGCTTCGCACCCTGACCACGAAACGTGTCTGGTTTCCTGAGTCCCACCGCCGCGGGCCGCTGTCTCCGGTCACCGTGATCCCCGCTTTCCGCGCCGACCGGGTGACTCATGCTGAGATGTCACCGGACCGCCGGTCTGGCCGGCGCCGGCAGCTCTTTCCGCCTGCCCGTCACGGCTGCACCGCACGCCCCGTAAGCTCCGGCCGAGATCGACGGGAAGCACGGGAGTGTCGAATGCCGTTCACTGTCAGTCATGCGGCTGCGGGTCTGCTGTTCGGGCCGACGCCGCTGGTGGTATCGGCGGTGGTCGCCGGGACTGTGGCGCCGGATCTGCCCTATCTGCTTCCGCAGGCCACCTCCGCGGAATGGGGGCCTTACAGCGATTTCAACCTGACCTACACGCATCAGGTCGGCACCGGGCTGGTGGCCGGGACCGTCGTCGCGCTCCTGCTGCTCGCGCTCTTTCACCACCTGCTGGTACGGCCGCTGCGTGCTCTGCTTCCGCAGGGTGTGGTGGCTCGTCTGCCGGACGGGGCGGGCCGGTTCCGCTGGCTGCCGGGTGCGCGGCTGGGCTGGATCGTCGTGTCGGCCCTGGTGGGTGTGGGCACCCACCTCGTCTGGGACGGACTGGTGCACGACAGCGGGTCGGGGGAGTGGTCGCCGCTGCCGGACACGCCCGCGGTCACCGAGGCGCTGTGGTGGGCGAGCACCCTGGGCGGGATGCTCGCCATCGCCGTGTGGCTGGGGGTTCGGGTACGCCGCACCCCCCGCCACACCGTCGCGCCGAACACGGTCCTCGGGACGGCCGGACGTCTGGTGACCGTGGCGCTGCTGCTGGTCGCGGGCGTCGCCGGGGCACTGCTGAAAGTGGGCACCGAGGTCACTTCTTCACTTTCACTGGCGGCACTGCGCCAGGTGGTGACCGGCGGCATGTCCGGCTTCGCCGTCGGAGTGCTGCTCTATGCCGTGTGGTGGACGGCCCGGTCGGCGCGTACTGCGGAGCCGGACCCGTTCAGGAGCGGAACCGGGCGCTGACTACGCCCAGCACGCCGGCGTAGCGGCCCTCGGCGTTGCGCTGCCACTTTGACGTGTTCGACCAGGATCTGTTCGGCCTTGCCGTCGGTGTCCAGCAGGGCCGTCACCTCGGTCCGGTGGCATCTCGGCCGGCTCGGCTGTCCCGGCCGTCGGTGGTGGTTCGTCCGTGAGCCGGAAGCGACCGTGGGCGACGGCCGCGGGTCACGGCCGGCCCGCCCGTGCGTACCCCTCAGGCTTCTAGAGCGGCCTTGACCAGCGCCAAGGCCTGGTCGGCCGGGATGCCCAGCGCCCGGGTCTGTTCCGCATAGGTGGTGGCGGCGCGCTGGGCCCGCAGGGACGTGCCGGTGGCCTTGGCGGTGATCACCGTGCCGGCGCGGCCATGGGTGGCGACCAGACCGGCCTGCTCGAGTTCGCGGTAGGCGCGCGCCACCGTGTTCGCCGCCAGACCCAAATCGGTGGCGAGGGTACGCACCGGCGGCAGTTTCGCCCCCGCGGCCAGCGTGCCGTCGGCCGCGAGGGCGGCGATGCGCAGCCGGACCTGTTCGTAGGGGGCGACCGGCGAGTCGTGGTCGATCGTGATGTCCATCAGAGCAGTCTGGGCGGTGTGTTGCCGGCCGCGACGATGGCCCGCCGGATCGGGACGAGGGCGAGCAGGATGCCGCCGATCAGGAAGAACACGACGAGCGAGACGATGCCTGCCCGGTAGCTGTCGGTGATCTGGAAGATCAGGCCGAAGAACAGCGGGCCGAGCCAGCTGGTGCCCTTGTCGCTGATCTCGTAGAAGCCGTAGTACTCGCCTTCCTTGCCTTCCGGGATGAGCTGGGAGAACAGGCTCCGCGACAGGGCCTGGCTGCCGCCCATGACCAGGCCGATGCCGGCGCCGAGCAGCATGAACGGGACCGGTTCGCCTTCCGGCAGCCAGTAGGCGGCGACGACCACGCCGAGCCACAGCGCCAGGGAGAGCAGGACGGTCTTGCGGGCGCCGATCCGGTTGGCCAGGGCGCCGAGCAGCAGCGCGCCGCCGAACGCGAGGAACTGCACGATCAGGATGGTGATGATCAGGGTGGACTGGTCGAGGTGGAGTTCCTCGGTGCCGAACTGGCTGGCCAGGGCGATCACGGTCTGGATGCCGTCGTTGTAGATCAGGTACGCGCCGAGGAAGGCCAGGGTGAGCGGGTACGCCCGCATCTGCCGGATCGTGTGGCCGAGCTGCTTGAACCCGTCGGTGAGCACGTTGCCGCCGGTGCCGGTGGCCGCCGGTGACGAGCCGCCGGGGTGCTCGCGCAGCCAGAAGAGCGGGAACAGGGTGAACACCGCCCACCACACGCCGGCCGAGACGATCGACCAGCGGGCCAGGTCGAGGGTGCGCTGCGGGTTGCCGTCCTCGCTGAGGCTCATCACGGCGATCAGGTTGAGCAGCAGCAGGACGCCGCCGCCGAGGTAGCCGATCGCCCAGCCGCGGCTGGAGATCCTGTCGCGTTCGTCGGGGCCGGCCAGCTGCGGCAGGAAGGAGTTGTAGACCACGATCGCGGCGCCGAACGCGATGTTGGCGATCATGAAGAGGAGACCGCCGAGCAGATAGCGGTCGCCGGTGACGAACGCCATCGACACGGTGGCGGCGGCGCCGATGAACGCGGCGGTGGCCAGCAGCGGCTTCTTGCGCGGGGCACGGTCGGCGATCGCGCCCATGACCGGCAGCACGAAGACGGTGAGCAGCACCGACAGCGACACCAGGTAGGCGTAGTAGGAGCCGGCGGCCACCGTGATGCCGAACGGGTGCACCACACCGGTGCAGTCGTCGTCGGTGAGCGCGCAGCCGGCGGCCTGTTCGGTGACGCTGGTCAGGAACGGGCCGAGGAAGACGGTGATCACCGTGGTGGAGAACGCCGAGTTGGCCCAGTCGTACAGGTACCAGCCGGATCGTTCCCGCTTACCGGCGGGAACAGGGACGGGTGGTGTGCCGGTCACGGCCATCGGGTGCGCTCCTGGGTGTCGATCGGTGCGCGGTCATGATGCCATCCGGCGGCCGTTCACGGGAGACGTGGATCACTGTTCATCCGGAGTCCACCATCGCGCCAGCGCACTCGTGGCCGGGTCCTCGGCGGCTGCCAGCACCGTCCACGCGTCGGCGCCGTCGGGAACGTCGACGCCCGCGTACGCGGCGACCTCCTGCGCGGTCACCGTCTCCACCGGCGCGGTGAACCCGCCCGGGTCGGCGATCCCGAGGGTCGCGGTGTCGATCCACGGGAAGCCGTCGACGGGTTCGGGCAGCTCACCGATGTCCACGGCGGCCGGGAACATCGTGTCGTCGTCCACGGCGGCCACGGCCTCCGTGTCGATCTCCGCCGGTTCCTCCCAGTCGGGCGTGTCGTGGTCGTGGTCGTACCCGGGCAGCTCGAAATGCTCCTCGTGGTGATCGTGGAAGGCATCGTGTTCCGCTGCGGGGAGGTCGAAATCGTCGTCGTCCCAGTGGTCGGTCATGCGGGGTCCTCCAGCGGTGTCGGGGTGAGAGCACGGGCGCGCAGCAGGGCCTCGTCGGCCTGCCGCATCCGGGCGGCGATCGCGTCGCGTTCGGTGACCGCTGCCGCCCGGCGGCGGGCGCGTCCGGCGGTGTCCTCGGCGAGGGCCGCGTCGATCTCGGCGATCAGCGCGTCCAGGTCCCGCAGCCGCCGTTCGATGGCGTCGTCGAGGGCGACCGACAGCGCGTACTGCAGGTCGGTGAACCGGTGGCTGATCTCGTCGGTGAGCGCGGCCCGCGCCTCGGCGAGAACGTCCCGCAGCCAGGTCTGGGCGTGCCGCCGGTCGGTGTGCACCCGGCGCCGCCACAACACGTACCCGCCGGCGGCCAGGCCCAGTCCGATCCCGGCGAACGGCAGCAGCATCGGGCCGGCCGCGCCGAGGGCGGAGATGCCCAGCATCGCCCCGCGGCCCGCCATGAACGCGATGCCCCCGGCCGACAACGCGATCAGCATGTTGTCGCCGGACCCGTCCCGCGGCGGCCCGGCGGCCAGGCTGTGCCGCAGTTTCGTCTCCAGGTGCAGGCGGTCCGCGTCGTACGCGTCGGCCAGGACCTTCTCCGCGATGTCGCGGAACGTGTCCTCCAACCGTCCGGCCAGGTCCGCGGCCACGGCCTGCAGCCGGGTGTCGACCTGGTCCGGCAGCGCGGCCAGGGCCTCGCCGCGGGCGCTGTCGATGTGCCGGGCACAGTCCTGCTGCACCTCGCCGATACGGGTCCGCAGGTGCCCGACCGTCTCCACCCGGGCCCGCTGGATCTCGGTGCTCAGTTTCAGCGTCCACTGCCGGGACTCGGTGCGTTTACGGGCCGCCAGCGCGGAGCGTTCCGCGCGGGCCTCCGCCTGCCGGGCCGGGTCCGCCGCGGCCGCCTCCACCCGCGCCTCGGCCGCCCGGTGCAGCCGGTGCAGGTCGCTGCGTGCCGCCCGCAGCACGTTGGCCAGCTGCAGCTGGTGACCGCGGCCGGCCAGCTCCACCAGGGCGTGCTGCACGCCGGGGATCCGCGACTCCTCCGCCAGCGCGTCGCGGGTGGCGCCGTCGCTGCCCAGGGCCAGTTCGGCGAGGCGGCTGGAGACCGGGAACCACGGTGCGGCGGCGAACCGTGGCGCGTGGCTCTGCAGCAGCCCCTGGTTGTCCTCCAGGATGGTGCGCCACTGCGGATACGCGTCGATCTTGGCGAGGGCGAAGACGACCGCGTCGACCCGTTCGGTCGCCGCCGCCAGGAAGTCCAGCTCCGGTTTCGACAGCGGCGCGGACGCGTCGGCGACGAACAGCAGCGCCGTACCGCGGCGGACCGCGTCCAGGGCGATCGTCGCGTGCACCGGGTCCAGGCCCCCGGCGCCGGGGGTGTCCAGCAGGCTCAGGTATTGCAGCATCGGCGCCGGATGGGTGACCTCGATGCGGCGGGCCCGCGGCTGGCGCAGATCCTGCACGTCGATCGGCTCACCCACCCCGGGCAGGTACGCCTTCGCGGTGAACTCCGGACCCGGCTGGAAGTGCAGGTAGGCGGTGGTCGCCACGGTCACGTCGACCGGGGACAGGCCGGGCGCGCCGAGCAGCGCGTTGATCAGGCTGCTCTTGCCGCGTTTGGTCTCGCCGACCACCACCACACCGGGCCGGGTCAGATGGGTACGCCGCAGCTCGGCCAGGTCGGCGGCCGCGTCCGGGTCGGCCGTCCGCAGATACGACAGGGCATCGCGGACCGCCTTGTCCAGGGCGCCGGTCAGTTCCTTCACGCCCGTACCTCCTGAGCCAGCAGGTGGAACCCGCGGTGGGCGACCTGCGCGATCCGCGCCTGGGCCGGCCCGGCACCGTCGACCGCGTACGCCCGCCACCGCCCGGCCGCGGCGACCGCGGCCGCCGTCAGCTCACCCGCGTCGCCCTCCGGCACGCCCAGGATCCAGCGCGGATCGTCGGAGGTCGCCAGCCGGATCAACTCCTGCTCCCACGGCTGCGGCAACACCACCGCCCCGGTCGCCGCCCGCTGCGCCGCGTCCAGCAGCCGCAGCCGGTGGTACGCCGGATCCCGCAACGCCCGCTCCAGACCGTCACGGATCGCCTCCCGGTCCCGCGGGTCCGCGGTCCGCCCGGCGAGCCGTTCAAGGCGGGTCAGCGCCCACCCCGCCTTGATCGCGTCCGAGCGCCACCGGAACGTCGCGTCGACCGTGTGGCGCAGCCGGTCGAACCCGGACGCCGCCTCGACCCGCCGGACCAGCTCACCCGTGCCGATCCGCGGGTCGGCCGCCAGCTGCGCGCACGCGAACCCGATCCCGTACAGGTCGAGGCGGGTCAGCAACCGTTCGCGCTGCTCGGCGCCGACCGGGGCGGGCCGCGAACGGAACAGGTCCACCGACAGCAGCAGCAGGCCCAGCTCGTCGACCGGCAACCCGGCCAGGGCCGCCAGCGCCGCCCGGTCCGCGGCGGTCAGCCGTCCCGCACCGGCGGTCTCGGCCAGCAGACCGGCGACCGGCACCACGTCGGCGACCGTGCGCGCCAGCAGCCGCGCCTGCTGGCGTGCGAGCGGGCCGGCCACCGGCCACGGGTCGGCGGCCCCGCCGACCAGGGTGTCCACCTTCGCCAGCACGCCGATCGCGTTGATCGGGCTGGTCGCCATCCGGGTCGACGCCGCGTGGAACGCCTCCAGCGCGGCCAGGTCGTCGGCCCGGACCGCCTGGGTGAACACGTACACGACCGCCTCGGCCGCGGCGACCTCCACCGCCGAGTCCTCGTCGATGCCGACGGCCTCCTCGGCGCGGGCACTGCCGGCCGTGTCGGTCGACGCCAGCCCCGGCGTGTCCACCACGGTCAGGTCCCGCAGCCGGTCACTGGTCAGGGTCACGTCCACGTACGCGATCCGCGCCGCGGGCACGCCCAGACGACGGGGCACCATGCCGTCCTCGTCCAATGGCAGACTGGTGCGGGCGCCGTCACGGGCGACCACGTCGATGCGGTCGGCCGGGCCGTAACGGAAACGGGTGACCACCCGTGTGCACTCACCCGCCGCGGTGGGGGCGACTCGACGGCCGATCAATGCGTTGACTAGTGTCGACTTTCCGGCTTTCAAGCGGCCCGCGATCGCTACTCGTAGCGGATCGTGAAGGCGCTCGCCGATCTGTCGTACCTGCCCACCAGCGTCGGAGGAGATCCTGGAGACGATCTCGTGACAGAGCGTCGCGACACCGGTAGTCAGCGGCCCGGTCACCACGACTCGTCAGCCGACCATGCTGTCGGCGACAATGAGCACGTCACGAAGGGACCTTTCCGTCGGAGCTGCAGCAATGCAGCACAGCCTACGGACCGGCACCGGGCGGGGGATCCCGGCTTCGTGCCAGGCAAGGGCTGCGGACCAGGGGAGGGGGAGCGCAGGTGACGGACGAGCCAGAGGTGGCCGCCCGCACTGCACTGCGCCACGGCCCGGCCCTCGTCGTGCTGACCGGCCCACCCGGCTGCGGCCGCACCACTCTGCTGCGCCGGGTCGCCGCCGCCGTTCCCGGCCCCGCCCACCTCGGCGGCGGCCTGGCCATGCTGTCCAGCGTCCCGGCCCTCGCGCTGTCGCGGGCGGTCCGGGCCCGGCTGCCCGCCGACGACGTGCACCTGCTCGCCGAGGCCGTCCGGTCCCGGGTCCGCGGTGGCCTGCTCGTCCTCGACGACCTGCAGCACGCCGACCCGGCGACCGTCGCCGCCGTGGCGCACCTGGCCCGCCACTGCCGGGTGCTGGTCGCCGTGCGGACCCCGCACCGGCTGCCCGAGGAACTGCACACCGCGCTGCGCAAGGCGGCCACCCTGTGGCTGCCGGTGCCGCCGCTGGACCCGCCGTCCGCGGTGGCCCTGGCCCGGCGCACCGCCGCCGGTCTCGACGACATCGCCGCGTCCGCCGTCGCGTCCCGGGCCGGCGGCAACCCCCTCGCGGTCATCGCCCTGGCCCGGCAGGCCGCCTCCGGCCGTGGCCCGATCGGCGAGGAGACCGACCAGGTCGCGTACGCGATCGCCGCGGCCCTGGCCGACCTGCCCCGCCCGGCCCGCACCGCGATGGCCGCGCTCGGGCTGCTCGGCCGCCCGGCCAGCCCGGCGCTGCTCGGCACCGGCGCCGCGGACCTGCTCACCGCCGGTCTGGTCACCGCCGAACCCGGCGGTTCCCTGCTGCCGGTCTCCACCTTCGTGGCCGAGACCGCCGCCGGGCTGCTCGACGACACGGCCCGCGCCGACCTGCACACCCGGCTGGCCGCGCTGACCCCGCCCGCCGAAGCCGCCCGGCACCTCGCCGCGGCCGGTGACACCGCGGGCGCCTACCGGCAGGCCCTGGCCGCCGCGGACCGGGCCGCCGGCGCCGAACGCGCCGCGCTGCTGCTGTTCGCCTGCGGCCTGCCGACCACCGTCGACCCGCGGGTCCGGCTCGCCGCCGCCGACGCCGCCCTGACCACCGGGCGCCCGGCCGACGCCGCCGACGTGCTGCACCCCATCGCCGGTGACCACCTGGAGGCCGCCGCCCTGCGCGGCGAGGCCCTGCTGCAGGCCGGTGACCCGCACGGCGCCCGCACCGCCGTCCGGATCGTCTCGGACACCGCCGCGGTCCCGGTCCTCGCCGCCCGCGACCGGGTCCTGCTCCTGGCCACCCAGGCCGCCGAACCGGACCGGGCCCGCGAACTCGCCGACAAGATCGCCGTCCGGCACCCGCACCCGCCGCCCGGTGTCGCCGCGGCCCTCGCCGCCGTCGCCGCAGCGGAGCGCCTGCCCGGCTGGGACACCGCGCTCACCGCGGCCGCAACCACCGCCGACCCGCAGATCGCCCGGCACAGTGCCTGGCTGCTCGTCGAACACCTGGCCGCCGACGGGCGTCTCGTCGAGTCCGCCACCACCGCGCTGCGGGCCGCGGCGGCCGCCGCGCAGGCCCTCGCGTACGGCTGGCAGACCCGGTTCCTGGCCGCCGCCGACTGGGCCCTGACCCTGCACGGCCACCAGCAGCCCGCCGGCCTCGACTGGGACGGCGCCGACGGGGTCCTGCGCCGCGCCGGCAACCTCACCGACCGGGCGCTGCCGCCGGAGGCCCGCGCCTACGCGACCGCCGCGACCGCCCTCATCGAGGCCGACACCGGCCTGCTCGCCGCCGCCCGGTCCCGGCTGGCCACCGCCCCCGCGCACCCGGCGCCGTCGTGGGTCACCCGCGAGGCGGCCTGGCTCGACGGCCAGCCCGAACGCGCCGCCGGCGACACCACCGGCGCGGGACTGCTCGGCGGCCTGCACGCCATCACCGCCCGGTGGGCCGCCCACGACCTGGGCACCCCCGGCGCGGCCGCCGTCCCGATCGCGCTGCCCGGGCCGGCCCGGCGCACCCTGACCGCCTGGACCGTCGGCAGCGGGTTCACCACCGCCGCCGACGCCTGGCAGCCCCTGGTCCTGCGCGAACAGATCCGCTGCCTGATCGCCGCCGGGCTCACCGACCCCGACCGCGACCGGGCCGTCGCGGCACTGCTGCACGCCGAAACCCTCGCCGACCAGGCCGGGCTGGTCGTCCTGGCCGGCCGTGCCCGCCGCGGACTGCGCCGCCACCAGATCCAGCGCGACACCCGCAGCCCCCGCTCCGCCGGGCGCCTCACCCAACGCGAGATCGACGTGCTGACGCTGGTCGCCGCGGGCGAGCCGACCCGCCGGATCGCCGGGCAACTGGGCATCTCCGCCGAGACCGTCGACACCCACATCCGCGCCAGCATGCGCAAACTCGGCGCCCGGACCCGTACCGAAGCCGCCGCCGTGGCCTTCGCCGCGCCCCCTGCACGGCCCGAACCCTACGAACCCAGCGAGGATGGCCGGTGAACAGACAGACCGAAGCACCACGCCACGTAGTCGCCTCCTCAGCCGAGGCCGACACCCTCCTGCGCCGCCTGGCCCGCGAAGGATGGACGGCCCGCTCCGGCTTCGCCCTGCCCGACCCGTCCTGGGACGTCGGCGCCGCCCGCCTGGTCCTGCACGGCCGCATCGCCGACGACGACACCGAGACCGTCCAGCTCGCGGTCCTCGCCGCCGCCCGCGGCGCCGGCGTCGTCGCCGTCTGCGACACGGCCTCACCGGCCGGCCGTGCCCTCATCGACGACCTGGCCCGCCTCGGCCCGCTCAACGCCGACCTGGACGGCGCCGCCCCCGCCGCCACGACCAGCAGCGGCGAAGCCGTCGCCAGCCTCATCCCCGAACAACGCGCCCTGCTCGACCGCCTCGCCGCCGGCGACACGATCGCCGCCGCGGCCGCCGCCGAGTTCCTCTCCCTGCGGACCGCCAACCGCCGTATCGCCGAGGCCCGCGCCCTGTTCGGCGTCCGCACCACCCGTGAGGCCGTCCTCGCCTACCTGCGCCAACGCCGGCCGGAATGACCGGGCTCCTGACCGAGCTCACCCACCGCATCCTGGCAGCGCACACCCCACACCCGACCCGCGTCGGCATCGACGGCTGCTCCGCCGCCGGCAAGACCACCCTCGCCGACAACCTGGCCGCGCACCTGCGAACGCGTACCCCGCGCCCGGTCATCCGCGTCGGCATCGACCACTTCAAACGGCCCGTGCACGACCGCGTCGCCCACCCCGCGGGCACGCCGGAGAGTTACTACCACGACATGTTCGACACCGGGGCGGTCCGTGACCTGCTGCTGGCCCCGCTCGGCCCGGGCGGCACCCGGCGATACCGGACCGGGATCACCGACATCACCGGCCGCACCCCGGTCGATTCGCCCTGGCAGCAGGCCCCCGACGATGCGATCCTGATCGCGGACGGTGCCTTCCTGCAGAAACCCGACTACGACGGCCTGTGGGACCTGCGCATCCACCTGCACATCACCCTCGACGAGGTGCTGCGCCGCGGCACCCATCGCGACCAGGTATGGATGCCGTCCGCGGAGGCCGCCGCCACCCGCTACCGCACCTACTACATCCCCGGCGAGCAGTTGTACCTGAACGAGATCGACCCGGCCGCCCACGCCGACATCCTGATCGACAATCAAGATCTTTCCAACCCCTTCATCGTGTACGCCCACCCCTGATCGCCTCGCGTAAGAGGTGATTTGCGGGCGCGGCGTACCTCGGGGATCGTCCCCGGTGCCCGGCGTCGTGGTCTCGATAAATCATGATCAAGTCCAGCCGCTCTGAATGGTGGGAAGAGGCATGCGGATACGTCCCCGGGTCTGGCCGGCGGTCACGGTCGTGGCGATCCTGGTGGGCCCGGCCCGGGACCCGTCCGAACAAGTCAGTCGATCCGCAACGGCGCCGTCGACACGATGGGGCGATGAGCGATCTGCGGTGGGACGACGTCGCATACTGGTTCGACCCGGCCGAGAACGGCACCGTGCCCGACCTCGTCGTCGAGCCCACGACGCTCGACGACTGGCAGGCGCTCACCGTCCTGATCCGTGCCGCCGGCTGGCGAGCCGAGTTCGAGCATCGTGATCACCGTGGCGACGTTCCGGATTCCGCGGCTGAGCTGTTCGTGACCGACCCGCAGCGCTGGCTGAAGTACCTGCACGTGTGGCCCGACCCGGACATCGAGGTGATGTTCCGGCCCTCGTGCCCTGACGAGATGGTCGGCGACGTCAGCCTGTTCGACCTGCAAGGGCAGGACCGGCTGGACAGGTTCTGCGCGTTCCTGCGCCGCCTCGGGCAAGCGCTGGGCAAGCGGGTGGCGCTGTTCGCCGAGGGCGCCGGCGCCCACCCGCCGGTCCTCGCCTACGAGGTCGACCAGGACCGGGTGATCTTCCGGCAGGGGTGACACGCAGAGATCGCCGAGGTGTCGAACACGGTGCCGGCGACGGGGACGTGGTCGCTCACGCGGCGGGGACGTCACGCGGACGGGCGATCAGCTCCGCACGTGCCGGAAGGTCGCGTGACACGTGCGGCCTCGAGTTTCGCCTTTCGACTACGGCGTAGGGCGTGATGCCCGACGGTCCCGCAGGCCGATGACGATCGCGCTGACGATCGCGGATGCCACCCCGATACCGGCGACCATCATGGTGGCGCCGACCATGTACAGGCCGGTCTGGTCGGTTCGGGCCGCCTGAGCGGTCCATGCCGCGGTGAATCCGAGGGTCAGCGCCGCCGACGCCGGTAGTGCTCGCACTCCGGCCAGGAGCGCGGCGATCAGCAGGATCAGCAGGGACACCGCGCAGCCGGCGATCTGCCATGCCTCGTACGGGCCGCTTTCGGTACCGGTGGCGGAATCGATCTGATACTCGCTGTCCCAGCCCAGCCAGGCGAACCAGGTCACTGCCGACAGGGCCGCGACCATCGCTGCGGTGACGATCTGGAACGTGGGGCCGCGGTTAGCCGGCATGAACGTCTCCTCGAGCCGTATCGGAGCGGTGACCGGTCAGGCCCGGCTCCAGACGGTGGTGGTCGCGGCGGCCGGGTCGGGCAGCGGGGTTCCGGAGCGGGCGCACAGGGCCCGGACCGCCTCGGCGAAACCGTCCGCGTCGGCCCGCACGGGCAGGAACTCGCCCCAGGTGAGGTCGACCACCAGTTCCGTCCAGCGTTCCCCGTCGGGTGGCAGCTCGTCCACGGTCAGTGTGACCCGGCTGATGTCGTCCCACGGGAGTTCGTCGACGCCGGTGGTGCCGGGCCGCATCTCGACGCCCCGGAACGACAGCAGCGGCGGCTCTTGCCACGCCACGGTGATGCCGTGGTCGGTGACGTCGATCCGCTGCGTCTGCACCGGGGCATCCTATTTCAGGGGAGGTCGAGGAGCCTGGCCAGTTCGGTGGCGGACGCGGGCCGCGGCGGAGCGGCGAACATGCCGTCCGGGTCGAGGTGGGCGAGCTGGGCGGGGGTGCCGGGCGCGAACCGGCGGCTCTCGGTGAGCGGTCCCACGTCGTACGCGTCGAACCCGAGCGAGTCGATCAGCGCGGCGACCGCGGTCTTGGCCGGCGGGTGGTCGCCGGCGATGGGCAGGGCGCTGCGGTCGGGGGCGCCGGCCGGCCGGGCCAGCTGCGGCAGGTGCTGGAAGAAGACCGTGCTGAAGGCTTTCACCACGTACGCGTCCGGCAGATGGTCCTGCAGCAGCAGGTACGGCGCCACGGTGCCGGCCTCGATCTCGGGGACGGCGCCCTGACGGTCCGGGTCGTAGTTGAGGGTGTCGACGACGGTCCGGCCGCGCAGTGGTGCGGCCGGCACCTGCCGCCAGGCGCGGACCGGGATGCTCACGACGACGAGGTCACCGGCGGCCGCCGCTTCGGTGGTGGTGGCCGCGCGGGCGTGGGGGCCGAGCCGGGCCACGGTGTCGTGCAGGCTCTGCGGTCCGCGGCTGTTGCTCAGCACGATGTGGTGTCCGGCGTCGACGGCCAGCTGTGCGAGGGCGCCGCCGATCCGGCCGGTGCCGATGAATCCGATCGTTGTCATGATCCGAATGTAGGGCGCTCCGGTCGTACCCTCTATGCGGGAAAGTCTTTGATGTGTTCGCGATCGTCCGGGGGTGGCGTGGATCCGCTGAGTGAGGTGCTGGCTCTGTTGCGGCCGCGCAGTTACATCACCGCCGGGTTCGACGCGGGCGGGCAGTGGGCGCTGGAGCTCGACGACCTGGCCGGGCGGATCAAGTGCTACGCGGTCGTCCAGGGGTCCTGCTGGCTGACGGTCGGCGGGGCCGCGCCGGTGCCGGTTCCGGAGGGCGCCTGTTTCGTGCTGCCCACCGGGCGGACCGCCGTCATCGGCAGCGCGCCCGGTGTGACACCGGCCCGGTCGTCGGTGGTGCTCGACCCGGACCGCAGCGGGGAGGTCGTGACGTACAACGGTGGCGGTGACGTCTATCTGGTCGGCAGCCGCTTCGAGGCCGGCAGCCCGCACGTCGAGCTGCTGCTGCGTGACCTGCCCCCGCTGATGCTGGTCGAGACCTCCGGCGACCGGGCCCGGCTGCGCTGGTCGATCGAGCTGATGATGGAGGAGTTCCGCGAGCCCCGGCCCGGTTCGGCCCTGATGGTGCAGCAGCTCGCGCACATGATGCTGGTCCAGGCGTTGCGGCTGGCTCTGGCCGTGCCCGCCCGCGACGACGTCGGCTGGTTCGCCGCGCTGGCGGATCCGCGGCTGCATGCCGCGCTGGCGGCGATGCACGCCGACCCGGGCCGGGCGTGGACGGTGCGGGACCTCGCCACGGTCGCCGGGATGTCGCGGTCCACGTTCGCCGAGCGTTTCCGGGCGCGGGCCGGGGAGACGCCGATCGCCTATCTGGCCCGGTGGCGGATGATGCTCGCCGCGGACCGGCTCCGCAGCGGGGACGACACCATCGCCCGGATCGCCGGTTCGCTGGGTTACGAGTCCGAGCATGCGTTCAACACCGCATTCAAACGCATCATGGGTACGCCGCCGCGCCGTTACGCCGCCGCCCTCGGAGGCCGTGATGCTGTCCGCGGGCATCAGTGATTGCTCGTTTTAAACTTCCTACCGGATTCGCCGGGGTAGGAGCGGAAAAGCTTCACTCGACTGTTCAGGGTTACTGTTCAAGGGTATGGATGCTGCAAAGGTGATGGCCGTCCTCGGGCGACGGCCGCGAGTGCTGGCACTGGGTGAACCCACCCACGGGAGCGACACCCTGCTCGGGCTGCGCAACACACTGTTCCGTGACCTGGTCGAGCAGCACGGCTACCGGACGATCACCGTGGAGAGCGACTGCCTGGCGGGGCTGCTCGTCGACGCCTACGTGACGACCGGTGCCGGGGACCTCGACGACGTGATGGCCCGCGGGTTCAGCCACCCGGACCTGGGGGCCGACGCCGGCAACCGGGACCTGGTCGCCTGGATGCGGGAGTTCAACACGGGACGCCCGGCCGGGGATCAGGTGCGGTTCGCCGGGTTCGACGGTCCGCTGGAGATGAGCGCGGCGGCCAGCCCCCGCCGGGCGCTGCGGGGACTCACCGACGACCCGGAGGTCGAGGAGCTGATCGGCGACGACGCCCGCTGGGAGGACCCGCAGATCATGTGGGATCCGGCGCTGGCGGTGGGCACCACACCCGCGGCCCAGCGGCTGCGGGTGATCGCCGACGACCTGACGGCACGGCTGGACGCCGAGGTCGCGCCGCTGGTCGAGGAGCGGATGCGGGCGCGGACCGCGGTGGGGCTGCTGCGCTATCACGCGGCGCTGGCGGACACGTCGCCGCGGCGGTTCACCGGGCTGATCCGGGTCCGGTCGTCGATGATGGCCGCGAACCTGCTGGCGCTGGCCGAGCGGGGGCCGCTGCTGGTGCACGCGCACAACTCGCATGTGCTGCGCAGCCCGAGCAGCATGCGGATGGGTGACGAACTGCTCGAGTGGTGGAGTGCCGGGGCGCTCGCCGGTGCCCGGCTGGGGGCGGACTACGCGGTCCTGGCCACGGCACTGGGCACACGGCACGAACACGGGGTGGGCGAGCCGCCACGGGACACCCTGGAAGGGGTGCTCTACCAGGAGGCGACCGAGAACGTCGGCGTGCTGGCCCCGGCGACGATCACGGCGCCGGTGAAACGCCGGGAGTCGCCGTGGTTCGGGTACGCGCCTCTCGACCCGGCGCAACTGGACACGTGCGACGGCGTGGTGTTCGTCAAGGACGTCCGTTGATCTACTGAGGTCCTCACCTCAGGGAGCTGAACGGCCGGGATCCGATCGACGAGCCACGGGGCGCGTCACGCGTACCGGGAATGGAAAAATCACCCCAGCGGGAAGTCGCTCATCGGCGCCCAGGAATCGCCGGGCTCGCGCCGGCCCACCAGCAGGCGCAACGTGTCCGCCCGGGCCGTGATCGGCAGGCGGCCGGACAGCTGTTCGGCCACCTGCCGCAGAACCGGCACCCGCGGGTCGCCGACGACCGGTTCGGCCTCGGGCACCGGGATGATCAGCGCGGTCTCGGGGGCGCCACTGACGGATGTCATGGTCTGATCATGACGGGTGGCGCAGGCGCGGCGCTGTCCGGCGGCCGACGATCAGGGTATGACGACAACCGCACTCTCCGCCGCACCGGCGGTGCACCTCGACGCGGTGGTGAAACGCTTCGGCACGGTCACCGCCGTCGACGGGATGGATCTGCGGATCCGCCCGGGCGAGGTGGTCGCCCTGCTCGGGCCGAACGGGGCCGGCAAGACCACCACCATCGACATGCTGCTCGGCCTGGCCGAACCGACCACCGGCCAGGTCCGGGTGTACGGGCACGCCCCGCACGAAGCGGTCGCGAAAGGCCTGGTGTCGGCGGTGATGCAGACCGGCGGGCTACTCAAGGACTACACGGTCGAGGAGACCGTACGGCTGATCGCCGTGCTGTTCAGGAAACCCCGCTCGGCGGTCGGCGAGGCCCTGGAACGCGCCGGGATCGCCGACATCGCCGGACGGCTGGTCGGCAAGTGCTCCGGCGGTCAGCAGCAGCGCCTGCGGTTCGCGATGGCGCTGCTGCCCGACCCGAAACTGCTCATCCTCGACGAGCCGACCACCGGCATGGACGTCGGCGGGCGCCACGACTTCTGGACCGCGATCCGCCAGGACGCCCGCGACGGCCGGACCGTCGTGTTCGCCACCCACTACCTGGAGGAGGCCGACGCGTACGCGGACCGGGTGGTCTTCGTACGCCGCGGCCGGGTGGTCGCCGACGGCACCGCCAGTGAGGTCAAGGCCCTGGCGGCCGGCCGGACCGTGCGGGCCACGCTGCCCGGCGCGCAACCGGCCGACCTGTCACGTATCGAGGGCGTGGAGTCGGCGGAGGTGCGCGGCGACTCGGTCTACCTGCACGGCCGGGACACCGACGCGATCGCCCGGCATCTGCTCACCCGTACGCCTGCCCGCGACCTGGAGATCACCTCCCGGAACCTGGAAGAGGCGTTCCTGACCCTGACGGCGGACGAGAAATGATCCCCCTGGAACTGCGCAGGCTGATGCGCAACAAGCGGACCGTGATCTTCACCCTGATCATGCCGGCGGCGTTCTTCCTGCTCTTCGGCAGCAGCAGCGACTACCGCACCGAACGCATCGGCGACGGCGGCAACGTCGCCGGGTACGTGCTGGTCAGCATGGCCGTCTACGGTGCGATGCTGGCGGCCACCAGCGGCGGGGCGATGGTCAGCCTGGAACGGGCCGCCGGATGGAGCCGCCAGCTGCGCCTGACCCCGCTGAAACCGGCCTCCTACATCGGCATCAAGATCGTGCTGGCGATGATCGTCGGGGCGGTGTCGGTCATCGTCGCGATGACCACCGGCGCGCTGACCGGCGCCGAACTACCCCTGCACGCGTGGATCGGCTGCGCCCTGCTGGCCTGGGTGTGCTCACTGGTGTTCGCCGCGTTCGGCCTGTTCATGGGCTACCTGCTGCCCAGCGAGAACGTCATGCAGATCCTCGGCCCGGTCCTGGCCGTACTGTCGTTCGCCGGAGGCCTGTTCGTCCCGGTCGACCAGCTCGGTTCCACGTTCGCCACGATCGCCCAGTTCACCCCGGTGTACGGGGTCGGCGAGATCGCCCGGTACCCGCTGGTGCAGGATGGCAACCTGTGGGTGGCATCCGCCAACGTGATCATCTGGACGGCGGTCTTCGCCGGCGGCGCGGCCTGGCGGTTCCGGCGTGACACCGCCCGCGTCTAAAGGCCGGCACCGCTACGGCTGGCTGTTCGCCGGACTGTGGCTGTTCTACCTCACCGAGAACGTGACAGCGCTGATCCACGACACCCCGGGCTGGCAGCGCACCGTCGGCCTGGTCGCGGTGGCCGGATTCGGGGCCGTCTACGTACTGGTGCTGACCTCCATCCGCCGCGACCAGGTCCGGTTCCTGTGGCCGGCCATCACGGTGATGCTCGCCCTCGCCGTCCTGCAGATGCCCGGCGCCGGCCCGCACGCACTGACCTGCCTGGTCTACGTGGCAGCGACCGCGATGATGGGCCTGCCCCGGCCGCAGGGCATCACCGTGGCGGTGGCCCTGGTGATCACCGCCGAGGTGCTGCTGCGCACCCAGCCCGGCTGGGCGTCCGCCGGACACGGCTACAGCCTCGCCGTCGTGCTCGGCGCGACGGCCACCGGCGGCCTGCGACTGGCGATGGACCGGCAGCGCCGCCTGGTCGCCGCCCAACACGAACTGGCCGCCCTGGCGGTGGCCGACGAACGGGCCCGGATCGCCGCCGACCTGCACGACATCCTCGGCCACTCCCTGACCGTGGTGACCGTCAAAGCCGAACTGGCACAACGCCTGCTGGACGTGGACCTCGAACGGGCCCGCGCCGAACTGCGCGACCTGGAATCGCTGGCCCGCGACGCCCTGGCCGACGTGCGGGCCACCGCCCTGGGCATGCGCGGCATCTCCCTGCCGGGGGAGATCGCCGCAGCCCGGGAGGCCCTCGCCGCCGCGAACGTGGAAGCGGACCTGCCGGGCGCAGCCGACGACGTCCCGACCCGCAACCGGGAACTGTTCGCCTGGACGATCCGGGAAGCGGTCACCAACATCGTCCGGCACAGCCGCGCGGAGCACGCGGCGGTCCTGCTCAGCCCACACAGTGTCGAGATCGTCGACGACGGTCCCGTGCTGCCGCCGCTCTCCTCAGGCGGTCAGGGTCTCGCCGGCCTGCGGCGGCGGGCACAAGAGCACGGCGCGCAACTCACCGCCGGTCCCCGGCCGGGCTCTGCGGGTTTTCGGGTACGGGTGGAGGTCCCCACATGATCAGGTTGCTGCTCGCCGACGACCAGGCGCTGGTACGGGGCGCGATGGCCGCCCTGCTGGACCTGGAGGCCGACCTGAGCGTGGTCGCCGAAGTGGGCCGCGGCGACCAGGTGGTGGCGGCGGCCCGCGACCACCGCGCCGACGTGGCCCTGCTGGACGTGCAGATGCCCGGACTGGACGGGATCAGCGCGGCCCGGCTGCTGCGCGAGGCGGTACCGTCATGCCGGGTACTGATGGTGACGACGTTCGGCCGGGCCGGATACCTGCGCCAGGCGATGGCGGCCGGCGCGGACGGCTTCATCGTCAAGGACACCCCCGCCCGGCAACTCGCCGACGCCGTCCGCCGCGTCCGCCAGGGCCTGCGCGTGGTGGACCCGGCCCTGGCGGCCCAGAGCCTGGCCCACGGCGACTCCCCGCTGACCGACCGCGAGACGGACGTGCTCCGCGCGGCCCGCGACGGCGGCACCGTAGCCGACATCGCCCGCGAACTGCGCCTCTCCGACGGCACGGTCCGCAACCACCTGTCGTCGGCGATCGGCAAGACGGGCGCCCGGACCAGGGCCGAAGCGGTCCGTCTCGCGGTGGACAACGGCTGGATGCTTTCCTGAGGTTTTCCCGGTTGCAGCCCAGGAGTGCAACCGATCGGCAACCGAGACTGCCCGATCATGCACCCGAGACGGCGAAAGGTTCCCCTTGTCAGTCGGTCAGCGACACAGGGGGAAATCGAAATGACCGCAGCCGCCACCAAGTCCGTCACCCGGGCACAGGAGATCCTGATCCGCGACAACATGGCCCTGGTCGGGCACATGGTGAGGGAGATGCTGTTCAAGGTGCCGCCGCACGTACATCGCGACGACTTGGCGTCGGCCGGATACGCGGCCCTGGTGACAGCCGCACAGTCCTACGACCCGCAACGGGGCATCCCGTTCGGCCGGTTCGCGGCGGTCCGGGTCCGCGGCGCCCTGCTGGACGAACTACGCAGCATGGACTGGGCATCCCGCTCGGTCCGGGCCCGCGCCCGCCGCGCGGACGTGGCCCGCGAAGAACTGACCGCCCAACTCGGCCGCACACCGACAGCCGACGAACTGGCCGAACTGCTGGGCGTGGCAGTGAGCGAACTGAGCAGCGTCGACGACGACGTACAACGAGCGGCAGTGCTGTCCCTGCAGGGCTTCGCAGCAGGCACGGCCGAAGACCTGGTGACGGAGAGCTCGATGAACCCGGAGGAGATGCTGCTCCACCGCGAACGCCTCGGCTACCTGCACGACGCGGTGGACGTGCTCCCGGAACGCCTGCGCTACGTCGTGGAGGCCTCGTTCCTGCAGGAACGCCCCCTGTCGGAGGTCGCGGCGACTCTGGGTGTGACCGAGTCCCGGGTGTCGCAGCTGCGGACGGAGGCGCTGGCACTGCTGCGCGACGGCCTGACAGCCCACATGGAACAGAAGAACCTGCCGGCGGCGAAAGACGGTTGTGTGGCACGGCGCCGGGCGGCCTACGCGGCGCAGATCGCCGCCCGCAGCACCATGGCGACCCGGCTGGGCGTGACCGACGCGTACGGCCTGGCCTCGGCAGCAGCCTGACCCCACCGTCAGCCCCCACCGCCAGGCGCTGCTGCGCCGCCTCCATTCTCCTTCCCGTCCCCGCCCTGCTTCCCGTCCCCGTCTCGCCGCGCCACCGATCATCAATGTGGTTGCGGGTTCCGCAGCGGCAGGGCAGGGTGGTACCCGGACCTACCGCCGACAGCGAGGAGCACCCTCCGATCATGTGAGTTCGACCCGACCTCAGCCCCGCCCGCGACCCGATCGCGCGTGGGTGGTTCCCTGTCGGCGTCGTCCCCCCGGAGGTTCTCCCGTGCGCCAGTCCCTTTCCGCCAACGCCCACCTCAAGGTCACCGGTCTCGGCCAGGCCCACGACGGCGACCTGCTGTTCTCCGGGTTCGACCTGGTGCTGCGCCCCGGCGACCGGATCGGTGTCGTCGGCCCCAACGGAGCAGGCAAGACCACCCTGCTGCGAGTCCTGGCCGGGGAGATCACCCCCACCGCGGGCACCGTCGCCGTCGCCCCGGGCACACGGCTCGCCCACGTACCCCAGCGGATGCCCGACCCGGACGGCCCCGTCGGCGCCTTCCTCGCCGGCGGCCTCGGCGAACTCGCGCAGGTCATCACGGACATGCGCGACCTGGAGAAACGCCTCGCAGCCGGCGCGGACGTCCTCAGCGAATACGCCGCAGTCCAGGAACGCTGGACCGCCCTCGAAGGGTGGAACGCAGAAAACCGCCTGACCGAGATCCGCCAGCGCCTCGACATCGAACACCTCGACGACGACCTGCCCGTCCGCACGGTCAGCGGCGGCGAACAGGCCCGCCTGCTGCTGGCCCGCGCCCTGCTCGCCGAACCGGACCTGCTGCTGCTCGACGAACCGACCAACCACCTGGACACCGAAGGCGCCGCCTGGCTGCGCACCTGGCTGGCCGGCTATCCCGGCGGAGTCCTCGCCGTCAGCCACGACCGGGCATTCCTCGACGAGTTCGCCACCCGGATCGTCGAACTGGACGGCATCGACGAGGAACCCCACGAATACCCCGGCGGCGGCTACACCGCATACCGCGAGGAGAAACAGCGCCGCTGGGAACGCCTGCTGCTCGACTACGAGGCGCAGGAGAAGGACCGGCTGCGCTGGGAATCCGACATCGAACGCACCAAAGGCTTCGCCAAAGGCGTCGAGGACACCGTGCGGTCCGGCGCGACCGCCCCCCACCTGCGCCGCGTCGCCCGCCTCGTGGCCCGCAAGGCGAAGGTCCGCGAACGGCGACTGCGCCGGCAGATGGCCTCGGTGAAATGGATCGCCGAACCGAAGAGCCGGCCACCCCTGACCCTCGCCTTCCCCTCCGACACCGCCGACCCGGGCGAGATCGTCCTGAAACTGCGCGACGTCACGATCGCGTTCGGCGAACGACAGCTGCTCGCCAACGTGGACCTCGACGTCGCCCGCGGCGACCGGATCCTGATCACCGGCCGCAACGGCACCGGCAAAACCACCCTGCTGCGCGAGATCACCGCCCGCCACCCCGACGTCGCGGTGCTGCCACAGAACGACGAAGACCTGCGCACCGACGACAGCATGCTGGACTTCTTCCGCGCCCGCGTCCCGGTGTACGCCGAGGACGCCGAACGCCTGCTGGCCGGCCACCAATTCGAACCGGAACAATGGACCGCCCCGGTCCGGGACCTGTCGGCGGGGGAGCTGCGCCGCCTGCTGCTGGCCGTGGTAGTGAACAGCCCGGCCCGCGTGCTGCTGCTCGACGAACCCACCAACTTCCTCGACTTCGAAGCCCTGGACGTCGTCGAGGAAGCACTGCGCCGATTCCGCGGCACCCTGATCACCGTGTCCCACGACCGGTACTTCGCCGATGCCGTCGGACACACCCGCCGCTGGCATGTCGCCGACAGCCAGGTGATCGAAAGCTGACAGGATGACCGGCATGTCGTCGCTCGTGCCCCAGCCCCGCGGATTCATCGAAAAATCCGGAGGAGCCCAGGAATTCACCGAGGCATGGCTGGCCAACCGGCGCCTGTCCGAACACACCCGGGCGGCATACCGGCGCGACGTCCACGGCTGGCTGTCCTGGTGCACCGAACAGAACCTGGACCCGCTACGAGCCACATTCCTGGACGTCAACGCATACGCCCGCGCCCTCGAAGCCCGGCCGATGGCCGCAGCAACCGTCGCCCGCAAGATGTCCGGCGTCTCCAGCTGGTACGACTTCCTCGTCAAACTGCAGGCCGTCCCCGCCAACCCGGTCAGCGGCGCCGACCGCCCATACGTCTCCCGCGACCACTCCGCCACGCTGGGCCTGACCCCGGGAGAAGTCGGCGACATCCTCGCCGCCGCCGACCGCCAGCACGGCCCGACCGCCCTCCGCGACCGCGCCGTGATCACATTCCTCGCCGACCTGGGACTGCGCGTCAGCGAAGCATGCGGACTCGACGCCACCGACGTCGGCTGGGAACGCGGCCACCGCACCCTGCGCTTCGTCGGCAAAGGCGGCCGCGCCCGCCGCAGAGCCCTCACCCCAGGCGCATCCACCGCACTGGACGCATACCTCAGCGAGCGCGGCACCCACCCCGGCCCACTCTTCGCCACCGCCACCGGCGGCCGGCTCGACCGCCACGCCGTCTTCCGGCTGGTCCGCAAACTGGCCGCAGAAGCCGGCATCCCCGGAGCAGACCGGCTGTCACCACACTCACTGCGCCACGCCTTCGCCACCGCCGCCCGCGACGTCGGCATCCCCCTGGAAGACGTCCAGGACGCCATGGGACACGCCGACCCGCGAACCACCCGCCGATACGACCGTGACCGCCACAACCTGGACCGTGACCCTTCGTACAGCATCGCGGCCGCCCGTGCCCGGCGTAGTCCGGCGTGATTAGTCCCCCTATGCTCTGACCCCGTGACGACGGTTGCGGCAAGGACGGGCACGTCTTGAACATTCTCGAAGCGGTGATCCTCGGTGCTGTCGAGGGCATCACCGAGTTCCTGCCGGTGTCCAGCACCGGCCATCTGACCATCCTGGAGAAGTTGTTCGGGCACCGCATCGACGACCCGGACATCACCGCCTTCACGGTGATCATCCAGTCGGGAGCGGTGCTGGCCACCATCCTCTTCCTGCGCAAGGACATCGCGAGGGTGGTACCGGCCTTCTTCAAGGGCCTCCTCAACAAGGAACACCGGGCACACCCGGACTTCCGGTTCGGCTGGGCGGTCCTGCTCGGCTCGATCCCGATCGTGATCGCCGCCCTGCTCTTCAAAGACGCGATCGAAACCACACTGCGCAGCCTCTGGTTCGTGGCCGGAGCCCTGATCCTGTGGTCCGGCGTCATGGCCTTCGCCGACCACGCGGCCACCCAAACCCGCCACGAAGACGACGTGACCTGGAAAGACACGCTCATCATCGGCACCGTGCAGTGCATGGCGCTGATCCCCGGCGTCTCCCGCTCCGGCGCCACGATGTCCGCCGGCCTGCTGCGCGACCTGGACCGGGTGACAGTGACGAAACTGTCGTTCTTCCTGTCGATCCCAGCCCTCACCGGCGCCTCGATCCTGCAGGGCATCGACGAGTCCGACAACATCGCCAACGGCGTCGGCTGGACCAACACCATCGTCGCAACCGTGGTCAGCTTCGTCGTCGCCTACCTCTCGGTGACCTGGCTGCTCAAGTTCGTATCGAAGCACTCCTACAGCGTCTTCATCTTCTACCGCCTGGCGCTGGGCTCCCTGCTGCTCGTCCTGCTGGCCACCGGCACCATCGACGCCAAGTAGATGACCTCTCCCGCGGAAAGAGCGCTCGCCCACGTGCGGGCGCTCTTCCCGTCTCCAGGCCCGGACCAACTCGGCCCGCTGCTCGCAGCAACCCCGGTAACCGTGCATTTCCACCCGGACCGGCTGCTGGCCGACCACCGGACAGTCGCCGAACACCTGGCAGCCGAAGGCACCTACCGCAGCCAGTTCGAGACACGGATCTCCAACGGCGGCCTCACCGCACACCCCGGCGGCGACCGCGACCGCTGGGAACAACGCATGTTCCCCGGCGCCTACCCGGTCACCGCCGGCCGCCCGACCACGACAGGCCGACCGGTCTACGGCGCCCTGAACCTGGCCCGCCACCCCGACGGCGCCGCACCCCGTTTCGGCAGCTGCCACCTCGTGCTGCACCCACACGTGCTCACCCGCACCACACTCAGCCTGGACGACAGCGTCACCGAACCGACCATCGTCGGCACCGCCGCAACATTCGGCGCAATCTGGGACGGCCTGCTGGCCCGCGTCGCCGACACCGGCCGCGCCCTCGCCCTGACCGCCCCCTCGCCGCAGGAATGGACGACCGCACTGACCGCCGGACGCACGGCCACCGGACGCGCCCTCGACGAATACATCGAAGCCCAGATCCACGGCGGCCTCACACTGAGCCACGACGTCGCGGCCATCGTCTGCGACCCCTCCCTGCGAGACACCCCATCCGTGGCAGCCCTGCACACCCTCGGCGCGCCCGTGCTGTACCACCCCGGCTTCCAACTGCCCGCCGACGAATTCCCCGCGGACCTGCGCGGCCCGCAAGCCCCACTGCTGGCGGCAGCCCTCGCCTCCCGCTATGACGCGCCGCTGCTCGACGCCGCGGCGCTCGGCCGGGCAGCGCAGTCCGTAGTGCGCTCTCCGCATGAGTGGTCCTCCTTCGGTGCCCCGGCCGAGGTGCTGCAACTGCTGAAATACCTCTGGCACATCCTGGTGCTGCGCGGCCGGCCCGTGCCGCCCGCTCGCGAAGAAGTCTGAACCCCGCCCCAGGGGACGACTCAACCCCGAAACCCGAATGACGCCCCGGCACCTCCGGCGGACGACAAAGACCCCCGCTGAACAGGCAAAACAGCCCGCAGCGACGCGAAGAACAATTCCCCGGCACCGGCTCTTGAGTCGTCCCCTGGGGCAGGGTTCAGACTTCCCGCCATGAACGACGACGGGATCCTTCTCCTGCGAGCCACCGCCTCGGACCGAGGCCCACCAACACTCGCCTCCGCCCGCAACCCCACCAGTTCCGCCCACCCCGCCCGTCGATGACGGCGCCCCGCATCGGCCGGCATGCCGGCGCCGGACGACCACGACGGGGTCGCGGAGCTATCGGGTCGCGGGCGGAGGCGACACGGCCGCGAACACCGCAGCAACGACCGGGCAGATGGGCCATAACACCCTGTGCAGGACCGGCCGCGCGTCAGTCGACCAGACGCTGAAGGAGCTTCTCGCCCTGGGGCCAAGGACCGAAACCGGAGGCACTGTCCAGATGACCCACCGCACCGGCGTCGACGAACTCGGCACCCCAGTCCCGGGCCAGACGCTCGGACTGCTCAAGGGTGGCGTGCGGGTCGTTGCTACTGGCGACCAGCAGCGACCGGAACGGCAACTTCTGCTCCGGCGTGAGCTCGGGCACCCAGGGCGGAGTCGCCAACAGAGCAGCCTGCACCGGACCGGCGTGACGGGTGGCCCAGATCGCGACGGTGAGACAACCGGCGCTGTGGGCGATCAACACGGCAGGCTCGTCGGACTCACCAAGGGCCGCATCAAGGGCGGCCACCCGCTCATCAGGCTGGTAAGGCGGTCCGGGAGGTTCCGGGGCCCAGCGGTATCCGGGATGGGCGCGGGCCCACTGCCGAGACCAGTGGTTCGGGAACGGCACTCCGCGGCCGGGCACAAGCAGAAAGCGCGTCACCCCGACGATCGTAACGTCCGTTGTCGATATCTACCGGTGAGGGCACAGGAGCCGGACAGGTGGAACCCCGCCCGACCGTCATCCGCGGCCGCCCACTCACCCGCCGACCGGCCGCCGCTTCCACGCACCCACCAGCAACGGCGCCAGCACCGGCAACCCGGGGGAGCGCTCCGCCTCCGCCGCCAACCCCGTCAACACCCGCTCGGCCCGCACCACATCGACCGCACCCCGCGCCACCGCCGCCGGCAACACACCCCGCACCACCTGCTCCAGAAACATCCGCGCCGGCCCCAACGGCGCCACCAACCCGGACACGTCACTGTCGTCCGGAACCCCCACACCCGCCTCCGCGAACAACGCCGGCAACCGCGTCCCCACCCGCACATCACACCCCAGCGCCTCGAACGCCTCCACCATCAACCGATTGACCGCCTCCACCGCCGGCACCGGCGGCGCCGTCCCCACCACGCTCAGGTCGTAGTCCTGCACCACCAGAACCCCACCCGCAGCCACCGCCTCCCACAACCGCCCCAACACCGCCACCCGCTGCGGCAGATGAAAAAGCAGCAACCTGGCGAAAACCACGTCGTACGGCCCACCGGCCACCGGCTCGTCACCACGGATCTCCGCCGCCACCACCCGGCACCGACCATGCCCCAACCCGTGCAGCATCTCCTGCGCCGCCGCACCCAGCACGGCATCCGCATCCACCCCCACCACCGACCCCGACGGCCCCACCCGCTCCGCCAGCAACCGCATCGTCTCGCCCGGACCACACCCCGCATCCAGCACCGAAGCCCCCACCGGCACACCGACCCGATCCAGCAGCCGACCCGTCACCGCCTCCCACGCCCGGGCCTGAGCCCGCAACCGCTCATACTCCTGCGGCGTACGCCCCAACCCGTAACCCGTCGACATGACATCGATCATCGTCCACATGCGACGTCGAGGACAGCCATGGACACGCCACTTTCCCCGTACCCCCGAAAGAATTTGATCTCCAAGCTTGATGGCACGATGACACCCATGGCCGCCATCACCGACCTCGCCGCCCTGCCCTACGCCCCCTACCTCCAGCCCCACACCGGCGAACTGGAACGCGGCGAGCACTACAGCGAGATCCACCTCGATGGCACCGACCTCGACGAACCCCAGGCCACCGGCGCCCGCTTCTCCGAAAGCGCCCTCACCGGCCTCACCGCCACCAACGCCACCCTCACCCGCGCCCGCCTCGACGACGTCTGGATCTCCCGTACCCGCTGGATCGGCGGCACCTGGTCCGAAACCCAGATGCTCAACGTCACCGTCCTCGACAGCGTCCTCGCCGGCCTGCAGGCCTACGGCAGCACCTGGCGCCGCGTCACCTTCCAAGCCTGCAAAATCGACAGCCTCAACCTGCGCGGCAGCACCCTGCACGACGTCGAATTCCGCGACTGCGACCTCACCGAAGCCGACTTCGGCGACGCCACCCTCACCGGCGTCACCTTCCCCGGCACCACCATCCGCCGCGCCCGATTCAGCAAGGCCACCCTCAAGAAAGTCGACCTCCGCGGCGCCCGCGACCTCGACATCGCCCAAGGCTGGGACTCCCTGCACGGCGCCACCATCACCGGCATCCAACTCATGGAATCCGCCCACGCCCTCGCCCAGACCCTCGGCATCACCGTAAAGGACTGAACCTTGAACCTGCGCCCCGTGACCCGCCAGGACACCGCCGCTCTCGTCCCCCTGCTCGAACAGCTCGGGTACCCGACCACCGCACAGGACGTCGACAAGCGCCTCGACAACTGGCTCGACGACCCCGCCAGCCGGCTCATCGGCGCCGACGACGACGGCGAACTGATCGGTGTCGCCGCCCTGCACGTCATGCCCCTGCTCGAGTACACCGGCAAGAGCGGCCGCCTCGCCGCCCTCGTCGTCGACGAGCGATACCGCGGCAAGGGCGTCGGCCAGCAACTCGTCAAAGCCGTCGAAGACCAGGCCCGCGCCGCCGGCTGCATCAAACTCGAGATCACCAGCAGCCGATACCGCACCCGCACCCAGGAGTTCTACAAACTCCTGGGATACGAGGACGTCTGCGGCAGAGCAGCCCGCTTCCTCAAATCTCTCGACGACTAATCGTCGTCCTCGTCATCCCCGTCGTCGTCATCGCCATCGTCGCCACCCGGACACCCCGACAGGGTCACCAACCCCGCCACCGCGCCCGCCAGGAACAACCATCGGCGACTCACCGCCGCCGTCCGTTCTTCGGTCTCCATCCCCGCATCATCTCAGCACAGTTCCCGTAACACCCTGTTTGTCCGGTTGGCCGAAACTGCAGCGCGTTGCTGATCCGCCGTCACCTCGATATACGACTGCGTCGTCGCCAACGACGCATGCCCCAACAACCGCATGATCTCCGACGCGTTCGCCCCGTCCTCCGCCAACCGCGTCGCGAACGTGTGCCGCAACGCATGCAACTGCGCACCCCGCGGCACCCGGTCACCGACCCCGGCCCGCTGATAACACGACCGCACCAGATACTGCAGGCCACCACGCTGCAACGCCGCACCCTGCCGGTCCACCAGCAGGGGAGCGGTGGCCCCCGCACGCCCGAACCGCACCCGCCGCGAATCGGCATACCGCACCAGCGCCGCATCCAGCCCCGCATCGATCGGCACCGTCCGCGGCCGCCCGCCCTTGCCGGACACCTCGATCCGCCGCTCACCGTCACGCCCGCCGATCGACCCGATCCGCAACGCCAGCATCTCCGACAGCCGAAGACCGGCACACAACGCCAGCGCCAGCACGGCGACATCCCGCTCCGGCCACGGATCACGCTGCCGCTCATCAGAAGTGTTCACTGCGCGTAACAATTCCTCCGGCGTCTCCTCACCCCGCAACGGCTTGGGGGAGAGGGGCACCTGCCGGGGACGATCCACGGCGGGCATCGGATTCCCCGCGACGACACCCTCGACGACCAGGAAAGTGAAGAAGGCATTCCATGACGACCAGGCCCGGGAAACAGAGGCGGGGGCGCGGTCCGCCGCAAAACGCGCGAAGGCACCCCGTAGCACGCGAGGGGAGAGGTCACTCACGGTGAGCGGCGCGGGCTCGGCCAGCTGCACCACCAGATGCAGATCCCTCCTGTACGCGGAAAGCGTGTGCACCGAGGGCTTCCGTGCAGCACGGGCAGTCAAGAAGTCGTCGATCAGTGCCGTAATCGCGTTTTGCTGCATAAGCCCCATTATGCAGCAAATATCACCGTAAAGCCTGGTAGGGCAACTGATCATCTGCGCAAGGCGCTCGCCTCCGATAGGCTTTCACAGCCATATTTCCGACTTATCGGGCCACTTCGGCAGCGGCTGCATGCCTCAGGATCGGCCCCGGGTGCCCGTTTCGACGCCTGCCGCGAGTCAGGTCTCTCGTGCTCCGGTCGGGGAGGGCGGCGGGACGTGGTGCGGTTCAGTGCCGCCACCCGGTTCCCGGAGAAGCTTCCGGCGGGCATTTCAGGCCTGTCGCCGCCGGTCGGCCAAAGTTCGTGCCAGCATACGGGCGCGACTGCGGGATTGACGGGCCGTCGCGTCCGTATGCCGGCGTACGCCCGGACCTGCGTGATCATCGGACGTGGCTTTCTCGGCGGTTCCGGACGAGGCGGCAGGCGCTGGCGGCGGAGGTCCTCACCAGCTCACGCCTGGGGCATGTGCGTCAACGACGGCTGGGGAGCGTGCGTGGCCCCCCCTCCGCGCTCTAGTTGACATAATGCTCATTATCGACCTGGGATATTTGCCCGGGACGAGGGCCTACTTCTTCCTCCGGGCCTTGCGCCGACCTTCGGTGAACGCGACGTCGATGACCGCACCGGGCCCGGTCACCACCATGCCGGCATCGGAGATGTTGTTCGTGGTCCCGTCAGCCTTCGCCGCTGGTTCCGGCATGCGCGTCACCTGCGCGGCCGCTCTCCGACCGCGCAGGTGGACAGCCACGGAGACGCCGGCGACCGCCAACGCGAGAAGGAATCCCCCGACGCTCGCGATCTTGTCAGCCCGGTCCGGTCCTTCGTGCACAGAGAACAGCCCGGCGCCGTTGAGTACTGCCACCGGGCCGGCTGCTTCGGCAGCCCATGTCATCGGCATGGCACGGTTCGGTGCACGGCCGGTCGCCCGAATGCCCATTTTCGCAGGTCATGATGGATGCTCTGGGGCTTGTGACCGAGGCGGCTCGCCCGGCGCTACGCGGGGTGGGAAGCTTCTGCGATGGTCGTGGCGCTGGTGGTCGGGGTGAAGGAGACGCTGGTCTGTTCCCGGTGGTGCTCCCCCAGTGTCGCGGCGATGGCGTCGGTGACGGCCTGGGTGAGGCGTTTCAGGATCTCGGTGATGTCGGGCCGGTTCAGGGCGTCGGTGCGGATGCCGAAGTCGACGGCGGGCGCCGGGACGGTGTCGACCTCTCCCCCGGTGCCGGTGCGCCCGGCGGGGAGTCCGATCAGGCGGATGCCGACGTGGGGTCGGGCCCAGTCGCCGTACACGCTGACGACCGCGTCGGTGAGTGCCGTGATCAGGGCTTTTTCGTGGCCGGTGAGGTCGTCGTCGTGGGTGTGGACGGTGAGGTGCGGCAACTCGTACCCCTCAAAGGTTTCGATGTCTTTGTTTTCAAAGCTAATTCTGAGGATGGTACGTGTCAATGCCCGATGATGCCGTCGACGCCACCGTGCGGGAACTGTTGCTGGTCATGCCGCGCCTGGTGGGGCGGGCCAAGCGCCTGACGCCGCCGGAGAGTCTGCGCGGTTTCGACCTGGCGCCGCGGCATCTGACGCTGCTGTCGTTGCTGGCGCTGGACGGTCCGCAGACGGTGTCGTTGCTGGCGGAGCGCCTGGGTGTGGCGCCGACGACGGTGAGTCTGCTGGTGGGTGATCTGGCGCGCAAGGGTGTGCTGGTGCGGCGGGCGGACGGCGCGGACCGTCGCCGCCGGATCGTCGAGATCGCCCCGAACAGTCGTGCGGCGATCTCGGAGTGGCTGTCGCCGGGCGCGCGGGCGTGGCGGGTGGCTTTGGGGCCGCTCTCCCCCGCCGAGCGTCGTGTCCTGGTGGACACCCTGCTGCGGTACGAGGCGGCGCTCCCCGTCAGCTAATGAAGCGGATGAACGGCCCGCCGCGAGCGGCGGTGGAGGACGTCGCTGCCAGTTGAGGCCGGGCGGGCAGGAGCAGTGTGGTGATGCCGAGGGCTTCGTTCGTCGTGGCGAGGTCGTGTTCGTGCTGGTAGTCGGTGGTGTTGCGGACGCCGCGGACGATCACCCGGCAGGCGTGGCGGTGGCAGTAGTCGGCGGTCAGGCCGTGCCACGCGGTGACGGAGACGTTGGTCCAGCCGGCGGGGATTTGCTGCGCGATCCGGGTCGCCCGGGTTGCGGTGGGCTGGGACGGTTGTTTCCCGGCGTTGACGGCGACCAGGACGGTCACGTGGTCGAACAGGTGGCGCGCCCTGTCCACGATGTCGAGGTGCCCTGGGGTGAGGGGGTCGAAGGTGCCGGGGTAGACGGCTCGGGCCGGTGTGTGCGGCATCGGGTCAGATTATGGTCATGTCGTTCGTCGACCTCGGCGAGCCCGGTGCACCTGGCTCTCGGCCTGCTGGAGCAGGACGGGAGTCTGGCCGTGGCGGCGCTCACCGGTCAGGGGGCTCGCGGTGGAGCAGGTCCGTGAGGGGAACCCGAGGGCGGCGTGCTCGGCCGCCTCGGGATCTTCAAATCCGCGGTGGAGCAGGTGGTCAGCGCGAGCCCTCCGGAGAGCTGATCGAGCGGGTGGTCAGTGCGTCCCCGACGAGCTGATCCGGCGGCCGCGCGGGCCCAGCGGCACCTCGGACAGGTCCACGGTCTGCGAGGTGAGCTTCTTGAACGCATATCCCCGGTCGGCCATCCACGCGGCGGCTTTCGCCTCGGCGCGGGCCGTCACCTGCGGGATGTCCTTCTCGTCGGTGACCTGCTCGCCGAAGCGGAACGTGAAGAACGGCCGGGCGGCCAGGTCGTACGTGAGATGGCCGTCCTCGGTGTACTGCACGGCCAGGATGTCGGCGTGGTCGGCGCCGGCGGCGATCAGCGCGGTCTTCTGCTCGTCGGTCAGGTTGTCGAAGGATCCGCGGACGGTGACGCGGATCGTGCGGCTGGTCGTCATGGCCGACAGTATGGGCAGCGCGGTCCCGATCAGTCAGCCGATTTACGCCAGGAACTCCGAGACCGGCCGCAGGTGTGTGGACAGCAGTTTCTGGGCCCGGCCGAGGGCGAGCCGCACGTCGGCGGGGCGGCGCAGGCCGAGGCCGGCGAGGGTGGCCGACGGGATCAGTGCCGGGTCGAGGCCTTCGCGGCGGGCGACGAGCACACCGAGGTCGTAGCGGCTGACGGCCTGCGGGCCGGCCACGTTGAGTATCCCGTGGTGGTCGGTGCCGGCGAGTTCGATCAGGGCGTCGGCCAGGTCGTCGACGTGCACCGGTTTGCGGATCTCGTCGGTGAACAGCGCGCCCTGGGCGCGGCCGGCGATCAGGTCCCGGGTGAGGATCTCGTGGGCGCCGTTGCCGTCGCCGAGGATCAGGGAGGTTCGCACGATCGTGCTGTCCGGGGCGGCTGCCCGGACGGCGGTCTCGGCGGCGGCTTTCGCGGCGCCGTATCGGTAGACCGGGTCGGGGAGGGCGTCCTCGTCGTACTCCTGCGGGCTGCCGGCGAAGATCGCGTCGCTGGAGACGTGCACCAGGCGGATCGTGGACGCCGCGGCGGCGACGTGGCCGGCGCCGTCGGCGGTGGACAGCCAGTCGTTGCGGTCGCGGCCCGCGGCGGCGTGCACGATGGCGTCCGGCCGCAGCTCGGCGAGCACGTCGCGGATCTGGGCGGGATCGCGGATGTCGAGGTGCACGGTTGCGGTCGGGGACGGCGTGGACAGGTAAGTGCCGGTGACGTCCCAGCCTTGCGCGGATGCGCGGGCGACGAGCCGTCGTCCGAGGGAACCACTGCCGCCGGTGATCACCATGCGCCGTTTCACCGGACCGACCCTAATGACACGGACCCCCGGCCCGGACGGCGGCATCGCCCTGGGGCAGGATCGCATGAAGCCAGACAATCCGGGAGGTGCACGATGACCGCTGATCAGCGGTTGGCCGACGCGGTCGCGGGCGGTGACGAGGCGGCCGCCGGGCGGGCGCTTGCCGACGGTGCCAACCCGGACTCCCCCGGCACGTTCGCCGGGACGGTCCTGGTGGAGGCGGCCCGGGCCGGGCACCTGGAGATCGTGCGGGTGCTGCTCGGCGCGGGCGCCCGGATCCTGCCCAGTGTGTTGCGCGGTGCGGTCGTCAACGGCCGGTCCGAGGTGGCCCGGCTCCTGGTCCGGCACGGTGCGCTGGCCGGTGACGACACCCGGCCCAGTGTGCTGGTCGATGCCGTCGCGCAGGCCCGGTTCCGGCCCCGCCCGGCCGCTCTGGCGACGCTGCGGGTGTTGCTGGGCGCTGGGGCGATTCCGGCGCCGGGTGAGGAGGATCCGATCGTCACCGCGACGATGACCTCCACTCCGCCGGCGGTGCTGCGGCTGTTGCTCGAGCACGGGACCGGGGCGGACGTGCGGCGCTCCGACGGGACTCCGGCGATCGTGGTGGCCGCCCGTCGTGGTGATCATGCCGCTGTCGATGTGCTGGTGCAGGCCGGTGCGGATGTGGACGCCCGGGATCCGCAGGGCCGGACCGCGTTGATGCACGCGGCCGAACGCGATGAGCAGCGGGTGGTCGCGGTGCTGTTGACCGCCGGTGCGGATGCCGCGGTGGTCAGTGAGGACGGTATGACCGCGTTGCGTCTGGCGCAGGGCTGGCAGCATCAGAGCGTGCAGTACCGGCTCGGCGAGAACCGGGCCGGTGCGGCGAACGTGCCGATCACCCGGACCGTGGTCCGGACCATCCCGACCGGGGTCCGGCTGACCGGGGATCCGTCGATGCTGGCGCTGCTGGCCGGGGTCGTCGACGTGTCGGTGGCCGAGATGGGTGACACCGAGTGGGAGGCCGGTTCGGGTCTGGCGGTGGAGACGGCCCGCGCGGTGTCGGCGCTGCTGCGTGAGCCGGTGCCGGCCGACGGTGCGTCGTGGTATCAGGTGGATGTCGGTGCGGGTGAGTTCGCGGCGGCCCGGTGGGCGCTCGCCGAGCTCGCCTACGGTACGCCGCGTCCGCTTCCGGATGGTGTGGACCGGTTGTGGCTCATCGATGTGCTGGAAGAGTTGCGGCACTGAGAGCGGCGCGGAGGGACGCGGCGGTGGCGGGAAGCAACGGTAGGCGTACCGCCGGGGTGGGAATGCGGCCTGTCGCGTGCAGGACTGCCTTGACCACGGCGGGGTTGGGTTCCGCGAACAGCGCCGCCGACATCCGCGCGAGCCGTGCGCCCAGTGTGCGGGCCCGGGTGGTATCGCCGTCGCGCCAGGCCGCGGCCAGGTCGGTGAACGCGCCGGGTGCCACGTTTGCGGAGGTCAGGATGGCTCCGGCGGCACCGAGTGCGAGCATCGGCGAGGTCACGGCGTCGTCGCCGCACAGGATCGCGAAGTCCGGCGGCGGGTCGGCGAGCAGGTCGATCACGTCCGGGTCGACGCCGCCGGTTGCGTATTTCACCCCGATGATCCCGTCGATCGCGGCCAGTCGTCGCAGTGTGTGCGCGGACAGTTGCTGTCCGGTGCGGTAGGGCACGTGATAGACGACGATCGGCACCGGACTGACCTGGATCAGGGCCTCGAAATGGGCCACCACACCGTCTTCGCCGGGTCGCAGGAATGGCGGGACCAGGGTCAGCGCGGCCGTCACCGCGGGACGTCCGCGCAGCTCGTCGAGTTCGGCCCGGGTGTTCGCGCCGATCGTCAGCGGTGCGCCGATGCCGGTCAGGACGTCGAGGATCGACGTTCGTTCGGTGGCGCTGAGCGAGCCGGGTTCGCCGGTGGTCCCGAGGCCCACCAACCCCGCGGCGCCGGCGGCGAGAGCGTCGTGTGCTTCTTTGTCGAGTACGCGGAGAGCGACGTCCCCGGTTTCGTCGAAGGGGGTGATCAGCGGGACGTGGATTCCGTTCATGCCATTTACCGTGCCGGAATCGTCAGCGTAAGGTCCAGTTCCGATTCGTGGGTTCGACCGTAAGCTGTGCTGATGCTGGATGCGCGCAGGCTGCAACTGCTCCACGACCTCGACCGGCTGGGGACGATCGCCCGGGTCGCGCAGGCCCGGTCCTACACGCCGTCGGCGGTCTCCCAGCAGCTGACCGCGCTGGAACGCGAGGCCGGGGTGCCGCTGCTGGAACGCACCGGCCGCAGTGTGCGGCTCACCGCCGCCGGGCGGGTCCTGGTGCGGCACGCCGCTACGGTGCTGGCCGCTCTGGAGGAGGCCGACGCGGCGCTGGCCGCGGTCCGTTCCGGGCCGGCCGGGCCGATCCGGATCGGCGCGTTCCCCAGCGCGATGCGGACCCTGCTCCCCCGGGTCCTGGTCGCGCTCGGCACGCAGCATCCGGCACTGGAGCTGGCGGTGACCGAACTCGATCCGTCTCTGGTGCCGGTCGCGCTGCGCGACCGGACCCTGGACGTGGGGCTGATCCACGATTACGACGTGGTGCCCGCTCCGGACGATCCGTTGCTGGAGCAGGTGCCACTGTTGTCGGAGACGGTGTTTCTCGCGTCTACATCCGACATTTCAGATATGTCGGTCATGCCATGGATTCTGGCGACGCCGGGAACCCTGTGCCACGAAGTGACCCTGCGGGTGTGCGCGGCGGCCGGGTTCACACCCCGGGTCCGGCACCACGCCGACGACTTCGGCACCGTGCTCGCCCTGGTCGCCGCCGGTCAGGGCGTGTCACTCGTGCCGGCGCTGGCAGCGGCCGATCCGCCGGACGGGGTACGCCTGACGGCGCTGGAGACGCGGCGGCGTACCCGGGCGGCCTGCCGACGCGGCGACGCCACCCGCCCGGCGGTCGCCGCGGTGATCGGCGCCCTGCTCTCGTCGGCGCCGCGTTTTCCAGGAGACGTCTCGTTGTCAGAGAGCGGCGTAGCCGCGGCGCACGGCAACCAGGGAGGCCTCCACGCCGAACGGTGACCGGCCTGCCGTGTCCTCCACGGTGGCACCGTCGGCGTGCCCGGTTCGGATCAGCTGCTCGAGGTCGCGCAGCTGCTCCTGCTGCGCGACCACGAACGCCCGGTCCACCGGCGCGCCGTGCCCCGGCACGACCGTCCCGTCCGGCGGGATCAGATCCAGCAGGGCCGCGACCGTGCCCGGCCACTCCAGGGGGTACGCGTCGTCGCCGTATGCGGGCGGTGCGCCCTGCTCCACCAGATCCCCGGCGAGCACCACGCCCGCGTCGCCGATCACGACGACCAGGTCGCCGGAGGTGTGCCCGCGCCCGAGATGCCGCACCGTCACGCTTCGCAGCCCGGCCAGGTCGATCGTGGTCCCCCTCCGGACAAGCCGGTCGGGCACCCGCACGGTGACCCCGGCCAGCCCGGCGGCCAGCTCCGGATGGCTCGCCTGCCACTCTCCGGCCAGTAGTTCCGGACGGCTCTCGGCGATCTGCCGGGCGGCGTCCTCGTGCGCCCACACCGGTGTTCCCGGCCCGGCGAGGGTGGCGTTGCCGAAACAGTGGTCGAAGTGGTGGTGCGTGTTCACGATCGTCACCGGATCCCGGGTGATCCGCCGGATCGCGGTGGCCAGTTCTTGCGCCTGCGCCACGGTCGACAGGGTGTCCACGACGAGGGCGGCGCCGGGCGCGGTGACCAGCGTGACGTTGACGTCCAGTACCGGGTGGCGCAGGACGTACACCCGGTCGGCGATCTCCCGGAAATCGGTGTGCTCGTTCATCGTCGTCCAGCCTGGCCGAAAACCGGCCCCGGCGCACGCTGCCGGTTCCGTCTGGCCGACGACCTCACCGAGATCGGCTACGTGGGCTGAGGGCACCGGTCGTAGACGCCGGGGCGGCGCAGCACGTCGTTGACCCGCATGCGATGGTGCCGGTGGACGTGGAGATCGCTCCAGGACGGGAGATCCCGGTGGTGACACAGGTCGCGGAAGAGGGAGGACGCGCATGACGATCCGGGCAGTGGTCTTCGACGTCGGCGGGGTGCTGGCCAGGGTCACGCCGATGGACTTCGACCGGGTCTGGGAGGCGCGGCTCGGGCTGGCCGGCGGCACGATCGGCACGACCATGGCGGATGTCTGGACGGCCGGTGAGGTCGGCCGGGTCACCGAGGACGAGGTGCACCGGGCGATGGCCGACCGGCTGGGGCTCACCGCGCCGCAGGTCGACGCGATCATGGCCGACATGTGGACGCAGTACCTGGGTGTCGCCGAAACCACCATCATCGAGTACGCCCGGAGCCTGCGCCCGGCCGTGCGCACCGGGATCATCAGCAACAGTTTCGTCGGTGCCCGCGAGCGCGAACACGCCCGGTACGGCTTCGGGGACCTGGTCGACGAGCTGATCTATTCGCACGAGGTGGGGCTGCGTAAACCGGATCCGGCCCTGTGGGAGCTGGCCTGCCGCCGGATGGGCTGCGCGCCGCGGGAGGTCGTGTTCGTCGACGACGTGCCGCGGCTGGTCGACAGTGCGCGGGCGTTCGGGATGCAGGCCGTGCTGATGGATGACCCGGCGCGGGTCGTGAGTGAACTCGCGGAAAAAATTAACAAACCTTAGATATCTTTACACGTCAATGCGAGGCGGTGTTGCATTGACGGCATGAGCTCCCCTGATCGCAGGAGCAGAACCCTGCTCGCTGCCCTCCTCAGCCTGGTCACCGCCGTCGGCCTGCTCACCCTCACCACCGGGCCGGCGGCCGCCGCCGCGACCGGGCAGATCACCGGCCTGGCCGGCAAGTGCATCGGCGCCGCGGGCGGCAACACCACCAACGGCACGGCCATCGACCTGTACTCGTGCGTCGGCGACGCCACCCAGCAGTGGACCCTGCCCGGCGACGGCACCATCCGCACCGCCGGCAAGTGCCTGGACCTGTCCAACGCCGGCACCGCCGACGGCACCAAGGTGCAGCTGTGGGACTGCAACGGCACGGTCGCCCAGCAGTGGATCTTCAGCAGTGCCCGCGACCTGGTCAACCCGAACGCGAACAAATGCCTCGACCTGACCGGCGGCTCGTCGGCCGACTTCACCGTCGTGCAGCTGTGGACGTGCAACGGCACCGGCGCCCAGAAGTGGACCGTGCCGACCAGCTCCGGCAGCGGATTCGTGGTCACCGAGGCCCAGTTCAACCAGATGTTCCCGGGACGCAACGGCTTCTACACCTACAGCGGCCTGATCGCGGCGATCAACGCGTACCCCGGCTTCGCCGGCACCGGCAGCGACACCGTCCGCAAGCAGGAGGCGGCGGCGTTCCTCGCCAACGTCGGCCACGAGACCGGCGGACTGGTGTACATCGTCGAACAGAACACCGCGAACTACCCGCACTACTGCGACTGGGGACAACCGTTCGGCTGCCCCGCCGGCCAGTCCGCCTACTACGGGCGCGGGCCGATCCAGCTGTCCTGGAACTACAACTACAAGGCGGCCGGTGACGCCCTCGGCATCGACCTGCTGAACAACCCGTGGCTGGTGCAGAACGACGCCGCCGTCTCCTGGAAGACCGGCCTCTGGTTCTGGATGACCTCCACCGGGGCGGGCAGCATGACCGGCCACAACGCGATGGTCACCAGCGCCGGGTTCGGGCAGACCATCCGGACCATCAACGGCAGCCTGGAATGCGACGGGCGCAACCCCGGCCAGGTGCAGAGCCGGGTCGACGCGTACCTGCGGTTCACCCAGATCCTGGGTGTCGCGGCCGGCACCAACCTGTACTGCTGATGGTCATCCTCAAGGCGCTGCTCGCCGCGATGATGACGTTCGCGGCCGCCGCGATCCCGATCGGCCAGCCGATCGCCGGCAAGGCGACCTTCTACAACGACGCCGGGTACGGGGCGTGCGGCACCCCGATCAACGCCGCCACCGAGATGCTCGTCGCGGTCTCCCACACCTACTGGACCACGGCGAACCCGAACCTCGACCCACTGTGCCAGGGCATCTCGGTCGAGGTCACCTACAACGGCAGGACGATCACGGTGCCAGTGAAGGACAAGTGCCCGTCCTGCGCCGCCACCCACATCGACCTGAGCCAGGCGGCGTTCGCCCAGTTCGCCTCCACCGACCCGGCCGACACCCCGGGCGTCCTCAACCTGACCTGGAAATTCGTCAGCTCCACCGGGGGCGGAGGCGGGCGCACCGGCCCGATCACCGGTCTGGCCGGCAAGTGCATCGGCGCCGCGGGCGGCAACACCGCGGGCGGCACGGCGGTCGACCTGTACTCGTGCGTCGGTGACGCCACCCAGCAGTGGACGTTCCCCGGCGACGGGACGATCCGCACCGCCGGGCGATGCCTGGACGTGTCCAACTCGGGCACCGCCGACGGCACCAGGATCCAGCTGTGGGACTGCAACGGCACCGGCGCGCAGCAGTGGGCGTACAGCAGCGCCCGCGACCTGGTGAACCCGAACGCGAACAAGTGCCTGGACCTGACCGGCGGGTCGTCGGCGGACTTCACCGTGGTGCAGTTGTGGACGTGCAACGGCAGCGGCGCCCAGAAGTGGACGGTCCCTTAGGGCAGGGCGTACCGCAACCAGACGTGACCGTCACGCAGCGGCTGCACGTCGGCGAGCATCAGACGCCGCGCGGAGACCTGATCGAGCAGCCGGGCCGTATCCCCGGCCCGGCTGCTCGCGGCACCGGCCACGTGCGGCGCGACGATCAGGCTCAGCTCGTCGACCAGGCCGTCCTCGGCCAGCCGCGCGGCGAGCATCCCCCCGGCGTCGGCGCGGACGGTACTCACCGCGTACCCCACAGCGAGAGAGCCCAGACCCGCAGCAAGATCAACGCGTGCGCCCCGGGTGACCACATGCCCGGCCCCGAGACGGCGAAGCCGGTCGGTGTGCTCCGGCGGCGTGTCCGCGCAACACCACACCACCACGTCACGCCACCGCGGCAGGTCACGCAGCCAGCGCAGCCGGGTCAGCCGCCCCCGCCCGTCGGCCACCACGAGCAGCGGCCGCCCGTCGACCGCCGGCGGCAGGCGCCCGGCGTCCTCACCGCTCAGATCCACACCGTGCGCCGCGGCCACCGCCAGCATCGTGCCACTGCCGGCCAGCACCGCGTCGGCCCCGATCCGCGCGCCGATCTCCTCGTGCAGATCACGGTCGACGGGAAAGCCGGCCAGGCGCCCGTCGACGCTCACGCTGCCATGCAATACCACCCGCGGCCTGCTCACCGGCGCATTCTGCCAGATCAAACCCCTGCGGGGGTACGCGCGGAGCCCACCGGCCGCCGACACCGGCCGGACGGCGGAGCCGGGCCCGGAGCCGGGCTGCCGACAGCGGCCGGACGGCTGATCCGCGTCGGGCCCGGCTCCGGCGATGGTGGCCGGGAACCGTCACGCACCGCGCAGGAAGAACCCGATGCCCGAGATCAAGTACCTTCTGGCTGCGCCTCGGAGGCACCCGTCGTCGTCCCGGCATCCGGCCGCACCGGCATCGAGGTGCACTGCCACGTCCGCTGATGGTGACCATCGGCGTCGTCCGAACGGTGATCCTCACCCATCCGTGAACACCGAGCCGGGGCGACACACATTCGGATGGGACTTCGCCCACGGCGCTAATAGCCGGTCGGCTGCCGTGGAGTGTAGGGAGCGGTGAGCATGACGTGCTCCTGCTCGCCCAGCGTGACCGTCACTGCGGCGGCGTCATCGAGGTGGTGTGGCGCGGTGGCACCCACGATGGGTGCGGCCACGACCGGATTGCTCAGGACCCACGCGAGCGCGACCTGTGCCATGGTGACGTCCTGGGCGCTTGCGACGGTCTGTACCGCGTCGATGATGCTGCGGTCGGCGTCGTCGAAGAAGTGCCTGCCGATCTGGTCGTTGACCGAGCGTGACGTCTGCTGGCCGTAGGGACGGGCAAGGCGGCCGGAGGCGAGTGGACACCAAGGCAGGCTGGATACGGCCTGATCGGCCAGGAGCCCGAACATCTCCCGTTCCTCCTCGCGTTGCACGAGGCTGTATTGGTTTTGCATCGAGACGAACCCGGTCCAGGAATGTAGCTGAGCAGCATGTTGCATCTTGGCGAACTGCCAGGCAGCCATCGACGAGGCACCGAGAGAGCGCGCCTTGCCCGCGGCAACGACGTCGTGCAAGGCCTCCATCGTCTCCTCGACGGGGATCTTCGGGTCGAAGCGGTGGATCTGGTAAACGTCGACGTAGTCGGTGCCGAGCCTGCGCAGCGAAGCGTCGATCTGCTCCATGATCGCCCGACGGGACAGGCCGGAGCCGGTCGGCCCATCGTGCATCGGGAGGCCGACCTTCGTGGCGATGACCACTTCCTCACGCCGGGCGAAACGGCGCACGGCCCGGCCCAGGATCTCCTCCGAGGTGCCGTGTCCGTAGACGTTCGCGGTGTCCCAGAGCGTGATGCCCAATTCGACCGCTCGCCGAAAGATGGGCTGAGCGGAGTCCTCGTCCAGCGTCCACGGGTGCCTGTCGGTGGGTTGGGCCAGAGCCATGCAGCCGAGCGCGATCCGGCTCACTTGCAGCTCCGACGAGCCCAGACTGGTGTAGTCCATCGATCGTCACGCCCCACCCGGGTACGGGACAGCGGTACGGGCGGCACGCAGCGCCTGCGCCCACCAGGAAAGTTGTTCCAGGAGCGTCTTGGCGTAGCCGGCTGCCGCGGCGTCCAGCGGGGTGCCGTCCTTCCAGGCGGTGAAGTAATTGGGGAAGGCCAGTCCGTCGCGGATGGTCACCGCGTGCAGTTCGGTGAGCACGTTCTCCAGGTGAAGCACCGCGTGCCGGCCACCGGCCGCACCGCCGTAGCTGACGAACGCCACCGGCTTGGCGGTCCACTGGGTGAAGTGCCAGTCGATGAACGCCTTCAGCGACGCGGGATAGCTGTGGTTGTACTCCGGGGTGACGATGATGAAGGCGTCGGCCTCCGATAGCTTCCTGGTGAGGTCTTCCATGCCTTCGGGACGGGGGTAGTCGTCCCCGGCGAACTTCGGCGACGCGGCCGGCAGCGTCAGCGGGATGTCGACCCCGGCCAGATCGACGAGGTCGACGTCGAAACCGCCGTGTGCCCGAATCTGGTCCGCCACCCAGGAGGCGACGACCGGCCCGAACCGGCCCTCCCGCACGCTACCGACGATGACCACGAGTCTGCTCTTGTCGCTCATGCCGGCGACGATCCGTCGTTTCCGGCCGAGCAGCCAGACCGGGTGCAGGCTGGCCCCCACAGGGCCACCCTGCACCCCGCCGGCCGTACGCGCGGGGCCGTAGGCTCGCAGCATGGGTACGCCGCTAGGAGACTTCGTCCGGGCCAAACGCGACAGCATCCGGCCAGAGGACTTAGGCCTTGCGGCACACCAGCGACGACGTGCCCCCGGGCTACGACGTTCGGAGCTGGCCTCACGGGCCGGGGTCAGCGTCGAGTATCTGACCAGAATCGAACAGGGCCGCGACCGCAACCCGTCCCGCTCGGTCGTCAACGCCCTCGCCGACGCGCTCGACCTCGGCACCGCCGAACGCACCCATCTGGGCTACCTCGCCAAGATCACTGGTGGGGCATGCGCCGGACATGTCCGGCCGGCGCCGCCCGAGCGCACCATACGGCCGGCCGTGCGCCAGATACTCACCCTCCTCGAGCCGGGCATCGCCTTCGTCACCAACCGGCTCGGTGACGTGCTTGCCCACACCGACGGCTTCGGCACGGTCATGCGCGACACCGGCCTGCTGGACGCCGAGGAGCCCAACCTCACCCGGTATGTCTTCACCCATCCTCAGGCCAGAACCACCTTCGTCGATTGGGACCAGATCGCCGACGAGCAGGTCTTCAACCTGTGGCTCGGGCCCTCGACCGAGACGTTCGCATGGTTCACGGCAGACTTCGCGACCGTAGCCGGCACCGAGTTCACGCGGCGGTTGCACCGCCACATCCCTCCTGCCCGAGTCCCGCTGAGGATGACTCACCCGCGCGCGCATCAACTGCGATGGAATCGGGAGGTCCTTGAGCTGCCTCCCTCGGACGCCCAGCAACTGATCCTTCTGCTACCCGCTGATGACGCCACCGCCACAGCGCTGGATCACCTACGCGAGCGCCCGCACCGCACCGCCCTCCGCGCTGTCTGACACCGGGCGCTTCCGGCCGTGGGAAGCTACGACGGTCAGCAGCGCCGCGATCGACACGTGCAGGTCCGCCAGACGGGTGTTCCCGCCGGAGACCGCGGTGAACGCCCCGGCGAAGGCCGGGTACTCGGTCATCACCTCCAGGATCACCTCGGGCAGATCGACGCCGGGCAGCATCGCACCCGGCCGGTTGCGCAGGTCGATCAGGCTGGGCGGGGTGTCGCGGGCGTCGTCTCTGGCCACGTGCAGCCGGCCGTCGGCGTCGCTGCCGACCGGCCCGTCCGGGACGATCCCGTCGCTGACGGCTCGCCACGCCGCATCGAGGTCCGCGGTGTGCCTGGCCAGCAGATCGTCCGGATCCTCGGGTAGTTCCAGCGCCCCGAGTGCGGTGGTTTTCGCCTCGGCCCGGCGTGCTCCGGTCAGCAGCCCGGCGCGCGGATCCGACCAGCGGTCGGAGACCGCGGCGAAGATGTCGCGGTGCTCGAGCCCGGTGTGGAACATCTCGAGCACGCAGAACACGGAGGCGTTGCGGTCCACCGTGCACCCAGGGTTGATCACGAGACGTCCGGGAAGGGAAGGACTGTGACCATGACCAGGATCGCTATCGTCACCGGGGGCGGGGACGGCCTCGGCCGGGAGATCGTTATCGGTCTGGCGGGCGCCGGCTACGGCGTTGTCGTGGCCGACGTCGACGCGGCGGCCGCCCGGGACTGCGCGGACCGGGTCGCGGCCGTGGGCGTGCCGGCCCGGGCGCTGCGTGCCGACGTGCGGGAGCCCGCGGATCTGCACCGGATCGTGGCGGCCGCGCGCGAGCTCGGCGGGCCGCACGTGCTGGTCAACAACGCCGGCGGCTGGACCCCGTACCAGCAGTATCCGCAGGCCGACGCCGACGCCTGGACCGCGACGATCACCTTGAACCTGATCGCGCCGATGATGCTCGGTCAGCTTGTTCTCGAGCCGATGCGGGAGCTGGGCGGCGGCGCGATCGTCAACATCGCCTCCAGCGGCGGTCTGGGTGCCGCCCCGTACGGTTCGCCCGAGTACGGTGCGGCGAAGGCCGGCCTGATCCGCTTCACCAGCAGTGCGGCCGGGCTGGCGCAGACGCACCGGACCCGGGTGATGTGTGTGGCGCCGGACTGGATCGGGCTGCCGCGGGCCCAGGAGCAGTGGCGCCGGCTGGCCGTCAAGGAGCGGGCGCTGATCCCGCCGGCCGACGTCGTCGCCACCGTCCTGAATCTGATCGCGGACGGCACCGCCGGGGCGGTCGTCGAGATGTGGGGTGGCCCACCACCGAAAAGCTCAGTGGATGCCGAGTGACCGCCACCAGGACCAGGTGAAACCGTATTTGCGGCTGCCCCAGAACCAGGCCCACTCCATGATCGGCGCGACGGGGGTGCCCAGTTCGGCGAAGACCACCTTCGCCTGCCGGTGCTGTCCGGACAGGCTGTAGTACATGGCCATCCACTGACGGACGCCGTGGATGCGGACCGAGGTGGGCGGGGCGGCCCGGAACTTCGCGATCCACTGGTCGATGTCGGCGCGCACCTCGCGGCGCCGGAAGTAGCGCTTGCAGTCGCGCAGGGACTTCGACGTGAAGGTGTTCCACGAGTATTCGCGCATCGCGTACTCGAAATGGGCGTACAGCGGCAGCAGCGCGGTCTTGTGGCCGGGTGGTGCTTCGGCGGCGGCGGTGCGGGCCATGCCGAACATCTGCTCGTGGGAGCCGAACCACTTCTGGCAGTGCAGGGTGATCGCGGTCGAGTGCAGGGCGAAGTTGTGCGGGTCGCGGCGCCGGCCTTCGGCGTAGACGCTGCCGAACGAGGTGCGCAGGGCGCTGGAGTCGGCGAACATCGTGGAGAGCATCAGCGTCCACGGCTGCGGATCGCCGGGCAGGGCCACCTCCATCGCCCGCTTGCCGACCAGTTTCGCCGACGTGGACAGGGCGTGGAAGTCGGCGAACTGCTGGGCGGATGTCTCCGAGGCGGGCGCCCCGCCCCGGGCGTCGCCGGCACGCCGGTCCAGCACCTCGGCCTGCATCAGCACCACGGTCGGGTCGTCCGGGTGGGACGCGACCCACGTGTCGAACCCGTGACCGTCCTCGACGGCCACGCTGGTCATCTCGCCGAGCAGCCCCTGACGCAGGTCCCAGTCGGTGGGCGCGGTCTCGTCGACGAGTTCCCGGGCGGACTGCCACCGTCCGGCGCGGGCGAGTTCGCGTACCCGCAGAAGGGCTGGATGGGGCAGTGCGTTGTCGGGGTCGATCTCCGGTTCGGGTGGGATCCCGCCGTCGAGGACGCTGCGGATCAGGTAACGCACGGTGAACAGCACCGCCGCATGCTAGTTGATCAATGGCCCGCGGCGCTGTCCCGTTCGATGACCGCTTTGATCTCGACGATGCCGCGGGACGTGCGGGCCTCGACCGCGGGGGCCAGCGCGTGCGGCAGCACGTCGGTCAGCCAGATCAGGCGGCACCCGGCGGCCTCCTCGACGACCTGGAAGCTCGCGTGGTGATAGGTCAACGGCATTTTCTGACCTTCCACCACGGTGTACGCGAGACGCCGCTGATCGTGGTCGACGGCCACGATCAGCTCCCTGATCCGCGAACCGTCCGGCATCGTCAGGGTCCGGACGTCGCCCTCGACGACCGCGTCGGCGACCCGGCCGGGCAGCATCCGGTGGTGGACGGCGCCGACGTCGGCGACCGCCTCCCACGCCTGCGCCGCGGGGACGTCGAGACGGATCTCCGAACGTACCGTAGCCATGGTTTAAGCCTCCGTGTGGTCGCCGCCGTGGCGGTGGATCTGTTCCTCGATCTGGGTGGCGAACCCTTCGGCCATGGCCAGCTGGTCGCGCAGGGTACGCACCCGGTCCTGGGCGGCGGTGTGGAACCCACCGAGCCGGTCCTGCAGGGCGCCCCGGTCGGCGCCGGTGACCGCCGGGTCGCTCAGGGCGTCCAGGATGGTGAGCAGGTCGCGCATCTCGTCGAGGGTGAAGCCGAGCGGTTTCATCCGCTTGATGACCCGCAGGCGGTCCAGGTCGGGTTCGGTGTAGAGCCGGAACCCGCCGTCGCTGCGGGCCGACGGCAGGACCAGGCCGGCCTCCTCGTAGTGGCGGATGGTCCGGATGCTGAGGCCGACACGATCGGCCGCTTCGCCGATCTGCATGAGTCCTGCGGTCATCGCACCATCCTGCCCGGTGTCAGTGTCCGACCTTGAGCTGCCCGGCCAGTGCGCCGTGCATGGCCGCGGACTCCTCGTTCAGGCCGGTGAAGGTGACGGTCTTGCCGCGCTGGGCGTACCGGGTGCTGATCGCGTCGAGGGCGGCGACCGAGGAGGCGTCCCAGATGTGCGCGGCGGACAGGTCCACGGTCACCGCATCCGGGTCGTTCGCATAGTCGAACTGGTGCACGATGTCGTTGCTGGAGGCGAAGAACAGTTCGCCGTGTACGCGGTACGTGTCGCCGTCGCGGGTGACCCGGGTGAAGTGGGCGACCCGGCGGGCGAACACGACCATCGCGGTGAGCACGCCGAGGATCACGCCGACGGCCAGGTTGTGGGTGGCGAGGGTGCCGGCGACGGTGACCAGCATGACGACGATCTCGCCGGCCGGCATCCGTTGGAGGGTGGCCGGGGCGACGCTGTGCCAGTCGAACGTCGACACCGAGACGATGACCATGACGGCGACCAGGGCGGCCATCGGGATCAGCGCGACCACGTCACCGAGGGCCACCACCAGGATCAGCAGGAACACCCCGGCCAGGAAGGTCGACAGCCGGGTCCGCGCGCCGGACGCCTTCACGTTGATCATGGTTTGGCCGATCATCGCGCAGCCGCCCATGCCGCCGAACAGGCCGGTGACGATGTTCGCCACGCCCTGGCCCCAGGATTCGCGGGTCTTGTCCGAGCCGGTGTCGGTGATGTCGTCGACCAGTTTGGCCGTCATCAGCGACTCCATCAGGCCGACCAGGGCGATGCCGAGGGCGTACGGGGCGATCACCCGCAGCGTGTCGAGGGTGAACGGGACGTCCGGCAGGACGAAGGTGGGCAGGCTGTCCGGCAGGGTGCCCTGGTCGCCGACGGTCGGCACGGTCACCGCGGTCAGCACCGTGAATCCGGTGAGCAGCACGATCGCGACCAACGGCGCGGGTACGGCGGTCGTCAGCCGCGGCAGGAACACCATGATCGCCAGCGCGACGGCGGCCAGCGGGTACACCGCCCACGGCACGCCGATCAGGTGCGGCACCTGCGCCGTGAAGATCAGGATCGCGAGGGCGTTGACGAAGCCGACCATCACGCTGCGCGGGATGAACCGCATCAGCCGGGCCACGCCGAGCACCGCGAGCAGGATCTGCAGCAGGCCGCCGGCGATCACCGCCGCGATCAGGTAGTTCAGGCCGTGCGAGGCGACCAGCGGGGCGACCACCAGGGCGATCGCGCCGGTGGCCGCGCTGATCATGGCGGGCCGGCCGCCGCAGAACGCGATGGTGACGGCCATGGTGAACGAGGCGAACAGGCCCACCCGCGGGTCGACCCCGGCCAGGATGGAGAACGAGATCGCCTCCGGGATCAGCGCCAGGGCGACGACCAGGCCGGCGAGCACCTCGGTACGCAGCACGCGGGGTGAGGTGAGTGACATGCGGTGTCCTTGTCGGTGGAGCGGAGCGGGCCGGGCGACTCTACTCTCCGGTAAGGGTAGAGTTCCGGCGGGCTGAAAAATTGCGCGCCACGCATCTTTGCGGGACACGCAAAAATAGCTACCGTGGGGGCATGAGCGGACTGCGGGAACGCAAGAAAGCCGAGACCCGGGCGGCGCTCGGCTGGGCCGCCATCCACCTCACCGCCGAACACGGCTACGACAACGTCCGCGTCGAAGACATCGCCGAAGCCGCCGGCGTCTCCCCGCGCACCTTCAACAACTACTTCTCCAGCAAGGCCGAAGCCATCGCCTCCCGCCACCTCGACCGCAGCCTGCGCACCGCCGCCACCCTGCGCGAACGCCCCGCCGCCGAACCCCTCTGGACAGCACTCACCGTGGCCGCACTGGCACAGTTCACCCGCGGACCCGAGGTCGAGGCGATGCCGTCACCCGACCACGCCTCCTGGGCCGCCGGCATCCGCACCATGCTCGCCGAACCCGCCCTGCAGGGCGAACGGCTGCGCGCCGCCGCCGCGGCCGAAGCCGAACTGGCCGCCGCCGTCGCCGACCGCACCGGCACCGACCTCGCCACCGACATGTTCCCGCGGCTCGTCGCCGCCGCCGCGACCGCCGCCGTCGGCGTCGCCATGCAGCACCACCTCGACAGCGGCGACCCGCCCACCCCGATCGACGCCCTCATCACCGGCGCCTTCGCCCAGATCGCCGCAGGTCTGCCCGCACCTACCCGCTGAAGCATCCCCCCGCGCCACCCGTCGACGGTCACGCGTCGATGCCGTACGCCCCGAAGGGATCACGACCATGATCGATGTCATCGTCGCCGGCGCCGGACCCAACGGCCTGATGCTCGCCTGCGAACTCGCCCTCGCCGGCCTGCACCCCGTCGTCCTGGAACGCCGCCGCGAAGCCACCGGCGAACCCCGCGCCAACGGCATCGTCGGCCAGGCCGTCCGGCTGCTCGACCGGCGCGGCCTGCACGCCCGGCTCAGCGGCACGGACACCCCGCCGCAGCCCCTGCCGGCCTTCGTCTTCGGCGCGTTCCCCCTGGACCTGACAATGCTTGCGGACAACCCGCACTACGTGCTCGGCGTGCCGCAGGCCCGGCTCGAGACCGTCCTCGCCGAACGGGCCGCCGAACTCGGCGTCGACGTGCGCCGCGGCCGGGACCTCGTCGACCTGCGGCAGGACGCCGACACCGTCGAGGCGGTGCTGGCCGACGGCACCCGGCTCACCGCCCGGTACCTCGTCGGCGCGGACGGCGGCCACAGTGTCGTACGCCGCCTGGCCGGCATCGACTTCCCCGGCGTCACCCACGACCGGTCCGTCTCCCGGTCCGCCACCGTGACCGTGCCCGCGTCCTTCGTCGACCCGCAGACCGGCGGGCTACTCATCCCCGGGTACGGCCTGGTCCCGCCGTTCCAGCACACCCGCACCCCGCACGGCCTGATCGCCTGGGCGCCGTTCCCCGGCCGCCCGGCACTGCTGAGCACCACCGAATGGCCGGCGGCACCCCAGACGGACGACACCCCGATGAGCCTGCCGGAGCTACGGTCCAGCGTCACCCGGGTGCTCGGCGCCGAACTGCCCCTGACCGCACCGGACGGCCCCGGCCTGCTGCGGCGGCTGACCAGCGGCAACACCCGGATCGCCGCCCGCTACCGGGACGGCCGGGTGCTGCTGGTCGGCGACGCCGCGCACGTACACCCGGCGATCGGCGGCCCCGGCCTCAACCTGGGCCTGCAGGACGCGGTCAACCTGGGCTGGAAACTCGCCGCCACGGTCCACGGGTGGGCGCCGGAAGGATTGCTCGGCACGTACGAGACGGAACGCCGCCCGGTCGCCGAACGGGTCGTGATGTCCACCCGGGCACAGTCGGCGCTGATCGCCCCCGGCGACGACGTCACCGGCCTGCGGGACCTGTTCGCCGAACTGCTGACCAACCCGGAGGTGACCGGGCACATCGCCGCGCTGATGTCCGGCGCGGACGTCCGCTACCCGGCGGATCCGGCGGACCCGCTCGCCGGCCGTACCGCCCCCGACGTGACCGTCGACAGCGGCGCGGGGCCGGTCCGGCTCGCCGAGCTGACGCGGACGGCCCGGCCGCTGCTGCTGGACTCCGTCGGGGCGTACGCGGAGATCGCCGCCCCGTGGAAAGACCGGGTCGACGTGGTCACCGGCACGCTGCACGGCACGACCGCGTCCGCGCTGCTGATCCGCCCCGACTGCTTCGTGGCCTGGTCAGCCGAGGCAGAGACCGGTGCGACGGTGAGCGCGGACCGGTTGCGGGCCGCGCTCACCCGGTTTCACGGAAGTCCGCAGGCGCCGTCGTCGACGAGCCCGTACGGGTTGATGCCACCCACGTTGACCCCGGAGTCGTAGGTGGCGGCCGTGGCGGACCGGACCCGGACACAGACCCGGTTGATGTCGTGCTGCGGCGTCGGCGGGTACCAGATCCAGGCGCTGCCCTCCTCACGGAAGGCCGCGGTGCCCTTGCGGGTGTATGCGGAAGTGCCGTCCCCGTAGACGTCGTAGGCGACCCGCAGCGTGGCCGACGTGTCCACCTCACCGGTGGCGCCGATCAGCCAGATGTAGACGTACCGGACGGTGGCACCGTTCAGGCCCACGCAGTTGTTCGTCGTCAACCGGTCACAGTTGGTGTTGTCGAACATCACCTCGACGCAGATCTTCCCGAGGCTGGTGGTGGTCTGGGTGCACCGCCAGTCCTGGACGTTGTCGACCGCCGAGGCGGGGCCGGGGAACGCCAGTGAGGCGGCCAGGGCGGTCACGAACCCGAGGCCGGCGGTGATCAGTCTCCGCACATCGTCTCCTTCGCCGTCACCGACCACGATGATCGATGACCGTCGACAGTAGACGAATGCAGGCGAGGTGTGGAGCCCGTTACGGGAAAGCGACAAGATCGTCTGGACACCTTTCGCAGGCAGACCCCGACTGCGAAACGACCCGGGCAATCGGGTTGATGCGTCCGTTTTGCGCTGGCAAGGTGTCTCCTCGTGGCTGAACGCAAGCCGGAGGCGCTAACGGCTGTTCCGCCGTACCGAGGAGTCAGGGTGATCGATCCGGCACAGATCCGCGCGGCGCTCCCGTTGTGGGAGCTGGACTTCGTCACGCCCGGGCGCCGGCCATATGGCAACCCGAGGGCTATCTGACCGCGGTCCAGGATGGACGGGGAACGGCGGTTGCCGATATGGTTCGTTACTGAAGTAAGGAACCGAAGAGGCTGGATGTGGGGCGTGTTTGACGAGCGGAGGCCCATCTACCGGCAGATCGCCGAGCAGATCAAGAACGACGTACTGCGCGGGGTGCTGCACGCCGACGAGCAGATCATGTCGACGAACCAGTACGCGGCGTTCTACCGGATCAATCCGGCGACGGCTGCCAAAGCGTTTCAGCAGCTTGTCGACGAGGGGCTTCTCTACAAACGCCGCGGTGTCGGGATGTTCGTGAGTCCCGGCGCCCAGCAGACGTTGCGCGCTGAGCGCCGCAAGCGGTTCTTCACCGATGTGGTCCGGCCGATGGTGGCCGAGGCGCAGACGATCGGGATCCCGCTCGCCGACATCGTCGACCACATTCAGCAGCCGACCGACGCCACGGGGGAGGCACGATGACGTTGACCATCACAGTGAACGATCTTCAGGTGAGGTACGGGGAGACTGTCGGCCTTCAGGATCTCAGCGCCGAACTGCCGGGCGGCAAGATCTACGGTCTGCTCGGCCGTAACGGCTCCGGGAAGACGAGCCTTCTCGCGGTCCTCGCCGGGTTCCGTAAGCCGTCCGCCGGCACGGTGACCGTCGACGGCCTGCCGGTCTTCGAGAACTCCCGGATCACCCGGCAGGTCTGCCTGATCCGGGAGAGCGGCATCGTCGGCGACCCCACCGACAGCGTCCGGGACACGCTTGACGTCGCCCGGCGGCTGCGGCCCGGCTGGGATGCCGGGTACGCCACCACCCTGATCGAGCTGTTCGGGCTGCCGCCACGGAAGAGGGTCAGTGAGCTGTCGCTGGGGCAGCGTTCCGCTTTCGGCGTCGCCGTCGGGCTGGCCTCCCGAGCCCCGGTCACCATGTTCGACGAGGCCCACCTGGGGATGGACGCGCCGACCCGGCAGGCCTTCCAGGACGAACTGCTGAGAGACTTCATCGCCCGGCCCCGGACGATCATCATCTCCACCCATCTGGTGGAGGAGCACAGCCCCCTGTTCGAACGGGTCCTGATCCTGCGGGAGGGCCGGCTGCTGGTGCACGAGGACCTCGACGACCTCCGCGCCCAGGGCATGTCGCTGACCGGGCCGGCGGCAACGGTCGACGGCGTCGTCGCCGGGCTGACGATACTGAACCAGCAGCAACTCGGACCGACGAAGTCAGTCACCGTGTCCGGCGCACCCGACGAGGTACGCCGCGCCGCCGAAGCGGCCGGCCTGGAGATCGGACCGGTCGCGGTACAGGACCTCTTCATCCACCTCACCCAGCCCACCGGAGCCACCCGATGAACCGGCCGGCCCGGCGATGGCCGATCGCTCACCTGCTGCTTACCACCCACCTGCCGTTCCTGGCGGTCTGCCTGGCGGGCCTGATCCTGCTGGCCTGGCTGATACTCGGCGGGGTGAGTGCTTTCGGCTCGGTACGCATCAGCGCCCTGGACGTCGGCGGCCCGTTCCTGCGATGGCTCGCCCTCGGCTACGGCTACCACCTGCTCGCGACGATGCTGCCGACCTTCCTCGTGCACGGTCGGACACGCCGCGAATACCTGCTCCAGGTTCCGGTGTTCCAGCTCGTCACCACCGCTGTGCTGGCCGGTATGACGACGCTCGGCTACGCGGCGGAAACGGTGCTCTACCGTGCCGCGGGCTGGCCCCACCAGCTCGCGCAGGACCGGCTCTACGACAACACCGGGGACTACCTTCTGATCTTCGGAAACTACTGGACGATGCTGCTGGGCTGGATGGTGACCGGGTGGTTCCTGGGCGCCGCCTTCTACCGCTTCCAGGTCGGCGGTGTGCTGGCCCTGCCGGTCGCGCTGGGTCTGCTCCTGGCGAACGCGACGGGTGACCTTCCCATCGTCGACGCCGGTCAGTGGCATCAGGACCTCGGCGTGCCGGTGGCGCTGGCCCTGGCCGCCGGCGGCACCGTCGTCGCTGCCGTCCTGTGCTGGGCGATCGCCCGGGACATGCCACTGCATACCCGGACGTCCTGAGGAATCAGCTTGCTGATCCGCCCCGACTACTTGTGGGCTGGTCAGCAGCCGCCGGGTTCACCGAAACCGGCCAGGCCGCCACCACGGCTACGTAACGTCCGGGTAAGGCCAGTCACCGGAACCCGGGAGCACATCATGATCCGCATCGGCATCATCCTCGGCAGCACCCGCCCCCAGCGCAACGGCGAACAGGTCGCCACCTGGGTACTCGACAACGCCAAGCAGCGCAGCGACGCCGCCTTCGAACTGGTCGACCTGCTGGACTTCCCGCTGCCGCACCTCGACGAGCCGATCCCGCCGTCGATGGGCCAGTACCAGAATCAGCACACCAAGAAATGGGCGGAGAAGATCGCCTCGTTCGACGGGTACGTGATCGTCACCCCGGAGTACAACCACAGCACCTCCGGGGTGCTGAAGAACGCCCTCGACTACCTGTTCGCCGAGTGGAACAACAAAGCGGTCGGGTTCGTCTCGTACGGGTCGGTCGGCGGCGCCCGGGCGGTCGAGCACCTGCGGCTGATCGCCGGCGAGCTGAAGATGGCCGACGTGAGGCAGCAGGTGACGCTCGCCCTGAACAGCGAGTTCGAGAACTACAGCGTGTTCAAGCCCGGCGCGTACCAGCTCCCTCAACTCGCCACGCTCCTCGACGAGGTCGTCGCCTGGAGCACCGCTCTGGCCACCCTGCGCCCACCCGCCACCCCGGCACCCTGACTCCTCGCCGGCGACACAGCCGGCCGGCTGTAACGGCTGGTAACCACCCGGAGATCGAGGCATTCGTCGCCGGAGAAGATGGTCTCCGGGTGGTGCCGCCAGTCCAGCCGGCTGCGCGGGAACGTACTGGATGTGGCCCCGGCATTCCTTCGTAGGGCCGGGCAATCGGGTTGATGCGTCCGTTTCGTGCTGGCAGGGTGAGTCCTCGTGCCCGGACTCGAGACGACAGCGGACCGCAGTGCCGAGTGGCCACTGCGCACGCCGGCGTTCCGGTGGTTCTTCGCCGGACGCTCGATCTCCACGGCCGGCAGTTTCATGGCGCCGGTCGCTCTCGCGTTCGGCGTCCTGGACCTCACCGGCAGCAGCGCCTGGCTGTCCGCGGTCCTCGCCGCCGCCGTGATCCCGATGGTCGCCACCATGCTGATCGGCGGAGCCGTCGCCGACCGCCACCCCCGGGACGCCGTGCTCCGCCTGACCAGCCTCGGCGCCGGCGTCACCCAGGCCGGCGTCGCCGTCGTCCTGCTCACCCACCAGCCACCCGCACTGCTGCTACCACTGTCCGCGCTCAACGGCGTCTTCCAGGGCCTGACCACGCCCGCCCTGCGCGGCATCCTCGCGAACCTGGTGTCCGGCCGCGCCCTGCAGCAGGCCGGCTCGCTGCTCGCCACCGCCGGCAACACCGCCCGCATCCTCGCGCCGAGCGCCGCCGGGCTGCTGACCGCCTCGGTCGGCGGCGGCTGGGCGATCGCCGTCGACGCCGTCACCTTCCCCGTCGCGGCCGCCTGCTTCGCGCGGATCGCCCTGCCCGGCCCACCGCCACAGGCCGGGTCCATGCTGGGCGATCTCGCCGAGGGCTGGACCTATTTCCGGACCCGGACGTGGATCTGGTCGGTGACCCTGGCCTTCGCCGTCTTCAACGCCACCACCATGGGCTTCTGGCAGGTCCTCGGGCCGGTGATCACCAACCATACGATCGGACCCACGGGGTGGGGACTCGCGCTCAGCGCCCGCGGGGCCGGGGCGCTGAGCGCCGGCCTGATCCTGGTGAAGGTGCCGCTCCCGCGGCGGCCCATGACACCGGCCCTGACCGCCATGGCGCTGGCCGCCCTTCCGCTCCTGCTGCTCGGCACCGGTACGAACCTGGTCTGGCTGTCGGCCGCCACGTTCACCGCCGGCGTCGTCGCCGAGTTCTTCACCGTCGTCTGGGTGACCGTCACCACCACTCACATCCCGGAGCGTCTGCTCTCCCGGGTGGGCGCCCACGACGAGTTCTGGTCGTTCCTGGCCATGCCCCTCGGCCAGATCGCCGCGTCCGCCCTCACCACGGTGGCCGGCGCCACGACCGTCGCTGTCGCCGGCAGCGGTCTGGGAGCAGCCGCGATGCTGTTGGCGGCGCTCGTCCCGGCACTGCGCCGCCTCGAGCTGAACAGCAGAGCCGTTTAGCCGTCGCGGCCGGCCTCGCCGTCCAGGCGCAGTGCGGTGCTGGGGTTCTCTGTGCGCGGTGCCGGTGCCGACATGTTTCGCGTCGAGACAGGCCTGGAAGGACATGGTTCTCCTATGACGTTCAGCAGCGCAGGCGTGGGGCCAGGCCGGACGTGCCGGTGTGCCGGTCCTGGTAGGCGCGGGTGAGGAAGTCAAGCAGGCGCCGCACGTCCCCGGCGGTCGAGGCGACGCCGAACGAGACGCGGACCGCGCCGCCGGTCGGCAGGCCCAGCCGGCGCAGGTATTCGTCGATGGTGTGCACACCCCAGCGGGTGGAGCCGCGCAGCTGCCGGGCGCCGATCGCGAACGCGCCCTCACCCGCGCCCGGGTTGCAGAAGCAGCCGGTCCGCAGCGCCAGCCCGGCCGCGGCGGCCTCCGACGCGACCAGGCGCTCGTCGACGACCCGGCCGCCCGCGTCCAGCAGGTTGAACGCCACCGTCGCGCCGCGGCCGACGGTGCCGGCCGGGCCGTACACGCGGATCATCGGGGTGCCGTCGCTGTGCCGGAGCGCGGCCAGGCCGGTCAGCAGGGCCGCGGTGAGGTCGCGGACCCGGTCGCGGATCAGGTCCCGGCCGACGCCGCGCAGCCAGCCGAGTCCGAATTCGACGTCCGGGATGTGCAGGAAGTCCAGGGTGCCGTCCTCGAACGCGGTCTCGTCGGGGGCGAGCCGGTGCCATTCGGTGCCGACGCTGACCGCGGCGATCGTGCCGCCGGCGAACCAGGGGCGGCGCAGCCGGGCCAGGGCGGCACGGCGGGCGACCAGGCTGCCGACGCCGGTCGGGTAGCCGAGCACCTTGTACCAGCTGACCGGCACGAAGTCGGGTTTGTACCGGGACAGGTCCAGGTCGTGGACGGGCAGGTAGGCGGCCACGTCGAGGAGCACGTCGTACCCGGCGTGGTGGGCCGTTTCGATCCATTCCAGCGGGTGCTGGACGCCGGTGAAGTTGCTCTGCGCCGGAAAGGCGAAAAGGCCACGGCGGCGCAGGGCCGCGGTCACGGAAGCGTCGGCGACCCGCAGATCCGGTGGGCTCAGCGGAATGTAACGCCGGCGGGCCCGGGCGCGCCGGGCGAATTCCCGGATGCCGTTCACCGAGTTGTGGTTGTCGAAGGTCATCACCAGGTCGCGGCCGCGGCCGAACGGATAGGACTCCCCCACGATCCGGCACGCCCCGGACGCGTTCGGCGTGAAGATCACCGCGTATTCGGCCGGATCGGCGTTCAGGAATTCCAGAATCGCCCGGCGGGCCGAGGCGACGAGCGCGGTGCTGGCCACCGACGGCGGATTCTCCGAATGCGGATTGCCGAAGGCTCGCGACGACAAGCGCTGGTGGTGGGCGTCCAACTGGGACCGGGCATAGACGCCGGCGCCGGTGTAATCCAGGTAGACCTCGTCGCCGAGGTGGGCGTATTCGGTCCGGCGCAGCTCGTCGAGACGGTCAGACACGGCGGTGCAGCACCCCCCACGTGGCGGCCAGGAACAGCACCGTCATGCCGGCCAGGATCAGCCAGTTCTCGCCGACCGGCCGGGCGAAGCTGTCCTGGTACGCGGCGAGCAGCGGCGGACCGAGCGGGGAGCCGCCGTCGCGCCAGAGTTCCGCCAGGCCGGCGCTGTGGCCGAGGGCTTCGAACGACCACCGGTTCGACATCGCGTAGCTCATCGCCCGGCCGACCGGCGCCATCACCGGCACCGGCAGGATCGCGCCGACGAACAGCACCTGCGGGAAACACAGCATCGGCAGCACCAGACCGGCCTGGGCGACATCGGACACGCTCGCCGAGCACAGCAGTCCCAGCGCCAGCGCGCACGCCGACCCCAGCACCGCTGTCACATAGACCGCGGCGAAATCGGCCGCGGTCAGGGCGGGCAGCCGGTCGAGCAGCCGCAGCACGACCAGCAGCAGCAGATCGACGACGGCCAGCAGCGGCAGCAGCAGGATCACCTTGGCCGCCAGATAGGGACCGCGGCGTACCCCGGCGAACACTTCTCGTCGCAGGATCGCCGTTTCGGTGCAGATCTGCAGCAGGCCGTAGGTGAGGCCGAAGAAGAACACCCCGAAAGCGATCCAGAACAGCACCATCACCGTGGTCGGCGGGTCCGGCGGCCGGCCGAAGGCACCCGGTTCGAACAGCATCAGGAACATCGCCAGGATCACCAGTGGGGAACCGGCGAGAATGGCCAGGGTGAGCCGGTCGGCGGTCAGGATCGCCAGCTCACGCTGGGCGAGTTTCCAGGTCTGCCGGGGTACGCGCGAAGCCCGCTCCCGCGGTGGCCCCGCAGCGGGAACCGCCGCCGTGGCGGTGTCCGGCCACGTGGCGGCGGTGTCGAGGCGCCCGTAGATCCCGGCGACGTCGTCCGCCCCGAAATGCGCGGCGGTCGCGTCCGCCGGGCCGTGGTAGACCAGCCGCCCGCCCGGAGCGAGCACCACCGCCGTGTCGCACCGCTGCACGTCGGCCGGGTTGTGGGTGGTCAGCACCACCGGAACCCCGTCGTCGGCGAGCCGCCGCAGCAGCCCGAGCAGGTCGGCGGCGGCGGCCGGGTCCAGTCCGGAGGTCGGTTCGTCCAGGAACAGCGCCGCCGGCCGGGCCAGCAGTTCGACCGCGATGCTGGCCCGTTTGCGTTCGCCGCCGCTGAGCGCGCCGACCCGGGTGCCGGCCCGGTCGTCGAGTCCGAGAACGGTCAGCACCTCGGCGACCCGGGACTCGTCGACGCCCCGCAGCCGGGCCGCGAACCGCAGTGTCCGGGCCAGGGGCAGCTGCTGGTGGATGATGTCGTCCTGCGGAACGTACCCGATGAATCCCGGGGGCCCGGTGTGCCGGACCCGGCCCTCGGCCGGTGGGCGCACCCCGGCCAGGGCCTGCAGGAGGGTGGTCTTGCCCGCTCCGCTGGCGCCGATGACGGCCACCAGTTCCCCGGCCCGGACGGTGAGCGAGACACCGCCGAGGGTTCGGCGGCCACCTCGCACGACCTGGCCCAGACCTGTCGCCTCTATCCCCGCAGCCACCGGCACGCACTGAACGTTATCGCCCGGATGCAAACCGGTGAATATCCGAAAGCCGTCAGACAGAGGCGAACCGTGCCGCGAAGGCGACGGCGGTCAGGTCCCCGTCGCGTAGCCGCTCGGCCGTCGCGGTCTCCCCGATCGCCTGCAGGGTGCGCACCGCCCGGTTCGTCGCCGCCTGATCGCCGCGCAGCAGTGACCGGGCCAGCCGCGCCTGGGTGGGGCGCAGCGTGGCGAACGCGCACAGGTCCAGCGCCGCGATCAGCGCGTCGTCGAGGGTGTCGGCCATCGCGCGTTCGAGTACGAGTTCGCGCATCCAGTCCGGCCACCACCCGTACTTGCCGATGATCTTCCCGACGTGGATGGCCTCGGCCGGGGTGGCGCCCGAGTTCAGCAGCTGCGCGGTGACGTTGATGTCCAGATGTTCCATCCGCAGCGCGGACACGAACACCCGCAGCAGCGGCAGCGTGCCCAGCCAGGGCTCCGCGGCGGCCGCGGCGGCCGCATACTGGCCGTCGATGACCAGCCAGACCGCCTCCGCCTCGATCAGCGTGTCCGGGTCGACGTCGCGGGAGCGCAGCCGGTCGATGGTCTCGCGCAGGCGCTCGCCGGCTTTCTCGTGCCGGTCCTGCAACGCGTCGCTGCCCGGCTTGTTGTGGTAGGCGATGGCCATGTCCGCGGCGATGTCGGCTTCCCGCTGCAACAGCCGGGCCAGGATCTTCGGCAGCATCATCTCGGTCAGGCCGGTGGTCAGGATGGCGGCGTCGAACTGGCCGGTCGCCGTCTCGAACTGACCCCACCACTCCCCGTCGTGGGAGGAGGCCAGCGTCGGTGACTCCTTGTTCGGCATACGCCTCCCTCCGCCTTCCGTGACGACAGTGTGTTCTTCCGTGCCGGGGGCCTATCGGCGTACGCATGGTCCATCTTCGGCCTCGTGGGATTTCCTACTTTCCCTTTCCCTCGCCCTTCTGGGGGTTTCCTGCCGGGAAGGTGCTGCTTGACGGTTTCTCCAGCCGTAACAGAGCCCCGTTCGCAACTCCGATAGCGTGTTCACCGACGCTGGTGGGTAAATCCCCGGCAGGAACCGATCGGAAGGACCTCTCTTGAGTGCTGGACTGGCCGCACTGCTCGACGACGTGGCGGTTTTGGCCCGGGCCGCCGCCTCGTCCCTCGACGATGTGGGACTCGCCGCCGCGAAGGCCGGCACGAAGGCCGCCGGCGTGGTCATCGACGACGCCGCGGTCACTCCGCAATATGTTCGCGGGCTCGCCGCGGAACGGGAGTTGCCGATCGTCAAGCGGATCGCCCTGGGCTCGCTGCGCAACAAGTTCCTGATCATCCTCCCGGTGATCTTGCTGCTCAGCGAGTTCCTGCCCTGGGCGCTGACGCCGCTGCTGATGATCGGCGGGCTCTACCTCTGCTTCGAAGGCACCGAGAAGGTGTGGGCGAAGATCGCCCACCACGAGTCGCACGGCGACGACGACGGGTTCAAGGACGAGAAGACCCTGATCAACGGCGCGGTCCGCACCGACCTGATCCTCTCCGCCGAGATCATGGTCATCTCGCTGAACGAGGTCGTCGACGAGGGTTTCTGGTCGCGTCTGGTGATCCTCGCGATCGTGGCCGTGGTGATGACCGTGCTGGTGTACGGGGCGGTCGGCCTGATCGTGAAGATGGACGACGCCGGCCTGCGACTGGCGGCGCTGCCTGGTAGGGGGGTAGCGGCGTTCGGCCGTGGACTGGTCAAGGCGATGCCGAAGGTGCTCACCGTGCTGACCGTGGTGGGCACCGCGGCGATGCTGTGGGTCGGCGGGCACATCCTGCTGGTCGGCACGGACGAGCTCGGGTTGCACGCCCTGTACAGCATGGTGCACCACGTGGAGGAGGCCGCGCACGACGCGACCGGCGCTCTCGGCGGGGTGGTCGGCTGGCTGGTCAACACGATCTTCAGCGCGATCCTGGGTGTGATCGCCGGCGCTGTGGTGATCGCGGTGGTGACCCTGGTGCAGAAACTGCGCAAGAAGTAGGCGGCAGAGAAAAAGGGGGACCCGGCCGGGTCCCCCTTTTTTTCGTGTCAGTTCACGGTGATCTCGAACATCGCGACCGACCCGCGGACCTCGATCCGGTAGCGCTCGAACCGGGACGAGAGCGCCTCGTCCAGGCCTGCCAGGGAGTCCTCCCGGTTGCTCATCACCTTGGTCGCGTTCAGGATCGTCAGCTTCGCCGGGGCGAGCCGGCCGTGTTCGACGCCGTGGGACAGCACGGTCGACCCGAAGATCCGGCCGCCCTTCGTCACGTACGGCACGACGTTGTCGAAGACGGCGCCCTTGTGCGCGAACCCGCCCGGAATGCAGTGCAGCAGGAAGTTCATGCCGACCGAGTCGAACCGGGCGTCACCCAGGTTCAGCGGTTGCAGCACGTCGCGGCGCAGCGTGGCCGGCCGGTACCGGCGCAGCCGCCCGGCCGTCTTGCGCAGCACCTCGTCGTTGAGGTCGACGAGGGTCAGCTCCGGCCGGTCCGTCGGGAACGTGCAGCGGTCCAGGTAGAAGCCGCTGCCCGGGCCGAGGTCGAGGTGCCGGTTGCCGACGTGGCGGTCGTACTGCTCCAGCATCCGGGCGCGGGAACAGTGCCAGACCAGCGGGCAGACGATGCCGAGCACCCACACGTCGTAGATGGCCAGCACGCCGCGGCCGTACACCGCGCTCCCGGCCTTGACCTGCTCCGCGGACGGCGACACAGCTTGCTTCACGAGCGCACCCTTCTCTCTCCCCACCTTGAGAGTACGGGTGATGTGCCCGTTATGTGGCTTTCACTCGCCGGAGACCGGCTGCGGCCGGCCCTTGGTGCCGTGCAGGATCTCGCGGGCCTGGTCCGCGGCCCGCACGATGCTCTCCGAGACGAAATCGACGAACCGGGCGATGTTGCGCAGCCGGTCCGCCGCCGGGGTGTCGGCGCCCAGCACCCCCACCCCCTGCTGGGCGATCTCGGCGAGGCGGGCGGTCGAGCGGGCGCTCGCCATCATCGACTGGTACATCACGTCGTCGTCGACCACGTAGCGTTCCCGGCGGCGCTCGTCGCGTTCCCGCCGGATCAGGCCCTGGCCCTCCAGCAGCGTGATCGCCTTGGAGATCGACGCCGGGCTGACCTGCAGGCGCGCCACCAGCTCGGGGGCGGTGAGGCTGCCGCTGTCGGTGGTGTAGAGCGCGGTCAGCGTGCGGGCCGTCATCGCCGGCAGCCCGGACTGGACGAAGACGTCGGCGAGGACCTCCTCGTACGCGTTGACGGCGACCGCATCGCGCCCGTGCGCCTGGGCCGGCACCCCGGGCCGCCCGGTGACGGCTTTGCGGCGCCCGCGCGCCCGGTGCCCGGTGGCGTGCTGGGCCAGGTCGGCCTTGTACGCCCCGGGACCCCCGTTGCGCATGACCTCCCGGGTGACCGTCGACGTGGGCCGGTCGAGTCGCCGGGCGATCTCCGCGTAGGCGAGTCCCTCACCCAGCCCCTGACTGATCTGCTGGCGTTCCTGCGGGGTGAGTCGGCCTCCGGGCATCGCGGTCTCCTCCGTGATCGTCGAGCGTCCACACTGTAGCGTTCACCTTTGTTCCATTGCAACGAAAAGGGGTGCGCAGTTGCGTTAGATTCAGCGCCATTGCAATGATTGCACTCCTCTGAGCTGGGACTTCTCTGGCATTACGCGACTTCGCTGTTCTTGAAAATCGGAAAGCAACGTAGCGTTTCCGGTGTCAGAAACAACAGATCGAAGGAGCACACCATGCACGACTTCCAGGCCGCCGCGGACACCTTCGTCGCCGCCGGATTCGGCGGACTGCAGCTGCGCGTCCGCCACGGCCACGAGGAGTGGACCGGCAGCTCCGGCGTCCGCGAACTCGGCGCGACCGAGGCGCCACCGGTCGACGGCCGGTTCTGGGCGGGCAGCGTCGCCAAGACCTTCACCGCCACCCTGGTCCTGCAGCTGATCGCCGACGGCAAACTCAAACTGGACGGCCCGATCGCCGGGCACCTGCCGGACCTGAAACTCGACGCGCGGATCACCCCGCGGATGCTGCTGCAGCACACCAGCGGCCTGTTCAACTACACCGGCGAATACCTGCCGGACGGCACGATCGTGGCGGGCATCCCGGCCACCGGCAAGGACTGGGTGGAGAACCGGCTGCGTTCCTACACCGCGCAGGAACTGGTGGAGCTGGCCCTGTCGCACGAGGCCCGGTTCTCCCCCGGCGCCGACTGGAGCTACTCGAACACCAACTACACCCTGGCCACGCTGCTGATCGCCGCCGTCGGCGACGGCACCTACGGCGAGCAGATGCACCGGCGGATCCTGGAGCCGCTCGGCCTGCACGACACCGTCCTCGACGGCGAAGTCACCGACCTGCCCGACCCGCACGCCGTCGGCTACTACCGCTACCAGGACGGCGACGAGTGGACGATCGCCGACGTCTCCCGGCAGAACCTGTCCATGCTGCTCGGCGCGGGCGGCGCCATCATCACCACCCGTGACCTGCAGATCTTCTTCGCCGCCCTGAACAGCGGCCGGCTGCTGCCGGAGCACCTGCTGGCCGAGATGCGCAAGCCCGGCGGCCCGATCGACTACGGCCTGGGCATCTTCGTCCAGGACCTCGGCGACGACGGTGGCCTCGTCTACCACCACAACGGCGGCGCGCCCGGCGGCTACGGCGCGCTGATGTACAGCAGCCCGGACGGCTCCACGATCCTCACCGCGGGCCTGACCATGGGCGACGCCCCGCACGACCCGGCCGAGTTCTTCCCGCAGGCCCTCGACACCCTGGTCCGGACGGTCTTCCGCACTTTGAAACGACCTTCGTCGATGTAGGTTGAAGCGATGCGACGGCCATCCCTGTTCCTAGCCGTGTTCCTGCTCCTCAGCGCGGGTGTGCCGGGCCCGGCCCACGCCGGGCCCCGCGCCCTGCCGCTCGTCTCCCCCACCCCGCAGAAGATCGAACGGATCGGCCCGGACATCCCCCTGCCCGGCCGGGTCGAGCTGATCACCACCGACGCCACCGACCCGGCCGCCGCCGATCTGCTGCGTACCCTGCTGGACCAGCAGGGCATCGCCGTCACGGCCCACGCGCCCCTGACCGTGCGCCTGGGCCCGGCCGACCGCCCCGACATCGCCCGCCGCCTGGCCGGCACCACCATCCCCAGCACCGCCGAGGGCTACGCACTACGCGCCGAGAAACACCAGGTCACCCTCGGCGGCGTCGACCCGGCCGGGCAGTACTACGCGGTGCAGACCCTGCGCCAGCTGTTCCGCCCCGGCCGTACCCTCGCGGGCGTCGCGGTCAGCGACCACCCCGCGATGGCGTTGCGCGGCGCGATCGAAGGTTTCTACGGCTCACCGTGGACCCACGCGGAGCGCCTGGACCAACTCGCCTTCTACGGCACGATCAAGACCAACTCCTATGTGTACGCACCGAAGGACGATCCCTATCACCGGGACCGGTGGCGCGAACCCTATCCGGCCGGCAAACTCGCCGAACTGCGGGAACTGGTCGACGCCGCCACCTCCCACCACGTCCGGTTCACGTTCGCGGTGTCACCCGGCACGACGATCTGCTACTCCAGCACCGCCGACCGGGCGGCGCTGACCGGCAAACTCCAGGCGATGTACGACATCGGCGTCCGGGACTTCTCGATCCCGCTCGACGACATCAGCTACACCCGGTGGAACTGCACCGCCGACCAGGACACGTACGGCGCACCCGGAGCCGGCGCCGCCGCCCGCGCCCAGGTGGACCTGCTCAACGACGTACAACAGAATTTTGTGGCCTCGCATCCCGGGGTGCGGCCGTTGCAGATGGTCCCGACCGAGTACGGCGACCTGACCGACACCGCCTACAAGCAGGAGATCCGGTCGACGCTGGACCCGAAGGTCCTGGTGATGTGGACCGGCACCGACGTCGTGCCGCCGAGCATCACCGTCGACCAGGCGTCGCGGGCGTCCGCGCTGTTCGGCCGGGACGTGTTCGTCTGGGACAACTACCCGGTCAACGACTACGCCCAGTCCGCCGGCCGGCTCCTGCTCGCACCCTACGACAAACGCGAGCCCGGACTCGCCGGCCACGTGGCGGGCATCGTCGCGAACCCGATGAACCAGGCCGCCGCGAGCAAGGTCGTCCTGTTCACGATGGCCGACTTCTCCTGGAACGACCGTGCCTACGACCGTGACATCAGCTGGCGGCAGGTTGCGACCGTCCTGGCTGGTGGGGACGCTTCCGGCGTACCCGCGCTGCTGACGTTCTTCGATCTCAACCACCTGGCGCCGACGTTCGGATCGGACCCGTGGCAGCCCCAGGCACCGGCCCTCGCCGCGCGCCTGGCCACGTTCTGGGCGGCCTACCCCGACCCGGCCGCACGGCGAACCCTTGCGGGCTACGTCCGGCAGATCGCCGAGGCCCCGGCGGTGATCCGCTCCACGGTGACGGACGCGGCGTTCCTCGACGACACGGCGCACTGGCTGGACGCCACCGCCCTGTGGGGCCGCGCCGCCGACCGTGGCCTGGCCGTCCTGTCCGCGATCGAGGCCGGGGACGCACCCGCGGCCGCCGCGGCCCGCACCGAGATGAACGCCCTGGAACAGCAGGCCCGCCGGATCCGGTCGGTGCCCGGCGAGAACCGCATCGAAGGCGCGGTGCAGATCGGCGACGGCGTCCTGGACACGTTCCTCGACCGGGTCCGCGCCGCACACGACACGTTCCTGGGCCTGCCCCCGCTGCAGAACCTCTCCCAGGGCAAGGCGGCCACCCAGATCTCCGACTACTCCGCCGACTATCCGGCCGCGGCGTCGGTGAACGGCAACGTCTTCGACTTCTCCACCACCTCCGGCGCCGAGGCCCAGCCCTGGTGGCAGGTGGACCTGGGCACTGCGAGTGACATCGAGACGGTGGCCGTCCACAACCGGGTGGACTGCTGCGCCGAACGGGTCCGCGACTACCACGTCCTGGTGTCCGCCGACCCGTTCCCGCCGACGCTGGCCGAGGCCCTCGCTGCCCCCGGTGTGGCGGGCGTGCACGAGACCGAGCAGGCCGGGCGGCCCACCACGATCACGATCCCGGCCCGGGGGCGGTACGTCCGGGTGTGGCTGGCGACCCCGGCACCGCAGGAACTCAACCTTGCGGAAGTGCAGGTGTTCGGCCGCCCCGCCTGAGTTCCGCCGTTCTCTCAGAAGGATTCTCCTGGGATTTTGCGGGCGCCGCGAACTGCCCGGTGGCGATGAGAACCGCCACCAGCAGCAGCGGCACGATCCATCCGCTCCAGCCGAGGATCGTCGCCCGGGTCGTGTCGACGTGCTCGCCGGCCCGGGCGAACAGCAGGTAGGTGCCGCCAGCCCCGCCAACCGAGCTCCTCGCCGAGTGCCGGGATCAGGTTGATGACCGCGGCCAGCGGCAGGGCGGCGAGTTGGAGGGCGACGAGCGTGCCAGCCGAATCAGTCCGGCGATCTCCTCCGGCAGACCAGGAGAAGTAAGGACATGACCCATTCCGGGTACGAGATGAAGCACCGCACCCGGGATCGCGGCGGCAAGCGCGGTCCCGTGCCCCAGCGAGAACACCGGATCCTGATCGCCGTGCAGAATGGTCGTCGGCGCGACGATCGACGCCAGCGGGGCGTCCACACTCGGGTCGGCGCGCCACGCGGCCCGGTCGTGGTGGGCGGCCGCCGCCGGATCACCAGCCCGCGACCGGGCCAGCTCGAGCATCGCCCGCGCGGCCGGCTCGTCGAACGGCCGCACCGCCCCGTTGAACACCCGGAAGAGCGCCACGTCGGATTCCACCCCCGGCGGCAGCCCCGCAGCCAGATGCGCCAGGAACTCCGGCGCCGGCGGCGGCAGCCCGTCCCGGCGCGATCCCATCGGGGTAGTGGCGAGCAGGGTCAGCGACCGGACCCGCGCGGGCGCGTGCACGGCCAGCCACTGCGCGAGGACCCCACCCAGCGAGGCTCCGACCACGTGGGCCGACGCGATCCCGTGCCCGTCCAGCACGGCCAGACAATCACGAGCCATGACCCCGATCGTGTACGGGTCAGCGTCGAAATCCACCACACTCGACCGCCCGGTATCCCGATGATCAAACCGGATCACCTGCACACCCCGCGCGACGAGCCCGCCGACCAGCGCATCCGGCCAGCTGACCCCTTGAGCAGCCGACCCGGCGATCAGCAGCACGGCGGGGCACCCCGGATCACCGGCCCGCTCAGTCCAGATCCGCACCGCACCGGACTCCACGAACCGCTCCACGCCCTGCACCCCATTCCCCAGCAGCTCGCTTCTGCTCCCTGACGAGCAGATTTGTTGCGACCATGGACGGCATGGCCGTACCCACGATCACCATCGTCGGTGCCGGGCTGGGTGGACTGACCCTGGCCCGGGTCCTGCACGTCCACGGTATTGCTGCGACCGTCTACGAGCTGGAGGCGTCACCGGACGCCCGGACGCAGGGCGGGATGCTCGACATCCACGACTACAACGGGCAGGTCGCGCTGCGGGACGCCGGACTGTTCGACCAGTTCCAGGCGATCATCCATCCGGGCGGGCAGGCCATGCGCATCCTGGACCGGCACAACACCGTCCGCCTGGAAGAATCGGACGAGCAGAGCGCCGGCGACCGGCCGGAAGTCGACCGCGGCCAGCTGCGCCGGATCCTGCTCGACGCGCTGCCGGACGACACGATCGTATGGGGCCGCAAAGTCACCGGTGCGGCACCGCTCGGCGACGGCCGGCATGAGCTCTGCTTCGCAGACGGGGCGAGCGTCACCACGGACGTGCTGATCGGTGCCGACGGCGCGTGGTCGCGGATCCGGCCGCTGGTCTCGAGTGTGCTTCCGGCGTACACCGGAATATCTTTCATCGAGGTCGACCACACCGATGCCCGTCCGGAGCCGGCCGCGGTCGTGGGCGGGGGCATGCTGTTCGCGCTCGCGCCGGGCCGCGGTTTCCTGGCGCACAAGGAGACCGACGGCAGTCTGCACATCTACATCGCGCTGCGGAAACCGGAACAATGGCTGCGCAGCGTCGACTGGACCGACACGGACGCCGGCAAGGCGGTCCTGCTGGCGGAGTTCGCCGACTGGGCGCCGCCGCTCCAGTCGCTGATCACCGGGGCGGACAGTGTGCTGATCCCGCGAACCATCAACGCCCTGCCGACCGGGCACCGCTGGGACCGGATTCCCGGCGTGACTTTGATCGGCGACGCCGCGCACGTGATGTCCCCGTTCGCCGGCGAGGGCGCGAACCTGGCCATGTTCGACGGTTCCGAACTCGGCAAAGCCATAGCCGCTGATCCGGGCGACATCGAAACCGCTTTTGCCGCGTACGAAAAAGAGCTCTTCACCCGCAGCGAGACGGTAGCGCGAGAATCCGCAGAAAGCCTGGCCGTGATCTTCGACGACAACGCCCCGCAGTCGCTCGTCGACATGTTCGCCGCGTTCACCGCATAGTCCCGAAATCCCAGGAGAATCGCTCTGACAGAACCCGCGATCCTCGAGTGCGGGCGCAGAGTTACCGGCGGGCGCCTCCGGCGATGGCTTTGACAGGCGGCGCCAACGCCACATCGACGCGGCGAAGCCGCTCCACAGACCATGGATGGCGTCGATACTCCCCTCCCGGACCTCGCTCGCAGTATTCGCCGTCGTTCGCCCACACCCGGTTCCGCACACTCCACTCCGGCGCCGGAAGATTCTCGAGCATGATCTCGGCAAGGTCCCGTACCTCAGCCGACAGTCGATCTCTCCCGCTGACCAGCTCCAGCGCCTGGGCCAGCCAATGCATCGGTTCGTTGCCGGCAGCCGCATCACCCATGAAAGGCATCAGCAGCAACAGCCGGTGCGCCGCCGCCAACCGGTTCGGCAACGCGCCTTCGACGATGCCACGCAACTCCGCCCAGCGCAGGCCAGGCCCGAACCATCGACTCTGTCCGGTACACGACCAGGAGAACGCCGCCGGAGGGAAGTTCGACGGTGAAGGTCGGCCAGGCCTCAGTCTTGTACGGCGTGAGCCACTGCGTGTAGCTCAGTCCGAACACCGCCTCCAGCGCGGCGACATTCCCTGCTGAGGAGCGCAGGTGGTGAGCCCAGAATCCTGGCTCATCAAACAGCGTCGACCCGTCCACCGCCAGGGCCGAAGCTGGTGGCGCCTGAAAACCTTCGAACTCTTCCAGAGCCCCGTCTCGCGACCTCGACCTCAACCTCGAAGTCGGCAGCCACCCGCTCCGCCGTTATCGGGAAGTCCCACGCATCCCGGTGTTCGTCACAGCAGGGCTCGCCGTCCCAATCCCCGTACCCATACAGCTCCATGATGATCATCATCGCGGCAGCGCGCCTCTCGCACGCGTTGCGTACAACATAACTGTCATTATGGTGTATCGAAATTATGTCCGGTTTGCACCTCTGACTGGATTATTGGATTACTGGTTATTGCAATACGTTAATTAACGCGGAAGTGACCCCGGGTGGATGTGGCGTGGGAAAGTCAGCCCGCAAGTCGGGCGGCGCGGGTTTCCAGGTAGCGGCACTCGGCCAGGCTGGTCGTACCGCGGGCAGCGCGGTGGTAAAACTCCCGGGCCGCCGGATGGTCGCCGGCCATCTCCAGAAGGTGTGCGCGGACCGCGTGCAGCCGGTGGTGGTCCGTGATCCGGTTGTCCGCTGACAGTTCGTCCAGCAGGGCGAGGCCGGCCCGCGGTCCGTCGATCATGGCGACCGCCACCGCCCGGTTCAGGCTGGCCATCGGGTTCGGCGAGAGCCGCACCAGGATCTTGTACAACGTGTTGATCTGACGCCAGTCGGTCGCGCCGGTGCTGGGCGCCTCGTCGTGCAGTGCGGCGATGGCTGCCTGCAACTGGTAGGGGCCGAGTGACGAGCGGGTCATCGCGTCGGTGACCAGCGCGACGCCCTCGGCGATGCGGCCGCGGTCCCACCGCGAGCGGTCCTGCTCGTCGAGCGGGATCAGCTCGCCGTGCGGGCCGGTGCGGGCGTCCCGGCGGGCGTCGGTGAGCAGCATCAAAGCCAGCAGGCCGGCCACCGCGCCGTCGTCCGGCAGCAGACGGTGCAGCATGCGGGTCAACCGGATCGCCTCGGCGGCCAGGTCGTCGCGCCGCAGCCGGTCTCCGGAACTGGCGGTGTAGCCCTCGTTGAAGATCACGTACAGCACGTGCAGCACGACCCGTAGTCGCTCCGCCCGATCCTGCCCGACCGGCATGGTGAACTGGCTGCCGGCGGCCCTGATCAGCTGCTTCGCCCGGCTGATCCTGGCCGCCATGGTCGGTTCCGGCACGAAGTAGGCGCGGGCGATCTCCGCGGTGGTCAGGCCGCCGACCGCGCGCAGCGTCAACGCGACCTGCGAGGCCGGGCTCAGCGCCGGGTGGCAACACAGGAACAGCAGGGTGAGCGTGTCGTCCCGGTCGCCCGGCGTGTCCTCGCCGGGGCCGGGCGACGTCCGATCCGGCTCCAGGAGGGTCACCTCGTCCTCGCGTCGCCGCCGGGCCTGTTCGCTACGGATCTGGTCGACCAGGCGGCGGCCGGCGACCGTGATCAGCCAGCCACGCGGGTTGCCGGGGACGCCTTCGGCCGGCCAGCGTGTCGCCGCGGCGAGCAGTGTCTCCTGCACGGCGTCCTCGCTCAGGTCGAACTGCCCGTAGCGGCGCACCAGCGTGCCGAGGACCTGCGGCGCAAGCGCGCGAAGCAGGCCCTCGACGGTGGTGCGGTCGGCGCTCACGCGGTCGGGCCACCGGAGAAGATCACCTGGCGGACCTCGATGCCCAGTCCGTCGACCCGGGCGTCCGGGATCATGGCGGCCAGCTCCAGCGCGCGGTCCCTGCTCGCGACGTCGACCAGGTAATAGCCGCCCAGGAACTCCTTGGCCTCCAGGTAAGGGCCGTCGGTGACGACCGGTACACCGTCGCGGACACGGACCACCGCACTCTGGGACGGGTCGGCCAGCGCCTCGGTGCTGATCATCTCGCCGGACTCGCGGATCGTCGTCATGAACTCGCCATGGCCGGCCATGATCTCCTGGCGCTCGGCCTCGGTCAGCTCCTCCATGATGACGGGGTTGATGTTCATGATCAGCAGAAATTTCATTACCAACTCCTGAGCGTTGCAGCGCCCGGCCGGGCGCCTTCACCAGGTGGTCGTCGCGAACCGGCTGCCCTTGACATCCCGGCGACAGATTCCACAGATCAAATAATTCTCCGGGTACGCGTCAAGAACCGCCGACCGGCTCCGACCTCACCATGGCCATCGCCATCGCCATCACAGGAGGAGCACGTGGCTCAACTGCTGAAAGTCCAGAACTTCAACGTCTCGAGTGACGGCATCGGCGCCGGTGAGGACCAGACCCTGGAGCGGCCGTTCGGTCATGTCGACCCCGAGAGGCTGTTCGCCTGGGCCGGCGCCACGGCGAGCTGGCCCAGGCGCACCGAACCCGGGGGCAGCCGGGGTCTCGACGACTACCTCACCCGGGACTTCGCCCACAACATCGGCGCCGAGATCATGGGCCGCAACAAGTTCGGTCCCCAGCGCGGGCCCTGGCGCCACCACGAATGGCGCGGCTGGTGGGGTGACGAGCCCCCGTTCCACACCCCGGTGTTCGTCATGACCCACCACGGGCGTCCTTCGTTCACGCTCTCCGACACCACGTTCCACTTCGTCGGCGGCGACCCTGCCACGGTTCTCGGCCAGGCCCGGGAGGCGGCGCAGGGCAGGGACGTCCGGCTCGGCGGCGGGGCTACCACCATCCGGCAGTTCCTCGACGCCGACCTCGTCGACACCCTGCACGTAGCGGTCTCGCCGGTCGAGCTCGGGTCCGGAGTACGGCTCTGGGAGTCCCCCGACGAGTTGCTCGACCGGTTCCACCTGGAGGTCGTTCCCAGCCCGAGCGGGGTGATGCACCATCTGTTCTGGCGAAAGTGACCTGCATCGGATACTGCTCACCATCCGCGGTGACGCGAACTCGCCCAGCTCGACACCGACGGCTACCGGCCGCTGCGGCCGGCCGAGGCCAGCCCCGGCAAGTAACTGGCCGACGGCTCCGTGAGCGACGGGTCACGCGGCCTGGGCTGGGATCCAGTCAAGGATGCGGCGCAGCGCGGCGCGTAGGCTCTCCGGACTGCGGTCGATCCGGCCCATGATCAGGCCACCTTGGATCTGGCAGATCATCGTGGCCGCGAGGTCCTCATCCTGGTCGTTCGGCTGTTGCCGGTGCTGTATGGCGGCGACGCCGGTGGCGAGCGTCTGCCGCCAAGTGGTGCTCTGTGCGATCAGCCAGGCGCTGAGATCCTCGTCGGTGGCTGCCACCTGAGCGGCCAGGGCCGTGAGGGGACATGTCCAGCGGCCCTGGGTGAAGTAGTAGACGCTGAGGCCGTCGCGCCATGCCTCCCACGACCGCCGGCTGGACAGGTCGTGCAGCGCCGGTTCCTGCGCGGCGGTCAGCTCGGCGATCTCGTGTTCGAAGACCGCCCGCAGCAGTCCACGCTTGCCCTGCGGGAAGTAGTGGAACAGCTGGGATCGGCTGGTCGAGGTGGCCGTGCCCACTGCGTCCAGGCTCAACGTCTCCAGTCCGTGCGCTCGGACCTGTTCCGCGGCGGCATTGACGATGCGGGCCCGGGTGGCCCGGCCCTTGCTGGTCAGTCGCGACACGTCCATGTGGCGGATCTTACCAAGAATGGACTGCGCGATCCAAAAGGTTTAGATTCTGGACCGCGCAATCCATTTTTGAAGGGGCACCCATGAAAGAGAACGAGAAAACCCTGGTGATCGGTGGTACCGGCGCGATGGGCCGCGCGGTCGTCGAGCATCTCGTCCGGATCCCTGGGCGGTCGGTGGTGGTCCCGACCCGAGACGCGCAGAGCGCCCGGGCGCGGCATCTGCAGACCTCAGAGGCGGTTGAGATCATCGAGGGTGAACTCACCGACAGCGCGTGGTTGGACGGTCTGATGGGCACCGTCGACTCGGTGTTCTGCAACACCAACTTCTTCGCCGCCAACAGTCCAGTCGCCGAATACGAGCTGGGCCGCGCGATCCTTGACAGCGCACACCGGCAACGCGTCGACCGGTTCATCTGGTCATCGCTGGACGACGCGCTGGCCCTGACCGACGGCACCGTCGCCGTTCCGCACTACGACGGCAAAGCGGCCGTGGCCTCGTCCATCAACCTGCAGCGGGCCGAGGAGATGATGCGGCAGGTGAACGACGGATGGTTCACCGACCACGTCGCCATCCTCACCACCGCCCCTTACTACGAGAACCTGACCTCCGCGCTGGCACCCACCCCGGGAAGGCTCACAGACGGGCGCGAGGGCATCACGTTCGACCTGCCGTTCGGCGACGGCCACTACCCGATGATCGCGCTCTCGGACATCGGGTGGTTCGCCGCGTACATGTTCACCAACTGGCAGTCCTGGGGCACCCGCGACCTCGCCGTCGTCGGTGACCGTCTCTCCGGCGCGGACATCGCCCGGACAGTCGAGCGGCGCACCGGTATCCCCGCTGAGTACCGGAACCTTCCGCTGGAGGTCGTCGTCGCCTCCGTCCCGGAGGTGGGCCACGACCTCGCGGCGATGAGCGCCTTCCTGCAGACACGTGACATCGCCACCCGAGACCGCGATCTCAACCGGCTGCGCGCCCTCCACCCCGCACTGCTGACCTTCGATCAGTGGGCCGCCACCGCCGCCTGGCCGGCACCCGCCCGAACACACTGACCTGCATCCCGTACGACCTGAGGGAGCGGGAGAAAACCCTCGAAGGCCCAAAGAGCCGTTTTCTTGACAGTCCCCCGGGACACCGGCTTGAAGGCGCGTGTGACCCGAACCTGCTCGCGGCCGGCGGTCGGGTCACACGGTGACGGTGTCGACGAATGCCCGGACTGCCTCCACCGTGGGGGCCGGGGCGCTCAGATGCGGGAAGTGGCCCGTGGCGCTGAGGACCTGAAGCCGACTGCCGGGGATGTGCTCGTGCAGGTAATCACCGGCCAAGGCCGGCACCATCGCGTCGGCGGTGCACTGCAGGACCAGTACCGGCAGTTTCAGCAGGGCGAGGTCGTCGCGGTGGTCGGAAAGGAACGTGGCGCGGGCGAACTGCAGGGCGATCCGCGGGTTCGTACGGGCGAAGCTCTGCACCAGTTCCTCGGTCAGCTCGGGCATGCTGCCGTCGGCCATCACGGTCGGTGCGGTCGCCCGGGACCAGCCCAGGTAGTTGCTGTCGATAGCGTCCAGCAGGCCCTCGATGTCGGCGCGGGAGAACCCGCCGACGTAGCCGTCGTCGTCGACGTAGCGCGCCGAGGCGGTGATCATCACCAGGCCGGCGAAGCGCTCCGGTTCTTCGATCGCGGCGAGAGCGCCGATCATGGCGCCGACCGAGTGGCCGACCAGCATCACCTGGTGCAGGTCCAGGGCACGCAGGATGCGCAGCAGGTCGTCGGCGTGGCCGCGCAGCGTGCCGTAGCGCTCGGGCGGGTAGCCGTTGACCGCGCCCTGGTCGTCGCCGAGGATGTCGAACAGCACGGTACGGCGGTCTTCCTCGAACTCCGGGGTGATGAACCGCCACATGTGCTGATACTCGCCGAAGCCGTGCACGAAGACCATGGGCGGCGCTTCCTGGTTCCCGCCCAGCTGGACACGATGTCTCCTCAGTGGATCCATCGACGAAACTATACTTCGACTGCCGTCCGGGTGGAGAGGGTAGGCGTCGAACAAGGGAGGCCCGGCAGGATGAACGAGGCCGTCGAGTCGTACTTCGTGTGTGCCACGCCGCGTACGGGCAGCTCTCTGCTGATCGGGCTTCTGGATTCCACGGGGGTCTGTGGCCGGCCGCAGTCGTATTTTCGGGCGCCGGACGAGTTGTTGTGGGCTGAGCGGTGGCGGCTTGGTCCTGCCCCGAGCTACGCGGACTTTATGCGGGCGGCACGGGCGGCGGGCAGCACGCCGAACGGGGTGTTCGGGGCGAAGCTGATGTGGGGGACGCTGGGTGAGGTCGTCGACAAGCTGCGGACGGTTCACCGGGACCTCGCCGGTGACGATCTCGGGCTTCTGCACCGGGCGTTCGGTCGTGCGGGCTTCGTCTATCTGGCACGGCGTGACGTGGTGGCGCAGGCTGTGTCCTGGTTGCGCGCCGAGCAGACCGGCACGTGGTTCGTCGGCGGCAACGGTGAGATCAGCGGCGATGGTGGCGGCAACGGGCGGGAGCCGGTGTTCGACGCGGGTGCGATCCGGCGCCTCATCTCCACGATCGAGGAGCACAACGCCGCCTGGCAGGCATGGTTCGCCGCTTGCGGGATCCGCCCGCATCGGGTGTTCTACGAGGATCTCGAGCGGGACGTGGTGGCGGTGACCCGCGGGGTTGTGGAGTTCCTCGGCATCACGGTTCCGGATCAGGGGCCGCCGATCGTGGCGCGGCACCAACGCCAAGCCGACGAGATCAACAAGCGGTGGATCAAGCAGTATCGGGTTCTGTCAGAACGATTCTCCTGAGATTTCGGCAAGTGGGGTGCGCGCCGAAAGGCCCTTTTGGAAAGGCCACCCAGCGCGCGTACGCCGAAAAAGGGTCCCTATTCGACGACCCACATGAAGGGCGGCCAGTCCGGCGCCGCGGCCAGCACCACGGTCTGACCGCGCCACGACGCGATCGTCAGGGCGGTCGCCTTCATCGGATTGACCCGCCGGCTCATGTCGATGCCCTTGCGCAGTTGCTTCCCGGTGGTCGCATCCCACACCTGCAGCCGCGGGTACGTGCTGGTGGCGGTCGCCACGATCGGCCGTCCGTGGTGGTCGCCGAGCGCGATCGCCGCCACGCCCATTCCACCGGCCTGGATCCGCAACAGCGTCTCGCCGGTGGCCGCGTCCCAGAGGCGCACCTCACTGCCGAAGTCGGCACCGGCCGCCACGATCTGCCGGCCGCCGACCCGGCCGGTGGTGAGCACCGAGTACAGGTGGACGGGCATGCCCGAACCGGGCGGCAACTCCTTGAAAGGCTTGCCGAACGTGCCGGGAATCCGGTCACCGGTGGCGGCGTCGTACAACACGATCGCGTCGTCGGATTCCGGGTTCTGCGTGGCGATCGCGACGACCTGCCGGCCACCATGGTCGAACAGCACCGGCGCGGGGATCAGCCCGGCGTACTGCGACTCCAGCGGCACATCGGCCCGGACCTGCCCAGTGGCCAGGTCGAGGATGCGCAGGCGCGGCTTCTCCCCGTCCGACGGGTACAGCACCGCGGCCGTGCCCTGCCCGTCGACGCCGATGCGGTGCACGTCGTCGACGCCGGCGTCGACCCGGGCGACCGGCCGGCCCGCGGCCACGTCCCAGAGCATCATGGGGTCGCCGGGCAGGACCGCCACCGTGCGCCCGCCGAGCGTGGTGACACCGGCCGGGGGCTGGACCGGTCCGCCGTAGAACGGCGAGACGACCGGTTCGCCGGTGGCCGCGCGGTGCACGGTCAGCCGGTTGCGGGTGCCGGCCTGGGCGATCAGCCCGCCGCCGAGCGCGACGTCGGTGATGGTCCCGGTGCCGAACGGCACCGGTGAGGGAACGGGGCCGTCCGGTCCGGTCCGCCAGCAGCCGGCGCCGACGTCGCCGTCCTCGGTGTACCAGGTCAGCAGCGTGGTGAGGTCGTCGGCCACGGTGATAGCGGTGATCTGCCCGGCGTCCTGCGGCAGCACCGCCAGCGGCGGGTGGGCGACCGGCACACCGGCGAGGACGTCCCACGCCCACGGCGCCCCGGTCTCCGCATGCACGCCGATGACCAGGAGTCTCCCGTCGATTTCGGTGATCGTCCAGACGAGGTCCGGCGGGACCGAGAACAGCCGGCCGACGACCTTGCCGGTGAGCACGTCGCGGACCTCCCGGCCGGAGCCCTTGGCTTGCGCCGCGAGCAACCTTCCCTGGTACGCGACGAAGCGCACCCCGCGATAACCACGGCTGGCCACCTGTTCGCCGTCGTCCACCCGCCACGCCTTGATCCAGGCGCTGCCGGCGACCGCGACCACGTCGACGCCGCCACCGTCCGGGTCGACGACGGTGGTCACCGCCACGGACACGCCGGTCCGTTCGTGGCGGATCTCCGCGCCGACCGGGATGCCGGTCACGGCGTCCCGGACCCGGACCACACCGCCCGCGGAGGCCGTCGCCAGCAGGGTCCGCTCCCCGCACCGGCCCAGGGCCATCGCCCGCGGCGGCCGGTCCCCGTGCAGTCCGGCCCGGTCCGGCAGTGACATGCCGGAGTCCCTGTCGAACGCGCGCAGCGGCAGCCGGTCGTCGCACCGGCCGCCGAACAGGACCACGGTGCCGTCGACCAGTATCGATTCGGGTTCGAAACCGCCGAGATGGTCGGCGGGCACCCGTTCGCGTTCCTGGTCGTAGTACTGGACCCAGCCGTTCTCGTCCCGCACGCTGTTCCCTTCGCCGCGGAGAAAGTGAGCCGTATTCTCGCGCACCCCCGCGCGGGCTCAGCCCCGGGCCGGTCGCGGCTATGACCCGGCCGCGGGCCGCAGTCCCAGCCACTGCTCGGCGTCCCAGGCGTGGAATCGTTCCACCTCGGCGAAGCCCAGTTTCGCCGCGAGGCGCATCGAAGCGGTGTTGGCGCTCTGCGTGAACAGCACGACCGGTTCGGCGGGCAGGGCCGCATCGAACCAGTCCAGGGCCGCGGCGCAGGCTTCCGACGCGTACCCCCGTCCCCACGTCTGTGGCAGGAAGAGGTAGCCGAGGTCGACCCGGCCGTTGGCCGCCGGGCGGCGGTCGCCGGTGGGCCGGCGCAGCAGGATGTGCCCGATCATCTCGCCGTCGCGGTCCACGACGAAACTGCCCGGCCACCGGCCGGGCAGCTCGGGCACCTCACCCTCCGCGTCGGCCCGCGAGCGGGGGCCGCCGAGGTAGGTGTTCACCCCCGGGGAGACGAGCAGCTCGACGAAGACCGGCCGGTCGCGGGCCTGCGACTCGCGCAGCACGAGACGCTCCGTCCTGATCGGCGCGGGCGGCCACGGCACATCTCCCAGATCCGACATGCGCGGAACGCTAGCAGTCCCCGGCCGTCCGCAGTGTCCTGCTGAACGCCACCTGGCTCTTCACCGCCCGGTAGCCGTTCTTGCGGTAGAAGTCGTGAGCCGCCTCCCGTTCACTGCCGGACCGCAGGTACACCAGGTCGACGCCGTGCCGCAGCGCCCACTGTTCGGCGTGGCGCAGCAGGGCGCCGCCGACACCGGCCCGCTGATGCTGCTCGTCGACGGCGAGGCCGGCGATCTCCACGCGGGGGCCGACGATGAGGCTGTGGCTGCGGAAGACGTGACACCAGCCGAGGATCCGTTCCCCGTCGTCGGCGACGAAGACCCCGTTGTCGTCCGGCATCGCTGTCAGCCGCTGCCGGATGTCGTCGTCGCCGACGGTGTAGCCCATCGCCGCCACCAGCGCCACCAGCGCCGTCGCGTCGGTGTCACGGACATCCCTGATCTCGAAACCCATGGGCACATTCTGGCCCAGCGGCCGGCCGGTAGGGTGCCCGTCGATGACGGAACACAGTGGAACCAGCTGGCTGGCCGATCACGGCACATCTGGCCGGACACGGAGTGGACGCGTTCGGGATCGACCTGTCGCCGAGGATGGCGGCGGTGGCCCGCCACGAACATCCGGAACTCCGGTTCGTGGCGGGATCGATTTCCACCCCGGCCAGGGGACAACCCTCAAGACTGAGGGGTACGGGGGCCACCCCATGAACGTGCGCGTGCATCGCCGCAGCCCGGGTCGCCTGGCCGTGTTGCTGGAACGGGCCGGTTTCGCCGTGACGGGGTGGATGGAGTTCGGCCTGGGACAGCGGCGCCCGGTGCGGTCGTGACAGGCTGCTGAGCAGGCATGATCTGAGTTATCGGGGCATTCACGGGATAAACGGCGCCACCGCGGTGTTGGATGAACGAACGGTCTTCGTTTAGGGGGCGTTGACGATGGTGCGCGCTGTGGGTGTGCCCCGCGAAGCAGTCGATGTCGTGCAGGAGCAGCCGCTGCCCTGGCGTGCTGCCGCGGTGTACGTGTCGTTCGGGGGTGGCTCGGCGCGGACCTGCCAGGTGACCCGGCACCCCGGGGACGTGCTGCGGGTCGAACTGCCCGGACTGGCCGCGGAGATCGGCACCCAGGCCGAGGTGCAGTGGACGCAGGACGGGCGCGGCGGGTACGCGTGCGGCACGGTGGTCCCGGTCGCCGACGGTGAGGCGCCCGGGGTGTACATCCGGGTCGACGAGTCGGTCTCGGGTGTCGAGCGCCGTCTCGGGGTGCGGGTGCCGGTGCGGATCCCGGCGACGATGGCGGTGGCGTCCGACCGGGTGTACCCGGGGCACACCGACGACCTGTCGACCGGTGGCGCGCACGTGACGCTGAACCCGGCGGTGATCGGTGAGGAACTGGTGCGCCAGTTCGCCGCGGAGCTGGCCAGCGGGGCGCACCTGGTGGCCGAGTTGCACCTGCCGGACGGGGTGGCCCGGTTGACCTGCCTGGTGGCCGCGACCGGTGGCCAGCCGGGTGACGTGCGGCTGAAGTTCGTCGACGTGGACAACCGGACCGAGGAGCGGCTGGACGCGTTCCTGCGGCGGGCGCAGCGCCGGATCCCGATGTTCTGACGGCACGCCCGGAACGGGGCCGGGCGCCTTCCGCCGGATGCCGGGTTACATGATCGTCTACCGGGGCCGGGCGTGGGGTGCGATGCTCTGGTAGGGGCGGCGCGGACGGCCTCGCAACGGGAAGGTCAACCGAAGGTCAGGCCGGACGTGCCGGTGGTGAGAGCGCGGCCGGTCGCCGCGCGCAGGGCGGCCGCCGGGTCCGGGGCGCCGGCCGTTGCGGGGAACAGTCGCTGCAGGTGTGCGGCGGCGGCCGGGGTGAGCCATGCGGGGACCGGGATCGCGTCGGCGATGTCGAGGCCGTGGACGGCGATCTCCAGCACGCGCGTGGTCAGGAACTCGTCGAGCAGCATCGCGTCGCCGTGCCGGGTCACCACGATCCGCCCGGGCGGTTGTGTGCGGGCGTCGTCGAGGGCCTGCCGGCAGGTCTTCTCCAGCTCGGTGATCAGCTCGTCCGGGGTGGCGCCGCCGATCGTGCGGCCGAGGGCGATGCGGTCCTCGTTGGCGCTGTCACTGAACCGCTCGTCACCGCGGTAGTAGCGCGCCGCGTCGGTGTCCGCCCGCTCCGGTGCCGGGCCGGCGATCATGCCGGGCACCCGGCTGACGACGGCGATGATGTGCCCGGCCAGGTCGCGGACCCGCCAGGGGGTGCAGCGGGTGGGGCGGTCCCAGGCGCCGGCGGGCAGGGACCGCAGGGCTGCGGTGAGGGCCTGGGACTCCCGGTCGAGCACCTGGGTCACGGTCACCATGGAGATGGTACGGGTGTCGGGAAGTGCAGCCGCCAACGCCCGGACCGGTGGGTGAGCCGGGTGATCGACAGGGGTGCCACGTCGAGGATCTGGTAGCCGGCGGGTGGCAGCCCGAGCGCCGCGGTCAGCAGTGCGCGGATGATCAGCGGGTGCGCGACCACGATGCCGTCTCCCCCGGTCCGCGTGGCCCCGGCCGGGGCGGTCGTCGTGGGCGGGGCCTCGGTCATGGTGGACAGCCAGGTGGCGGCGCGGGCTCCGGCCTGGGCCAGGGACTCGCCGCCGTGGTCGCGGAAGTCCGGGTCGGACAGCCAGGTGCGCAGGACGGCGGGGTCGATCTGGTCGAGGGTGCGGCCGGTCCAGGTGCCGAAGACGGGATCGGCGAGGGCCGTTTCGACGTGGGCGGACGTGATCGCCGTGTCGCCGCCGAGTGCCCGGGTCGTCTGGCGGGACGCGCGAGACGGGCTGGTGGTCCAGCTTTTGGCGGAGCGTACAAGAGAAGAGAGCGCAAGCGACGCGCGCAGGCCTCCCTCGTCGAGGTCCTCGTCGCCTCCGAAACGGGCGCGACGCAGCCCCGGGGTGGGAGCGGCAGCGATCAGGCGCAGGCCGCTCATCGCACCGTCCGCATCGGTGTGTGGACCATGCGGGCAACCTAGCACCCGGGCACGACATCCACCTGCCTCGATCACCGCGCGGGCGGCTCTCACCGTCTGTTGATCTTCCGCCTGGTGGATGCCGGTTTGTCGGGCACGCCCCGGTCATGATCAAATTCGGCGTGACCAACGATGACCATCACGGTGCGGCGCCCGGCTGGGATGCCATCACCGCAGCGCTGGCCCGCCTCTACCCCGGCGCCGAGCCCCGGTTCGCCGCCTACCCGCCGTCGGAGTTCGGCCGCAATCTGCAGGGCTGTTCCGCGTACGAGGCCGCCGGGCACTGGCATTACGTGACATTCGGGCTGACCGAACTCTGGGGCAAGAGTCCCGACGACGACCCGGAATTCTCCGGCTGGGGATTCGAGCTGACGTTCCGCCTGGTCCGGGCCGACGACGAACACGTGCCGCCGGGCTGGCCGGTGAGCATGCTGCACCAGATCGCCACCTACATCAACAGCCAGGGCATGCTGTTGGAAGCCGGACAGTGGATCGACATGCGCGGCCCGATCACCGGGTTCCCGGAGTCGGGTGGCCCGGAGACCGGGCTGTGCGTGTTCGTGCTCGCCGACGATCCGGAACTGACGGAACTGCGCACGCCCAACGGGCGGGTCGCGTTCCTGCAGCTGGTCGGGGTGACCGAGGCGGAACGGGACGGGCTGACCGAGATCCCGGACGACCCGCTGATGATCACTGATCCTTCTCGGGCCTGACTCTCCTCTTCTCACTGTCCGCCGTCAGCGCTCGCCGACCCCGTCGGCGAGCGCTGACGACACCGGGCACGACTCGCGGCGCGTGCTGCCCGCGGCCGTGGCTTGACTCGTCCCCTGGGGCAGGGTCGAGACTCGTTCCGCAGGGGACGCCGGGTCGGTGGCGTTGACGGTGGGAGGCGGCGATGGAGACGTCGGGCAGTATCGCGGCGGGGTTCGACGAACGCGCGGCGGGCTATGACGACGACGTGTGGCATGTGCGATATGCGCGACGGCTCGTCGAGCTGGCCCGTCCCGGCGCGGGTTCCCGAGTGCTGGACGCCGCCACCGGGACGGGCATGGCGGCCCGGGCCGCGGCATTGGCGGCCGGCCCCTCCGGGCACGTCACGGGCGTCGACATCTCCGACGGCATGCTGCACCGGGCCCGCCGGCATCCCCCGGAGGCCGGTGCGGCACCCGTCGAGCTGATCCGGGCCGACGCCTCCCGGCTGCCGCACCTTCCCGACCGGTCGTTCGACCTGGTGCTGTGCTCGGCGGGCATGCTCTACCTGCCGGTTGCGGCGGCGCTGGCCGAGTGGTGGCGGCTGCTGCGACCGGGCGGCACCGTCGGGTTCTCCACCATGCGGGCCGGGTTCCCGAGGATCGCGGGCCTGTTCCGTGGGCTGGCCGCCGCCCACGGTCTGGTCCTCGACGATCCGGTGGCGCCGCTGGGCACACCGCAGCAGTGCCGCCGCGTGCTGGCCGACGCGGGGTTCGTGCCGGGTGAGGTGATCGGCGGGACGGTCCGGTTCAGTCGCGCCGACGCGGCGAAGGCCTGGCACGCGCACACCCGGGGCGTGCACCGGGCCGCGTTCGCCACCCTCGGGCCGGGGCCGGCACACGCTTTCGAGCAGGAGTTCGCCGCTGTGCTGGCTGAGCGGCTGGCCGCCGACGAGGAGCGGTTGCTGACCGCGGAGGTGCTCTACGCCTTCGGGATCAGGCAGTTGCCGGACCCCGGTCACCGACCTGGTCCTCAGGCGGTGCGGAGGGGCTGCTGAGCGCGGATGTCCGGGCAGATAACGTGTCTGCGCCGGTCAGTGGTGCTCGACGAGGCTGGCTGCCAGCGGTAGGGGCAGGTGTTCCGATCCGGCGCGGTGTCGTCCCTGTCGAGTGGGGAAGGCGACGAGCCGTTCGAGGATTTTGTCGAGAGGCCCGCCCTACTGGTGAGACCGCCTATTCAACTGTCGCGGATTCGCTTTGGAAGCGCCTCAACATCAAATTGATCGCTACTCTCCGTGAATGACAGGAGGCGTCGCTGCAGGAGACTGGCAAGGCCGTGCGGCTCGCGCGACAGTCACGCGCAACCCGGACGGATGCGTCCCGACGTCGCGGCTGTTGAAACTGGTGAGAGCGCGTTATTCAACTGTCGCGAGTTGCCCCGGCTGTCGGCCGTAGCAGGTCGAATCGGGTGCGGAGTTGTTCGGGTAGTTGGTCCACCAGGTCGTATCCAGGCTGATTCGACCAAGGCAACCTGTCCAGGAAGCTCGTTACCAGCACTTCGTCGATGCCACGATCGCCGCGGTCGAAATGCTCTTCGAAGAACATCAGCACGCTTCTCCAGTCGAGAGGGTCATCGTCCCCCAGATAGGCGTCGACGATTCGGTCGGTGAAGCCTTCTCCGACCCCGAAAATGACGTGCGGCAGGAGCTCACCCATGTCCTCGACATGATCGTCGTAGTCTGGCCGAAGGACCGGAAACCGGTCGACGAAGGCTTGAACGAACTCAGTCTCTGTCGTCACTGCTCCATCCTTTCAGCGGCGGTGCCAGCCACCTGCTGCGGCCAGACGGCCTTGGCGTGGCGAAGTGCGGTTTGGTGGCGAGGCCGAACATCGCTTCTTCAAGGATCCGGTACCGCGATCGAGAACGTTGCCTGAGGCTCGTTCATGAACACCGGCGAGACCGAGCCCAACGACCTGGTGCCGTTGCTGCTCGAGATCTGCGAGGACTTCCTGGCACAACCGGGCCCGCCAGTTCACCGCGAAGTAGACGACGTCTTGCACGCCCACGGCATCACCGGCGGGCCCGGTTGGCTCATCGACATGCTCGCCCTTAGCCGCCTACGCCTGCAGAACACGGACGACGGCCCCAAGCCCTCGTCAGGACCCTGCTGAGTTCCACCAACGGTCGGTCCCGCAACCCACCTCGAAGTGCCACCAACCCTGCGACTTGCCAACCGCAAGAACCTGCTGGATCTCACCGAAGTCGGCATCGGCAGAAACGTCGAAAGCCACGAGCGGCAACTCAGCGCTGAATACTTCACCGCCCAAGCCGACACGCGCGAACGCAGCGTGGACAGCCGACGCGCTCCGACCCAACGGCCCGGACGGCACCGGCAGAACCCGGATGACGCAGTGCCCCGATGCGGGCCCCGATGCCTCCACCCGGCCCGTCGCCCAGCGCATACCGTCTTGGTTCATCTGGAACCGGACAACGTCACCTTGTGCGATGCCGTCCTGCAGGAACGCCACGTTTTCCACCCGGGCCGTGTCCTCGCCCAGCTGAGTTACCCACAGACCTTCGGTGTCATACGGCAGCCAGCCCTCGCGCGGCACAAACTTGAACCAGACCTTGATCAGGTCATCCGATGGCCGTTCATGAAGATCCGCAGTTGTCACGCCAAGCATGATTCACGACCACGAACGGCGCGTGAGCCAGGCCAGCTATGCAAGATCAGCCGTACTCAGCTCTGCACTTCGGGGAGTACCCCGACAGGTAGCGCGGGAAGGTCGCCGGTGGCGGTCTTGCGGACGCCGGTTCGTGGCCGACCTGTTCCTGGACGAACCGGCGTCGTGGCCGAGGAGTGGGCATGCTCGATCACATCAGGCTCTTCGTCAGCGTTACTTGTCGTTGCCGGTCGACGTGAAGTACCGGATCAACTCCGCCCGGTTGATCTCCGGGAACCCCGAAGCCGCGCCAGGTCCTCCGCCGAGAACACGTCCTGTGTAGCCATGAACCCACCACCTGAGCATCGACCGTCACCAAACGGGGACGCTAACCGCCGGCCCGCAGCCGCGCGTTGTGGTCGGCGAGCGCGCCGACCACGTCGGTGAGCAGCCGTTCCATCTGCTCCAGTTCCGCGTCGTCGTATCGGCGCAGTGCCGCGTCGAGACGTTCGGCGCTCGGCGTGAAGAACGTGGTCGTGGTGGTGTGTGCCTGCGGTGTCAGGCGAAGCCGCACCACACGCCGGTCGGCGTCCTCCCGGCTGCGGACGATGTGGCCGGCGGCTTCGAGGCGGTTCAAAAGGTTCGCCGTGGCGCCGGAGGTCAGGCCCACACGCTCGGCGAGCGCCGCCGGCGACAGCGGTTCCCCGGCGGACGAGGCCCACAGGATCTCCGCGACCGCGACCGCGTCCGTGGCGTGCACCCCGAGCTCTCGCGCCAGGTGGCGGGTCATCTCCAGGTGCGCGTCGGTGTAGCGGCGCAGCAGCTGGAGCAGATCGGTCCCGGGGAGCACGAGATGCACTTTACTCGACAATGAAGTACCTTCATCGCTGGTAACACTTCACTGTGAAGGTATAGGGGTATGGCATGAGAGTCCTGGTCACCGGCGGCAGTATCGCGGGCCCGGCCGTGGCATGGCAGCTTCACCGGGCCGGTTTCACCCCGACGCTGCTGGAACGCGCGCCCGAGCCCCGCGGCGCCGGCCAGAACGTCGACATCCGCGGCGCCGGCCGCGACGTGCTGCGCCGGACCGGAATGTACGAGCGCGTGGCCGCGGCGGTCACCGGCGAGACCGGGACGCGCTTCCTGCGGCCGGACGGCAGTGTCTACGCCAGCATCCCGGTGCACGGGCGTCCGGACGGGCCCACCGCCGAGCTGGAGATCCTGCGCGGCGAGCTGTCCCGGCTGCTGCTGGAGGCGACCGCCGGCAAGGTCGAGCACCGCTACGGCGACCGCCTGGTCCACCTCACCCAGGACGAACGCGGCGTCGGCGTGGTCACCGAGACCGGCCGCGAGGAGCGCTACGACATGCTGGTCATCGCCGAGGGCCGGCGCTCGTCGACCCGGGACCTGGTCTTCGGCGCCGAGGTCACCTACCGCGACCTCGGCGAGTACGTCGCCTACGGCACCGTCGACCGCGCCGCCGACGACGACGGCTGGTGGCACTGGATGACCGCGACCGACGGGCGGATCGCGTCGCTGCGCCCCGACAACGTCGGCACCGCCCGGGCGGCGCTGGGATTCCTCGCCCCGCCGATGGGCCTGAACCGCCTCGACACCGCCACTCAGCTGCGCGTCCTGCGAGAACGGTTCGCCGGTGTGGGCTGGAAGGTGCCGCGCATCCTGGACGGTTTCGCCGCCCGGCCGCGGGAGTTCTACTTCGAACGCGCCGAACAGGTCTTCGTGCCGCGCTGGTCACACGGCCGGGTCGCGGTCGTCGGCGACGCCGCCTGGGGCGGGCCGACCGGCATGGGTACCACGTTGGCACTGCTCGGCGCGCACGTCCTGGCCGGCGAACTGGCCAGGGCGCCGCACGACCCGCCCGCCGCGCTGCGGGCATACGAGACGTTGCTGCTCTCCTACGTGACGAAGACGCAGCGGCTGCCGCCGGGCGTGCCGGCGGTCGCGTTACCGAGGACGCGCCGCGGCCTCACCATGCTGCACGGCCTGCACCGGCTCGCCGCCACCCGCGCGTTCCGCCGCCTCGCGGACCGCGCGCCGGCCCCGATCGGCCTTCCGGACTATCCGGCCCTGGACTGACGATCTTGCGGGACTGGCGGTACGGCTGGTCGGAGGGCCTGCGGCGCGCGGATTCCGGCTCGAGCATCGCTGGCGGATCGGGGACTTGATTGAGGACGTGGTGCCGCGTGCGGCGGTGGCGCTGCCCGGGTTGGATCCGGAGCATGAGTGGCAGGCAGCGCTGTGCGTACGACTGCCGGCCGAGACGATCGAGTTCGGGGGCGGCCGCCGATGCCGCCGCCGTGCTGATCGCGGTGAAGGGACTGCCCGACCTGCTGGAACGGCGTGTGAGGCCTGGCGGTCCCGTCGGCGCCGTGCGAGTGCCGGGCGGCGGTCAGATCATCGAGATGACGATCTTGCCCTTGGTCGCGCCCTGGGCGATGTGGTTGAGAGCTTGCGGTGTGGCGGAGAAGGGGAAGACACGGTCGACGACGGGGCGGATGTTTCCGTTCTCCACGAGGGTGGTGATCTCACTGAGTTGTTTGCCGCTGGCTCGCATGAACAGGAACGAGTAGTCGACCCCGAGCCGTGCGGCTCTGCGCCTGGTCTGCAGGCTGAGCAGGCGGGTGGCGATCTTGAGGATGGGGTTGCCGCCGATCTCGCGGGCGAAGTCGGGGTCGGGGGGTCCGGCGATGCCGATGACCTTGCCGCCGGGCTTGAGGATGCTCATCGACTTGGCGACGCTCGCGGGGCCTTGACTGTCCAGGACGACGTCGTAGCCCTCCAGCACCGTGGCGAAGTCCTGGGTGCGGTAGTCGATGACGATGTCGGCGCCCAGGTCCTTGAGGAAGTCGGCATTCTTGGCGCTCGCGGTGGTGGCCACGGTGGCGCCGAGGTGTTTGGCGAGCTGGATGGCGATGGTGCCGACCCCGCCGGAGCCGGCCTGGACGAGGACTTTCTGGCCGGGGCGCAGGTCGGCGCGTTCGACCAGGGCCTGCCAGGCGGTCAGGGCGACCAGGGGCAGCGAGGCGGCTTCGGTCATGGTGAGGTTCGCCGGTTTGCGTGCGAGGTCGTCCTGGCTCACGGTGAGGAACTCGGCGAAGGTGCCGATCCGGTTCTTGTCGGGGCGGGCGTAGACCTCGTCGCCGGGCGCGAAGGCGTGGACTCCGGCGCCGACCCGGACGACGACACCAGCGAGGTCGTTGCCCAGAACCAGGGGCAGCCGGTAGGGCAGGATGAGCTTGAACTCCCCTTGCGCGATCTTGGTGTCGAGCTGGTTGACGCCGGCCGCGTGGATGCGGACCAGGACCTCGCCGGCGGCGGCGGTGGGCTGGGGCATTTCGGCGAGCCGGACGTCCTGCCGGCTCTGGTACCGGTCGATGACGTAGGCCTTCATGGCGTTCTCCTGGTGGGTGTCGGCGCCGGGTGGCCGGTACTCCGTGTTCCCGGCTCGGTCAATTGTAGTATGGTCATAATTTAAATGGGCCGGAACATGATGCGAAGCACCCGTCGGGCAAGGGAGGAACCGTGGCGCGCTACGGCAAGGAGCACAAGGAAGCGACGCGGCAGCGCATCGTGAAGGTCGCCGGCCGGCGGCTGAAGAAGGACGGCCTCGACGGCTCCGGCGTGACGACGTTGATGGCCGACGCCGGGTTGACCAACGGCGCCTTCTACGCACACTTCGCGTCCAAGGATGCTCTGGTCGCCGCGACCATCACCGATCAGCTCAAGGACCAGCAGGCGCTGTTGCGGCGGCTCGCGGACGAGCCAGACGGGTTCATGCGTTTCGTGCGGGCGTATCTCTCACCTGAGCACCGCGACGACGCCGAAGGCGGCTGCCCGTCCGGAGCCCTGCTCGACGAAGTGGCCCGCAGCTCGCCGGAGATCCGCCGGGCCTACAGTGGCGGCATCCTCGGCGTGGCCGACGACCTGGCCACGCTGATGGCGCCGGGCACCCCCGCGGCAGGGCGGCGCCAGGCTCTGGGATGCATCGCCATCCTCGTCGGGGCGCTGCAGCTCGCCCGGGCGATCGACGACGCGCAGGACTCCGAGACGGTGCTCGCCGAGGGAGCGCGAGCCATCGCCGCCCTGCTCGCCACTGACTGACGAGGGTCTCCGGATGGCAGGTGCAGGTGGACCTGCTGGGCCTCTCCCTCGGCGGCATGGTCGCCCAGGTGATCGCCCACCGCGAAGCGCACCTGGTCCGCAAGCTGATCCTCGCCGGCACGGGCCCGGCCGGCGGCACCGGCATCACCAAGGTGACCCGCCTGTCGAACCTGGCCCTGCTCCGCGGTGCTCTGGCCCGCCAGGACCCGAAGAAATACCTGTTCTTCACCCGGACCGCGAACTCCGTCCACCTGGCCGAACGGCTACCGAACAGCGAACTCGTCCTCTACCCCGACGCCGGGCACGGCGGCATCTTCCAGCACCATGCCGCCTTCACCGCCACCGCCTTGGCCTTCCTGGCCCGCTGACCACCCCATGGCATCGCCAGGCTGGCGATGACCGCCGAGCGGAGAGCCGGGTCCTCGCCCAGCACACGCGCGAGGCACTATCGGGACAGGAGGTAGTACCGAGACTCTCCGCGACGCGTACCAGAAGGCAGGCAACGCCGAGCAACGGTGACCCAACGCGAGACGGGACCGCCGCTACCCTGAGCGCATGCCTACCGAGATCAGTGGCCTGCTCGACATCGCGGCTCCCGCCGCCGCGGGCCTGGTCAACGCCGTCCGCGACGACCAGCTCGACGCGCCCACGCCGTGCGCCGAGTTCCGCGTCCGTGACCTGCTCAACCACCTGTTCCAGGTGACCGCGAACTTCCAGCTGCTCGCCACCGGCGCCCCGGCTGACTGGGCGAGCACCCCGGACGCGCTCACCGGTGACTGGCGGGCCGAGTTCACCGAACGGGCCTGGGACGTCACCGCCGCCTGGTCCGAACCGGCCGCCCTCGAAGGCGTGTCGGCCGGGATGGGCCTGCCGCAGCGTACCGTCGGGCTGATGCTCGTCACCGACCTGGTCGTGCACGGCTGGGACCTGGCGCAGGCGACCGGTCTGCCGTTCCGCGCCGACCCGGCGCTGCTCGCCGCGGTCGCCGAGTTCCTCGATCTGATGGGCGACGCGGGCCGCGCGATGGGCGCGTTCGGTGCGGCCGTCACCGCCCCGCCAGGCAGCGACGACCTCACCGTTCAACTCGCCCGCACCGGCCGTGACGTCACAGCCTGGGGATGAGCACCCGCTCCTCGTAGTCGAGGTGGTCCAGCACCTGGGTGGTCAGCCGGTCGACCTCGGCGCGCAGTGTCGCCGCATCCAGGCCGGGGTCGGCCAGCACCACCGCCAGTTCCTCGATCAGCGCGGCCATCCGCTCGTGCTGATCGCGCAGCAGGGCCATCGCGTCGGCCAGGTCCGGATGCTGCGACGCCACCCACGGGAACAGGCCTTCGTCCTCGCGGACGTGGTGCCCGCGCAGCCCCGCGCACAGGCTCAGGCAGTTGACCCGCAGCTGCGCGCCCAGGCCCGCACCCTGCTGGTCCACCTCGGCGCGGATGATCTCCAGTTCGCGCCGGAACGCGTCGTGCACCAGTTTCAGCATCTCGCCGGGCCCGTCCGCGCGGGTCCGCGGCGGTCCCGGGATCGGCACCAGCGCCACCACCGGCAGCGTACGGCCCGAATCCGCCTCGTACGCCGACCAGCCCGGATTGGCCTCGGCCGCCCGCCGGAACGCCTCGTCGCGCTGCGCCCCGGTCAACTCGACCGCGGTCGCCTCGTAGGTGAAGGTGCCGTCCTCGACGGTCACCACCGGGTGTGCCCGCAGATTGTGGAACCAGGCCGGGGCTTTCGGCGAACCACCCGCCGACCCGATCACCAGGACACGTTCGCCACCGTCGGGAAGGTAACCCAGCACCACCGTGTGCCGGCGGCCGCTGCGCGCGCCGGTGGTGGTCAGCAACAACAACCGCGCACCGGCGAACCAGCCACCGACACGGCCGTTGTTGGCCCGAAACTCATCAATGACAGCTTGCATGAAACTCCTCATCGTCGTCTTCGCTTCTCTTCCAACCCGGGGAGAAGGAGACGACGGAGGAGCGCGGATCACCCGTTGGCCGGGTGCCCCACTCGGTAATGGCCCACGGCCGACCCGGCAGTCACGAACGACACCCTACAACCTGTCCGCCCAATCGGCGACCACCGACAGCACCGGCGCCCGCCCCGCCAGACGCTCGGCCATGCCCCGCTTGTCGTAGCCGGCCCCGGTCACGGCCGCATCGACACGCGCCACCATGATCGGCGCCAGCCAGTAGTACTTCGCGACCCCGGTGACCCGGATCGCCCGCCGCACCACGTCCGCGTCCACCGCACCGTCCATACCCCGCACGTAGGACTCCGTCACCACGTCCACCGTCTCCTCCAGCAGACTGATATCGATCAGCCCGTCGAAGAACGCGTCGAGCGCCAGGTTCGCCGCATCCTCCCCCACCGCCCCCGGCCCCACGAACGCCCAGTCCAGCAGCACCGGTCCCCGATCCGCGCCGATCAGGTTCATCGGCCACACGTCGTGGTGACACATCGTCCGCGGCAGCGCCCGTGCCAGCGCCGCAACCCGCTCCCGGCCCTCCCACAACGCCCGCAGCCGCCGGCGCAGCGGCCCCGGCCAGGCCTGCACGACCACCGGATGATCCCAGTCCAGTTCCTCGGGCACCGGCTGCGCCGCCGGATAGTCGGCGAGGAAGTCCCGCGCCAGCCAGGCCACGTCCGGCGGCGGCCTGCCGACCCAACCGGCCTGGGCAACCCCCATCCGGTACGCGGCCCAGCCCAGTTCCGCCGGCCCCCACGAGGTGGCCGCGACGCCGTCGACATCCTCCAACCACAACGCCACCGACCCGTCCGCCCGCGGCGTCATCGACAGCAGCCGCGGCGCCGACACCCCACCCGCGGCGAACAGGGACTCCGGCAGGCCCGCCTCGTACGCCAGAGGCTCACGCCGCCAGTAGTTGAAATGCCCCGGGTCGTCGCTGGCCGCCAAGTGCGGCAACGCACCGTCACGCCGCGGCGTGACGATCTTCAGTACGGCAGGACCGTCGTCGCGCGACACCCGCCAGACGCCGCCGGTGATCTCGTTCGCCGTGCCGAACTCCAGAGGCCGCACCGTCCAGTGCGGCGCCACCAGATCCGCTATCGCCGTCATGCCGTTCATGCGGTGAACCTACCGCCACCGCGATCACGTTCACGGCCACCACCATCACCACCCCGGCCCACTCGTGCAGGTGCAGCACCTGTCCGAGAAGGACCAGCCCGGCCAGGGCCGCGAACACCGGGTGCACGCTCATCACGATCCCGAAGTAGCGGGTCGGCACGCGACGCAACGCGATGATGTCCGCCGAATACGCCACCACCGAACTCAGCAGCCCGGCGACCACCGCGTACCCGACACCGGTCCACGACATCGTCAGCAACACCGGCAGACTCAACAACGCCGCCACCGCCGACGCGGCCGCCGGCGCCTGCAAACCGGGCAGCCGCGCCCCGACCAGCCGGTTCAGCACGATGTACGCCGCCCAGCAACCGGCCGCGAGCAGCCCCGCCCCGACACCGAACCAATCACTGCTACCCGACGGCAGGACCAGCACGTACACCCCGGCGGCCGCCCCCAGCGCACACCACAGATCCCGGCGCGTCCGCGACCCCGCCAACGCGACCGCCAACGGACCCAGGAACTCCAACGTCACCGCCAGGCCCAACCCGATCCGGTCCACCGCCGTGTACAGGCCCAGGTTCATCGTCGCGAACACCACCCCGAGCAGCAGCGTCGGCCACCACTGCCCCCACCCGAACCGCAGCGGGTTCGGCCGCGCCACCGGCAACAGCACCAGCGCCGCCACCCACTGACGTACCGCCACCACACCGACCGGGCCCAGCGTCGCGAACGCATGGGCCCCGACCGCCGCACCCGTCTGATTACTGGCCGCGCTCCCCAGCATGATCGCCAGTCCGGCGGCCCGGTCCCGTCCACTCATGACACCCAGTCTTCGCCCCGCACCCGCCCGGCCGGAAATACGCACACCGCCACATCTATACGCTCACCGTATGGATCCGCAGCTGCGCCACCTGCGCACCCTCGTCACCGTCGTCGACACCGGCACCTTCACCGACGCCGCCGCAACCCTCGGCACCTCCCAAGCCGCCGTCTCCCGCGCCATCGCCACCCTGGAAACCGACCTCGGCGCCCGCCTGCTCAACCGCACCACCCGCCGGCTCAGCCCGACCCCCACCGGCACCCAGGTCCTCGCCATCGCCCGCCGCATCCTCGACGAAATCACCCACCTGCAGCGCATCGTCACCGACCAACGCGAATTCACCGTCGGGTACGCCTGGTCCGCCCTCGGCAAACACACCCGTCCCGTCCAACGCGCCTGGACCGCCCGCCACCCCGCCATCCCCCTCGTCTTCGCCCAAGTCAACACCCCCACCGCCGGACTCAGCGAAGGCACCACCGACGCCGCGGTACTACGCCGCGCCATCGACGACCCCCGCTTCACCACCACCCTCGTCGGCACCGAGAACCGGTACGCCGCCGTCGCCACCGACAACGCCCTCGCCCGCCGCCGCACCCTGACCGTCACCGACCTCAGCCGCCACGTCGTCGCCATCGACACACGAACCGGCACCACCACCACCGAACTCTGGAACCCCGGCCCACCCCCGGCGATCCGCCCCACCACCGGCGTCGACGAATGGCTCACCCTCATCGCCGCCGGCCAAGCCGTCGGCATCACCTCCGAAGCCACCGCCAACCAGAACCCGCGCCCCGGCGTCGCCTACCGCCGGCTACGCCACACCCCCACCATCGACGTCCACCTCGCCTGGTGGCGCGACAACCCGCCACCCCACCTCGACGACCTGATCACCATCACCCGCCGCGCCTACACCCCCGCCTGACCGCGCGGCGCCATCCGGGCCAGCTCACCGGCGACCTCCCGCACCAGCCGCCGCCCCGGCACCCGCGCCAACGCCGGCGGCGGCACCACAAGCACAGGACACGGTGCCCGCCGCACCAGCAACCGCGCCACCCCACCACCCCACCAGCGACTGCCCGCACCCACCACCAACAGATCACCCGGCCCGGACACGGCATCCATCAACGCCGTACCCGGCGCCCCGGCCGGCGTCGACACCACCACCTGCGGCGTCACCGGCACCCCACCCAGAGCACACCGGAACGCCGCCGCCACCCGCTGCCCCGCGTCCCGCTCCCACGCCCGATCCCACCCGACCTCACCCCACGGCCGCGACCGGGAACCCGCCGCCACCTGCCACGACCGGACCGCCCACAAGCCCACCCCACGCCGCTGCGCCTCGGCCACCGCGAACCGCAACGCCGCCAACCCCGCCGGCGAACCCGACACACCCACGATCACCCTGTCCATGGGTCCTACCGTGCCGCCTCACCCCCACCCGGCACAGCAGCGTTCACACAAAATCAACAGACGCGGCCCGATTCTTCACACTTCCCCACCCCCACAGCGGTCCGGCATCATGCGGCCATGCGCCTGCGACCGTTGACGTTCCCCGACTGGCCGGCGGTCCACACCTTCGCCCGGCTCGACGAGGTGTGCCGCTACCAGCCGTGGGGCCCCAACACCCCCGAACAGACCCGCACCTACGTCCGCGAGGCCGCCGCGGCCTGGCAGCAACGACCCCACACCCGTTACGCGTACGCCGTGACCGCCGACGACACGGTCATCGGCACCGCCGACCTGCACCTGCGCCCCGACCGTCAAGCCGAGATCGGCTACCTCATCAGCCCGCAGCACTGGGGCCGGGGCATCGTAACCGCCGCCGCCCGCCAACTGATCACCACAGCCTTCGAGGACCACGACATCCATCGCGTGTACGCCACGTGCGACCCCCGCAACATCGGGTCCGCCCGGGTCCTCACCAAACTCGGCATGCGTCACGAAGGCCGGATGCGCGAGAACATGCTGATCCGCGACGGATGGCGCGACTCCGACCTCTACGCCGTCCTCCACCACGAATGGACCACCCGATAACCCCGGCGCTGCCGTCCGGCCGCAGTGAACCGCCGCCGGCACGCAAAAACACTCTCAGCCCCACTCCCCCGCACTCAATCGCCTCGGTGAGCGACCATCGGATCCGTGGACATCGTGGAACAGTTCGTACTGGGCAAGCACGGAGATCCGCAAGCGTGCGAAGACGCGATCGTCGTGACCGCCGAGCACGCGGCGGTCATCGACGGCGCCACCGATGTGAGCGGCCGGCGCTACGGGAGCGCGACGGGCGGGTGGTGGGCCATGGCGGCCTGCCGCGACGCCGTACGCCGCCTTCCACCCGACGTCGACCCGCACACGGCGGTAGCAGCCATGACCGCAGAACTCGCGGCCCGCGTTGACACGGAGTTGATCGCAGCGGAGCGGCCGAGCGCAGCCGTAACCGTCTACTCGCGCACCCGTCGCGAGATCTGGCAGATCGGTGACATCGGATTCGCCTATCGAGGGCTCCCCACGCCCGTCGGCCGGCCACGCAAACTGGTCGACCAGGTAGCGACGTCCTTCCGCGCCGCCGTTCTCGCCGCAGAGGCCGCCGGAACGATCAGCATGGATCAAGTGCTGGAGGTGGATCCGGGACGCCTCGCGGCGCGAGCTCTGACAGGGCGCCTTGGCGCCCTACGCAACATCATCGGACCGTACGGATATGCCGCCATCGACGGCCGGCAGGCTGCACCGATCGCGTTGATCACACGCGACCCGGTCGGCCCTGCCACGCGTCAGTGGCTTCCGGCAGGCCCACGGTGTCGTCCTGCCTCCGTCCCCGACCCCTCGCCGCCGGCCGCTGCCAGCGCTGCCCGCTCGACCCTCGCCCAGTGAGCCACCCGGGCCGTCGTGTCGATCTCCCCCGCAAGCCCGGGCCGCAACCCGGTCCGGCCGTCGAGCTGCTCCCGCAGGATGTCGGCGTGACCGGCATGCCGGGTGGCCTCCTGCAGAACGTGAACCATGACACCGAACAGCGTGACCTCGGCCCCAGGCCACCACGGCACATCGCCCGGCGTGTCCAGGGGAAGCTCACCGATCGTCGCGTCCGAGTGCTTCGCGGCGCGACGGTAGAAGTCGATGACCTGCTCACGGGTCTCGTCCGCGGTCACCCACAGATCGCTGCCGTCCGCATCCTGCCAGCGCCCCAGCGGCTCCGGAGACGGGCGGCCGAAAACCAGACCGAAGTACCAGGACTCGCAGGTCGCCATGTGCTTCACCAGGCCGAGAAGGTTGGTGCCGGTCTCGGTCAGCGGCCGCCGGATGTCGTACTCGGACAGCGCCTCGACCTTCCAGACCAGCACCTCACGAACCGTCTTGAGCCGGCCGTGCAGGAACTCCTTGGCAACGTCATCGAACATGGCGGCAAGCATCCCACTCCCCGACAACACCTCCGTTCCCCCGGCGCACCCCTGATACCGAAATCGCGGACACGACAGCCCAGCCGGCACCGCACCCGCACGGCAGCGCGCCACGCCACGCCACGCCACGCCCTCCGGGGCCGTCCGACTGGCAGGGACGTGTAATCAAACTGTCTGGTATCTCCAGCGGTGGCCGTGACCGACACCGGCGTGAACTTGCCTGCCGCCCGCGCCTGCTCCAACGCGGTCGCGCCCGGCAGCGCGCCGGGTTTGCGCAGCAGTGCCTCCAGGTAGTGGTCGAGAGCGAGCCGGGATCGGGACTTGGCCATCAGCCGTTCGTGCCCGGCCACCGGCCGTCGTAGACGATCAGGTCGGAGGCGCACAGCTGGCCCGGGCCTGCCGGCGCCCGCTCACGCGGATGACAGCGACCCGACCCCGGACTTCCTCGGCACGCATGCCCACGACACCTCAGCCGACAACGCGTCCACTCTCCCGAAGTCGATCACCTGGCCCCGCGCTACTGCTGCCTCACCGACGTTAAAGCAGCAATAGCGCGGGGCCAGGTGATCGACTTCGCAGGGGCCCATCGCCGACACGCACGCGTCCGACCCCGGCTACTACAAGCGCCCGGCACCGGCTACAGCCACCCCGACGACCTGATGACCCGGACCAGAATGGCGCCGAAGGCCGAACGGCAAGATCAGCAACCGATCGCCACCACCACACCTGCCACCTGCCACCTGCTGGCCAGGCCAGCTAGACCCGGACTTCGCACATGACCCCGTCGGACCTGCGCTGATTACTTGAAGTGCTGGATCTTGCATGCGGTCTGACCAGCGGCTATGCGGCATGTGCGAAAGACAGGGCTAGACACGTGTTCCGCAGTCACGGTGCGAAACCCGTCCGCGTGGCGACTTCAGCCGCGCCGGACACCCGAGGTCACCACACCCGTGGCGAAGCGGGTGATTACGGCCGCGCCGGACACCCCAGCTCACCACCCCCTGGCGGGAACGTGGTGATTACGGCCGCGCCGGACACCCCAACTCACCACACCCCAACTCACCACACCCGTGACGGAGCCGACGGCCCTCGAGCCACAGCTGAAGATCGCAGGCGGCGCAGTTCCTCACACGTCGGGTGCCAGTGGCGATGCCGCCATCCGGGCGGTTGACTCCGGACGACGTCGAGTGCACATGGACGGACTTCGTCGCCGAAGGACCCCTACGGAGGGACGCACGCCACCGGCGGATCACCAGCGGCGGAACCGTCGAACCAAGTTCTTTTCTAGGGGTGGTCGTTGCTTCCTTTTTGTTTTGTGGGTGGAGCTGTCGCTGATGACGGAGCGAATTCCGCGTACGTCGTCCTAGGAAGATAGGATCTTGATCTCAGGCGCCGGAACGCGAACGTCACCACACCCACCGCCACCAGCGTCGTGACGATGTCGCCCGCCAGCATCATCGCTGGTGAGGCGGCCTGGTACGGCGGCGTCAGCCAGGCTCCGGCTGCGGCGACGAGAACACCGGCGCTCCAGGCGGCCAGGGCGTGTGCCGTCGAGGACACCCATCGCAGCATCAGCGCGACCACCACGGCCACGGTGAGCACCCGCAGCGCCAGACCGGTCCAGGACGCCGGGAAGAACCAGCCGGCCAGGTGCCCGGCCGCCACCACGCCGCCCACCCACAGCACCGGCACCCCCTCCCCCGGCGGAGACGTCACCGCGCCGCCCCGCCGGGGACGCGGGCGGGGGCGGGGCCCCGGGCGGGGGCGCGAGGACGGGTGACCGGCGAACGGACGCCACCGGCGGGGCTGCAGCAGGGCGACGGCGATCAGGGCGACGGCCACGACGACCACGAAACCGATCTGCCCGCGGCCGGCGACAGCACCGGAGTCCGAGAAGATCACCAGGCTGGCCGCGGTGTAGGCCAGCGCCGTGACCGTGATCCCGGCGGGGCCCAGCCACGGCGTGTGCCGCCGTTCGGGGTGGACGCACGCCTCTACCAGGGCGATCGGGGCGCAGATGCTCAGCCACACGTGCCCGCCCACGAAGGTGAACAGCTGCTCGGCGCTGAACCCCAGCGCCGGCACCGTCGTGGCGGTGGCCTGCCGGCCGGCGTCGGCGAACTCGGTGCCGGCCAGGGCTGCCGGGTCGAACAGGGACTGGTCCACCAGGCCGGCCTGGACCAGCCCGAACGCCGCGGCCAGCAGCGCCAGGCCGGGCCAGCCGGCACCGGCACGGCGGCCGGCTTCTCTGATCAGCAGGGCCGCCCCGCCGTAGAGCGGGGCGAGGAAGAGCAGCACCATCGGATAGCCGGCCGGGGTGAAGCCGCCCCAGGCGCATTCGGCGCACCAGGCGGCGAGCAGGAACAACCCCACGATTCGCATGCCGTGACTCTGCTGCCGCGGGGCTGCCCGCCACCAGCTACCAAGGTATGGCCGTCGGCTACTGAAGTAGGTGGTTCAGAACGTGCGGAAGTCTTCGAACAGCGGTTCGTCCAGTGTGTCCGGCAGGCGGATCGCCCGGCACCGCTCCCCCGTCGCGCCGGGTACCGGTTCCCAGCCGAGGTTCACCTCGAAGTAGCGCACGGCGGTGCCCACCGACGGCCACTGGATGTCGTCGAACACGATCAGGCCGCCCGGGCGGACGATCTTCCGCAGGTAGTAGCAGTCGGTGAAGACCTCGTGGAAGCGGTGGCTGCCGTCGACGAAGGCGGCGTCCGCGACGAGGCCGTCGGCCAGCAGCCGGGGCAGCACCACCGACGACCATGCGGTCTCCAGGGTGGTGATCTCGTCCAGTCCGGCCGCGCACAGGGTCTGCCAGCCGGCGTCGTCGTACGCACTGTGCTGGAACGGGTCGATCACGATGTGCCGCGGCGACGGTCCGCCGGCGGTGGCGAGGGCCTCCCCGATCGCCAGTGCGGAGCTGCCGTAGGCGAGGCCGATCTCGACGACGGTCGCCGCCTGTTCGGCGATAAGCAGGTCCCGCAGCCGGTCGCCGTCGGCGGCGGGCAGGCTGACCGTGGTGAACCGGTCCGAGTGCGGACCGTCCTGGGCGAGTTTGTCGCGCACCGAGCGGATCGTCGTCAGGTCCATGGTCCCCAGTCTGCGGGAACCGGCGGTGTGGTGGCGATGGCCGCCGGTGGGGGACCTCTAGGGTTGGGGGCGCTATGACTGCACCGGATTCCGAACTCGAGACCACCCGTCCCTGCGCGCATTGCGGGCGGCCCGTGCCGCAGCGCAACGCGGCCGGACGGCCGTTCCGTTACTGCCGGGACAACGACGGCGAGTGCCAGCGGGCCTCGCGCAACACGCGGATGCGGCACCGGTCGTCGCCGGGGCTGGCCGGGTCGGTGGCGCGCACGTGGGAGGCGGTGGACCGCCTCGACACCCTGGTCGGCACGCTGACCGAGGCGTTGCATTCGGAGATGTCGCCGGCCGGTGTGGAGCGTCAGGTCGCGGAGGTACGCGCGGAGACCTCCCGTCAGGTCGCGGCCGCGCACGCCGAACGTGACGACGCGCGCCGTGACGCCGAGCAGGCGGTGACGGCGATGGCGGCGGCGCAGCAGATCGCCGTGGCGGCGACCGCCGAACGTGACGAGGCGCGGCAGCGGGCCGTGGATGCGCAGCGCACCGCCGAGGAGGCCGGTAAGCGGGCGCGGGAGGCCGAGGAGGCCCGCACCGAGGCGGTCCGGGCGGCCACCGCGGCGGTGGCGTTGCGCGAACGCGCCGAGGCCGAACGCGACACCGCGGCCGAGGAGCTGGGTGGGGCGCGCCGGGATCTGCAGGAGGTCCGCGGTCAGCGCGACACCGCCGAGCGGGATCTGAAGACGGCGCTGCAGGATGCCCGGGAGTTGCGCACCACGGCGGAACGGGACCTGGCCGCCGCCGTCGACGGTGCGCAGCGGGCCCGTGGTGAGGCGGAGCAGCTGCGTGCCCGCACGGGTGAGCTGGCCGCCCGCCTGGAGGAGTCGGAGCGTGACCGTGACACCGCCGCGTCCCAGGCCGGTGCGGCCCGGCAGGAGGCGGCCGCGGCACAGGACGAGCTGGCGGGCGTGGTGGCCGAACGCGACGGCTTACGGCGTACCCATCAGGATCTGGAGAAGTCGGCGGAGCGTGCCGCGCGGGAACGTGATGATCTGGAACGCAGGCTCGCGTCGGCGCGGGCCGAGGCGCAGGCCGCACAGGATCGGGTCGCGCAGCTGACCTCGCAGGTCAGTGATCTGGCGTCGGCGCTGGCATCGCTGGGGACGGTGCGGCCCGCGGCGGCACCACCCGGGCCGCGCAACCCCACGGAGCAGCCGGCGACCGGCTGATCGATAACGGTCAGCGGGATTCGCTATCATAGGGCGACATATCTCACTCGCAGGGTTGCCCGGCTCGGGTACGGGTGACCGGGAAGAGGCGGTTCGCTGCTACCGGACGGCTACCGTGCGCGCACCGGGCAGTGACCGGCGAGTGAGGTAATGAGGGGTGAACCGCACGGAGTGACCGACATCGCACCACCCGCACATGAGTCAAACAGTCGTAAAGTGGACCAAGGTCCGCTCGGATGGCCGTTCGGTTTGCCGGGTAAGGGCTGTGGCCGGTTACGCTCATAGCGTTAACACCGCTGACACAGGCGGTGGGGACAGACCACCGCGGCCACTCACGATCCCTCCCGGCAGAGAGGAATCCAGCGGCCGCCCCTTTCGTTACACCAACGAGAGCAGCACCACGAGCGAGGGGAAAGCCATCATGGGCGAACGCATGCTGCGCGGCAGCCGTCTTGGCGCAGTCAGCTACGAGTCCGACCGTAACACCGAGCTGGCGCCCCGTCAGACCCGAGAGTTCCTGTGCGCGAAGGGTCACCAGTTCGAGGTGCCGTTCGCCGTCGACGCCGAGGTGCCCACCACCTGGGAGTGCAAGTTCGACGGCAGCGTCGCCCGGCTGGTCGACGGCAGCGAGCCCGAACAGAAGAAGGCCAAGCCGCCGCGCACCCACTGGGACATGCTCCTCGAGCGGCGTTCCATCGCCGAGCTGGAGGACATCCTCAACGAGCGGCTCCAGGAAGTCCGCACCCGCCGGGGCCGTTAGTCCCGGCACGTCACGCGGCGAAGCCGCCCCGGTGATCCGGGGCGGCTTTTTCGTGCCCGCCACCACAGCCACCGAAGCACCGGTGCCCGCCAGCGGAGCGCCCTGAGGTGCCCGCCACCAGAAGTGCCCTGAGGTGCCCACCACCGGACCCCCGGTGGGGTGCCCGCCGCCGGAGCGCCCCATTACCGGGGCGGACCCGTCCGTGACAGGCCTACGATGGCCGACGTCATCAGCTATGACGTTCACGGGGGCTCGATCATGAATGTCGCTCGTCGTCTCGTCGTCACGGCCGCGTGCTGCGCCGCGGCCGTCGCCCTGCAGCCCACCACTACCGCCACCGCCGCCCCGCCGGGCACCGTCAGCCGCACGCCGGCCGCGGCCACCGCCCCGGAGGGTAAGCCGCATCCGTCGCTGTCCGGGCGGCGCCTGCAACTGCCCGGCGACGGCGCGGTGTACCTGGTCGACCCGGAGGGGTACCGGCGCTGGATCCCGGACCCGGAAACGTACGACAACCTGTTCCGCGGCCGCGACGACATCCTGATGGATCTGCATCTGGATCTGATCGCCCACCGGGCGGCGCTGACCAGCGGCGCCTACCTGGCGCGGGTCCCGGACACGGTGACGTTCTACCTGGTCAGCAACAACACGAAACGGCGCATCGCCTCGCCGGAGACGATGGACAAGTACCAGTTCAACGGTGACAAGGCCCGCCCCGGCACGCCGGAGCTGCTCGCCGGCCTGCCCGACGGCCCGCTCTGGCAGTAGCGGCATACGTGAACGGGCCGCAGCGGCTGCGCTGCGGCCCGTCGTCGAACCCGGTCAGTGTCCGCTCAGCGGACGATCTCGCCTTCGATGGCACCCGAGGGTCCCCGGCGCGGCACGGTCTCGTTCACCGGCTCGTCGACGATCTCGTCGTCGACCACGACGACGACCTTGCGGGGGCCGAAGATGGTGCCGGCCGCCGCCCCGCCGAGGCGGCGCTCGGCGAACCGTTCCACGCCGCGGCGTGCCAGGCCCCGGCCGGGCGGGAGCAGGAACAGCAGGCCCGCCACGCTGGTGAGGAAGCCGGGGACGGCCAGCAGCAGCGACCCGAGCAGCCCGATCAGCGAGTGCGTCACCTCGGCGCCGGGTGCCCGGCCGGCCCGGGCCGCGGCCTGGAAGGCCCGCCAGCCCTTGATGCCCTCACGGCGCAGCAGGGCCAGCCCGCCGAGAGTCGACGCGGCCAGGATCAGCACCGCCCAGAAGCCACCGATGGCATCGGCCACCGACAGGAACACGACGATCTCGATCAGGGCCAGCACCGGGAACGCCAGTGGTAGATATGCCAGCCTGCTGCGCCGCATCAGAAATCCCTCCAAGGGGTGTCGCCGTCCTACCGACCAGCATGACACCCCTTCCTGAAATCAGGCTGAGTCCGGTTTACGGCCGAACCTGCCCAGCAGGCTCTCCTTGCGCGACTGCACACCCCACAGGGTGACCCTGAGCAGCTGCTCCTTGAAGATGTTGCCGCTCATCTTGCTGACGCCGATTTCGCGTTCGGTGAACGTGATCGGCACCTCGACGAGACGGAACCCCTGCCGGTGGGCGCGCCAGGCCATCTCCACCTGGAACGAGTAGCCGGTGGAGGCGATGGTGTCGACGTCGATCGCGTCGATCACCTTGATCCGGTAGACGCGGTAGCCGCCGGTCGCGTCCTTGAACGGCATCCCGAGGGCCATCCGGATGTAGATGTTGCCGCCGCGTGACAGCAGCAGCCGGTGCAGCGGCCAGTTGTGCACGCTGCCCCCCGGGATGTACCGGGTGCCGAGGACCGCGTCGGCGTCGACGAGGGCGTCGAGCAGCTTCGGGAGTTCCTCCGGGGCGTGCGAGCCGTCCGCGTCCATCTCGACGACCGCGTCGTAGCCCTTGTCCCGGGCCCACGCGAAGCCGGCCTTGTAGGCGGCGCCGAGGCCTTCCTTGCCGGCCCGGTGCAGCACGTAGATGTGGTCGTCAGCGGCGGCGAGCTCGTCCGCGATGGCCCCGGTGCCGTCCGGGGAGTTGTCGTCGGCGATCAGGATGTCCACGTCCGGGACGGCCGCACGCGTCCGGGCTGTGATCAACCGGACGTTGTCCGCCTCGTTGTACGTGGGGATGATCACGAGGGCACGCCCCACGCCGGGGTAGCCTTCCGCCTCGCTCACCGTTCCTCCGAAACCTTCTCGCCGCCGTTGCCGATGTCCGTGCGCCGGCGGCGCAGAGGCAGCACGCCGACGAGGGCGGCAACCGCCAGGACGACGATCGCCACCTCGGGCCGATTGCCCGAACGAGTCGCCAGCGTACGCGGTCCACCCAATGCCATGTCACGGACCACCACCGCGGCGGTGTTGAAACCGGTCGCCCCGTGAACGGTCCCGGACGCGTCCACGAAACCGGACACCCCGACGGTGGACACCATCAGCGCCTCCCGCCCGTGTTCCACCGCGCGCAGCCGCACCATCGCCAGTTGCTGGCGGGCCTCGGCCTCGTTGAACGTGGCGTTGTTCGTCTGCACCGCGAGGATCTGCGCCCCGCCGGTCACCGTGTCCCGCACGATCTCGTCGTAGGCCACCTCGAAGCAGATGACGTCGCCGAGGACCGCCGCCCCGGTGTCGACGACACCCGGCTTGTCACCGGGCAGCATGGTGGCGACCAGGTCCACCTTGTCGCTGACCAGCCGGGCGATCGACCGCAGCGGCATGTACTCGGCGAACGGCACCGGGTGCCGTTTCGCGTACTGCTGGGCGTGGTCGGGGCCGGTGCCCGGGTTCCACAGGATGCCGACGTTGTAGTTCTCCCCCGCCACGTCGGTGCGCTGCAGGGTCCCGACCAGGATCGGCGCCTTGACCGCGTCGGCGGCCCGCTGGATCTGCGCGGCCGCGTCGGCGTTGCGCAGCGGGTCGATGTCGCTGGAGTTCTCCGGCCACACCACCAGGCCGGGCTGTTTCTGCCGGCCGTCGGCGACCTCCGCGGCCAGCTGCAGGGTGCCGTTGACGTGGTTGTCGAGGACCGCGCGGCGCTGGGCGTTGAAGTCCAGGCCCAGCCGCGGCACGTTGCCCTGCACGATCGCCACCGTCGTCGTCGCGGGCGCGGTGCCGGCGCCCGGCAGCGGCACCGCGGCCGGCCCGGCCGTCAGCAGCCCGGCGGCCACCGCGAACCCGCCCACCACCGGCAGGTTCGGGCGGCGCCACCGGCGCCACGCACACGCCACCAGAGCCCCACCGGCGGCCGCCACGGCGAACGTCACCAGCGGCGCCCCGCCGTACGCCGCCAGGCGCAGCACCGGCGCGTCACCCTGGCTGAACGCCAGCCGCCCCCACGGGAACCCACCGAACGGGGCCCGGTCCCGCAGCGCCTCCTGCAGCACCCAGAGCAGCCCGGTCACCACCGGCCACGACGCCCGCCACCGGTCCACCAGCGGCGACACCCACGCGCTCGCCACCCCCAGCAGGCCCAGGTAGAGGGCCTGGAACACGCCGAGCATCACGAACGGCAGCCAGCCCGCGGCGATCCGCGTCCACTCCAGCAGCGGGAAGAACAGCACCAGCCCGGCCAGCAGGCCCAGCCCGAACCCGGCCCGCATCCGCCGCCGGTGCGCCGCCGCCGCCAGCAACGCCACCCCGGCGGGCGACAGCCACCACAGGTCGTACGGCGGCAACGCCAGCAGCAGCGCGGCGCCCGCGGCCACCGCCAGCACCACGGCGACCGGCAACCGCAACGGGCGCGGCGCGGGTTCACGGGCGGCGGGATCCGGCTCCGGGCCGGCTAGAGCGGGCGGCGGCATCGTCATTTCCACGCCAGGCAGGCTACCCGCCACGACACGGTCATGGCGGAGGGGCGCGGCCACGGTTCGGCCACGCCCCTCGGGTGCTCCCGTCCTGCTCGCAGCCGGTGGGCCCCGACAGCCTCCGGTGGCCTTCGGACCGGCCTGCCGTGTGCCGGCTGCACACGTGCGGGCCGTTGTCTAACAGCCACCATCGGCCCCCGGAAGGGCCACTCGGGCGCGGTCGGGTCCGCGCCGCCCCGCGCACTCCCGCCCCCTGGACCTGGCTCGAACGCGCGATCCCAAGCGAGGACTGCTGGCCAGTGGGTGGGAGAAACGGAGCGAATCGCAACCGCTCGCCGCGAATCAGATGACGACGGTACGTCGCGGACCCGTCATCCTGTCAACCGTCGATCTCCGCTCCGGGCGTGTCGCACCCCTCGGCGTGTCACCCGATCCGGGCCAGCAGACCGGCCGCAACCTGCGGATGCCCGCCGGCCAGCAGACCCGCCGCGGCCAGCACGTACGTGGAATCGACGACGAGTTTGGCACGTTCCGGCGGCGCCCACCCGCCGGCCACGTCGGCCAGCACCGCGCCCAGCACGTGCGTCCCCCCGCCGTGGCGCAGGACACCCCCGGACCCCACCACGAGGCCCACCTCCCGCAGATCCCGGCCCCGCGCGTGCCGGCGCATCGCGACCACCGCGGCCGCCGCCGCGAGACCACGATCACCGTCCGGGGCCGCCAGCCGTTCGGCCGCGGCCGCCGCCCGGGTGCCGTCCGCCCCCACCGCCACCCCCAGGTCCCCTTCGACGGTCCGGGACCGCCACAGCGTCCCCGCCACGTCCCGGCGCGGCCCGGTCTGCGCCTCCGCGTCCGGGACCAGCGCCGAGTACACGTCGGTCGTCGCCCCGCCGACGTCGACGACCAGCACCCCACCGCCGGTCACGTCCGCCAGCACCTCCACCCCGGCCAGCACCGCGTCCGGGGTCGCCGCCCGCACCAGCGACGCGAACCGCCGGCCCCGCGACAGCCGTTTGCCGCCGATGACGTGCCGCAGGAACACGTCGCGGATCGCCGCGCGCGCCGGCATCGGGTCGAGCACCCCGATCCGCGGCAGCACGTTGCCGGCCGCCACCGCCCGCTCCCCCAGCAGCGCCAGCACCTCGCCGGACGCGTCGGCGTTGCCCGCCACCACGACCGGCAGCCGGATCCGGGCGTTCGCCAGCCGCCGCGCGTTGTGCACCAGGACCTCGGCGTCACCGCCGTCGGTGCCGCCGACCAGCAGGATCACGTCCGGCCGGGCGGCACGGACCGCGGCCACGCCCGGCCCGGTCAGCGGCCCGGCGGACACGTGCACCACCTGCGCCCCGGCCGACAGCCCGACCCGGTACCCGGCCTCCGCGGTGACGAGACGTTCGTAGCCGACGACCGCGAGCCGCAGCCCGCCACCGGCCGAGGAGCAGACGTGCACACTGTCGCCGCCCCCGACCGCGTCCACAGCGGCGTCCAGACCCTCCAGGACGTCCGTGGCGGCCGTGGTGGGCACTTCGGTCCGGCGGATCAGTTCCGCACCGTCTAAGTCGATCTTGGCGGCTTTCGTGTACGTGGACCCGACGTCGACACAGACCGCGGTCGTCACGGCTTCGCGGGCACGACGACCGTCCCCACCGCCGTCGTCGCCACGATCGGCTCCGCCAGCACCTGCGCCCCCGACCCCGCGGTCCCCCGGCACACCACCAGCACCCGGAACTCGATCCTCCGCGACCGGGTGCCCATCGACACGACCGTCGCCGTCACCTCGAGGACGTCCCCGGCCCGCACCGGCGCCTTGAACTGCACATCGTCGTACGAGGCGAACAGCCCCTCGTCCCCGTCCAGGCGGATGCACACCTCCGTGGCCACATCCCCGAACAACCCCAGCGAATACGCCCCGTCCACCAGGTTCCCCGCATAATGCGCATGCGAATACGGCACATACCGCCGGTGCGTCACCGTGATCACGACTTGTCCCCCGTCAGCGCATGCACCAGATACGACGCCACCTCACGCGGCGTCGTCCCCCGCCCGAAGATCCGGTCCACCCCCAGCTCACCGGCCATCAACTCGTCGAACCGCGGACCACCCACGATCAGCAGCGGACGCCGCCCCGCCGGCAACGCCTCCCGGAACGCCGCCGCCATCGCCCGCGTGTTCTGCAGATGCGCATCCCGCTGCGTCACCACCTGCGACACCAGCACCGCATCCGCCCGGCACGCCCGCGCCGTCTCCACCAGATCCGGCACCGACACCTGCGCCCCCATGTTCGTCACCGACAACTCCGCGTAATACTCCAGGCCCTTCTCCCCCGCGATGCCCTTCAGGTTCAGGATCGCGTCGATCCCCACCGTGTGCGCATCCGTACCGATACACGCCCCGACCACGTTCAGCCGCCGCCGCAACCGCCGCTTGATCGCCGCATTGACCTCCTTCGCGCTCAGCAACGGGAAATCACGCTCGACCACCTGCACCTGCTCGGTGTCGACCAGATGCGCGACCTTCCCGTACACCACGAAGAACGTGAAACCCTCACCCATCGGTTTCGCATGCACCAGCATCGCCGGATCCATGCCCATCTTGTTCGCCAGCTGCACCGCCGCACCCTCGGCCCGCTTGTCGTGCGCAATCGGCAACGTGAAGGAGACCTGCACCATCCCGTCCCCGGTGGTGTCTCCGTACGGACGAATGATCACAGCTCATCCACCACCGGGTTGAAGTAGTCGTCCTCGTGCGCCGCCACACCGTCCAGGCCCTTGCCCCGGTCCGCCGGCCGTTTCATCAGACCGAACGTGCCGTCCGCGATCGCCGCCATCAACGTGTCGTCCACGATCCGCTCCAGCAGATCGATCGCCTCGTGCAGCACCTGATCCGCCCGGCCCCGGATGAACGCCCCCGGCGTGAAATCCTCGTGCAGGTTCCCCGCACCGTTCAACACGTACCTCACGTTCTGCAACGCCACGTCCCGGTCCGACAGCCACGGCGTCACCACCGCCTCCGTCATCATCCCCACCAGCAGGATCCCCTGCCCGGTCAGCGCACCCGCCAGGTTGAAGAACCCGTCCAGCAGATTCCCCCGGAACACATCCCCGGTCATGTGCTTGGTCGGCGGCATCCACTTCAACGGCGCATCCGGGAACAACTCCCGCGCCAGCAGCGCATGCGCCAGCTCCAGCCGGAACGACTCCGGTACATCCGGATTGATCTCGAACGCGTGCCCCAACCCCAGCTGCCAGTCCGCCAGCCCCGCCTCATGCGCGAAGAACTCGTTGAGCAACTGCGACACCGTCACCGTGTGCGCCGCGTCCACCGCATCCGCCGTGGTCAGATAATTGTCCTCACCGGTGTTGATGATGATCCCCGCCCGGGCGTGCACCTGCCGCGAGAACCGCTGATCCACGAACGTCCGCACCGGATTGATGTCACGGAACAGAATCCCGTACATCGAATCGTTGAGCATCATGTCCAGACGCTCCATGCCCGCCAGCACCGCCATCTCCGGCATGCACAACCCCGACGCGTAATTCGTCAACCGCACATACCGGCCCAGCTCCTTCGACGTCACATCCAGCGCCGCCCGCATCAACCGGAAGTTCTCCTGCGTCGCATACGTCCCGGCGAAACCCTCCCGGGTCGCCCCCTCCGGCACATAGTCCAGCAACGACTGCCCCGTCGACCGGATCACCGCGATCACATCCGCGCCCGCCCGCGCCGCCGCCTGCGCCTGCGGAATGTCCTCGTAGATGTCCCCCGTCGCCACGATCAGGTAGATCCACGGCCGCTGCTTCGGATCCCCGTACCGTCTGATCAGCCGATCCCGTTCGGCCCGGCGCCGGTCCACGATCTTCAGACCCGCCCCGACCAGACGCCTCGCCCGGCGCCGGGCCGCATCCCTCTCACCCTTCCTCCCGGGTACGCCGAAACGCACCGCACCCGCGGCCGCCTTCTGCGCGAGCACCGTCAGATCGTCCACGCCCGTCGACGCCGCCGCATGCAGCACCGGAACCGCCACCCCGTGCCCCAGACCGACATCCGCCCGGACCGCGTCCACCAGACGGTTCACCCACGGAATCCCCTCCGGGTCGGCACCGTGCACCCCCGCCAGCCGCAACACCGCACGCTCCACCGACACCGTGGTGTGCGACCGCGCCACGTCCACCACAGGCTGCCCGGCCCGGGCGGCCAGAGCACGCGCCCGGGCCACCACCCGCGGATCCAGATCCAGCTTCCCGGCCACCGGCGAAGCCCTCCCCTACAACTCGAAGATCGTCTCGCCGTGCAGCACCGTGCGCCGGCACACCGGCCGGCCCGGCACCACCCCGTCGATATCCGGCAACAGCGCCGGAAGTCCCTGCGCCAACCCCGACGGCGTGTCCCACACCGCGAACGTCGCCGCATGCCCCGGCGCCAGCACACCCACCCGCTCCGACACGCCCGCCGCCCGCCAGCCACCCCGGCTCGACGCCGCGAACGCCGCCCGCACACTCATCCGGAACCGCGGATTACGCGGCGCCGCAGCAGCCACCACCACCGCCCACGGATCCAGCGCCGTCACCGGCGAATCCGACCCGAACGCCAGAGCCACCCCGGTCGCGTGCAACGCACCGATCGGATTCGTCGCCAACGCCCGCTCCACCCCGAGACGCTGCGCGTACATCCGGTCCGGGCCACCCCACAGGGCATCGAACACCGGCTGCACCGACGCGATCACCCCGAACTCCACCATCCTCGCGATCATCGCCTTGTCGATCAGCTCGACGTGCTCGATCCGGTGATGCCCCTCCCGCAACGTCTCCACCCCGACCTGCTTCGCCGCCAGCGCGAAACCCTCCAGCACCGCCGCGATCGCCGCATCCCCGATCGCATGGAAACCGCCCTGGACACCGACCCGCACACAGTCGAGCAGATGCTCCGCCGCCTGCTCCGCAGTCACGAACGCCTCACCACACCCATGCTCACCATCGGCATACGGCGACCGCACCGACGCCGTCCGCGACCCCAGCGCACCATCCGCATAAAGATCACCGGCCGCACCCCGCGCGCCCAACTCCCGCGCCCGCCGCGCACCACCGAGCTCACCCCAGTAGCCGAACACCTGCGGCAGGCCCTGCTCCGACAACCGCAGCACCGACAGGAGATCGTCCTCGCTCGACGTCCCCGGCCCACCACACTCGTGCACCGCCGCGATCCCCAGCTGCGCCGCCCGCCGCAGAGCCGACGTCTGCGCCGCGGTCCGCTGCGCGGGAGTCAACGCACCGAGCGCCACCTCCCGCACCGCATGATGCGCCTGCTCCCGCACCCAACCCGACTCGTCGAAACCCTCCACACCCCGCGCCACCGGCAACAACGACGCCGACACCAGAGCCGAATGCACCGACGCCTGCGACAGGTACACCCGCCGGCCCGCCGCCGCCCGGTCCAGCTCCCGCGCCGACGGCGGCGTCTGCACCGCCCACGTCGACTCGTCCCAGCCGTGCCCGTGCACCACCGCATCCGCCGGACGCGACGCCGCGAACCCGGCCACCGCCTCCAGCAACGCCGCCGCCGACCGCACCCCGGACAGATCCAGACCGTCCAGCGCCAGACCGGTGTCCGTCGCATGCAGATGCGCGTCCACGAACGCCGGCGTCACCAGCGCACCGTCCAGATCCACCGTCCGGTCCGCCACCGGCGCCTCCGCCGACGCGCCCAGCCACTCGATCGCACCACCGTCGGTCACCATCGCGGTCGCCCGCGGCTCGGCAGCCGAGTAGAACCGGCCGTTGACGTAGCGGACGCGTTCCCGCTTCACGGGGGGAATGTGTGTCATGACCGTCAGTCTGCCGAAATCCGCGCCTCGAACAACGCACGCACCGCGGGCACCGCACGCACCAACCCCACCGCGAACTCCGCGTGACCGGGCACATACCCATTGCCGACCAGCATCGTCACGTCCGCAGCCAGGCCCTCGGCCCCCAGCGCCGCCGCCGGGAAACTCGTCGCCATCGAGAAGAAGATCACTGTCCCGCCCGGCGCGGTCGACAGGATCGCCCCGTGCTCACAACCCGGCACATCCACACACACCACCGTGATCGTCGCCGGACCCCCCAGCGCCCCCGCCACCGCCCCGGCGACCGCCACCGGGTTCCGCGCATCCGCGACCGCCACCGCATCGGCCAGACCCGCGGCCCGTAACGTCGCCGCCTCCGCCTCGGTCGGCACGATCCCGACCGTGCGCGCACCGGCCAGCCGCGCCGCGGCCAGGGTCAGCGAACCGCTCTTGCCCGCACCACCGAACACCGCCACGGTCGGCGCGCCCGGACAGCCGCGGACGACCCGGTCGGTCAGCGCCGGCGCACCACACACGTCGTAGACGGCCAGGGCGAGCTCCGGCGACAGGTCGTCGGGCAGCACCCCGACGATCGACCGGCCGAACAGGATCGCCGTGCCGTCCGCCGGCACCTGCTCACCCAGCCCGTCCCAGTCCCGCAACCCGTCGGTGATCAGCAACGGGGTCAGCGTCAGCGACACCAGCGTCGCCACCCGGTCCCCCACCTTCACCGGCAGCGGCGACTCTCGCCCGACCTCCTCCACCACACCGATCAACATGCCGCCCGAACCCGTCACCGGGTTGTGCATCTTGCCCCGCGACCGCACGATCTCCAGCACCTCGGCCCGGATCGCCGCCCCGTCACCCTCATGCTTGCCCGCCAGCTGCCGATAGCTGGCGGCGTCGAGATTGAGCCGCCGCACCCGGATGCGCACCTCGTCCGGCCCGATCACCGGCGACGCGTCCAGACGCCACGCCGCCTGCGGCAGCACACCGGCCGGCTCCAGCACCCGCCCCAGACCCACCGAAACCACGCGCAACACCCCTCCCGACGTTAAACAATCGTGCCCAGACGCTGCTACACCGTAAATCCTCCGTCAACATGCTTACCAGACCGCAGATTCTCCAGTACGTTGATCGGATCCGCCAGCCCACCACGGGGAGGTACCGGTGCAGCCCTACGAATACCGCCGGCGCGAGCTGATCGAGCCGGACTGGACCCGGTTCCCCGGCTGGCGCACCGTCACCACCGCCCAGTGGCACTCCGCCCAATGGCAACGCGTCAACTGCGTCAAGAACGTCAGACAACTGCGCGCCGTCCTCGGCGACCTCGTCGACGACACCTTCTACGCCGACCTCGAGACCGACCAGCAACGCCTGGCCACCATGTCGATGCTGATCCCGCCGCAGATGCTCAACACCATGGTCGCCGACCGGGCCCCGGACACGGCCGCGTTCTACGCCGACCCGATCCGCCGCTACATGCTCCCGGTCGCCACCGACCGCCACCTCGACTGGCCGTCACACCCGCACGCCGCCCGCGACAGCCTCCACGAACACGACATGTGGGTCGCCGAGGGCCTCACCCACCGCTACCCCACCAAGGTCCTCGCCGAACTGCTCTCCACCTGCCCGCAGTACTGCGGGCACTGCACCCGCATGGACCTGGTCGGCAACAGCACCCCCACCGTCGACAAACTGCGCCTCACCCTCAAACCCGTCGACCGCTACGCCGCCCACATGCAATACCTGAAAGACCATCCCGGGGTACGCGACGTGGTCGTCTCCGGCGGCGACGTCGCCAACGTCCCCTGGAGACAACTCGAGCAATACCTCATGGGCCTGCTCGCCGTCCCGACCGTCCGCGACATCCGCCTCGCCACCAAAGCCCTGATGGGACTCCCCCAGCACTGGCTGCAGGACGACGTCGTCGAGGGCATGCACCGCGTCGCCGTCACCGCCGAACGCCGCGGCGTCAACCTCGCCGTGCACACCCACGTCAACCACGTGAACTCGCTGACCCCCCTGGTCGCGAAAGCCGTCCGCACCCTGCTCGAGGTCGGCGTCCGCGACGTCCGCAACCAGGGCGTGCTCATGCGCGGCGTCAACGCCACCACCGAGGACCTGCTCGACCTGTGCTTCGCCCTGCAGGGCGAGTCCGGGATCCTGCCGTACTACTTCTACATGTGCGACATGATCCCCAACGCCGAGCACTGGCGGGTGCCCGTCTGGCACGCCCAGCAACTGCAGCACGACATGATGGGCTACCTGCCGGGGTACGCGACACCGCGCATCGTCTGCGACGTCCCCTTCGTCGGCAAACGGTGGGTGCACATGGTCGCCGAGTACGACCGGGAACACGGCATCTCGTACTGGACGAAGAACTACCGCACCTCGATCGAGGCCGCGGACGGCGACGCCCTCACCAAACTGCACGCCTACTACGACCCGATCGACACCCTGCCCCGGGCCGGCCAGGACTGGTGGCGCAAGCAGCAGGCGACGACGCTGACCGTCGCCTGAGCTCTGTACACGAGAATGCCCCGGCCGGTGACGGCCGGGGCATTCTCGTGTACGCGTGGGTCAGCTGAAGGCGTCGCGGACGTCGCGGCCGGCGTCCTTCACGTGCTCGCCCGCCTGACGGGCGTGCGCCGCGGTCTCCTGTGCCTGGCCCTCGACGACCATCCGGTCGTTGCCGGTCGCCTCGCCGATGCCCTGCTTCGCCTTGCCGGCCAGCTCGTCGGCCTTGTTCTTGACCTTGTCGGTGATGCTCATCGTCGAACTCCTCCTCGGTCGTGCCGGAACGTGTCCGGTTCAGCCGTATCTCATCGTTTTTGTCTTCCGGGGATGTGATGCCCGCAGGGCTTCCTTTTGAAACCACCCGACTTGTCGGCGACGCCGGACACAGCGCCTAGAGCATCCTAGGACAATAGGGTCTAGGATCGTGATCATGGAGCTACCCGTCACCCCCGGACCGTCCGACCACGCCGCATCGTTCGGCGCCGCCGCCGGAGCCTACGAGCGCGGCCGGCCCCCGTACCCCGAAGAGGCCCTGACCTGGCTCCTGCCCGCCGGCGAACCGCGGGTCCTCGACCTCGGCGCCGGCACCGGCAAACTCACCCGCCAGATCCGCGCCCGCGGCCTCGACGTCGTCGCCGTCGACCCCTCCCCCGGCATGCTCGGCGAACTCACCCGCGTCCTGCCCGACGTCCCCGCCCACGTCGGCAGCGCCGAGACCATCCCCCTGCCCGACGCACACGTCGACGTCGTCCTCGTCGCCCAGGCCTGGCACTGGGTCGACGCCGCCCGGGCCCTCCCCGAAATCGCCCGCGTCCTCACCCCCGGCGGCCGCCTCGGCCTGATCTGGAACCTCCGCGACGAACGTACCGACTGGGTCGCCCGCCTCGGCGAGATCATCGGCAGCGCCGAGATGAACCGCGACAGCCGCATCGGCCCGCCCTTCGGCGACGTCACCGAGCAATCCTTCACCTGGGCCCACCACCTCGAGGCCGACGAGATGCTCGACATGGTCGCCTCCCGCAGCGGCATCATCCTGCTGCCCGCCGACGAACGCGCCGCCGTGCTCGCCCAGGTCCGCCAACTGATCGCGACCCACCCGGCACTGCTCGGCCGCAGCACCCACGCCCTGCCCTACGTCACCGCCTGCGCCCGCGCCGACCTGACCTGACCTGAGGCCCTCCCCCGACCGCGCCGGCTTCTCAATCAGCTGTCGTGCTCCGCGGCCACCTGCGCCCGTAGGCCGTCGAGTAGCAGGTCGAGGCCGGTGAGGAACTGCTCCCGGTCGTCGTGTCGAGCCAGGTCGGCGGCGATCCGGGTCACGAACGGGAACGCCCGCGGGTCCAGCGCCGCCCACTGCCGCGCCTCGTGCTCGAGCACACCGTCGCGGCTGACGCCCGGCTCGACCGCCGACGCCCGCCCGGCGTCCTGCGCGGTGACACTGGTCAGGTAGATGAGGATCGCCGTGGCGACCGTGAAGTGCCGCCCGGCGGGCAGCCTGGTCTCGGCGAGGAGACCACCGATGCGTTCCAGTAGACCCATGGTGTGCGGCATGGTGTGGACCGCGATGACGTGCGGCGCCGCCCAGCCGTGCTGGTCCAGGGTGTCGTAGACGGCCAGCGCGAGCGCCCGCATCCGGGCCTCCGCGTCGCCGTCCGGCTCAGGGCTCAGCGCGGCCAGGGCGGCGCCGATCACATGGTCGGCGGCCATCAGGACCAGCTCGTCCTTGTTGGCCACGTGCCAGTACACCGCCCCGGCCCCGGTCTGCAGCCTCTCGGTGAGCAGCTTGAACGTCAGACCCCGCTCGCCGTGCTCGTCGAGAAGCTCGACGGCGGCCCGCACGACGACCTCGCGGGACAGGGCATCGGTGCGACGGGTTCGGCTCTTCGGCGGCATACCCCTATCTTGACACATCTTGGAATGGCATTCCATACTCGGTCAAGCATTGGAACGTCATTCCAGAGGAGGGGTTCATGAACGTCGCCGTGATCGAGGAAGTCCCCGGGAAACCGCACGCAGGCTCCCTGCGGGCCGTCTGGCCCGCGATCCTCGGCCTGTCGGTGGTCTTCCTGGTGGAGATGCTCGACAACTCCGTCCTCAACGTGGCCCTGCCCACCATCGCCCAGGAACTCAAAGCCTCCACCTCGGCCCTGCAATGGATCACCTCGGGCTACTCACTGCTGTTCGGCGGCCTGATGATCGCGTTCGGCGCGATCGCCGACCGGTACGGCACCCGCAGAATGATGCTGATCGGCCTGAGCCTGTTCGCCCTGGCGAACCTCGCCGTACTGTTCGTACACACACCGAACCAGCTGATCGCGGTCCGCGCCGCGATCGGCATCACCGCCGCGATGACCGCGCCCGGCACCATGGCACTCTGCTTCCGCCTGTTCGACCAGGAGAACCTGCTGATGCGGGCGACCTCCCTGATCGTCACCGTCGGCCTGGTCGGCATGGCGATCGGCCCGACCGTCGGCGGCCTGATCCTGCAGATCCTGCCCTGGCAGACCCTGCTCGTGATGAACGTGCCGATCGCCCTGCTCGCCATCGGCTGCATCCGCTTCGGCATCCCCGCCGACGACCCGGCCAAGCGCAACACCACCCCGCTCGACCTGCCCGGCGCCCTGCTCGGCACCGCCACACTCATCCTCACCCTGTGGACCGCCACCCTCGCCGTCGAGGACGGCTGGAACACGCCCACCCCCTGGACGGCCGCCGCCGGCACCGTCCTCGCCGCCGTCGCCTTCGTCGTCCGCGAGCGCAGCACCACCCACCCGATGTTCGACTTCGTCCTGCTCAAGCGCCCCGCCGTCGCCGCCAGCCTGGCGTACGAGGCGGCACTCGGCCTCGGCACGGCCGTCATCGCCTTCACCGTCACCCTGCAATTGCAACTCGTCTGGGGCTGGTCCCCCGCACAGGCCGCACTCGGCAACCTCCCCCAGGTCGTCGTGATGCTCGCCATCGGCCCGTTCGTCGAGAAGATCGTCGACACACTCGGCACCCACCGCGCCGGCATCCTCGGCGCCTCGTCGTTCCTGACCGGCATGCTCATCTACGGCCTCCTCGGCCGGCAGGGCTACGTGTGGATCGCGATCGCCCTGGCGCTGACCGCCGCCGGCATGCGCATCGTCGCCACCATCGCCGGCGTCACCGTCATGCGCGGCCTGCCGGAGGACCAGACCTCGATCGGCGCCGCCATGAGCGACACCAGCCAGGAGGTCGCCGGCAGCGTCGGCACAGCCGTCACCGGCACGATCGTCGCCGCCGCCCTCGGCGGCACCCTGATCACCGTCGGCGCCACCGCCGCCGGCATCCACACGTTCGAGAACGCCGTCACCACCGCCACCCTGACCCTCACCGCGCTGTGCGCCGCACTGATCGGATGGGCCGCCCTCCGCAGCGCCGAGATCCCCGTCACCGCCCCCTCCGGCGAATGAGCAACAAGGACCACGGCACACCAGGGCCCAGGACGAAACGATCAGACGCCGGCAGGGCCCTCGACGCCGACCACGGTGACCTGTCGGTCGCCTCACCGACGCCCGCGACGATGCCCGGCGAAGAACGGGCTGGTTACCGCTCCCGTACGCGCCGTATCCTGGGCGGCATGACTCAGCCCACCGCCGAACGGCCGCTCCGCGAGGTGCTCGCCGAACGTGGCATCACCGTCCGGCCCGGCGGCCTCGCCCGCGCCCGGCAGCGCATCGACGCCGCCCGCGCCGCCCGCGACCCGCAAGCCCGGGCCGCGCTGCGCGCCCGCCTCGAGGCCGCGTGAGCGACGACCCTCTGCACGGCCGCGTCCCCCTGCTCGTGCTCGACACCTCGGCGGTCTCCGCGTACGCCCAGGGCTCCCTCACCGTCGGCGAACTCCTCATCGAGATCGACGAGGAACACGGCGCCGTGCTGGTGCCGCTGCCGTGCCTGTCCGCCGCGGCCACCCTGACACCGGACCGTCTCGACGCGATCGAGGTGCTCATCGCGCACCCCAGCGTCCTCGTCTTCACCGACGACCCGGCCGACTGGCGGGCCGTGACGACCCTGCGCGCGCTGCTCGGCGACTACGAACGGGCGCTGGCCGCGATCGCCGCGGTGGAGTACGGCATCGACATCCTGACCCACGACGACACCGCCTACGAGGCGCTCAAGGGCGGCAGCATGACGATCCGGATCGACGACGACATCGCTGACGACTGACGTCACGGGTCGCTGAGCGGGTCGCTTCACTGACGGGGCCGCGGGCTTCATCGCGGCCGGCCTGGACACGTTTCATGGTCGGGTTCCGCGTGGTGACTTCGGGCGTCCAGCCCGCCCGTAATCAACACACCCACCACCGGTGTGGTGACTTCGGGCGCCCAGCACGCCCGAAAACAACACACCCGAGCCGGTGTGGTGACTTTGGGCGCCCAGCACGCCCGAAAACAACACACCCGAGCCGGTGTGGTGACTTTGGGCGCGCTGGACGCCCGAAAACAACACAGCCCCATGGGTGTGGTGACTTTGGGCGTCCAGCGCGCCCGAAATCAACACGCGGACGGGCTTCGGACCCTGATGACGAAACGTGTCTGGCGGGTCGGCGCCGGGAGCCGTGGTCGGTTTCCCTGCATGGCTGACGGCCGAACCTTACTGGTCAGTACACGGGACGGACTTCGGCCGTACCCGAGACACGATTTCAATCCTGAGCAGTTTGCCGTCAGTGGCTCACTGGGCGGCACCGCACAGCCTCTACCGCGTCCTAGGAGGCTAGGTGCATTGCTCTGTGACACCATCGCAGCCATGCCCAAGAAGGTGGACCGCGGCAGCCGCCGCACCCTGATCGCCGACGCGCTGCGCCGGGTCGCCGCCGAACGCGGCCTGGAAGCGGTCAGCCTGCGGCACGTCGCCGCGGAGGCCGGCGTGTCCGCCGGGATGGTGCAGCACTACTTCCGCGACAAGGACGAGATGATGACGTTCGCGCTTGCCACGATGCGCGAGCGCAGCCAGGAACGGGTCGGCGCGGCGGTGGCGGCGCTCGGGCCGCAGCCGGGACCGCGGGAGATGCTGCGGGCGATCATCACGGCGATCCTGCCGCTGGACGAGGAGAGCGCGGCCGACGGGCGGGTGGCGCTGGCGTTCCTCGCCTACACCGCGGTGCGCCCGGACGCCGCCGTGGCGCTGCGTGACGACACCGACCGGATGCTCGGGTTCGTCGCCGGTCTGCTGCCCGGTCCCGCCGCCATGAACTCAGCGGCGGGACTTCTGGCGATCATGGAAGGACTGGGGCTGTATCTGCTCGGTGGGCAGTACAGTCCGGACCAGGCCAAAGCCGCGCTGGAAACGCAACTCGACCTGCTTTTCTCGTGAGACGGCGGTCAGCCCGCTGAGCCTTCGCCGCCCTTGTTCGTCAGCATTTCTCGCCTCCCGAGTTCACGGGCGTCACGGTTCGTGCCTCCCGGGCCGGGGCGCCCTCTGATTCGATTATCAGCCTAGTCCGTGGAACGCCAGGCCACGCGGATATCCCATTCGTAGCGGGCCTCCGTGGCGGGCTCCGCGGAAATCCAGACCACCGTCCGGACGCGGTCGGCGCTCAACTCGGCGCTCTGCGTACCCCGGCGATTGCGCTCCTGGACAGTGACCGCCCGGGCACCGGAATGAAACACGAAACGCACTGTCAGGCGCCGGATGCGGATGTCGCGCAGGTCGTAACGGAACACGTCGACACCACTGGCGCGTAACGGATTCCAGAGCCCGTGCGGAATCGTGTAGGACAACGACCACCGCAATTCCCCGGGGCGCGGCGGCGGAACGAACGACACCACCCCGCGACCCGTGCTCCCGGACGGTTCCCAGGACGCCACGGTCGGACCCTTCACGGCGATCTCCGGGGTCACCGGCGGATTCTGGGTGTCCGAACCGGCATAGGCCGAGATCAGTGTCAGTGCCCTCCGCCGCAACGAACGCGCCGAGAACGTGGACCGTTTCTCCAGCACCCGGTCGTCCTCCGGCCGCGCCCCCACCCACACCGTCAGGTCCAGGTCCTCGGTGAAACCGTCCCGGTCGTCGGAGACGGGCCGGCGCAGCCGGACCCGGGGCCGCGGCACCCCCCGGTGCAGCAGCACCGCCGCGGCCACGCAGAGCAGCGCCACCCCGGCGGCCAGCCCACGCCGCAGCGTGCCGTCGACACTGACCGCGAGGATCGCGTTCGCACACGCGAGGCCGGCCACCGCGAACCGGAACGCGCCCGGGCCGAACTCCGGCAGCCACCGCTTCACGACGCGCCTCCCGGCCGGACGAGTTCGAGGTACCAGCTGATCGGGTCGGCGGCCGGCCCCGCACCGGGCAACTCACCCACCGCGGTGACGGTGTACCGGTGCCGGCCGGACCGGTCCTTGCTGAAGGTGACCCCGGGCGGCACGAACCCGGGGTCGGCCAGAGTGCCCAGCTGCGGCGGGACACCGAACACGAACGTCACCGACCGGACCGGGCTGCGCCGGCCGGACTCCTCGTCCAGGCCGACCGCGGGCGGAATCCAGGAGAACTTCTGGTGCCGGTCCCGGCGCAACGGATCCCAGTAGCCGCGCGAGACGTACCGGGCCGACCATTCGACCCGGTCGCTGGGCGGGGCGAACAGGACCAGCGCCCGGGGCAGCCGGCTGCGCAGGCGGATGAAACCGGCCTGCTCCGGTTCGCTGCGGTGCTTCGGGGTGCGCTCGACGCGCAGACCCACCGAATCCCAGTCCAGGTCGTGGGTGGGACCGCGGCTGGCCGCCTCGAAATGCCCCCAGTAGACGTTCGGGCCCAGCACCGGCGTGACCGCGTGGAACTCCTCGACCCGGTCGTCGCCGGGCCGCTCCCCCAGGTCGAAGACGATCGTCAGGTCGTCCCAGTACGGGCGGTACCCGGCCAGGGTGGTCTCCAGCGCGGTGTTCGTGTCGACCAGCTCGGCCACCGGCGGTCTCTCCACGACGGCGGCCGGTTCCGCGGCGGCCCGCTCGTGCTTGCGTCCCACCTGGTACGCCGCCGGCAGCACACTCGCCGCGACCAGCACCGCGAGGATGGTCAGGCCCTCCCGTGTCAGATCACCGGTGCTGGCCACCTGGATCACGTTGGCGACGGTGCCGCCGAGCGCGATCAGGTAGTAGTAGACCAGCGCCAGCGGGCTGCGCCGGGCGAGATCGTCGGGGTCGTCGCCCATCGCACGGCCTCCGGCGGTCTCTCCACGACACGACATCAGGCCCGCAGCCTATGAAGATGCGGAGAACGCGCGACAGAGGGAAATCCGACCCGGTGACCGGGCGCGGGCCGGATCTCACCCGATCCGGGGCGGGCGGTTCTCGTACGGCGTGGACAACACGACAGTGGTGCGGGTGGTGACGTTCGCGGCCGTCCGGATGTCCTGCAGCAGACGCTCCAGGTCGGACGGGGACTTGACCCGCACCAGCAGGGTGTAGAAGTCCTCACCGGCCACCGAGTAACACGACTCGATCTCGGTCAGGTGCGCCAGGCGTTCCGGGGCGTCGTCGGGCTGCGACGGGTCGAACGGGCGGATCGCCACGAACGCGGTCAACGGCAGGCCCAGCGCCTCGTAGGACACGCGAGCGGTGTAGCCCGCGATCACGCCACGCTGCTCGAGGCGCCGGACCCGCTGGTGCACGGCGGACACGCTGAGGCCGACCCGCTCGGCCAGGTCGGTGTACGACAGCCGGCCGTCCACTGTCAGGGCCGTCACGATCGCCTGGTCGATCTCTTCCACGGGCGCAACCCTACCGTTCGTTGCTTTTCAGCCGGTCAACGACCGTGCGATCACCAGCCGCTGGATCTGGTTGGTGCCCTCGACGATCTGCAGCAGTTTCGCCTCCCGGAACCAGCGCTCGACCGGATGGTCGGCGACGAAGCCGTACCCGCCGAGGACCTGCACCGCGTCGGTGGTGACCTTCATCGCGACGTCGGTGGCGAACAGCTTCGCCTTGGCGGCCTCGATCGAGAACGGCCGGCCGGCGTCCTTGAGCCGCGCGGTGGCGAGCAGCAGCGCCCGCGCGGCGGACACCTGGGTGGCCATGTCGGCGAGCATGAAACCGAGCCCCTGGAACCGCCCGATCGGGGTGCCGAACTGCTCGCGTTCCTTCGCGTACGCCACGGCGTAGTCGACGGCGGCCTGCGCCAGCCCGACCGCGCACGCGGCGATCCCGAGGCGCCCGGCGTCGAGGGCCTGCATGGCGATGGTGAACCCGCCGCCCTGCTCCCCGACGAGCCGGTCCTTCGGCACCCGGGCGTCCTCGAGGACGATCTGCGCCGGAGCGGCGGACCGCAGGCCCATCAGCCGTTCCCGCGCCTGCGGCAGCAACCCGGGGGTGGCGGCGTCGGCGAGCAGACACGAGATCCCGCGCGGGCCGGGGCCTCCGGTCCGGCAGAAGATGTTGTAGAAGTCGGCGAACCCGCCGTGCGTGATCCACGCCTTCGTCCCGGTCACCACGAAGTCGTCGCCGTCGGCCACCGCCCGGGTGGTCAGCCCGGCGGCGTCGGAGCCACCGTGCGGTTCGGACAGCGCGTAGGCGCCGAGCAGGTCGCCCCCGACCATCTCCGGCAACAGTTTGCGCTGGGCCTCGCTGCCGAACGCGGCAACCGGGAAACACGACAGGGTGTGGACGCTGACCGCCTCGGCGATGGACAGCCAACTGCCGGCGAGGATCTCCAGAACCTGAAGATAGATCTCGTACGACTGACCGGCGCCGCCGTCGGCCTCCGGGTAGGGCAGGCCGAGCAGTCCGGAACGGCCGAGCGTCCGCACCACCTCGCGGGGGAACTCCCCGCGCGCCTCGAACTCGTCGACGCGCGGGGCGAGTTCCCGCTCGGCGAGTTCCCGGGTCAGGTCGAGCAGTTCGTGTGCCTCGGGGGTGGGAAGCATGCGATCCACGGTCATGCCCGTCAGATTAACGGCCGTCAGGGCCTCCCGGGGCTCTCGTCGATCGATCGATCGGTGCCTCGTGGCGCTCGCGGCGCGAGGCGGTGGCGGTCGAGCGCCGTCGACCGCCACCGGCGTTCAGATGGCGAGGGTGGACAGATGGTGACCCAGATAGATCGGGGGATAGCGGGTGACGACGATGCCGTCCAGGACCGTCGCCTCGTGCACCACGTGGCCGATCATCTGGGGGCTGGTCAGGTCGCGGTAGGGCAGGCCCAGTTCCAGGCGTTCCCGGGCTATGTCGGCGGAACGGGTGGAGCGGTGCAGGTCCGGCGCCGGGATGGTGACACCGCGCCAGGCGGCGAACCGGTCCCAGACCGCGGTGCTCAAGGCGAGCGTGACCTGGGCGTCGAACTGGGCCATCATCGGGATCACCAGCCTCAGCTTTCCCTCGGCCGCGCGGTCCAGATCGAACATCAGGTCGGGGTGGCCCTGGAGAAGCTCCACCACGGCGGAGGCGTCCAGGACCCGGGGGCGGTGAAGGCTCACTCGATCTCCGCCGCACGGCGCAGGGCGAGCATCTCGTCGGCCACCCGTTCGGCCTCGGTGATCCGGGCCTGATAGGAGTCCCGCTCCTGCAGTGTGGGCTCCCGGACGGGGACGCCGAGAAGGCCGGAGAGCCACTGTGCGGCGGTCGTTCTTCGGCTACTGAGGGGTTGTCGCATGCACGGTAGACTAGGGGCGCGGAAACGGGCTCGGCCATGTCATCACCCGCAGGGAGGATGGGCGCTGAGCAGGCATGTCACCGGTTCCCCGACACGGGTGGGGCGGACTTGTCACAGGGGTGTGGCAGGGTGGTCGGCGTGACACCACCACTGCTGGCCGTCGACGCCCCCAGCCTCTACTTCCGGGCGTTCCACGGCATCCCCGAGAAGGCGGCGCAGACCCCGGCCGGCGAGCCGGTCAACGCGATCCGCGGGTTCCTCGACATGATCGCCCAGTTGGTCCGGACACGGCGTCCCGACCGGCTGGTGTGCGCGCTCGACGCGGACTGGCGGCCGGCCTGGCGGGTCGCGCTGGTCCCCACCTACAAGGCGCACCGGGTGGCGCACGGGGACGTCGAGGAGGTGCCGGCCTCGCTGGAGCGGCAGGTTCCGGTCCTGCTGGAGGTGCTCGCCGCGATCGGCATCCCGGCGTTCGGGGTGAAGGGCTACGAGGCCGACGACGTGCTCGGGACCCTCGCCGCGACCCAGCCCGGCCCGGTCGAGGTGGTGTCCGGTGACCGTGACCTGTTCCAGCTGGTCGACGACGCCCGTGGCACCCGTCTTCTGTACTGCGGGCGGGGCGTCGCCAAGCTGGAGGACGCCGACGAGGCGCTGGTGACGGCGAAATACGGGGTGGCCGCCCGGCATTACGCGGATTTCGCGGCGATGCGCGGCGACCCCAGCGACGGGCTGCCCGGGGTGCCCGGGGTCGGGGAGAAGACCGCGGCGCGGCTGATCGGGCGATACGGTGGGGTGGCGGAGATCCTCGCCGCTCTGGACGATCCGGATTCCGGTTTCGCCCCGGGTGTGCGAACCAAGCTGGAGGCCTCCCGGGAGTATCTCGGTCGGGCTCTGCCGGTCTGCGAGGTGACCACGGACGTGCCGCTGCCGGAGTTCACGCCGGCGTTGCCGCGTTCCCCGCGTGACGAGGACGCGTTACTCGCCCTCGCCGAGCGGTGGAACCTGGCCGGCTCGGCCCGGCGGCTGGTGGATGCTCTGGCCGGATGAGGCTCGGGGTCCGGTCCGGTTGCCGTCCGGTTGCCACCGGCCGGGACCTCGCAGGTCGGTGGGGCGCCGTCCGATATCGCCGGACGGCATCCCCGCTGCCTCACGATCGGAGTTGCGCTGTTGTCGACGCGAGTGGTCCGCGCATGCTTCGGTGCGTGGCTCGTGCTGGCCATCGGCGTGTATTACGCGTTCCCGCAGAGTCACCTGTATTCCTGGGCCGCGCTGGGGTTCAGTTCGGCGCTGATGGTGCTGGCCGGGGTGCGGATCCACCGCCCGCAGCGGCCCCTGCCGTGGTATCTGATCGCGGCGGCCCTGGCGTGCCTGACCACCGGTGACACCGTCTACAACGCGATCGTCGCGGCCGGGCAGAGACCGCCGTCGCCCAGTGGCGCCGACCTGTTCTACCTGGCCACCTATCCGCTGCTCACCGCCGGCTTCCTGATCTTCGTGCGGGCGCGTGACGGCGGGACGCGGGCGGACCGGGCGGCCCTGCTGGACGCGCTGGTGCCCACCGTCGGCCTGGGGCTGCTGGTGTGGGTGTACTGGATCGCCCCGTTCACCCGGGACACCGACCTGACCTTCCTGCAGAAGGTGGTGGCGGTCGGCTATCCGCTCGGTGACGGGCTGGCGCTGGCGGTGCTGCTGCGGCTGCTGGCGTCGTCGGCGCGGCGGCCGGGCGCGGCGTCCACGCTGGGTGTGGCCATGGTGGGTCTGCTCTGCGCCGACCTGATCTTCGGGCAGTCGCAGTTGAGCGACGACTGGAACGTCGGTGGCCCGGTCGATCTGGGCTGGGTGGTGTTCTACGGGGCGACCGCGTTCGCCGCGTTGCGCCCGTCGATGCGGGACCTGACCGAACCGGGTGAGCGGACCACGTCCGAGATGAGCACGCACCGGCTGCTGTTCCTGGCCACCGCGGCGCTGGTCGCCCCGGTCGTGCTGTTCGTCGAGTACCTGCAGAACCGGGCCGCGGAGATCGCCCACGGCGGGCTGGTCGACGCCCCGGTGATCGCGGCCGCCGCGGCGGTGATGTTCCTGCTGGTGCTGGCCCGGGTCGGTGACCTGGCGATGGCCCAGCGGCAGGCCGGCGCCCGGGAGCGGGCGTTGCGGCAGGCCGGGACGACGATGTTCAGCGCGGCGACCGTGGAGGACGTGGCCAAGGCGTGCCGTCGGGCGGTGGCGCTGCTGATGCCCGCCGACCGGGATTACTTCCTGCAGCTCCCGGCGCCTTTCGCGGGCGAGGCCCCGGAGGGGGTACGCCTGATCCCGGCCGCCGAGCTGCCCGCCGGCCGCTCGTCCGGCGGGTACCGCACGGTGCTCTACGCGACCCAGGCGCTGCCCGGGGGCATGGTCGGCAGTCTGGTGCTGGGCGCCCCGGAGCCGGTGCTGCGGGCGGTGCACAGCTCGTTCGCGACGCTCAGCACCCAGATCGCCGTGATCATGGAGCGGATCACGCTGACCGCGGAGGTGAGCCGGCGCGACAGTGAGGCGTACTTCCGGACGCTGATCCAGAGCGCCTCGGACGTGATCATGATCGTCAGCGACGACGGGGTGGTCACCTATGCCAGCCCGTCGGCCGGTGAGCTGTTCGGCACCTCCGACCCGACCGGTGAGACGCTGGCCGGCCTGCTCGCCGGCGACTCCCGGGAGGCGATGAACGAGGTGCTCGACCGGCTCGACGGCGGCCTGGGCGAGCTGGACCGGGTCGCGCTGGCCGCGGTCACCACCGACGGGCGGCGCGTGGAGATCGAGTGCGACGTGCGCGATCTTCGAGCGGATCCGACGGTACGCGGACTCGTGCTCACCATGCGCGACGTGACCGAGCGCCGGCGCCTCGAGGAGGACCTGACCCACCAGGCGTTCCACGACTCGCTGACCGGGCTCGCCAACCGGGTGCTGTTCCGCAACCGGCTGGAGCAGCTGTTCAGCGTGGCCGCCCGGGACGGCTCGATCATCGGCTTGCTCTTCGTCGACCTGGACGACTTCAAGGAGGTCAACGACGCGCTCGGGCACGCCGTCGGCGACCAGTTGCTGATCGAGGTGGCCGGGCGGATCTCGGAGATCGTCGGGGCGGGCAGCACCGCGGCCCGGATGGGTGGCGACGAGTTCGCCGTGCTGATCGAGCCGAGTGAGGGCGCCGAGCGTGCCGAGCAGGTGGCGGCCCGGCTGGTGTCCACGCTGAGCCAGCCGATCGAGGTGATCGACACCGAGGGGATGACCCGGCTGGTCAGTGGCGCCGCAAGCGTCGGGCTGGCCACCAACCGCGAGGCGGAGAACCCGACCGAGCTGCTGCGCCACGCCGACCTGGCGCTCTACCTGGCCAAGGGGCTGGGCAAGGGCGCCTGGCAGCGGTACCAGAGCGACCTGCACACCGCGATGGTCCAGCGGCTGGAGACGCGTACCCAACTGTTGGAGGCGATCGAGGAGGAGCAGTTCGTCCTGCAGTATCAGCCGATCGTGGAGTTGAGCACCGGCCTGATCTCCGGTCTGGAGGCGCTGGTGCGCTGGCAGCATCCGATGCGGGGGCTGCTGGGGCCGTACCACTTCGTCGAGGCCGCTGAGGAGAGCGGGGCGATCGTCGGGATCGGCGAGTGGGTGTTGCGGGCCGCCCTGGAGCAGTTCTCCCGGTGGCGGATGGACGACCCGGAGTGCACCCTGCGGTACGTGAGCGTCAACGTGTCGCCGCGCCAGTTCCGCAGCGGTGACTTCGCCGATCAGGTGCGCCGGGCGATCGCCGAGTCCGGCGCCCGCCCGGAGTGGCTGCTGCTGGAGATCACCGAGAGTCTGGTGCTGGGCGACACCGACAAGGTGCTGTCCGATCTCAAGGGTCTCCGGGCCCTCGGGGTACGCGTGGCGATCGACGACTTCGGCACCGGCTACTCGTCGTTGAGTTACTTGCGGCAGATGCCGGTGGACGTGCTAAAACTCGACAAATCGTTCATCGATGACGTCCTGCACAGCCGGCAGCAGCACGCCCTCGTCGACGCGATCGTCACGCTCGCCCGCAACCTCGACCTGGCCGTGGTCGCCGAGGGGATCGAGGAGACCGGCCAGCACACCGCCCTGGACGCGATGGGCTGCCAGTACGGTCAGGGCTACCTGTTCGCCAAGCCGCTGTGGCCGGGCGAGATCCCGGCGCTGACGACCGGCGCCGCCGCGCTGGCGGCCCCACCACGCCACGGTTAGCAGAAATCCGACAAGCGGCACGGATCACGCGCGGGTGGTCGGGACGATATCGACTGGCGCGAGCCGCGGGCACCGGGCAGGGTCGCAGGTGTGCTGAACAATCCCGTGTGGGCCGCCCTGTCCGGGCCGCAGGCGTGTTTCGCCGACGCGGCCGGTGACGCCGCCCGCTACCGTCCCGAGATCGCCCCGTTCGCCGCACTGCGCGACCCCGCCGACCCGGCCGCCTGGCGGGACCTCGCCGGGCTGACCGCCACGGCGCTGCTCACCGGTCCGGCGCTGACCCCGAGATCCGGCTGGGAGACCGTGGCGACCGGTCACGGCGTGCAGATGGTCGGCCAGAGCATGACCGGCGTCGACGACCCGGAGGCGGTGCCGCTGACCGAGGCCGACGTGCCGGAGATGCTCGAACTGGTCGCCCGCGCCAAACCCGGGCCGTTCCGTAAGCGCACCGTGGACATGGGCCGCTATCTCGGCATCCGCAACGAGCACGGGCGGCTGATCGCGATGGCCGGCGAACGGTTCCGGCTGCCCGGCTGGACCGAGGTGAGCGCGGTCTGCACCGACCCGGCGTTCCGCGGCCGGGGGCTGGGCGCGCGGCTGACGATGGCGGTCGCGGCGGGCATCCTGGCCCGGGGCGAGTTGCCGTTCCTGCACGCGGTGCACGACAACGCGGACGCGATCCGGCTCTACGAGCGTCTCGGGTTCGAACACGCCGGCGAGGTCGTCTTCACGTCGTTCCGGCACACCGGGCCCGAATAGGCGCGAACACCACGAGGGCCGTCACTACACTGGGCGCACTTTCATCGATGGATGGCGCTTGGCGGGGGCGATGACGGCGGAACAGCGGCAGCAGAAGGACACCGACCACACCCGGCTCAACATCTGGGTGACGTTCGCCGGGACCATCCTGGCGGCGCTGATCGGCGGCGTGTTCGCCATCGTCGCGTCCGGCGGTGACGACGAGCCCGAGGCGTCCGCGACCACCCCGGCGACGTCACGCACGTCACCGCGGCAGACCACGACACCGGCCGTGGGTGACGCCGAGCCGGCCACGCCCAGCAGCCCCGCGGCCGCACCGGAACCCGGCTCCTGGGCCGGGAGGGTCGTGGTGGAGACGTTCGGCCTGGACGCCGCGGCCGAACTCGACACCCGTCCGGCCCAGAAGATCAGCAACAGCGGCTCCCGCGCGGATGTCATCGTCAGCATCATCGAGGGCCGGGCCCAGGTGGGGCGGGCGGCGTTCGCCCAGTCCTCGTTCGCGGTGTGGGACGGCGACGGCACTCCCGGGGCCGAGGAGTGCCGGCTCGCGGTGTCCTCGCAGGGCGTCGCCACCGTCCAGGATCTCGCCACCAAGACCGTGCTGTGCGTGCGCACCACCGAGTACCGCACCGCACGCCTCACCATCACGAAGATCGACAGCCGGCAGGACACCGTGTCCTTCGACGCCGTCGTGTGGGATCAGCCGTGACCGCGTACCAGAAAAGTCAGATCTGCCCGTGATTGGGCGGTAGCGTGCCGGAAAGCTCAAAAGCCGCGATGTGGTGGTATTTCCAATCGACCGGGTCGTGCACGCTGTGGGTGCGCGCGTTGCGCCAATGCCGGTCGAGGTTGTGTTTCGCCGCCGCCGAGCTGGTGCCGCAGAGCGCGAACAGCTCCGACCCGGCCTCCACCGCCACCTCGCTGCCGAAGGCCTTCGCCGCCGCGACGGCGAGAGATCCCCGTGCCGCGGCCTCGGCGTCCGCCGGGACCAGACCGACCTCCTCCAGGGTCCGCGCTGCCGACTCCAGCAACGCCTCGGCGGCGCGGACCCGGCTGGCCAGACGGCCGTAACGATGCTTGACGTGCGGGTCGTCGGCCGCCGCGGACGCCCCCGCGCGGACCGCCTCGGTCGACGGCCGGGCCTTGTCCCGCAGGTAATCCCGGGCGTCCGCGAGCGCCGCCCCGGCGATGCCGACCTCGATGGCCGCGTGGAAGAGCTGCGCGCGGGCGCCGAGCTGCTGCGGCACCTCGAACGCCGACGCGTAGGGGATCAGCAGCGCCGGATCGACGGTCACGCCGGTGAAGGTGGCCGTGCCGCTGATCGTGGCCCGCTGGCCGACCATGTCCCAGTCGGTGTCGACGCGCACGCCGTCCGCGTCGCGGGGCACGAACGCCAGCACCAGCCGGCCGTCCTCACCCAGGGCGCTGACCGCGATCCACGCGCTGGTCAGTGCCCCGGTCGTGTAGTACTTGACGCCGTCCAGCCGGCCGCCGCTGATCCGGGTCCGCAGGTCCTGCGCGTGTCTGCCGCCGCGTTCGGCCAGGCCGTTGCCGAACCGGCGGCCGGCGAGCACGTCGGCGTAGAGGCGTTTGCGGGCCTGCGGTCCGCCGTGCACGGCCAGCACGTCGACCATCAGGAAATGCCCCTGCGGCACCTGGGCCAGGGCGGGGTCGGCGGCGGCCAGGATCCGGGCCACGTCAGCGAGGGTACGGGGACCGAGCCCGGGTCCCCCGTCCGCGGCGGGAACAGTGATCGCCAGCAGACCTGAGGCGTCGAGCGCCGCCAGCGCCTCGTGCGGAACCACCGTGGCGCCGTCGCGGTCACGCTGGGCCGCGCCCGGGGCGAGTTCCGCGGCGAGCCGGTGGGCGGCCGCGACCGCCTCGTCATGCGTCATCCGCTGATCCTAGGACCTCGCATCCTCAAGTTCGTTTCTCTGTCAGCCGATCAACAGCACGACCGTTCGGGCTGAGGAGGGGCGTTGTCCACACGGACGAGGCACACGCAGGCCGCACGGTTCGCCCGGCACCACCACGACGGCCCGGACCACCGCGCCGGGCACGGCCCGCTGCTCGCCGTCGGGCTGCTGACCCTCGGCGCGATGCTGGTCGCCGGGCTGGTCCCGGGCCTGCCGGCGGTGCTGCCGCTGGGCATCGTCGGGCTGGTCGCCGCGGTCCGGGCGGCCCGCGAGCCGATCCTGCCGATCCGGCTGCGCCAGGCGTGGGCCGCGATGGCCGCCGCCTTCGTCGCGCTGGTCGCCGCCGGGCCGCTGGTCCCGGCGGTGACACACGTGGTGGTCGTGGTGCTGCTGCTGGTGGCGTTCCAACGGTTCCCGCTGCTGCCCGCACACCGGCACACCCGGTCGACGACCGCGCTGGACGCGACGATCGTGCTGGTCGGTGGCGTGATGCTGCTCGGCTGGGCCGCGGCCGCCCGGCTCCCGAACAGTCCCGGCCCGGCCCTGCTCCCCGCCCTGGCTGCGCTGCTCCCCGCCCTGGTGCTGCTGTTCGCCGTCGCCCTGGCCGTGCTGCGCGGCGTCGACGGCACCGCCCAGCGCCCGGTCCGCCTGCTCGGCGCGGGCGCCCTGATCCTGCTCCTCGCGGGCGCCCTGCCCGGCGGCCGCCTGCCGGCACTGGCCGGTGTCGCCGCGACGGCCCTGCTCGCGATCGCCGCCGTCGACCAGCGCCGGCACCCTCCCCCACCGGTACGGCACCACGACACCGGACGGTACCTGCCACTCGGCGCGGTCGCGCTGATCCACGGCCTGCTGCTGTCCACCACCCCGCCTTTCCTGCCCTGGACCGGCCTGGTCCTGGGCGGCACGGTGCTGAGCGGCCTGCTGCTGGCCCGGCAGGATCTGGTCCGCCGCGACCACGACGAACAGGCGCTGACCGACCGGCTCACCGGACTGGCCGACCGCTCGCTGTTCGCCGCGGCCACCACTCAGGCGCTGTCCCACGACGCCCGCACCGGCCGGCCCACCGCCGTCCTGATGATCGACCTGAACGGCTTCCGCGGCGTCAACGACACCCTCGGCCAGCACGCCGGCGACCTGGTCCTGACCGAGTTCGCCGAGGTGCTGCGCCGCACCGTGGGCGGCCACGGCCTGCCGGCGCGAACCGGCGGCGACGAGTTCGCGGTGCTGCTCCCCGGACTGGACCAGGCGGCCGGGGCGTACGAGATGGCCGGCCGGGTCGCGGCAGCCCTCGGCCCGGTCCTGATCGCCGGCACCCTGGTCACCCTCGCGGCGGCGATCGGCGTCGCGGTGTCCGCCCCGGGCGAGCTCGACTACGACACGGCCGTCCAGCGGGCCGGCAACGCGATGCGCCGCGCCAAGGCGGCCGGCACGGCCACCCGGTGGGCGGTGTGGTCCCCGGTCGAGGCCCCCGACCAGCCCCTGGCCGCCTGACCGCCCGCCGGTAGTCTGCGCGGATGTCCAGCACTGCGGATCTCGCACTCGCCCGGAGATCGCCTGGACGTCCGCGCCCTGGTTCGGCGACGCCCGGTTCACCGCGGCGGTCACCGCCGCCGGGCTCGCCGACGCGTGCCTGAACATCACCGACTACGGCTCCGACCTCACCACCGGCCCGGCCCAGGAGACGCTCGGGCCCTGGCTGCGGCTGCTCGACACGGTCGTCGACCGGGACCCTGACCCCGAAGCCATGGCGCGCATGGCGATCCTGTTGCGCTTCTCCGCGCGTACGCAGGAATCGTTCGCCCTGTGCGACCGCGCCGACGCCGTGGCGCGGGTGATGCTGACCGAGGTCGTCCGGGCCGGCACGTGGCGGCTCCTCGGCGACCGCGCGCAGAACATGGCGGCACTCCGGCGCGCACTGGACCTGGAGCCGGACAACTGGTCGTTGTACCTGGACCTCGCCGACCTGGCCGCCGAATCCGGCGACTTCACCGAGGCCGCCGCCCTGACCGGCCAGGGCCTGCGGCACGAGCCCGGCGACGTCACCCTGCGGGCCGCGAACGCCGCTTTCCGGGTACGCGCCCACGGCTCCCCCGCCGATCTGGACCTGCTGATCACGCTGGCCCCCGAGTTGCCCCACGACGGTTACCGCAAGGTCCTGCTCGGCCACGCGCTGGCTGCCGAAGGCCTTCCCCCCGACCGGGTCGCCGCAGCCCGCGAGCTGGCCTGAACCGGCCCTTCTCAGAGCGCCGCGTAGACCCGTCCCACGGGTCCGGCGAACGGCGAACGGCTGCACGATCACGCCCGCCCGGGCACACCGCCCGACGGCTCCGCGGGCGGCTCGTCGAACGGTTCGTCGCTCCAGCGCCACCACGCCTCGTCGCCCTCAACGTGGAGCAGGAACTCGGGCACGTCCACCCCCTCCGGGGAGCGCAGCGTCACCGCGTCCCGGATCAGCTCGTAGGCCTGCTCCCAGGCCGGGACGTCCGTGCCCACGTCGTTCAGCAGGTGCAGTTCGTCGGCGAAGAGCGGCCGCAGCGGTGTCAGGTCGTCGTCGCCCGCCTCGACCCGGGCGTACAGCCAGGGGAAGTCGGTGTCGGTGACGGCGAGGCGGGCCAGGAGCCGGCCGTCGCCGCGCCGATGCAGGGTCCACACGTCCGCACCGTGATCGCTCATCCCGCCGACAGTAGCGTCAGTCGCCCGCCGGGACCGGGAGGCGGTCCGGGTGTCCGATGCCGGTGCGGGCGGCCGGGTCCGCGGCGTACATCCGCAGCAGCGCACCGATCCGGCCCCGGTCGGCGGCGGACACCCGCGCCGACGGCTCGCCGCGGTAGTAGCCCTGGCGCACCACCCGGTCGGGCCGGGCGACCTGCAGCGGCAGTTTGGTGGCGGTGGCCGGTGTGACGACGTCCGGGCCGAACGCGTCCCACGGGACGAACACCGAGCCGAGGAGGCGGCGGTCGTGCACGCCGTCCGGGCGCAGCCGCAGACCCATGCCGCGCAGCACGACGGTCCACAGCACGATCAGGACGGCCAGCGCGAACGGGCGCAGGATCAGGTCGAACGCCTCCCACGGCTGCGGCGCCCCGGTGATGGACCCGACGATCGCCTTGGTGGTCTGCGAGCCCTGCTGCAGGGTGAGCGCCCCGGTCAGCAGCACCTGGGCCGGGCCGGGCAGGAAGTCGAACGACGGCACGGCGGGCCGGGCGACCAGCGGCATCGGCCGGCCCATCACGGTCACGACGGCGACCAGCAGGATCACCGACAGCAGCAGGGCACCGAGGGGCAGCACGTATCCCAGCGGCCCGGGCAGCAGCTGATCGGCGAGTCCGGCGCCGATGCCCAGGACGAGGGTCGCGAGCAGGTACCACAGCCGGTGCCGGGACAACACGTCGATCACCGGCTCAGGTTAGACGGCCGCGGCAAGTGTGCCGCGGCCGTCGATGACCGGACCTGATCAGCTGCCGATCGGGCCGCCGTCCGGGCGCCAGGTGACGATCACGGCCGGCTTGGCGAAGTCGCCGTCCGGCCAGACCGAGGCCGGCTTCTCCACGGTGGCCCCGGTGATCTCGCCGGGGTGCTGGACCGCGACGAACACCGACCTGTCGTCGCCGGTGACGAACGGGCCGCAGGTCTCGGCGCCGCGGGGCACGGTCAGGAACTGCTTGAGGTGGCCGCGTTCCCTCCCCTCGACCGGGGTGGCGAACAGGCCGTCGTTGCTGCCCAGCGCGTTGCCGTCGGTGGAGATCCACAGGTTGCCGGCGCTGTCGAAGGCGACGTTGTCCGGGCAGGAGATCGGCGAGACGGCCGTCTTGTCGTACCCGCCGAAGTAGGTGTCGGCGGCGGCCGGGTCGCCGCAGACGATCGGGAGCTGCCACGTGAAGCCGGTGCCGGTGTGGTCGCCCCGGTCCTCGGTGATCTCGAAGATGTGGCCGTGCTTGTTGGCGTTGCGCGGGTTGGCCTCGTCCACGGCGGCGTTGGTGCCGACACCACGGTTGGTGTTGTTGGTCATCGCCGCGTAGATCTTGCCGGTGCGCAGGCTCGGCTGGACGTCCTCGGGCCGGTCCATCTTGGTGGCGCCGACCGCGTCGCCGGCCTGCCGGGTGAAGATCAGCACGTCGGCGGCGGTCATCCCGGGCACGAACGACGTGTTGCCGGACACCAGCTTGATCCACTTGCCCTTGCCGTCGAACCTACCGTCGGTGGGGAGCTTGCCGGTGCCGTCGATCTCGGACGCCGGGCTGTCGCCGGTGACCTTGGCGACGTACAGGGTGCCGGACTCCAGCAGCGACAGGTTGTGCCGGCGCGCGGCGGGTGAGTTCCCCTTGAGGAACTTCTTGTCGGAGACGAACTTGTACAGGTAGTCGAACCGCTCGTCGTCACCCATGTACGCGACGACCCTGCCGTTGTCCGCGACGATGACGTTGGCGCCCTCGTGCTTGAACCGGCCCATCGCGGTGTGCTTGCGCGGCGGGGCCTCCGGGTCGAACGGGTCCACCTCGACGATCCAGCCGAACCGGTGCGCCTCGTTGGGGTGCTTCGCCAGGTCGAACCGCTCCTGCGCCCGCTCCCACTTGCGCGAGTCGCTGGGGTACCGGGCGGTGGTGGTGATCCCGTACCGCGTCAGCTTGGCCTTCAGCTCCTCGGGGGCCTGGTCGCCACCGACGAAGTACTGGTTGACGTTCTCCTCGCCGGAGAGCACGGTGCCCCACGGGGTCACGCCGCCGGCGCAGTTGTTCAGCGTACCGATGACGGTCCGGCCCTCGGGGTCGGCGGCGGTGCGCAGGAGCACGTGCCCGGCGGCGGGGCCGGTCAGGCTGAACCTGGTCTCCAGGGCGGTGATGCGCCGGTTGTAGCGCAGCCGCTTGCCCTCCACCGGCTTCCACTCGCCGGTCCGCTTGACCCGCTCCAGCTCGACCACGGACAGGCCGTGCGCGGCCATCGCGATCTTGATCTGGTCGACGGTGAGCGCGTCCAGCGTGGTGAACCCCGGGAAGATCAGGTTCTCGTTGGTGTACTCGTGGTTGACCACGAGCAGCGCCCGGTCGCTCTCGCCGGGAACCGGCAGCACACCGACGAAGTCGTTGTTGTATCCGAACTGCTTGAGCTGCGCGGCCACCGTCTGGTTGTGCACGTCGAAGGCGGGCGCGCCGGGCACCACCGCGTCACCCCAGCGGATCACCACCGAACTCCGGTAGCCCTTCGGGATGGTGACGGCGTCCGCGGTGTTCGGGGCGACGGCCTCGAAGGTGAGCCTGCCGGCCTTGACGGGCTTGCCGCCGCCGTGCGAACCCCCGTGCGACGTGCCGCCGGCCAGGGCGGGGGCGGAGGAGGTGAGTGCCCCGCCGAAGCCCAGAACCATGCCGCCGACAGCGCCGGCCCGGATGACGCCGCGACGGCTCATCCCGGCGTTGACGACGTCACCCAGGTAGTCGTTGTCGGAGGTGTTCGGCACGGGGTGGTCACAGGCGTTCCCGCAGCGATACAGACAGGTCATCGCGTCCCGGCTGCCGCCACTGTGGCCCAGTAGCGGTAACAGGCGGCGAATCTTGTCGGGCATGTGGTCGTCTCCTCGGTCTCCGGTCACCAAGAATTGGCGACGGGCTGCCCGGACGCTAAGGAGCGCAGATGTCCGGCGACCACCCCCCGAGGGTGAACGCAGCGTGAACGTCCCGGCACGTTTATCGCATGTATACCGTCCGGTCACAGACTGCGCACGGCCTGATCGGCCCGCTCACGCTCCTTCGGGGGTACGCGTCCGCGCACGGTCCCGTGGTTTTGCAAGTCCGGGGCAAGTGGACTCCGCGACACTGGCGCCTCACGCATCCAGCAAGACGCCGAGGAGCCATCACCGTGCCCGTCACGACCACCTTCGCCCTGCTCGGCCCGGTACGCGCCTGGCGCGACGGCGAGGAGGTGCCTCTCGGGTCGCCGCAGCAGCGCACCACCCTGGCCGTGCTCCTGCTCCGCGAGGGCCTGCTCACCACCGTCGACGAGCTGGTCGACGCCATCTGGCCGGCCGACCCGCCGGTCTCCGCGGTGGCCACGGTCCGCACCTACCTGTCCCGCCTGCGCCGCATCGTCGCCTCGCCCGGCGGCGCCCGCATCGACTGGATCGGCGGCGGGTACGTCCTCACCACGCCACCCGGCTCCATCGACGTGCAGTGTTTCCACCAGCACACCGGCCGGGCCGCCGAGGCCGTCCGGCGGGGCGACCTGCCCTTCGCCGCCCTGGAGCTGCGCACCGCCGTCGACCTGCACCGCGGCACGCCGCTGTCGGGCGCGGCCGGAACCTACGTGGAGGGCCAGCGCGACCGCCTGGAGGAGCTGTGCCGGACCGCGGCGGTCGACCTGGTGGCGCTGACCGTCGAACTGGGCGGGTACGCCGAGGCGATCGCCGACCTGCGCGCCATGGTGGCCGCCGACCCGCTGCGCGAACGCTGCCACGCCCTGCTGATGACCGCGCTGTACCGGGCCGGGCGCCAGGCCGACGCGCTGGCCCACTACCGCCGGGTGCGCCGGATCCTCGCCGACGAGCTGGGCGTGGAGCCGACCGCGGAGTTGCGCGACCTGCACCAGCGCATCCTGCTGGGTTCCCCGGATCCGCTCCCCGCCCTCGCCACCCCGCGGTCCCCCGCCTCCTGACCCGTTGCGCCGTCCGGCCCGCCCGTGCCGGGCGGCGGGATCAGCTCGCGTCTCGTCGCTCCCGCGGCCGCGTCGACCGGGACGCCGGTGCCGCCGGGTACCCGCCCGGCGGCACCGGCCGCCGCGACCGGGCCCCCCACGGGCCGGCCACGACGCCACCGGAAGCGTCGACCATGTGACCACCGTGCGTGATCGCGTGGACTCCCGGCGTCGACCGCGGCGGGACGGCCGGTACCGGCCCGCGCGGTGCTGCCGTCCATTGCCCGACAGGGCCGTTGACACGTGATTGACATCGGCATAACAGGGCGTGGAGCGGGGAGTGTCGCGTTACCGACTCCGGCCGCTCCGGAAGCGGATTCGGCTCGGAACTCCATTTAGGATCTCCCTGCGAACCGGGACGCGGTTACCGTGCGTCAGGTGCCGGCCGTGTCGCGTGACACCGCCACGGACGCCGACGCCGGCGCCGTGACGGACCGCCCCGGCCAGCGAAGGACCGACCGATGCAGAGCGACGTGGCGATCGAGGTGGGTGTGCTCGGCCCGGTCACCGTGCGGGTCGGCGGGGTGCCGGTGCTGGTCGGCGGGCGCCGTCAGCAGGCGGTGCTGGCCATGCTGGTGGCGGCACGCGGACGGGTCGTGCCGGTGGACCGGATCGTCGACCAGTTGTGGGCCGGTGATCCGCCGCCGCGGGCGGTCGTGTCGCTTCAGGCGTACGTCTCCCGGTGGCGCAGGCTGCTCGAACCGCGACGCGCGCCCCGCGCCGCGGCGGAGGTCCTGGTCAGCGAGGCCGGTGGTTACGCGCTGCGGCTGGACGACGCGGCGGTGGACGCCTGGCGGTTCGAACAGGATCTGCGCCGGGTCGAGGAGATGCGCCCGCAGGGGCTGTCGCCGGCCGCGGCGGAGACCGCGCTGGGCATCCTGTACACCGCGATGCGGCGGTGGCGGGGCCGGGCCTACGAGGCGTTCGCGGACGAGCCGTGGGCGCAGCCGGCGATCGCCCGGCTGGCCGAGTCGCGGCGGGTCGCCCAGGAACGGATCATCGTGTCGCTGCTGGTGGCGGGCCGGCCCGGGGAGGCGGTCCCGGCGGCGCAGGCGCTGGCCACCGCGGAGCCGCTGCGCGGTCAGGCGTGGCGGCTGCTCGCCGTCGCGCTGTGGGCCGGTCACCGGTCGGCGGACGCGCTCGACGCGCTGCGCCGGCACCGCCGTCACCTCGCCGACGAACTCGGCCTGGAACCGGAGCCGGCCCTGGCCGATCTGGAGCGGGCGGTGCTGGAGCAGCGCACCGGGGAACTGGCCGAGGAGCTGACCTTCGGCGTCGGCCCGGCGGTGTCCGTGGCGGCGCCGCCCGGCGGCGCGGCAGTGCCGGGTGGCGCCGCGGCGGGGCCGTCCGGCACCGGGACGTCGACGGCCGGCAACCACCGGCTGCCGCGGGTTCCGGCGGGCTTCGCGGCCCGCGAGGACGAACTCGGCGAACTCTCCCGGCACGTCGAGGGCGCGGACAGCGGCGGCCTCACCGTGATCAGCGGCATCGGCGGGGTCGGCAAGACCACCCTGGCGGTGCGCTGGGCGCATCAGGCGGCGGGCCGTTTCCCGGACGGGATCCTGTACGCGGACCTGCGCGGCCACGGCCCGGAAGAGGCCCCGGCCGCACCGGCCGACGTGCTGCTCGGTTTCCTGTCCGCCCTCGGTGTCCCCGACCACCGGGTGCCGCCGGGCGAGAGCGACCGGGTGTCGCTGTTCCGCAGCGTGCTCGCCGGCCGGCGGATGCTGCTGCTCCTCGACAACGCCCGGGACGCCGACCAGGTGCGTCCGCTGTTCCCGGGCACGCCGGGCTGTGCGGTCGTCGTCACCAGCCGCAGTCGGCTCACCGGTCTGGTGGTGTCCGACGGGGCCTACGCGGTCCGCCTGGACGGTTTCCGGGACGAGCAGGCCCGCGACTACCTGCGGGACCGGCTCGGCGCGACGCTGGTGGACGCCGACCCGGCCGCCCGGGACGCGATCGTGGCCCGGTGCGGCGGCCTGCCGCTGGCCCTGGCGATGGTGTGCGCCCGCGCGGCCGGGCACAGTGGTTTCCCGCTGTCCGCGGTCGCCGCCGAGCTGGCCGGGGAGCAGGGCCTGGACGCCTTCCAGGATCTGCGGACGGTGTTCTCGTGGTCGTACCGCCGGTTGCCGGGCGAGGCGGCACTGCTGTTCCGGCAGCTGGCCCTGCATCCCGGGCCGGACGTGACGCTGGCGGCGGCGGTCAGCATCTGCGGCTGGGACCGGCCGGCCGCCCGGTCGTGGCTGCGGATGCTCTGCGACGCGCACCTGCTGGTGGAGCGCCGGCCGGGCCGGTACGCCTACCACGATCTGATCCGCAGCTACGCGGCCGGTCTGGGCCGGCGGTTCGACGGCGCGGGCGCCCGGGAGGACGTGCTGCGGCGGCTCGCCGAGCACTACCTGCTCTCGGGGCACGACGCGATCCGGGTGCTCACCGGCGAGCCGCCCGGGCGAACGGGCGCGAGTGCGGGCGCGAGTGCGGGCGCGAGTGCGGGCGCGAGTGCGGGCGCGAGTGCGGGCGCGGGCGCGGGCGCGGGCGCGGGCGCGGGCGCGGGCGCGGGCGCGGGTGCGGGTGCGGGTGCGCAGAGATCAGGGATGCCGAGCCCGCCGCCGGGGATCCGGCCGGAACGGTTCGCCAACCGGGCCGCCGCCGTCGCCTGGCTCGACGGCGAGCACGAGAACATCACCGCGGTGGCCGAGCTGTGCCGCCAGGACTGGGGCCGGGATTACCGGCAGCCGTTGCTGCGGGTACTGGGGGTGGACCGATGATCGAGGTCAGGGTGCTGGGGCCGGTCGAGGTCCTCGTCGGCGGGACACCGGTGCCGCTGGGTGGCCGCCGGCAGCAGGCGGTGCTGGCCCTGCTCGTCGCCGCGCGCGGCCGCGTGATCTCCGTCGACCGTCTGGTGGACCAGCTGTGGGACGGCGCTCCCCCGCCGCGGCCGCTGGCGTCGCTTCAGGCGTACGTCTCCCGGCTCCGCAGGACGCTCGAACCGCGACGCGCCCCCCGCGCCGCGCCGCAGGTCCTGGTCAGCGAATCCGCCGGATACGCGCTGCGCCTGCCCGTCGAGGCGGTCGACGCGTGGCTGTTCGAGCGGCGCCTGCATGAGGCCGGCCCGTCGCTGGAGACGCTGCGCGAGACGCTGGAGCTGTGGCGGGGCGGGCCGTTCGAGCAGTTCGCCGACGAGGCGTGGGCCCGGCCGTCGATCGAGCGGCTCACCGAGACGCGGCGGGCCGCCCAGGAGCGGGTGGTCGCGGCGTTGCTGGCGTTGCGCCGCAACGGGGAGGCGGTGCAGGCCGCCCGGCAGCTCACCGACGAGGAGCCGCTGCGCGGGCCGGCCTGGCGGCTGCTCGCCCTCGCGTTGTGGGCCGGTCACCGGTCGGCCGAGGCCCTCGACGCGTTGCGGCAGCATCGGCGGCGCCTCGCCGAGGAGCTCGGCCTGGAACCCGAACCGGCCCTCGCCGCACTGGAACAGGCCATTCTCGACCAGCGCGGCGACGTCCTGGAACGGGAGTCCCGCGGTGCGACGGCCGGCGGGACGGTGCGCCCGGCCCAGTTGCCGCGGTCGCCGGCCGGTTTCGCCGCGCGCGACGCCGAACTGGACGCGCTGACCCGGCACACCGGCGGCCTCACCGTGATCACCGGTGCGGGCGGGGTCGGCAAGACCACCCTGGCCGTCCGCTGGGCGCATCAGGTGGCGCCCCGGTTCCCGGACGGTCAGCTCTACGCGGACCTGCGCGGGTACGGTCCGCAGGACGCACCGACGGCGCCCGGCGACGTGCTGCTCGGGTTCCTGGCGGCGCTCGGGGTGCCCGCGCACCGGGTGCCGCCCGGCGAGTCCGGTCGTGCCGTGCTGTTCCGCTCCCTGGTGGCCGGCCGGCGGATGCTGATCGTACTGGACAACGCCCGCGACGACGAGCAGGTCCGCCCGCTGCTGCCCGGCACGCCCGGCAGTGCGGTGGTGGTGACCAGCCGGGACCGGCTCGGCGCGCTGACCGCGGCCGGGGCCCGTCCGGTCACGCTGTCCGGGTTCGACGACGAGCAGTCCCGCGCCTATCTGCGGGACCGGCTGGGACCGGGCGCCGACGCGGATCCGCGGGCCCGGGACGTGATCGTGGCCCGGTGCGGCGGCCTGCCGCTCGCGCTGGCGATGGTCTGCGCGCGGGCGGCCGGTTTCCCGCTCGCCGCGGTCGCCGCCGAGCTGACCGAGGAGGACGGTCTGGACGCCTTCGCCGGCCCGGGGTACGACCTGCGGGCCGTCCTGTCCTGGTCGTACAAACGGCTTCCGGAGCCGGCCGCGGCGCTGTTCCGGGGGCTGGCCGCGCATCCCGGACCGGACCTGCCGGAGAACGCCGTGACCAGCGTCGCCGGGCCGTCGGCGCGGGCGCTGCTGCGGGTGCTGTGCGACGCGCATCTGCTGACCGAGCGGGAGCCGGCGCGGTTCTCGTACCACGATCTGGTCCGCTCGTACGCCCTGGAGCTGCCGGACCGCGACGCCTCGGTGCTGGACCGTCTGGTCGCGCACTTCCTGCACTCGGCGACCGCCGCGGCCAACCGGTACGTGTCGTATCCCCGGCCGGACCGGGTCGGGCCGGTGCCCGCGGACGTCACCCCGGAGGTCTTCGCCACTCCGGAGGACGCGCTGGCCTGGAAGCACGCCGAGTACCGCAACATCATGGCGCTCACCGGCGTGTGTGATCCGCTGCTGCTCGGGCCGTGGGCGTACGTGCTGGCCAACTACCAGCAGGACATCCGGTACCACCTGGACGACTCGTTCGACCTGGTGGGCCGGGCGCTGGAGGTGGCCGAGCGGGAGGGGCAGGGCTGGTGGTCGGGGTTCCTGAGTTACCTGCTCGGTCGCGGGCACATCCGGCTGGGGCAGCGTGACCAGGCCCGGCACTACCTGGAGCTGACCATCGCGGCGGGCCGGGCCACCGGTGACCCGTTGCGGCTGGCGCACGGTCTGCTCGGTTGGGCGCTGGCCACCATCGGTGCCACCGGCACGCCGGACCGGGCGGACGCGGAGGCCGCCTTCCCGTACGCCCGGGAGGCTCTGGAGAACTACCGGCGTCTCCCGGGCGGCGAGAACGACGTGGCGCGCGCCCTGGTCCCGATCGCCTGGTACCACTTCTTCCAACCGGGCGGGCGCGCCGAGGCGGACCGTCTGCTGCACGAGTCGCTGGCGTTGCACGAGGGTCTGGACAACGCCGACGGGGTGGCCGACACGCTGATCCATCTCGGCCGGTTCCGGCACGCGTCCGGTGATCCGGCCGGTGCCTCGGCGGCGTTCCGGCGCTGTCTCGACCTGCACGACGACCTGCCGGAGCTGGAGATCGACGCGCTGATCGGGTTGTACCGGGTGTATGCGGACACCGGGGACACCGCGGCGGCCGGGTCGGTGCGGGCCGAGGCGCTCGCGCTCGTGGAGACGGCCCGCTATCAGGACGTCGAACGACTGCGTACCGCTCTCGGCATTACCGCAGGTTAACGTTAACAACTCCTCCGGACCAGCGCGGACATCGACGATCGCCTCTTGACAGGGCGATCGATGTTTGCGTACACATTGCTGAGTCCCGTCCACCGGAAACATCCCCGACACACCGCTGCCTTCGCACCGGAGGACTCCTCATGCCCCGAAACACCCGCATCGCGGGCGCGGCCGCCGTTCTGGCCTCGCTCCCGCTCGCCGTCTCCCCGCCGGTGGCCGCCCAGGCGGTCGAGCCGGATTACACGATCACCGTCGACAGCGGCGCCACCGGCGCCTCGATCCCGCGCTCGATGTACGGGGTCTTCTTCGAGGACATCAACTACGCGGCGGACGGCGGCCTCTACGCCGAGCTGGTGCGTAACCGGTCGTTCGAGTTCAACGCCACCGACGCGGCGGGATTCACCGGCCTGACCGGCTGGACCACGTCGGGCAGTGCCACCGTGGTCAACGACGGTCAACGCCTGAACGACCGGAACCGCAATTACCTCGCTCTATCCGGAAAAATCACCAACAACGGCTTCAACACTGGCCTCGCCGTTAAAAAGTCCGGAATTTACGACTTTTCGGTCTGGGCTCGTGGCAACGGACCGCTGACCGTCTCGCTCCACACCTCGGCCGGCACCGCCCTGGCAGGACCGATCACGATCCCCGTCGCCGGCGACACCTGGACGAAGTACACCGGCTCGCTCAAGGCCACCGCCACCAGCGACGTCGCCCGGCTGTCCGTCGAGGGCGCCGCGAGCCTCGACGAGGTCTCCCTCTTCCCCCGCGACACCTACAAGGGACGCGCGAACGGGCTGCGCAAGGACCTGGCCCAGAAGATCGCCGACCTCGAGCCGGGCTTCGTCCGCTTCCCCGGCGGCTGCCTGGTCAACACCGGGAGCATGTACGCGTACGACGCCGCGAACAACTACCCGCGCGCCCGGTCGTACCAGTGGAAGGACACCGTCGGACCGGTCGAGACCCGCGCCACCAACAAGAACTTCTGGGGCTACAACCAGTCCTACGGGCTCGGCTACTACGAGTACTTCCAGTTCTCCGAGGACATCGGCGCGGCCCCGCTGCCCGTGGTCCCGGCGCTGGTGACCGGGTGCGGTCAGAACCGGGCGACCGTCGACGAGGCGCTGCTGCAGCGGCACATCCAGGACACCCTGGACCTGATCGAGTTCGCCAACGGCGCGACCACCACCACCTGGGGCAAGCTGCGGGCCGACATGGGCCACCCGGAGCCGTTCGGCCTGAAGGCGGTCGCGGTCGGCAACGAGGAGAACCTGCCCGAGGAGTACTGGGCTAATTTCGTGAAGTTCCGGGCAGCCATTAACCAGAAATACCCGGACATCTCCGTTATTTCCAACTCCGGCCCGGACGACACCGGCGCCACCTTCGACAATCTGTGGGCCAAGAACCGCGCCGCGAACACCGACATGGTCGACGAGCACTACTACAACAGCCCGTCCTGGTTCCTGCAGAACAACGCCCGCTACGACACCTACGACCGCAACGGCCCGAAGGTGTTCCTCGGCGAGTACGCGTCGCTGGACAACAAGCTGTACAACTCGCTGGCCGAGGCCGCGTACATGACCGGCCTGGAGCGCAACGCCGACGTCGTGAAGATGGCGTCGTACGCGCCGCTGCTCGCCAACATCGACAACGTGCAGTGGAAACCGGACATGATCTGGTTCGACAACGACGAGTCCTGGGGTTCGACCAGCTACCAGGTGCAGAAGCTGTTCATGAACAACGTCGGCGATCGCGTGGTGCCGACCAAGGTCACCGGCGAGGTGGTGCAGCCGAAGCCGATCACCGGCGCGGTCGGCCTGTCGACCTGGCGGACCGCCGCGGTCTACGACGACGTCCAGGTCACCCGCCCGGACGGCAGCGTGATCTTCGCCGACGACTTCAACGACGGCGACGCGGACGGCTGGACGGCCGTGCAGCCCCGCGGCACGTGGACGGTCACCAACGGCGCCTACGCGCAGACCACCACGAACACCGAGGACACCATGGTCAAGGCGGCCACGATCACCGAGACCGATTACGACTACTCGCTGAAGGCCACCAAGACGGCCGGCGACGAGGGTTTCCTGGTCGCGTTCGGCATCCAGGAGACCGGCCAGTTCTACTGGTGGAACCTGGGCGGCTGGAACAACACGCAGGGCGCGGTCGAGAAGGGCATCACCTCCGCCAAGGAGCAGATCCTCACCAAGGCGAACACGGTGACCACCGGCCGGACGTACGACCTCAAGGTCCAGGTCCGCGGCACGAAGGTGACGCTGTTCCTGGACGGCGTGGAGTGGGGCAGCTTCGACGACGACAAGGTCAGCGAGCCGTTCGCGCAGGTGGTCACCGAGGACACCGAGGCCGGCGAGCTGATCGTCAAGGTCGTCAACGCGCAGGACACCCCGGCGGTCACCAAGATCGACCTGGGGGACCGCAAGGTCTCCCGCACCGCGAAGCAGACCGTGATCACCGGCGACCCGGGTGAGCAGAACACCCGCTCCGCCGAGCCGATCCTGCCGGTCACCAGCACCGTCAGCGGCATCGCGTCGACGTTCACCCGCGAGTTCCCGGCCGACTCGGTCACCTTCCTGCGCATCAAGACCCGATAGGGAGCGGAAAATGACGTTCGCACTCTCTCGCCGTACCCTCATCAAAGGATCTTTGGGGGTGACCGCGGCCGGCGCACTCGGCTCCGTGGCGGCCTCCAGCGCGGAAGGCGCCCCGCAGGCGGCCGCGGCGCGCACCGATGCGGAGATCTACGGCGTGACCACGAAGGACCCGCTGATCAGTCAGCGCGCCGACCCGTTCATCACCCGGCCGGTGAACGGCACCTACTACTTCACCGCGTCGGTGCCCGAATACGATCGGCTGATCGTGCGCGGCTCGGCCACCATCGAGGGCCTGTCCACCGCCGAGGAGACGGTGATCTGGCGCCGCCCCACCAGCGGCACGATGGGCGGGCACATCTGGGCACCGGAGCTGCACCGCATCGGCGGCCGGTGGTACATCTACTTCGCCGCGGGCAACGCCGGCGACGTCTTCCACATCCGCACGTACGTGCTGGAGTCGTCGCTGGACGATCCGCGGGACCCGGCGGGCTGGACCCTCAAGGGGCAGCTGCTCACCGAGTGGGACGGTTTCACACTCGACGCCACCAGCTTCACGCACCGCGGCCGGCAGTACCTGGTGTGGGCGCAGAGCGAGCCGGAGATCGCCGTCAACACCAGCCTCTACATCGCCGAGATGGCGAACCCGTGGACGCTGAAGACCAAGCCGACCCGGATCACCACCCCCACGAAGGACTGGGAGATCCAGGGCTACAAGGTCAACGAGGGTCCGGCCGTGCTGATCCGTAACGGTCGCGTCTTCCTGACCTTCTCGGCCAGCGCAACGGACGCCCGCTACTGCATGGGCCTGCTGACGGCATCCGCGTCGTCGGACCTGCTGGCCCGCTCCAGCTGGGTCAAGACCCCCGACCCGATCTTCGTGACGTCCGAGGCCACGAACCGCTGGGGCCCCGGCCACAACTCGTTCACGGTCGCCGAGGACGGCGTGACCGACGTCCTCGTCTACCACGCCCGCGATTACCGGGACATCACCGGCGACCCGCTCTACGACCCGAACCGGCACACCCGGGTGCAGAAACTGCACTGGCACGAGGACGGCACCCCGCTGTTCGGCATCCCGGTCGGCGACGGCGGCCCGATCGTGCGCCTCTCCCCCGCCGACACCCCGCGCAGCTTCGTCCGCCATGTGGACGACGCGGTCCGGGTCGACCGAGCCCCGCGCGAACTGGAGCAGACCCAGTTCCGCTTCGTGGCCGCCGCCGACGGCACGGAGACGGTCCAGTCCGTCGACGAGCCCACGAAGTACCTGGCCGTCTCCGGCACCGCGGTCACCCTGAGCACCACACCCACCCCGGTCACCCGCGTCGCCACCCGCGGCGGCGTGACGATCCGGGTCGCACCGGGCCGCTACCTGCGGCAGAGCGCGGCCGGCGCGCTGACGGTCGCCGACAAGGCCACCGTCTTCACGCTCAGCTGAGACCCGGGGCTGCCGGTCACTCCCCTACGGGGGTACGCGTGACCGGCAGCCCCGGATGCCTCACCGACCGGGGCCGCCGACGAATCGACGGCCCCGGCTGTGCTCCTGTCAGGCCGTGACGGCCCGCTCGAGCAAGGTGCGGTGACGGATCATCCAGTCGGCGGAACGGGCCCGCCAGGCCAGCGACCACAACGGCGCCGGATCGGTCGAGTCCGGAGTGATCCCGGCCCGGACCGCCTCGGCGGAACAGTCCCGGATCGCGAACTCGATCATTCGGCTGACCACCTGGTGCCGGTCAGTCCTCGGCAACTCGTATCCGTCGAGGAACAGCCGCAGCTGCCGGGCGCGGGTGGCCGCGTCCGGCAGGCCGTGACGGTCGGCGACGTCGTCGTCGTGGAGTTGCGCGTTCCACCACGCGGTGGCGACGACCTCGTCGAGACGGTCGACCGGCCCGGCCAGGGTCCAGTCGATGAACGCCACCGGTTTTCCGTCCCGGGCAACGGTGTGCCACGGTCCGGCGTCGCAGTGGCCGATCACCGAATCAGGTCCCTGCTGGTGCATCCACCAGGGCTGCCAGACCGCGTCCGGCGCGGGCCGGAAACTGGCCGTGGCGGTGTGCAGGTCGCGGAGCAGTCTGCCGACCTGCCCGACATTGTCGTCCGACCACGCGTGTGGGTGGACGATGCTGCCGTCGACGTAGGTCAGCACCTCGTTGCCGTCGCCGTCGATGCCGACCACCCGCGGGGCGCCGGTGAACCCGACGTCCTCGAGGTGGCGCAGCAGTGCGTGAACGGTGCCGGTCCAGGGTCGGGCGGGACGCTTGATCGTCTCGCCGGAACGGATGACATGGCTGGGTCCGCCTTCAGCCGCAGTGAGCGGCTCGAAGGACGATGCGGAAACCACGAATTCTCCTCGTGTCAGCGCGGTAGGTGTCGGCGCCGCATGACGGCGCCAAGGATCTGCCGGCGCGGAGGAACCGCGGCCGGCTGAACCGCTACGAGGGGAGACGCCGACGTCAGATCGCGGCGAACTCACGGGTCGTAGCGGTGATGGCCACCTCGCTGAGAACCATGCACATCATCAAAACCTCCTGACCGAGCCGGAACCCGGAGACTAACCACTCCCCCGCGGCACCACCACCGAATTTCGGCGCGGCCAGAACAATCCTGTGGAGATGCTGTGCAGGAGCGCGGTCCAGGGTCGACTCGCGTACACGAGGACTGTTTGGATCTCGTGGTGCTGAAGATCCGAATCTGGTTACCGCTCGCCGTCCTCGCCGCGATCGCGACGTTCCTCGTCTACGTGTACGGCCTGATGTCCCACCCCTGGGACATCAAGGAGACGTGCGCCAGTCTCGGGCAGCCCTACGACAACGCGTACCGGTCGGAGAACTGGCAGGAGCCCGGGCAGCTGTTCCCGTTGCACAACCGGTGCAACGCGTCCTTCGACACGATCCCGATCTGGGTCAACCCGGCGATCTTCCTGCTGGCCGTGGCGACCGTCGTCTGCACCGGCCTGGCCGTCGCCGCGATCACCGCCCGGGTTCGCCGGGGACGGTGACCAGGGCTTCGCCCAGATCGCTGCGGTAATAGAGGACACTGCGGCCGTACCGGGCCTTGGTGAGCAGCCCGGCCCGCTCCAGCAGGCGCAGATGCTGGGTGACCGCCGACGCGGTGACGCCCAGGCGCTGGGCCAGCTCGGTCGACGACGCCGGCTCGCCGAGCGCCGCCAGCAGGCCCGCCCGGGCGGCGCCGAGCAGGTCACGGACCGCACCGGCGTCCGGCCGTTCGGCGGGTGACCACATGGCGCCCTGGCCGCGGGCCGGGTACATGACCGTCGGCGGGAGGTCGTCGTCGACCGGGTTGGAGGCCCGGGTGACGAACATCGACGGGACCAGCGTGACGCCCTCGCCGCGGACCGGCCGCAGCCGGGCCAGTGGGCTGCGCAGCCGCACGTCCAGGTGCCGGCCGTCGAAGGAGACGTGCGGGGACAGCCCGCCGATCGCCGCGCCCAGACCGGACGAGGACGCCACCCGGCCCCGGTGCAGGATGTCGGCCTGCATGACCGCGCGCATCCGGGGCCAGTACGGGGCGAAGCAGAGTTTCCACGCCGCGGCGAGCGCGTCGACCAGCCGGCGCACCACCCGGTCGTGGTCACCGCGGAACGGCTCGGGGACGTGACCGTGGACGCTCTCCAGGTCGTGGCGCAGACGCCGCGGGGTGATCAGGCGCAGCACGGCCAGTTCGTCGTCGAGGACGGCCAGTGGCGACGCGGGGCGCGGGTTGACGAAGTCGGCGACGAACCGGCGGTCGTCGACCAAGGCGTGCAGCAACTCCAGGTCCAGGAACGGCAGCACCGGGTCGATCCGGTCCCGCCAGGGGCGCTGCAACGGGTAGGCGTCCGGAAACCGGATCGCCCGCAGGCCGAGGCCGAGCTCGCTCAACGGCGAGATCCCGAACCGGATCGCCGAGACGTCGGTGGGCTCCAGCACGTACCGAATCATTAAGCCTCATGCTAAATCCATTGGCTGTGGAGGCGGAATCCGGGAGAACGGAGCCGTGACAACCACCGTTCCGCTGCGCGCCATCGTCCGTACCGATCCCGTTCTCCGCCGTCTGCTGATCGTGACGGCGGTGGACACCGTGGGGCGGGGTGCGTTCTTCACGCTCACGACGCTCTACCTGATCACGGTGGTGGGCATCCCGGCGGTGGCCGCGGGCATCGGGCTGACCGTGGCGGGCGGGGTGGGGGTGCTCTCCTCCTTCGGGTTCGGTCACCTGGCCGACCGGTGGAGTTCCCGGCGGCTGATGGTCGGCCTGCACCTGGCGGAGGGGGTCGCGCTGATCTCGTACGTGCTGGTCCGGGATCTGGTGTCGCTGGTGCTGGTCGCCTCGCTGGTCACCCTCGCCCACCAGGGCGGATCGTCGGTGCGGTCGGCGGTGATCGGCCGGGCGTTCCCCGGGCCGGAACGTGTCCGGATCCGGGCCACCATGCGGACCGTCACCAACGCGGGCATCGCCGTGGGTACGGCGGTCGCCGCGATTCCGCTCGCCATCGGCACCGGCGGCGCGTACCGGGTGACGATGGCCGCGGCGGGCGTGCTCTACCTGGCGTCGGCGGTGATGCTGCTCGGGCTGCCCGCCGACCGGGTCGACGTCGGCGCGGCCACCACCGCCGGCCCGGCGAAACCGTACCGGGACCTGCGGTTCGTCGCGGTCACCGTGCTGAGCGGGATCTTCGGCATGCAGTTCGGACTGTACGAGGTGGGCGTGCCGCTGTGGGTGGTGCGGCACACCGACGCCCCGGACGTGCTGGTCTCCCCGCTGCTGCTGGTCAACACGGCACTGGTGATCGCGCTACAGGTCCGGCTCAGCCGCGGCACCGGGGACGTGCGGGGTGCGGGGCGGGTGATGGCGTACGCCGGATGGCTGATGGCCCTGGCCTGTCTGCTCTACGCCGCGGCAGGCGAGGTCCCGGCCCTGGCCGCCGCGGTCACGCTGGTGGTCGCCGCGGTGGTGCACACCCTCGCCGAGATCACCTCGAGTGCGGCCGGCTGGAGCCTGAGCTTCGAACTGGCCGCCCCGGACCGGATCGGCGCCTACCAGGGCATGTACGGCACGGGGTTCGCCCTGGGCGCGATGGCCGCCCCGGCGGTGATCACGGCGACGGTGTCCCGGGAGGCCGCGGGCTGGGCCGTCCTGGCCGTCGTCTTCCTGCTCGCCGCCCTCGGCGTCTCCCTGATCGCCCGACGAGCCGCCGGGCAGCCCTAGATCCCCAGCGCGCCGGTCACGATCGAACAGGCCTCGGCGGTATGTGCCGGGCCGTTTCCCGCGGCCTTGCGCAGCAGGGTACGGAAAAGAGCGCGCTCCTGCTCGTCGAGAGCCCCCAGGACGGACTGTTCCGCCTCGGTCACCTCGCCGCACAGCTCGGACACCGCGGCGGTCCCCTTGCCGGTCGCCACCACGCGACGGCGACGCCGGTCGTCCGGGTCGGGGCGGCGTTCCACCAGCCCGGCTGCGACCAGATCGTCGATCAGGTACGTCATCATCGTCCGGTCGATGCCCAGTTGCGCCGCGAGCGCCGCCTGGCTGGGCTGCCGTCCGCCGACGACCTCGCACATCGTCTGGTATCCGCGGGCACCCTGGGGGAAGCCCGCGAGTTTCGGGCCGACCACGTCGGCGTAGGCGCGCAGCAGCTGCCCCAGGGCGGCCCCGAGGTCGTCGGCCGGTGTCACGTCACTCACCCGGCCATGCTATCTCTTGGGAATACCGTCTGATTGGAATATCGTCTTCTCAGAAGACGATAGAGGGAAGGGCCGCATGACACCCGAGGAGCTCACCGCCCTGGCCGTACAGGCCGAGGCGGACGGCCAGGAGACGTTCCCGCTGGACGACGACGGGGACCTCGATCCGTGGACCACCGCGGTCTGGCTCACCGCCCGCACCCGGACGATCGCGATCGAACCGCCCGGCGAGATCGCGGCGGCCTCCCCCGCGATGGCCGCCAAGATGCGGGAGAGCCTCGCCGAGCTGGGTGGCGACCGCGGCCCCCGGGCGATCGGCGACGACGCCCTGCCCGCCTCGCTCGCCGACGTGGCGTTGCGGCCCGGCGACCCCGGCTACGCCGCCCGGCGCTCCACCTACATGCGCGGCGGCAAACCCGCCCTGGTGCTGCGGCCCCGGACCCCGGACGAGGTCGCCGACGCCCTCGAGGTCGCCCGGCGGCACCGGCACCTGCCGTTCGGGCTGCGCAGCGGCGGACACGGCGTGAGCGGACGGTCCACCAACGACGGCGGGCTGATCCTCGACGTCGGCGCGATGAACGGCATCGAGATCCTCGACGAACGGCGCCGCCTGATCCGGGTCGGCCCCGGCGCGACCTGGAAGCAGGTGGCCGCCGCCCTCGACCCGTACGGCTGGGCGCTCGGCTCCGGCGACTACGGCGGGGTGGGCGTGGGCGGACTGGCCACCGCGGGCGGCATCGGCCTGCTCGGGCGCGCGTACGGGCTGACCGTCGACCACCTGCGCGCGGTCGAGCTGGTCCTGGCCGACGGCACGCAGGTCCGGGCCGGCGACACCGAGCATCCCGACCTGTTCTGGGCGGTCCGCGGCGCCGGAGCCAACTTCGGGGTGGCGACCGCGTTCGAGTTCGAGGTCGACGAGGTCCACGAGGTCGGCTGGGCACAGCTGGTGCTGGTCAGCCCGGACATCGAGCGGACCCTGCGGGACTTCGGTGAGGTGGCCCGCAAGGCGCCCCGCGACACCACGGTCTTCCTGGTCACCGGCCCGCCCCGGCAGGGACAGTCGGTGCTGCAGATGTACGGGATCGTGGACAGCGCCGACCCGGACGTGGTGGTCGAGCGGCTGACCCCGTTCGCGCAGACCGGACTGCTCGCCCAGCAGCAGGTGGTGCTGACGACGTACGCGGGGGCGATGGCCGGCGCGTCGGACGTCGGCGCCGAGGGGCACCAGGGCCGCGGCGAGCCGGTCACCCGGTCCGGTTTCCTGCCGGTGCTCACCGACGCGTTCGCCCGGGACGCGGCGGCACTGATCCGTTCCGGTCAGGTCTACTTCTTCCAGCTGCGGCACATGGGCGGGGCGATCGCCGACGTGGCGCCGGACGCGATGGCGTTCTCGCACCGCACCCCGGAGTTCCAGGTGACCGCCCTGGGCGCGTCCCGCGAGGGCCTGGACCGGGCCTGGGACCGGCTGGCCCACCACTTCGACGGCCTGTACCTGAGTTTCGAGACCGACCCGCGGCCGGAACGGCTGCACGACGCGTTCCCGCCGCCGGTGCTGGAGCGTCTGCGCACCCTCAAGCGGCAGTACGACCCGACCGGCCTGTTCCGCGACAACTTCCCCCTGATCAAGGACGAGGAGGCAGACCGATGACCGACTACGGACACGAGCTGCTGTTCGGCACGTTCGTCACCCCGACCGCGCAGGCCGTCGAGCTGGCCGTCGCCGCCGACCGCGCCGGGCTGGACCTGGTCACCTTCCAGGACCACCCGTACCAGCCGGCGTTCCTGGACACCTGGACCCTGATGGCGTACGCGGCGGCCCGCACCGAACGGATCACGCTCTCCGGCAACGTCCTGAACCTGCCGTTGCGCCCGCCGGCCGTGCTGGCCCGGGCGGTGGCGTCGCTGGACGTGCTCAGCGGCGGCCGTGTCGAGCTGGGTCTGGGCGCGGGCGCGTTCTGGGACGCGATCGAGGCGATGGGCGGCCGGCGGCTGACCCCGGCCCAGGGCGTGGACGCGCTCGCCGAGGCCATCGCGATCATCCGCGACGTGTGGGACGTGGACGCCCGCGAGCGGGTCCACCACGACGGCGAGTACTACCAGGTCAGCGGGGCCAAGCGGGGCCCACGGCCGGCGCACGGCATCGGCATCTGGGTGGGCGCCTACAAGCCGCGGATGCTGGCCCTGACCGGAGCCCTGGCCGACGGCTGGCTCCCGTCGGCGGACTACCTGCCGGACGGGATCGACTCGCTGCCCGCCCTGAACGCCCGCATCGACGCCGCCGCCGAGCAGGCCGGACGGCCGCCGTCGGCGGTGCGCCGCCTGCTCAACGTGGGCCGGACCAGCTTCGCCCCGACCGCCCGCGGTTTCCTGAACGGCCCGCCCGCCCAGTGGGTCGAGCAGCTCACCGACCTGACCCGCACGCACGGCATCACCGGCGTCGTCCTGGCCACCGACGACCCCGCCACGACCGCCCGGTTCGCCGCCGAGGTCGCCCCGGCCACCCGGGAGGCCGTCCGCAAGGAGCGCGCCTGACCGCACGGCGCGACGCCGTGATCTCCGGATGGCGGGGTCGGTATTGACACTCGTACCCGCTCCGATTTGGCTTGTGCCTGGTCACGTCGACGGGGGTACGCATGCACATGCGCGGATGGGTCTGGACGCTGCCGGTGGTGCTCGCCGTCCTCCTGACGGCCGGCGGCGGCCAGGCCGCACCCCGGGCAGCGGAGACAGCGGTCGCCGGCCCGGCCGTGGTGCTGCCGGAGGTCGACTGCGCGACACTCGCCGGGCAGGACCTGTCCGGCGTTCCCGAGGCGCCGGCGGTCATCGGGTCCGCGGCCCCGGCGACCTCACCGGGCGGCTGGCCGGTCTGCGAGGTCAAGGGGACGGTGGCGCCGCAGATCCAGTTCGACGTGCAGCTGCCCACCGAGACGTGGCGGCAGCGGTACCTGCAGACCGGGTGCGGGGCGTTCTGCGGTGTCGTCGACTTCTACGCCGACGCGACCGACGGGTGCGTGCCGCTGGACCGCGGCGACTTCGTCATCGCCACCACGAATCAGGGGCATGCCGGTGTCTCCGGCTTCGACGCGACCTTCGGCGCCGACCCGCAGCTGCGGGTCGACTTCGGGTACCGCTCCGACCACGTGGTCGCGCTCGTCGCCAAGCGGCTCATCACGCTCTACTACGGGCAGGGGCCGCGCTGGTCATACTTCGACGGCTGCTCGCAGGGCGGCCACCAGGGGCTGACCGAGGCGCAGCGGTACCCGCACGACTTCGACGGCATCGTCGCCGGCGCCCCGGCGTCGCTGTTCACGTCACTGATCGTGTGGTCCACCGGCTGGCACGCCACCGCGAACACCGACGCGCAGGGCCGGCCGATCCTGACCGCCGCGAAGCTCCCCGCCCTGCACGCCGCGGTCCTGCGCGAGTGCGATGCGCGCGACGGCCTGGCCGACGGCCAGATCGACGACCCGCGGGCCTGCCGGTTCGATCCGGGAACCCTGCGCTGCCCGGCCGGCGACAGCCCGGACTGCCTCACCGGCGCGCAGGTCGAGGCCGTCCGCAAGCTGTACGACGGGCCCCGCGACGAGCAGGGCCGGCGGATGTACCCGGGCGGGGAGCCGGTGGGTTCGGAGGCGAACTGGGCCCGCTGGGTCACCCCGACCGCCACCGGCGCGCCCGCCGTGGCCGAGGGCAACACGACGAACGCCCTGAAGTACCTCGTCTTCCCGGGCGCCCGGCCGTCGACGACCCTGCACGACCTGCGCTACGACGCGGCGACGTTCCGCGAGGTCTCCCGGCAGGCCGGCATCTACGACGCGAGCAACCCCGACCTGACGGCCTTCCGCGCCGCCGGCGGCAAGCTGCTGCTCTGGCACGGCTGGGCGGACCAGGCGATCTCGCCGTACGGGACGATCGCCTACCACCACGCCGTCACCGAGCGGATGGGCGGGGCGGCCGCCACGCAACGGTTCGCCCGGCTGTTCCTGCTGCCCGGCGTCGCGCACTGCGGCGGCGGGCAGGGGCCGGACGCGTTCGACGCGCTCACGCCCACCCTGGCCTGGGTCGAGGACGGTGTCGCCCCGGACCGGCTCGTCGTGACGAAACGCGAGGGCGACGAGGTCGTCCGGACCCGGCCGGTCCACCCCTATCCCCTCGTCGCCCGCTACGACGGGAGCGGCAGCACCGACGACGCGGCGAACTTCACCCCGGCGTCGCCGCCCACCCGCTACGACGACGCCATCGCCTGGCTCGGGTCGTTCCGTTCCGGGTACGAGCAGACCTGCGGCTGGCACGACGGACGATGGTCCTGCACGCCGCGCTGACGCAACGGGTCAGACCGCCACCGGGACCGGCCGGCGCCACTGCTCGGAGCCGAACACCTCGTAGTGGATCCGGTCGTCCGGGATGCCCCGCAGGTGCAGACCGGCCCGGACGCCCTGCATGAACGGCACCGGCCCGCACAGGTACACGTCGGCGTCCGGGTGGACCGGCACCCGGTCCAGGTCGACCCGGCCGGCGTAGGTGTCCGGCTCGGCGGCCGGCAGCGCCTGCTGGTACCAGACCAGGCTGCGGAACGAGCGCAGCCGGGCGCCGGTGGCGCTCATGTCGACGCGCAGCGGGTGCCGGTCCGGGCTGCGGTCGGCGTGCACCGCGATCACCTCGCGGGCCGGCTGGGTGCGTGCCACGTGTTCCAGGATCGACGCCATCGGGGTGATGCCGACGCCCGCGCTGATCAGCAGCAGCGGGTCGTCGCCGGGGCGCAGGGTGAGGTCGCCGAACGGCTGGCTGATCCGCAGCGTGTCGCCGGCCGCCACGGTGTCGTGCAGGTATCCGGAGACGGCGCCGCCCGGCACCCGGCGCACGGTGATCCGCAGGGTGCCGCCGGTGGACGCCTGGGACAGCGAGTACTGCCGCAGCTGGGTGCCGTCGCCGGGCAGGTCGGCGGCGACGGTGACGTACTGCCCGGGGGCGAACGCCGGGACCGGCCGGCCGTCGGCGGGGGTGAGCACGAACGAGACGGTGTCCTGCGCCTCGAGGATCTTGTTGGCGACGGTGTACCGTCGCCACGGGTCGGAGCCGTCCACGCCGGCCTCGGCGTACAGCCGGGCCTCCCGGCCGATCAGCTGGGCGGCGAACAGCCAGTAGACCTCGTCCCAGGCGGCGGCGACCGGCGGGGTGACCGCGTCGCCGAGCACCTGCTTGACCGCGCCGAGCAGGTAACGCCCGACCATCGTGTACTGGGCGGGCCGGATGCCGAGCGCGCAGTGCCGCTGCGCGATCCGCTCGACCAGGTGGGATTCGGGTTCGCCGTGCAGCAGACGGTCGGCGTAGGCGGCGACCGCCCCGGCCAGGGCGCTGCGCTGCTCGCCGGTGGCCTGCGCGCTGCGGCTGAACAGGTTCAGCAGCTCGGGGTTCTCACCGATCATGCTCTGGTAGAACACCCCGGAGATCGCCTCGAGGTGGTCGCCGACGACGGGCAGGGTGGCCTCGATGATCGGGGCGCTGGATGCGGACAGCACGGGTCCTCCTTCAGAAGGGGTGGCGGCCGATGCTCAGCAACGTCTCGCGCATGGGTGGCGCGGTCAGGTCGCCGATGGTGATCGGGTCGAGTGAGGCGTAGAACGCCTCCTGTGCGACGCGCAGCGCACCGCGCAGCCGGCAGCCCACGTTCAGCGGGCACGGCTGGTCGCCGCCGCACTCCACCACCTCGGTCTCCCCCTCCAGGTCGCGGACCAGGGCGCCGACCGAGGCGGCGACAGCCTGCGGGGCCAGGCGCACCCCGCCGTTGCGGCCGCGGACGGTGTCGAGGAGACCGGAGTGCTGCAGCCGCTGCACCACCTTGGCCAGGTGGCTGCGGGGTACGGCCAGCGAGGACGCCAGCTCGTCGATGGTGAGCAGGTCGTCGCGGGCGGCGGCCAGCATCAGGATCCGGAGGCTGATGTCGGTCGAGCGGTTGAGTCGCACAGACCGACCCTACTAAAAGAAGAATCTCAAAGTCCTCTTTTGAGCCGGGGATCACTCCGCGAAGGCCGTTGTCACCGCGCCCGAACCGGCGTGACATCTTCTCGGGATGGATTTGACCGTGATCCTCGGCCCGATGAAGGGCGGCAAGTCGCTGGAGATGATCAGCCTGCTGTCCCCGCTGCAGCACGCCGGCATCCCGCACCGGATCTACCAGAACGCCCGGCACGGCCGGGACACCGCGGTGACCTCCCGCTCCGGCGGCAGCCTGCAGACCGTCAAGGTGCACACCCTGGCAGGCGCGGCGGACGGCGGCGTCGAGGTGATCGGCGTCGACGAGATCCACATGTTCACCGTCGCCGACATCGCCGAACTGGGCGTCGCCGTCCGCTCCGGCGTCAAGGTCGTCGTGGCCGGCATCGACCTCGACCACCGGGGACAGCTGTTCGCCCCGGTCCGGGCGCTGTTCGAACTCGCCCCCGCCAAGGTGATCTACCGCCGCGCGGTCTGCGACGTGTGCCGGTCCCTGGAGGCCACCCACACCCAGGTCCTGGAACTGGGCAAACCCATGATCCGCGAACTCGCCCCGTCGACCGCGCTGCCCGACGACGGCACCTACACCTACGAGGCCCGATGCAGGCGGTGCGTCATCCTGCCCTGAACGAGGTGTGACCGCGCGGGGATCTTGGGATGCTCAGCTGATGCGTACCCCCACGGTTGCCGTCGTGGCGGTCGCCGCGCTCGCGGCAGGGTGCGGCACCGACCCGGAGGCCCGCGCCCCCGCGACGCCGGCCCTGTCGTGGTCCGGCGCGTCCGGCGCGGCCCCCTCCCCGTCGACCTCCTCCGGGGTACGCGTGAGCACACCGTCCCCCGCAGCGGGAACTCCGGCAGCACCGCGCACGACAACCCCGTCCCGCATCTCGGAAGGCTGGGAGATCACGGTGTACTACACGGCCGTCGAACGCTTCCACGACGACGAGGACGAGCAGGTCACCGGCTGCCTGACCCTGGACTGCTCACACGGCGACGACGACCTGGGCAGCTACCCGTCCGGTTTCGTGCAGGCGGTCCAAGACGAGGGCACCGGGCAGACGACGTCCGGAAAATACCTGAACTGGTCCTACGACATCGGATACTGGCTCGACACCGAACCCCGCAGCAGCGACGGCACGACCCTGCAGCCGTTCGTCTCCGCCGCCGCCGACCCGAACGTCCTGCCACACGGCACCCGGTTCACCATCGCCGACTGCGGCACCCAGGAAGACGGCTCGGCCCCACCGGACACGGTCTGCGACCGCCTCTCCCAGGCGTCCTGGCTGATCACCGACGAGTTCACGCCCGGGCTGGGCGGCAACCACCACATCGACGCGTACATCGGGCCGGAGACCGGTCCCGGCTTCACCGACTCCGACTGGTACCTGACCCTGGTGGACGCCACCCTCAACCGGTGACGCCTCGTCAGGCGCACCCGCCACCGCCACCGCCACCTCCGGCCACCGCCACCGCCACCGCGGCGAGCACGCGCGGAGACGGTCGCGGCAGCCGGAGGCCACGCCGTCCGCGAGCAGCATCCCGGCGGCCAAACCGACCCGGCGACAAGGCCGACCCGACGACCAGACCGACCCAGTGACAAAGCGGCCAACCCGGCGACCAAACCGATCCGGCGACAAGGCCGACCCGGTGACAAGGCCGACCCGGTGACAAGGCCGACCCGGTGACAAGGCCGACCCGGTGACAAGGCCGACCCGGTGACAAGGCCGACCCCACCGAGTCCTACACAGAGGTAACCGCACCCGAACCCTTGATCGGGAGTCCCCACCCCACACGCCAGCCCAGCCGAAACACGCACCCGAAACCGTGATCGGGTGCGGTCACCGCCGCAATCGGAAGGGCGGCCGCACCCAACCCCGTGATCGGAAGGGCGGCCGCACCCAACACCGTGATCAGGTGCACCCACCCCCCTCCAAGACGGTGCCCGCACCCAACCCCTCGACCGGGAGCCCTCACCGCCCCAGCACCCCGGACCGGCCGGCACCCGCACCCAAAACCGAGATCAGGAGCCCCCACCGCCGCACCCGGACAGGCGGCCGCACCCGAACCCGCGATCGGGTGCGGCCGTCACCCTCTCCAGGACGGTGAACGCACCCAACCCCTTGATCGGGTACGGCCAGCGACAGGCAGGGCGATCAGCGCACCCAACCCCTTGATCGGGAGCCGCTACCGCCCCAACCCCTCACACCATGCGGTGCACACACCCAAAACCAAGATCGGGAACCCCCACCCCCGCCTTCGGCAGGGTCAGCACACCCAACCGCTCGATCGGGAGTGGTCGGCGCCGGGCCGGCCGCGCCGGTCCCGTCTGGTCACGGTCAATTCGCTGGTCACCACGGCCGGCCTGGCCGCGGCGCTGACCGTGATGGCGCGGGAGCCCGATCTGGACGTTCCGGGTTACTCGGCGATGCGCGACGACCGGCTGACCCACGCGCTGATGCTGGTCCTCGGCATGGTCGTCGTGCTGGCGCTGTTCAACACGCTGGTCAGCACCTGGACGTCCGCGCTGGACGCCCGGCACACGCTCGCGGTGGCCCGGGCGCTCGGGGCGACGCCCGGGCAGACCGGTCTGGGACTGGCTGCGTCCCAACTGTTGCCCGCCCTGCCGGGTGTCGCGCTGGGCGTTCCGGTCGGTGTCTGGCTGGCGGCGACCCGGGAGAGCGCCCCGCTGTGGTCGATGGTCGCCGCCGTCCTGGGTGTGCTGCTGGTGACCGCGCTACCCGCGGCTCACCAGGGGATGACGCCCGCGTCGTTGAAGTAGCCGCCGGTCGGCCCGCCGTCGGGCAGGGTCGCCAGGTGGATGCCGATCGCGGCGCCCTGCTCGACGGTGCGCGTACCCCGGAAGCCGTTGAGGTCGGTGGCGGTGAACCCCGGGCAGCCCGCGTTGATCAGGATGCCGGTGCCGGCCAGTTCCTTCGCGTACTGGACGGTGACGCCGTTGAGGAACGTCTTCGACGGCGCGTAGGCGACCGCGATCGGCCCGGTCTCCCCGTCCGGGGTGCTCTGCAGGGTCAGCGAGCCGACCGAACTGGACATGTTCACGATCCGCGGCGAGGCCGAGCGGCGCAGCAGGGGCAGCATCGTGTTGGTGACCCGGACGACGCCGATGACGTTGGTCTCGACGACGGTCCGGATGGTGTCCAGGTTGGCCGTGGTGGGCTGCTGGTCGAAGCCGCCGGTGATGCCCGCGTTGTTGACCAGCACGTCGAGCCGGCCGCACTGTTCCTCGATCTGCGCGGCCGCGGCGGTGACGCTCGTGTCGGAGGTGACGTCGAGCGGCACCCCGAACGCGTCGGCGCCACCGGCCCGCAGTTTCGCGACGGCTTCGTCACGGCGGGTGTCGTCGCGCGCGCCGACGCCGACCCGGTATCCCTGGGCGCCCAGGCCGGCGGCGATCTCGTACCCGATGCCCTTGTTCGCTCCGCTGATCAGCACGATCTTCTGTTCGCTCATGCCGGTAAGCCTCGCGGTGATCGGCCGGGGGCTCCAACACCGTCTGGGTCGTGACCGATACCCGTAGGGTATGGGTCATGGAGACGCGGGAGTTGCGCTATTTCATGGCGGTCGCCGAGGAGCTGAACTTCGGCCGGGCCGCGACTCGTCTCGGCATCGCCCAGCCGCCGCTGTCCCGGGCGATCCAGCAGCTCGAACGGCGGCTCGGCGTGGACCTGCTGACCCGCACCAGCCGGTCGGTGGCGCTGACCGAGGCCGGTGCGGTGCTGCTGCGCGAGGGCCGGGCGGCGCTGGACGCGGTCGATGCGGCCGCGCGCCGGGCCCGCCGGGCCGCGAAGACCGATGCCAGGCTGGTCCTGGTGGCCAAGGCAGGCGCGTCGGCCGAGCTTCTTGCCAAGATCCTTGACGGGTACGCGGCAGAGCCCGGCGCCATCGAACTCGAGGTGGAGTTGTGCGGTGTCGGCGAGCAGGAACCACGCCTGCGCGACGGGCGGGCCGACGTGGCCCTGCTGCACCGGCCGTTCGACTCGCTGTCCGGTTTCGACGTCGAGGAGCTGACCACCGAGTCCCAGGTGGTGCTGCTGCCCGCCGGCCATCCGATGAGCACCCGCGGCTCGCTGACCATGGCCGAGGTGGCCGCCCTGGACCTGCCGCTGCCCCGCTGGCCGCTGCGCGACGGCACGTACCCGCCCGGCCCCGGCCCCGAGGTCCGCGACCCGGCGCAGATCCTGCAGCTGGTGGTCCTGGGCCGGGCGATCGTGGTCCTGCCCGACTCGGTGCGGTCCCAGATCGGCGGCGGCGTGGTGGCCGTCCCGGTCCCGGACGCCCCCCTGGTGACCACGGTGATCGCCTGGCCCCCGCAGAGCCGCTCCCGCGCTCTGGCCACGCTGATCCGGGTGGCCACCGGGCTATGAGCGCAGGCCCGCCGGGCTATGAGCGCGGGGCAGCCGGCTATGAGCGCGGGGCAGCCGGGGCGTTGGCGGCCATCGACTGCGCGAACTGGGCGAGGAACCCGTCCGGCATGGTGGGCAGCAGACCGCCCCGGGCCGCGATGGCCGGCTCGAGTCGCTGCCAGGCCGCGGTGACCAGGTCGATCGCCCGGCGGCCCGCGTCGCCCACCAGACGGCCGTCGCGTTTGCGGACCTCGCCGGCGACCAGCACGGTGTCGACGTCCGCGGCGCGGGCGTTGAGCACGTACCCGGCCAGCGGGTCGGTCAGCGGCGCCTGGTGCAGGCCGTCGTGCCGGACCAGGAGCACGTCCGCCTGCTTGCCCACCTCCAGGGAGCCGATCCGGTCGGCGAGCCCCAGCGCGGCGGCGCCGCCGAGGGTGGCCGCGTGCAGCACGTCCGCCAGGCCCGCCGGCCGCCCGGCCATGGCGCCGGCGATCGTGCCGTCCTGCTCGTGGGCCTCGGTGAGGCGCAGGGCCAGGCGCATCGTGCGGAACGGGTCGGCCGGGTTGTTGGTCTGGATGTCGGTGCCCAGGCCGACGGTCACGCCGAGGCGGCGGGCCCGGTTCCAGGCCGGGTGGCCCATGCCCATCTGCGACTCGGTCTCCGGGGTGGAGGCGAGCGCCGCCCCGGCTTCGGCCAGCGACCGTAGTTCGTCGTCGCTCGCCTGGTTGGCGTGTGAGAAGAGCTGGCGGGGGCCGAGCAGGCGGGCGTCGCCGAGCCAGGTGAGGTCGGGCGGCATGTCGGCGAGTGAGCGGGAGTGCTGGGTGAGGAGCAGGCCGTTCTCGGCGGCGAACCGGAACTCGGCGACGGTCTGTTCCCAGGGGACCGAGCCGGTGTCATTGGCGGCCACACCGATCTCGACCAGCGGGTTCGGCGGGCGCAGGGTCAGTAGGTGGTCGCGGGTGGCCGGGTCGCCGAGTCCGTAGGCCCAGACCGCGCGGATGCCGGACTCCCCCACCGCGCGCAGTGCCTCGGCGGCGTGTTCGGGCGTGACGGCGGCGTGGTCGTGGTCGATGGTGGTGGTGATGCCCGCGTCGAGTGCGGCCACCGCCCCGGCGTAGCTGCCGGCGAAGACGTCGTCGGGGGTGTGCGCCGCCCGGTGGTGCAGCAGCACGCCCCACAGGAAGTCGACTATCGACCACTCGGCGGTCACGCCCCGTAGCGTCGTCTCCCAGAGGTGGTGGTGGGTGTCGACGAAGCCGGGTGCGACGAACATGCCACGGGCGTCGATCACCGGACCGTCGCCGGCGGGCAGGCCCGTGCCGGCGGCGGCGATGCGGTCTCCCTGGATGAGCAGGTCCATGCGGCGGAAGGTCGCGCCGGACAGGACGAGACCGCCCTTGATCAGGGTCATCGGTACTCCAATGTTAGAGGCTTACACATCGACAGTATGGGAGAATGTGAGAGACTGCAACATCGAATACGAGGAGTGACCGTGAAGCGTGCGGGCTACCACCACGGCGACCTGCGCAACGCGCTGCTGGAGGCGACGATCGCGCTGGTCCGCGAACGCGGCGCCCGGGGCTTCAGCGTCTCCGAGGCGGCCCGCCGCGCCGGGGTGTCGATCACCGCGCCCTACCGGCACTTCGCCGACCGGGAGGCGATGCTCGCGGCGGTCGCGCTGCGCGGCTTCACCGAGCTGGAGGAGGCGTTCACCGAGCGCACCGAGGAGGACCCGGTGGAACGCCTGGTCGCCGTCGCCGACGCGTACGTGGCGTTCGCCCGCGCCGACCCGGCCCGCTTCGAGGTGATGTTCGCGTCCGGCGTCGACAAGGACGACCATCCGGACGTGCTCGCGCAGGCGTACCGCGTCCAGCAGATGCTCCTGGACGCGGTGGGCGGCCTGGCACCGGGCGACCGGGAGCGGCGGGCCGCCGAGTTCTGGTCGATCGCGCACGGGGTGGCGGCGCTGGCGACCGAGGACCGGCTGCGCTACCTGACCACCGACGTCGGAACGCTTGCCGGCACCACGGTCCGGGCGTGGAGCGCGGGTCTGCGATGACCTTTCTGATCATCGGGGGCAGCGGGCTCCTCGGCCGGGAGCTGGTGCGGCAGCGCGACGGCCGGGCGACGACCGCGACCGACAGCCGCAGCCTCGACATCCGCCGCCGCGACGACGTGTTCGCGTTGTTCGAACGGCTGCGGCCGGCGGTGGCCGTCAACGCCGCGTACCGGCAGGACGACTGGGCGATCACCGCCGACGGCGCCGCGACCGTCGCCGCAGCGGCGGCCCGCACCGGGACCCGGCTCGTCCACGTCTCCAGCGATGCGATCTTCGGTGGGCGCCCGGAGCCCTACGACGAGGACAGCCTGCCCGGCCCGACGAGCGCGTACGGCGCCGCCAAGGCGGCCGCCGAGACCGCCGTCCGCGGACTCACCCCGGACGCGGTGATCGCCCGCACCTCGCTGATCATCGGGGACGGGGACTCGCCGCAGGAGCGCCTCGTCCACGCGCTGGCCACCGGCGTGCGCGACGGCGCCCTGTTCACCGACGACATCCGCTGCCCGGTGCACGTCACCGACCTGGCCGCCGCGATCCTCGAACTGGCCGCCGACCCGGGACGCCACGGCGTACACCACCTGGCCGGCCCGGACGCGATCAGCCGCCACCGGCTGGGCGTGCTGGTGGCCCGCCGGGACGGCCTGGACGAGACCCGGCTGCGCCCGGCGCTGCGGGCGGAGACGGCCCTGCCCGGCGGCCGGGAGGTCCGCCTCGACAGCACCCGGACCACCGCCGGGCTGCGCACCCGCCTGCGCGGTCCCGGCGAGTTCCTAATCCTCAACGCGGGCCCGCCGGAGCCGATCGTCAGGGGGTGAGGTCCGACGGCCCGGGAGAACTGCTCTACGACAGCGACCGCACCCATGTCACCCGGATCCGCGCGGCGGACGGCACGTGGGTGGTCCGCAAACAGCCGCTGGGGCCGGGTGCCGCCGAGCGCCTGCGCACCGAACGCGACATCCTGGGACGCCTGGCCGGTGTCCCGGGGACGCCCCGGCTCGCCGACGTGGAGGCGGAGGACGGCGAACTGCTCCTGGTGGCGATTCCCGGGCGTACCCTCGCCGAGATCCCCTCCCCCTGGGCCGCCGGGCCGCTGATCAAGCTGGCGCACCGCCTGGCCCTGGTCCTGGCCGGCGTGCACCGGCACGGGGTGATCCACCGGGACGTGAGCCCGGCGAACATCCTGATCCCGGCCGACGAGGGGCACGAGCCGGTGCTGCTCGACTACGAGCTGGCCACCACCGCGGTCCAGGACGGTGCGGCGGCCGAGCGGATCGAACTGGCCGGGACGCTGCCCTACCTGGCGCCGGAGCAGACCGGGCGGACCGGACGGCCGGTCGACCACCGGGCCGACCTGTACGCCCTCGGCGCCACCCTGTACGAGCTGGCCACCGGCGCTCCGCCGTTCGGCCGGGACCGCGATCCGCTCAGCCTCACCCATGATCATCTGGCCCGGGTGCCGGATCCGCCGTCCGAGGCGCACCCGCAGGTCCCGGCCGCACTGTCCGAGATCATCCTGCGGTTGCTGAGCAAGGAGCCGGGCCGGCGCTACCAGAGCGGTGAGGGCCTGGCCCACGACCTGGCGGTGCTGCGGGACCGGTACGCCCGGGGCGTCCCCGGCGTGTTCCCGCTCGGCGAACGGGACTTCCCGCTGCGGCTGCCCCCACCGGCCCGCCTGATCGGCCGGGCCGAACCGCTGGCCGCGCTGAACGGCCTGCTCAGCGAGGCGGTCTCCGGGCACAGCGTGCTGGCGGTGGTGACCGGCCCGCCCGGGGTGGGCAAGACCGCCCTGGTCGACCGGCTGCGACCGGCCGTGGCGCGGGCCGGCGGCCGGTTCGTGGCGGGCAAGTTCGCCCAGTTCGGTCACGACATCGGCGGGGACGCCATCCGGGAGGCGTTCGACCTGCTCGGCAACCAGCTGCTCGCCGAACCGGACGAGGTGGTCGCGGTCCTGCGGGAACGTCTGCAGGAGGCGGTCGGCGCGGACAGCGGCCTGGTCGGCATGATGATGCCGCCGTTCCGGGCGCTGCTCGGGGTGGAGCCGTCCGAACCGGCCGGCGAGGATCCGCGGTCGGTCTTCGCCCGGCTGCGCCGGGCCGCGCTGACCCTGCTGCGGACCCTGGCGAGCAGCGACAGCCCGGTGGTCTTCTTCCTCGACGACCTGCAGTGGGCGTCGCCGGGGGCGTTCCGGTTCCTCGACGACGTGCTCGACGCCGACCTGCCCGGCCTGCTGGTGCTCGGCGCGTACCGGGAGGAGGAGGTCGACGAGACGCATCCGCTCTCCGCGATCCTGGCCCGGATACGGCGCGAACGCGGCGACAGCCGGGAGGTGCGGCTGGCCAATCTCGGTCACGCCGAACTGGCCGCGCTGATCGCGGCGATGCTGCGGATGCCGGAGTCCGACGCCGCGCCGCTGGCGTCACTGCTGGCGATGCGGACCGGCGGGAACCCGTTCGACACGATGGAACTGCTCAACGCGCTGCGCCGGCAGGGTGCCCTGGTGCCCGCGGGGGCCGGCTGGTCCTGGGACGACGACACGGTGCGCCGCTTCGTCGGGCACGGCGACGTGGTGGATCTGCTGGGCGCCCGGATCGAGGCGCTGCCGGCGCCGACCCGCGACCTGGTCGAGGTGATGTCGTGCCTGGGCGGCGAGGTGGACCTGAACCTGCTCCGGGTCGCCGGCGGGCTGCCCCGGGAACGGGTGACGGCGCTGCTGCTGCCGGCGGTGGCGGACGGTCTGCTGGTCCGCGACGCGACCGTGGTGCGGTTCCGGCACGACCGGGTGCAGCAGGCGGCGTACGGGCGGCTGGACGATCAGGCGCGCGCCGAGCGGGGGCTCGCACTGGCGCGCCGGCTCGCGGCGGATCCCCGGCACGCGGCCGCGGCGGCGCCACAGTATCTTGCGGCCGCTGAGCTTCTCCGCGTACCCGGAAAGGCTCTGCCCGGAGAGCGGGTGGCCGCAGCCGATCTCCTGCGGCGGGCCTCGGCCGCCGCCCGGCTGGTCGCGAACCAGGCGGGGGCCGAGCTTCATCTCGCGGCCGCGCTGCGTCTGCTGACGACAACCGATGCGGGGTACGCGGAAACGACCGCCGAGTGGCATGCGGCGCTGTGCGCGCTCGGCCGGTTCGACGACGCCGACCGGGTGTTCGGCGAGATCATGGCCACCGGCGGGGCGCCGGTGTGGCTGGCCGGCCCGGTCGCCGAGCAGGTCGGCGCCCTGAGCAGCAGGCTGCGGATGGCCGAGGCCCTGGACCTGGGCCGGGACATGCTCGCCCGGCTCGGCGTCGACGTGCCGGACCGGGCCGCGATGGGCCCGCGCATCGGTGCCGGGATGGCCGCCTTCCACCGCTGGCTCGACACCGCGGGCGACGGCGCGGACCTTCCGGAGGTCACCGATCCGGCCCTGCTCGCACCCGCCCATCTGATCAACAGGATGCTCGCGGCGGCGTTCTACTCCGACAAGCAGACCCTGGCCTGGCTGGTGGTCGAGGCTGCCGCGCTGTGGACCGGGCACGGGGTCTGCGCGCCGCTGACCGGCACACTCGGCAACCTCGGCGTGGCGATCATCGCGGCCGGGGGCGACCGGCGCGACGCCTACCGGTCCATGCGGCACGTGCTGGCGGTGGGCGACGCACACGGATACGAGCCGCAGACCTCACAGGTGAGGTTCCTGCACTCCCTCGGCGTCGTGCACTGGTTCGAGCCGCTGGAGAACTCCATCCGGCTGGCCCACGAGGCCCGCGACGGCCTGCTGCGCGGCGGTGACCTGCGCAACGCGCTGTACACCTACTTCGCGGCGCTGCCGCAGCTGCTCGACCGGGCACCCGACCTGGCCACGGTGGACCGGGAGCGCCGGGACGCCGAGGCGTTCGCCGAACGGGTCGGCGCGAGCGGCGCCACCTCGATGTTCCAGAGCATCGGCCGCCTGATCCGGGCCCTGCACGGCGAGACCTCACCGCCCGGCACCCTCGGCGAGGGCGAGGACGGCTTCCTCGCCGGATTCGCCACCGACACTCCGGGGCAGACGTTCCACGCGATCATCCGGGCGCTGTCCGCCGCGATCTTCGGCGACGACGACACCCTGATCCGGGACAGCGATCAGGGCGTACGGGGTCTGCCGTCGATCCCCGGCAGCTACCCGAACACCCAGGCCCACGTGGTGGGGGTGCTCGGCGCCGCGGCCCGGGCCCGGCGGAGCACCGGCGCCGAGCGGGAGGCAGCGCTGGCCGAGGTGGACCGGTGCCGCGACTTCCTGGCCGCCCGGGCCGCCGACCAGCCGGCCAACTTCCGGCACCTGCAGCACTTCGCCGAGGCGACCCGGGCCGCCGCGCACGGCGACTACGCGGCCGCGGCGCTCGCCTACGACGCGGCGATCGTGGATGCCGGCGGGCGCTCCTGGCACGGTCCGCTGATCACCGAGCGGGCGGCGCTGTTCCACCTGGCGTACGGGCTGGAACACGTCGGCACCCGGCTGATCGCCGAAGCCTGCCAGGGGTACGCGGCGTGGGGCGCGACCGGCAAGGTGCAGCAGCTCAAACGGGAGCACCCGGTGCTCGCCACGGCACTGTCCGGGGCGTGGACACCGCGCGCCGCGACCCAGGGCCGCGCTCACAGCCTGACCCTGTCCAGCGAGGTCATCGACCTGATGGCGGTGCTGGACGCGGCCCGGGCGCTGAGTTCGGAGACCTCCCTGGAACGGCTGCGGATCCGGGTGCAGCACGTGCTCAGCCAGCTGACCGGCGCCACCGCCGTCCACATGATCGTGCGTGACGACCGCGGCGACGGCTGGATCCTGCCCGGCGAGGGCACCGCACCCACCGCCGAGCAGCTGCCGCTGACCGTGGTCCGCTACGCCGAACGCACCGGCGAGCCGATGCTGGTCGAGGACGTGACCCTGGACGACCGGGTGAGCCGCGACCCGTACCTGGCCGGGCTGGACCACTGCTCGCTGCTCGCGGTGCCGGTGCTGGGCCACGGGCAGCCGCGGGCCATGCTGCTGCTGGAGAACCGGCTGAACCGGCGGGCGTTCTCCACCGGGCGACTCAACGCGGTCGAGCTGATCGCCGGGCAGCTCACCGTGTCGTTGGAGAACGCCCAGGTGTACGCGTCGCTGGAACGCAAGGTGGCGGAACGCACCGAGGAACTGGGCGAGGCGAACCGGCAACTCGAGCTGCTGACCGTCACCGACCCGCTGACCGGCCTGCCGAACCGGCGCAAACTGACCGCGTTCCTCGCCGACGAGTGGCTGCGCTCGCAACGGTCCGGCGCCCCGATCGGCGTCGCGATGATCGACATCGACCACTTCAAGAAGTACAACGACCACTACGGGCACCAGGGCGGCGACGAGTGCCTGCGGACCGTCGCCGAGGCGCTGCGCGGCAGCGTGCGCGGCACCGACCTGGTGGCCCGCTACGGCGGCGAGGAGTTCTGCATCGTGATGCCCGGTGCCGGGCCGGTCAACGCGCTGCTCGTGGCGGAACGCGCCTGCCGGACGGTGGCCGCCCTGCGCGAGCCGCACGCCCTCGCCGACGAGGGTTTCGTCACGGTCAGCGTCGGCGTCACCGCCGGCACGCCGACCGTGCACACCGGCCCGGAGCAGCTCACCAAACTCGCCGACGAGGCGCTGTACGAGGCGAAGCGGGCCGGGCGCAACCGGGTGGTGAGCGGATGAACCTGCGCCTGTCGTCGTCGGCCGGCGTCAAGCTGCGCCGCACCCGGCAGTTGATGATCGCGCTGCTGGTCATCACCCTCGCCCTGCTCTCCGGGTACTCGCTGCTCGACAGCCGGCAGCACGGCCGGATCGTGCGGGACATCGTCGAACTGGGCGCGGAGGTCTCGGCGTACGAGCAGGCGGTGTATCTGTCGGCGTGGGAGATGATGCTGATCGAGGCCACCGTGAACGACCCGAACGGGCCGGAACGCCGGCAGCTGCTCGGGGTGGACGCTCAGACGTACCAGGCGACCCTGCGTATCTCGGCGAGCGACGTCGAGGACCAGGACCGGCTGGACACCGCGGCCATCGCCCAGCGCCAGGTCAACATCCGGCAGAGCATCTTCTACTTCCTGACCCTGCTGGACCGCGGGCAGACCGCCGCCGCCCGGGAGAACCTCGAGACGGTGATCGAACCGGCCTACCAGCACAACATGAACCGTCTCATCGCGCTGCGCGACACCCACCAGGCCCGGTACGACGACCACCAGCTCACCGCCCAGCAGGACTCCGAGCGCCTGCTCTGGGGCAGCATGATCAGTTTCGGGCTGAGCATGGTGGTGATCGCGTTGTTCGCCTGGTCCACCCGCACCCACCGGCTGCAGGTGGAACGGATGGCCGCCACCGACACGCTCACCGGCCTGCCGAACCGGGCCGCGTTCACCGCCCGTACCCAGCGGGCCCTGACCGCCCCGGACGTCCCCGGCGACTCCGGCGGCCTCACCGTGCTCACCGTCAACATCGACGGGTTCCGGCACGTCAACGACCAGCTCGGGCCGCACATCGGCGACCGGCTGCTGGCCGAGGCCGGATGGCGGCTGGCCGATGCGGTCCGCGACACCGACATGGTCGCCCGGCTCGGCGGCGACGAGTTCGCCATCCTGCTGCACGGCATGGCCCCGGAGACCGCGGAGACCGTCGCCGACCGGCTCCGCGAGGCCTTCGACCAGCCGTTCCAGCTCGACGACATCACCCTCGACCTGGAGATCAGCATCGGTGCGGCGACCGCCGTGGACGGCGACGACGTGGCCACCCTGCTCGGGCACGCGGACAGCGCCATGCACGACGCGAAGGAACAGCACGAGGGGTTCCGCCGGTTCACCCCGAGCACCGCGCAGGACACCACCGCCCGGCTCGGCCTGCTCGGCGACCTGCGCCGCGGGCTGGCCGACGACGAGCAGCTCACCCTGCACTACCAGGCCAAGATCCGGCTCAGCGACGGCACGCTGGCCGGGGTGGAGTCGCTGGCCCGCTGGCAGCACCCCACCCGCGGTCCGGTCTCCCCCGGCGAGTTCATCCCGGTCCTGGAGACGACCAGCCTGATCCACCGGTTCACCGACCGGGTGCTGGTCCTCGCGCTGCGCCAGGCCCGGGACTGGCTGGACGCCGGGCACCGGGTGCCGGTCGCGGTCAACGTGTCCACCCGCAGCCTGCTCGACGAGTCGTTCCCGCCCCGGCTGGCCACCCTGCTGAAATCCGTCGGGGTGCCGGGCGAGCTGCTCTGCATCGAGATCACCGAGCACACCGTGATGTCCGACCCGACGACCACCATCGACGCGCTGAACCGGCTCCGCGAACTGGGGGTGAAGGCGTCGATCGACGACTTCGGCACCGGGTACTCGTCCCTGTCGTACCTGAAACTCCTGCCCGTCGACGAACTGAAGATCGACCGGTCGTTCGTGGCCGACATGGTCACCGACAGCAGCAGTCACGCCCTGGTCGCCTCGGCGGTCGACCTGGCCCACAACCTGGGGCTGGCCGTGGTCGCCGAGGGGGTGGAGGATCCGGCGACCGCCGCCGCCCTCGCCGAGCTGGGCTGCGACACCGCCCAGGGCTACCACTTCGCCCGGCCGGTGCCCGCCGCCGACCTGACCCGGCGTTTCCTGGACCGTACGCCTGACGCGCTGTCCCTGTCCGTGCCTCCCGGGCCGGCGCGGCCGTAGGCTCGAAGGGTGACGTCCCCCGTCGTCCGCGTCCACCGTTCCGACGTCGAGACCACCGACATCGCCGGTGCGCACGAACTGCTCAGCCGCGCCTACGTGGACCACGAGCCCCGGCTGCGGCCGGTCCGCGCCGGATTCCGGTTCCGGTCCAGCGTCGCGGCGGCCGGGCGGCTCACCACCGAACGTCTGCGCTACCGGGGCGCGGTGGAGGCGTCCGCGGCACCGTTCGACTCGGTCACCACCACGGTGGTCCGCTCCGGGTGGTTCAGCGTGGACGACGGCGACCAGCACCGGTTCGGCGCCTCAGACGCGTTCCTGGTGCCGCTGGGCGCGCCGCTGCTGGTCTGCTGGGACACCGTCGACCTGCAGAACATCCGGTTCCCCCTGGACGCGGTGGCCCGGCTCGCACCCCGGCTCGGGGTCGACGCCGCGGACTTCCGCTTCGACGGCCCCGCACCGGTGTCACCGGCGATGCGGCGCCACTGGGTGACCACGGTCGCCTACGCGGTGCAGGCGTTCACCGGCCCGAACCCCACGGTCCAGAACCCTCTGGTGTACGCGAGCCTGCTGAACCTGATCGCGTCGGCGGCGGTGACGGTCTTCCCGAACACCACGATGCGGGTCGCCTACACGCCCGGCCCCGGACGTGTCCCGCCGGTGGCGGTACGGCGGGCGATGACGTACATCGAAGCCCACGCCGCCGATCCGATCACCGTGGAGGACGTGGCGGTCGCGGCCCGGATCGGGGTGCGCGGGCTGCAGGCCGCGTTCGCCCGGCACGGTGACGTGACGCCGACCGCCTACCTGCGCCGGGTCCGGCTGGAGAGCGCCCACCGGGAACTTCAGGCCGCTGATCGGGTACGCGGTGACACGGTGGCCGCCATCGCGGCCCGGTGGGGGTTCGGTTCGCCGGGGCGGTTCTCGGTCGCCTATCGCGCGGCGTTCGGCCGGTCGCCGAACCGGACCCTGCGCACCTGAAAACCTCCGTTGTCACGATATTTCCCGATACAGTGAGGCAATGCCTCATCGCTGTTCCGTTGCGCTGCTGGCCACGGCCGCCGTCCTCGGCATGGCCGGATCCCCGGCGGCCGCAGTGCCCGCCCCGCCGCCCCTGCTGCAGGGCTGGCTCGTCACCGGGAGCGACCCCGCCCGCTGTCTGACCGGCGGCCCGAACGGCGACGTCCTGATCACCACGCCGTGCGACCCGGACGACAAGCACCAGGAGTTCTTCCAGGCCAGCGACGGCACCATCACCAACTTCAAGCACTGCTTCGAACCCTCCGGATCCGAGGACGGCTCCGCCGGGCCGCGAATCGTGGTGGCGAAGTGCACCTTCACCGACGACCAGGACTGGTGGTTCAACACCACCCTGCGGCTCGGGCGCAACGGTGACTGCCTGACCGAGGTCGCCGTGAAGAACGGCAAGGGCGAGATCCGGCTGCGGCCGTGCACCGGCGCCGACAACCAGAAGTGGCAGGCCCGCGCGTCCGGGTGATCCCCTCGTGGTCTCCACCCGCTGATCATCGGATCGACTGGAGCACATGCGGTTGTGCGCGTCCACGCGGTGACACTAGGTTGAGAGCAGCCAACTGCGGCGACGCGAGGGAAACCGGTGAGAACCCGGTGCGGTCGCGCCACTGTGACCGGACCTGATCATGGGTCCGGGAGCCAGGGAGCTCGTCCGCCGCAGCCCCACGAGCGGGACGCGTCATCCCGCAGGAGGTTGTGATCTCTCATGTCCGATGTTCAGTCCGTTCAGCCCACCAGCACCCCGGTCGTCTCCCCGCAGCTGATCGCCGCGGCGACCGGCGTGGTCGCGGTCATGCTGCTGCTCGCCTACCTGGTCGCCTTCGACCAGGGTGCCCTCTCCCAGGGTGGGATGTATCTCCACGAGCTGATGCACGACGGCCGCCACCTGCTGGGTGTCCCGTGCCACTGACCACCACCCCCGCACGTCCCGGCACGCCGTCCGACGCCGCCCCGGTCACCCGGGGCTTCGGTTCGCTGCTCCTGCGCGGTCTGCTGGCCGGACTGATCGCCGGCCTGCTGGCCGGCGCGTTCGCGTTCACGTTCGGCGAGACACACGTCGACGCGGCCATCGCCATCGAGGAGGCCGCAGCGGCCGCTTCCACTCCGGACGCCGGTGCGGCCGTCGATGCGGCCGTCGCCGAGGAGGAGCCGCTGGTCAGCCGCGAGGGCCAGAAGGCGGGCCTGGTCCTGGCCACCTCGCTGTACGGCATCGCCGTCGGCGGCATCCTGGCCACGGCGTACGCACTGCTGCGCCGCCGCCTGCGCACCCCGAACGACAGCCGGGCCGCCCTGTCCCTGGCCGGCGCCGCCCTGCTCGGCGCCGTGGTCGTCCCGTTCCTGAAATACCCGCCCAACCCGCCGGCCGTCGGCGACCCGTCCACGATCGACCAGCGCACCTGGAGCTACCTGGCCGCCCTGGTCCTGGGCCTGATCGCCGTCTGGGCCGCCGTCATCGCCGCCCGCACCCAGCACACCGAGTGGCGCCGCGCCGCCGCCGGCGCGGCCGCTTTCCTGGTGGTGGTGACCGTCGCCTACCTGATGCTCCCCAGCATCGACGAGGTGCCCACGACGTTCCCGCCGAGCCTGCTCTGGAACTTCCGGATCACCTCGCTGGGCGTCCAGACGGTGCTGTGGACGGTGCTGGGCCTGGCCTTCGCCGCCCTGGTAGCCCCGGCCCGTCCTGCTCCCGCTGCCGCTGCGGCCGCACCTTCCGCCGCGGCGTAATAGGCCACACCGCCCCGTTACCCGCACTGACACCACGGCCGGGACCCTCGGGTCCCGGCCGTGGTGGTTCCATGCAGGTGACCGCGACCGGTTACCGGACCGCGTCAGTGCCAGGCACCGGCGAGCAGCCGTCCGCGGAGCCCGCTGCGGCAAGGGCCTCACCGAAGAGCCTTCCGGCGAGTTCCAGGCAGCGCATCCGGGCAGGAGAGAAGCCGTAAGGCATCTTGGTGATCGCCGTGGCGGCACTCATCAACTTCGCGCTCTCCTCCCCTGTCCGGTCGGCGTCGTGGACCTCGAAGATCTTCTCCTCGTCCGCGTCGAGACCAGCTGCCTCGATGGCCCGATTCAGGGCCATCTGGTGAGCGCATCGCTGCACGGCGAGCTCTTCGACGCGCGGGTCGTCGGGTTCGACGCCGTCGTCGAGAGCAGCCTCCGCCGCCTCACGACGGTCCTCCTCGGCCCGCAGGTCGGGGTGGGTGGCCAGCACGACGAACGTGCCGGCCTGGATGACGGCGCCCAGCGGCCCGAAGATCCGTTCGGTGACCAGCAGGGCGTCCAGATCGGAGGGGCGCAAGGCACCCGGAGGCAGGTGCCTGAGCCGGTCCGTGACCGGTTCGGAGAGCAGTCCCAGCGGGCTGCCCACCGCCTGCAGGCGCTGGACAGCCGCGCGCCGACGTTTGACGGCGGCCTCCTGCGCCGCCAAGGTCTCCTCCAGCCTGCTCAGAACCGACTCGATGTCCGGGGCCTGGTCCAGGGCCTGGTCTCCGGCTTCGCCGAAGGCCGCCCGCATGTCGTCCAGGCTGATACCGGCATCCGCCATCCTGCGGATCCACAGCAGGCGGATCATGTCGCCATAGCCGTAGCGGCGACGGCCGTCCCCGCCGCGCTCGGGCTCCGGCAGCAGACCGATCTGGTGGTAGTGGCGGATGGCGCGTGGGGTGATCCCGGCGAACGCAGCGGCATCACCGATCTTGACCTGCCGGGGAGGCGTGAGGGAGTGGTACATCGCAGACGGAGCCTTTCGTGCTGTGGTGTCCCGACCCCACCACATGCCGCTACGGCATGTGCAACAACACTGTCCCGGTGTCACCGGAATCAGGCACCCACTGCCGCCGGCACCGATCAAGAACGACGAACCGTCCGGGAACGCAGAGTGACCATCACCGTCCACGGCCACCCCGGAGACGAAACCCCACCGCCGACAACGGCTCGGCCGGGCGGTTCCCGGCGGGTCAGGTGCGGCGGGTGTCGTCCAGGCGTACCGCGTCCAGGGGTGGGGCGCCGTCCGCCGTGTCGGCGGCCACCGCGGCGGCCTTCAGGGCGTCGGCGCGGTCCAGGCTGGTGCGCAGCGTGATCGACGGGAGCAGCACGGCCGCGACGATGCCGAGGACGGCCACCCCCGCCGACACCGCGAAGATCAGACCCGTGGCGTCACCGTACGCGGTGGCGGCCGGCACCCCCGCAGCGGTTCCGTCGGCGACCTGACGGGCCAGGACCGCGCCCAGGACGGCGACGCCGATCGTGCCGCCCAGTGAGCGGAAGAACGCCACCGTGGCGCTGGCGGCGCCGATGTCGGTGAGGGCCACCGTGTTCTGGACGACGAGGACGAAGTTCTGCATGGTCATGCCGACCCCGGCGCCGATGGCGACCATGGCGACACTGATCAGCCAGAGCGGCGTGGTCGCGGTCACGAAGCCGAGGATGACGAAGCCGGCGGTCAGCGAGACCGCACCGGTGATCAGGTACGGCTTGAGCCGGCCGGACCGGCTGATCATGCGGCCGGCCACCAGGGAGGCGACCAGGATGCCGGCCATCATCGGGATGGTCAGCAGGCCCGCCTCGGTGGGGGTGTGACCCCGGCTGATCTGGAAGTACTGGCTGAGGAAGACGGCCGCGCCGTACATGGCGGTGCCGGCGGCGAGACTGCCGAGGATCGCCAGGGCGGTGGTGCGCTGCCGCAGGATGTGCGGGGGGACGACCGGCTCGGGCACCCGGGTCTCCACCCAGGTGGCGAGGCCCAGCAGGAGCAGGGTGCCGCCGACCATCGCCGCGGTCTGCCAGGACACCCACGGCCAGGCGTCGCCGACGAACGACACCCAGATCAGCAGCAGGCTGACCCCGCCGGTGATCAGCGTGGCGCCCCAGTAATCGATCTTCACATTGTCGCGGCGGGTCACCGGCAGGCGCAGCGTGAGTTGCAGCATCACCAGGGCGAGCAGCGCGAACGGCACCCCGATGAAGAAGCACCACCGCCAGCCGAGCCAGGACGTGTCCACGATGAAGCCGCCCAGCAGCGGACCGCCGATCGTGGAGACCGAGGTGACGCTGGAGAGGTAGCCGCTGTATTTCCCGCGTTCCCGGGGCGGGATCATCGCGGCGATGGCGATCTGTACCAACGCCTGCAGACCGCCGACGCCGATGCCCTGGACGGCGCGGGCGGCGATCAGTTGCTCGGCGTTCTGGGCCAGGCCGGACGCGACCGATCCGGCCAGGAAGACCACGGTGGCGACCTGGATCAGGACCTTCTTGCTGATCAGGTCGGCGAGTTTGCCCCAGATCGGGGTGGCGGCGGTGGCGGCGAGCAGGGTCGCGGTCACCACCCAGGTGTACTGGGTGGCCGAGCCGTGCAGGTCGTGCAGCATCCGGGGCAGCGCGGTGGAGACCACCGTGCTGGCCAGCGTGGACACGAACAGGGCGAGCAGCAGACCGGTCAGTGCGCGCAGGACTCGGCGGTCGGCGCTCATGCGGTGTTCTCCGGGTGCGACGAAGGGTGCGACGAAGGGTGCGACGAAGAGTGGGACGAAGAGTGGGACGAAGGGTCAGGCGAAACGGGTGACGCGGGGTCGGACGGAACGGGCGGGAGCGGGACGGTCAGCAGCAGGATGGTCCCGTCGCCGGAGACGGCGAGCATGCCGTCGCCGGTGACGGCCAGCCCGGCGAACGGGCGGGGCACGCCGGGCAGGCGCCCGACGAACAGCGCGGGTGCGGTCCGGTCCGGCGGGCTGATCGGCAGGTCATCGGCGATGACCCGCAGCGGCGGGCCGAGGGCGACGACACGGCGTTTCCCGGTTTCGGCGACGAGCAGTTCGCCTCGGTGCACGACGAGACCCTGCGGACGGTCCAGGCCCTCGGCGACGATCACCGGCGGCCCCTCGCCGACGCGGTCGACGGTCGCTGACGGGCCGTCGCCGAGGCGGTACACGACACCGCGTTCCTCGTCGCTGACGTAGAGGACGTCGTCGCCGTCCACGGCCAGACCGGCCGGCCGGCCGAGTCCGTCGGCGAGCACGGTGACCGTGTCGTCGCCGGGACCGATCGCCAGGACGCGGCCCGCGTCGCTCTCCGCGACCACGATCGCGCCGTCCGATCGTACGATCACATCGGTCGGCCTCTGGAGACCGGCCGCGCGGGAACGCACCTGGCCGGACCCGCGCTCGATGGTGTTGACGTGCCCGAACTGGGACGTGACGTGGAGCAGGTCGCCGTCGGCGGTGATCGCGTGGGCGAACGACGTCAGCGTGCCGTCGACCCGGTAGTGGTCGGCGACGTGCAGCGTCCCGTCCGGACCGGCCGCGATGCCGAACGGCCCGGCCAGCCCGCTCGGCACGACCGCGCGGGTCCGGACCTCCGGGGTGACCTCGTGGATGCCACCGCCGGCGTAGCTGGAGACGAACATCCGGTTGTCCTCGTCGAACGCGGCGTTGTCCATCCCGGCGATCCCGGTGACGGACACGTGCCGGCGGTCGCCGTCGAGGCGGGTGAGGGTGCCGGCGGCGTCCCGGGAGAGCACGAACAGCGTGCCGCCGCGGTCGAAGCGCACCGCCACCGGCTGGTGCACGTCCGCCGCGACCAGCTCGGGCTCACCGCCCGCGGGTCCGATCCGGAACACCTCGCCGGTGAGCATGTGCGGGTAGTAGAGGTGGCCGTCCGGGCCGGTCTGCATCGCGTTGCCCATCGCGAGCGAGCTCGTCAGGACGCGCGGCTCGCCGCCGCCGGGGAACAGTTCCAGCAGGCGGCCGCCGGGGACCATCTCGTTGACGAACAGGCGGTCACCGACGCAGGTGATCCCGTTCGGCGCGGACAGTCCCTCGGCGACCAGGGTGAACACGCCGGCCGGGTCGCGGCGCCAGACGCGGCCGGGGACGAGGTCGGTGACGTACATCGAGCCGTCCGCGCCGAACGCGAGATCGTCCGGCGCCTGGATCGGACCGGTGGAGTCGACCACCGTCTGCACGTCGCCGGTCCGCAGGTCGACCGCGCTGATCCGGCCGGCCAGGAACTCGGCGACGTGCAGGCGACCGTCGGGGCCGAAGGCGACCCCGTTCGCGCCGCGCAGCGGGCTGTGTCCGGTCAGGCGTTCCACAGCACCTCGTCCATGCCGCCCTCGGTACGCCACCGGCGCAGCAGTTCGTGGAAGACGACCGGCCCGGGACCGTAGGAGTGGCTCACCGGCCGGGGACGGCCCTCGTTGTTGTAGTAGCCCGGGGTGCACTCGGCCTGGAACGTGAAGGTGTCCGGCGCGGTCTCGCGGATCGTGGCCACCCAGGACTCCTCGGCCTCCGCGGTCGGCTCGACGCGCTGGACACCCCGCTTGCCGGCCTCGGCGACGACGGCGGCGATGTGTCCCGCCTGCTCCTGCAGCACGTGGACGAAGTTGACCGACGCGGCGTTCTGCATCGATCCGAGGTGGAACAGGTTGGGGAAGCCGTGACTGTAGAAGCCGTGCAGGGTACGCGGTCCCTTCGCCCAGTGGTGCAGCAGCGGCAGACCGTCGCGCCCGTACACCGGGAGGGTGCCGGAGACGACGCCGGAGACCCCCACCTCGAAGCCGGTGGCGAAGATGACGCAGTCGACCGGGTAGGCGGTCTCCCCGACGACGACCTCGTTCTCGGTCATCCGGGTGATGCCGCCGACGTCGGCGGTGTCGACCAGGGTCACGTCGGGCCGGTTGAACGTCTGCAGGTAGAGGTCGCTGAACCCGGGACGCTTGCACATGTAGCGGTACCACGGTTTGAGCAGTTCGGCGGTGGCCGGGTCGTCGACGACGGTCGCCACCCGGGCGCGGATCTCGTCCATCTTGACGGCGTCGGCCTCTTCCAGCTCCTCGTCGCTGAGGCCGCTGCCGGTGCCGACCAGGAAGGTGCGCTGCAGGGCGGGCGTGCTGGTCCAGCCGTCGCCGACCATGTCCTGGTCGGTCTCGGCGCCGGTGACCACGGCGAGGAAGTTGTCCATCCGCTTCTGCTGCCAGCCCGGTTCCAGGTTCGCCGCCCACTCCGGGTCGATCGGGCGGTTGTCCCGGACGTCGACCGAGGTGGGGGTGCGCTGGAAGACGTAGAGGTGTTCGGCGGTCCCGGCGATCTGCGGGATGACCTGGATGCCGGTGGCGCCGGTGCCGACCACGCCGACACGCTTGCCGGCCAGGTCGTAGCCGGAGTCCCAGCGGCTGGTGTGGAAGGTGTGCCCGCGGAACGACTCGATGCCCGGGATGCCGGGGAGTTTCGGCTGGGTGAGCGTGCCGGAGGAGACGATCACCCAGCGGGCGCGCATCACGTCGCCGCGGTCGGTGCGCACGGTCCACTCGGCCGCTTCGTCGTCCCAGCGCAGCTCGGTGACCCGGGTCTGGAAGACGGCGTCGTCGTAGAGGCCGAAGCGCTCGGCGATGGCGACCGCGTGCTGCCGGATCTCCTCGCCGGGGGCGTAGCGCCACTTCGGGACGTAGCCGACCTCCTCCAGCAGCGGCATGTAGACGGTCGACTCGATGTCGCAGTGGATGCCGGGGTAGCGGTTCCAGTACCAGGTGCCGCCGAAGTCGCCGGCCTCGTCGAGCATCCGGATGCTGCCGACGCCGGCCTGCCGGAGCCGGGCGCCGGTGAGCAGGCCGCCGAAGCCGCCGCCGATCACGAGGGCCTCGACGCGGTCGGTGAGCGGTTCCCGCTCGGTCCGGGGCGTGTACGGGTCGGTCGCGTAGTAGCCGAATTCGCCGGTGGTCCGCTGGTACTGCGTCGCGCCGTCGGGGCGGATGCGGCGGTCGCGTTCCGCCTTGTACTTGGAACGCAGCGCTTGGAGATCCAACGTCGTACCTTTCTGAGCGGTACCGGGGGTTTCGTCCGTAGCTAAGCGTCGGGCCAATTTTAAGTCAAGTGACTGGCTGGTGGTGTCCGTCGATGGCAGCGCGGTCAGCTGCAGGTCTGTCGCCGCGCTGTGGGAACACTCACTCGGAGCAGTCGATCATGAAAAATCAGTCACTTGACTGAAAGTCGTGACAGGAGTTGACTCGACGGCGAAGAACGGCACCAATCCACCCGAAACGGCCGCGGCACACGGCCCTGTTCGAGGAGGTAATCCGCCCGATGGTGAACGACACCGCTCCCCCCTTCTTCCCCATGGAGCGAGCGGCCGCCTGCCCGTTCGACCCACCACCCGCACTGCACGACCTTCAGGACCAGGCGCCACTGACCCGGGTACGACTGTGGGACGGCTCCACCCCGTGGCTGGTCACCCGGCACGCCGAACAGCGCACCCTGCTCGCCGACCAGCGGCTCAGCGCCGCCATCGACAGCCCCGGCTACCCGCTGCCCGGACCGGCCCGGCCCCGTGACGAGCGCCGCGGCAGCATCGGGTTCATCCTGATGGACGACCCCGAACACGCCCGGCTGCGCCGCATGGTCACCGCCCCGTTCGCCATCAAACGGGTCGAGGCGCTGCGCCCCGCGATCCAGAAGATCGTCGACGACCTGATCGACGAGATGCTCGCCGGACCACGCCCGGTCGACCTCGTCGAGGCGTTCGCCCTTCCGGTCCCGTCCCTGGTCATCTGCGCACTGCTCGGCGTCCCGTACACCGACCACGACCTGTTCCAGGGCCACAGCCGCAACCTGATCAGCCGGTCCGTCCCGATCGAGGAACGCAGCGCCTCCTTCACGGCACTGCACGACTACCTGGACGACCTGATCGGCAGCAAACTCGACCACCCGGACGACGGCCTGCTCTCCCAACTCGCCGAACGGGTCCGCGGCGGCGAACTGAAACGCTCCGACGCCGCCGGGATCGGCGTGCTGCTGCTGGTCGCCGGCCACGAGACCACCGCCAACATGATCGCGCTCGGCACCCTGGCGCTGCTCGAACACCCGGACCAGCTCGCCCTGCTCCGCGACTCCGACGACCCGAAACTGGTCGCGTCCGCGGTCGAGGAACTCCTGCGGTACCTCAACATCACCCACACCGGGCGCCGCCGGGCCGCCCTCGAGGACATCGACATCGCCGGCGTCACCATCCGGGCCGGCGAGGGCGTCATCATGGCCAACGACATCGGCAACCGCGACCCGTCGATGTTCGACGCGCCGGACGACCTCGACCTGACCCGGGACGCCCGGCGGCACGTCGCCTTCGGATTCGGCGTCCACCAGTGCCTCGGCCAGCCGCTGGCCCGGCTGGAGCTGCAGGTCGTCTACAGCACCCTCTACCGCCGGATCCCCACGCTGCGCCGCGCCACCGAGCTCGACGCGATCCCGTTCAAACACGACGGCGCCGTCTACGGCGTCTACGAACTCCCGGTGAGCTGGTGAAACCATGAAGATCACACTCGATCAGGACAAGTGCGTCGCCTCCGGCCAGTGCGTGATGGCCGCCCCCGACGTGTTCGACCAGCGCGACGAGGACGGGATCGCCGTGCTGCTCACGGCCACCCCCGGCGACACCGACGCGGACGACGTGCACCACGCGGCGGCGGTCTGCCCGGCGGTCGCCATCCGCGTCCAGGACTGACGCTGGTCACTGGTCAACTGACCAGTGGTCGCGGGCCGCGGGCCGGCAGTGGCGCATACCTTCTGGGCGCGGCTGCCGGCCCGCGGCCTGATCCTCTTCCGGGTACGCGTGAGCCGGGCGTCACCTCGAAGCCGGTCGGTGCGGCCGCCTACCGCCCGGCCGGGCTCGCCTTCCTGACGTTCGCCCGCTCTCGCCAGCGGTCAGGGCTGGTGGGCGGCCTGCAACGCGGCCAGCCCCTCAGGGGTGCCGATCAGCTCACGGGAGTCCGGGACGTCGCGGTAGTGGGCGGCGGTGAAGGCCAGGAACTCCGGGGTGATGTGGAGCGAACGGCCCGGGAAGGTGAACGGCTTGTCCAGAAACAGGCGACGATGGCCTGGTATCCGTACACGTCCGGCGAGGCCGGGACCACGAAACGACCCTGCTCGATCGACCAGGCGGCCGGGCGGCGGCGGGCGCTCCGCGTCAGGACGAACCAGGTACCGGCCGGCAGCGCGAAGCTCACGACCATGACGCCCAGGAACGCGATGAGGGACAGGTCGGCCGAGGGGAGCCGCAAGGTGTACTGCATTAGGACGAACTTGCTGAACACCACGAGACCGAAGGTCAGAAGGGCCGTGGGCAGAGCGGTCAGACGTGCTGCGCGGGGTGACACCGGGACAGCGTAGTTGATCATGGAGTCGCTACGGTGGGGGCGTGGCGGACAGTGAAAAGCAAGGATGCACGCTGACGGTGTGCCGGGACTGCTGCTGCGGCAGCCTGACCAAACATCCCGGGGTGGACCACGCGGCCCAGATCGAACGGCTGCGGGAGGCGTTACCGGCCGGCCATCGGGTCCGGACCAGCCTGTGCCTCGACGTGTGCGCCCAGTCGAACGTGCTGGTGGTGCACCCGGCGCCGGAAGCCCGGCGGCGGGGCGCGCGGCCGGTATGGTTCGGCCTGGTCCTCGACGACACGGTGCTGGGCGACATCGTCGACTGGGTGCGCGACGGCGGGCCGGGACGGGCGGCGCTGCCGGACATCCTGGAGCTCTCCGTGATCCCGGCACCCCGCCCCGGCCGACCCGAAAAACTCTGACCCGCCGACAGTCGCCGGCCGTGAGGGCCCGAGCTTGTCCCCCAGGCCGTACGCCGCCGAGAATCCGGGGCCGGAGCTGGACCCCGCCGCACAGGCCAACAGCCGACAGCCAGGCCGTCCTTGCCGTCGTCGAGGGCTTAGTAGCGCGGCCCGAACAGCCATGGACGACGGCCCCGCAAGTCCAGCCGTCGGCAATGGTTCCTCCGGACACCGGAAACGGCCCTGGATGACGGCTGGAGGATTCGAGCCGTCGTTGAGGGCGGCGTAGTCGTTGCGGGTCCGGTCGACGGCTGTGGTCCATTCGGGAGCTGACAGCGACCTTGGCGACGGCTGGAGTGCGTGGGAGGGCAGTAGAGAAGATCAGGGGCCAGGGTGACTACTTCGGTGGGGATTCCGCAAATGGCGACGGAACGGGATGAAATATGGGGAGAAGATTCGAATTTCGGGGACCGGGTGGCTGACTGATTACTGCCGATCGATTGAGGGAATCGGGATGGGATGAGCAACCGGGCCTACGCGCTCATGTCGGCACTCATCGCCGTGACGTTCACTGTGTTCGGGGTTCTGGTGCTGGGCCTCTCCTGGCCGGTGTCCCTGCTCATCGGCGGCCTTCCCCCCGCCGCCCACGGCTTGGCCGTCCTGGCGCGGCCGGAAGCACCGAACCCACGGTCGGAAGCACCGAACCCACGGTCGGAGAAAGCGGAACCGCCGCCGAGAGCGTCGAGCCGCACCCCGGGACCACGGAGTGGGCCACACCGCAGCGGTGACCCCGCCGGGCACCCGCCTCCCGGCGAGCGCCCGATAGGTTAGTGCCACCGCGGGAGCCCGCCTTGCTCGTACCTCTAAGAAAGCGGCAACCGGGGCACGCTGGCCAGCAACCGCTGGGTGTAAGGGTGCGACGGCCGGCCCAGGACCGCCGCGGTCTCGCCCTGCTCGACCAGCCTGCCGCTCTCCAGGACCGCCGTCCAGGCGCAGAGTTCCGCGACCACCCCGAGGTCGTGCGAGACCAGCATGATCGTCAGGCCGTGCGATGCGCAGAGGGAGGCCAGCAGGTCGACGATGCGGACGCGGGTGGTCAGGTCCAGGGCGCTGACCGGTTCGTCGGCGAGGAGCAGGCGCGGGTTGCCGACGATCGCGCGGGCGATGGCGATGCGCTGCCGCTGGCCGCCGGAGAATTCGTGCGGGTAGCGGCCGACGGTGTCGGCGGGCAGGCCGACCGCGTCGAGGGCGGCCGTCACCTTCGCCGGGTCGGCGCCGAGGCCGAGGCCGCGCAGGGGTTCCGCGACGATGCGGCCGATGCGGTGGCGGGGGTCGAGGGACGAGTACGGGTCCTGGAAGACGGCTTGGACGGCGCGGCGGAACGGGCGTCCGACGGTCAGCGGTGCGCCGTCGAAGCGGATCACGCCGGTGGTGGGGCGGGCCAGGCCGAGGAGCAGGCGCAGCAGGGTGCTCTTGCCGGCGCCGGATTCGCCGACCAGGGCGAGGTTGCGGCCGGCCTGGATGTCCAGGGAGATGTCGGTGAGGATGGGCGCGCCGCGGCGGTACCCGAAACCGACGCCGTCTGCGGAGAGGATCATCGGCGGGTCCGTTCCAGAGCCTCGTCGAAGCGGCGGGCGCTCGCGACGAGCGTGCGGGTGTAGTCGTGGGCCGGGTTCTCGACGAGGGCGGCGATCGGACCGGATTCCACGATCCTGCCGGCGCGCAGCACGTGGCTGTCGCGGACGATGCGGGCGGCCACCGGCAGGTCGTGGGTGATGAACAGCAGCGACGTGCCGTGGGTGGCGACGATCCGGTCGAGCAGGTCGAGGATCTCCGCCTGCACGGTCACGTCGAGTGCCGTCGTCGGCTCGTCGGCGATGATCAGTTTCGGGCGGCAGGCGAGGGCCATCGCGATGGCGACGCGTTGCCGCTGGCCGCCGGAGAGCTGGTGCGGATAGGACCGGGCGATCCGCTCCGTGTCGGTGAGCAGCACCTCGTCCAGTGCGGCGTGCACGCCGTCGCGCAGGGCGGTGCCGCGCAGTCCCCGGAAGCGGCGCAGCGGCAGGGCGATCTGCTTGCCGGCGGTCATCAGCGGGTCGAGCGCGGTCAGCGGTTCCTGGAAGACGGTCGCCGCCACGCTTCCCCGGCCCCGCGGTTTGCGGAGCATGTCGGCGCCGTCGAGGCGGATCTCGCCGGTGGCGGTGATGCCGCGGGGCAGCAGGCCGATCACGGCGAGGGCGGTCAGCGACTTGCCGGATCCGGATTCGCCGAGCAGGCCGACCCGGTCGCCCGGCGCCACCGTGAAGGAGACGTCGTCCACCAAGACCCGGCCGCCGGGGGCGCGGACGGTCAGGCCGTCCACGGTGAGGAGACTCATCTGCGTAGCCCGTCCGCCGTGAGGTTGATGCCGATGACCAGGATGACCAGGGCGATCCCGGGGGCGAGCGCGGCCACCGGCGCGGTCAGGACGCTGGCCTGCGCCTCGAAGAGCATCCGCCCCCAGGACGCGTTCGGCGGTGGTGTGCCCAGCCCCAGATACGACAGGCTCGCCTCGGCGAGCACCGCCAGGCCGGCCTGCAGCGCCAGGTTGACCAGGACGACCGGCCCGATGTTCGGCAGCACGTGGCTGGCCACGATCCGCGGCCAGGACACTCCGGCGACCCGGGCCGCGGTGATGTAGTCGCGGGACAGCACCTGCTTGACCAGCACCCGGGTGAGCCGGGCCACGATCGCCGCCATGGCCAGCCCGATCGCCAGGATCGCCGTGCCCAGGGAGGCGCCCGCACCGGCGACCAGCAGCATCGCCAGCAGCAGGGTGGGGAACGCGATCAGGATGTCCAGCACCACGGCGACGGTGTCGTCGAGCCAGCGGGTGGCGAACCCGGCGAGCAGGCCGGCGCTGACGCCGAGCACGCCGCCGACCGCGACCGCACCGAGCGCGGTGCCGAGGGCGACCCGGCCGCCGATCAGCAGTTGGGTGAGCAGGTCCCGGCCCAGTTTGTCGGTGCCGAGGAGGTGGTCGCCGCCGGGTGGGGCGAGGCGCCCGCCGGAGGTGTCGTCCGGGGAGAACGGCAGGTGCAGGTACGAGACGAGCACCGCCCCCGTGACCACCAGCACGAGTGTCAGCCCGATGCCGAGGTGCAACGACCGGCGGCTCACGACGCGGCCCGCTGCCGCAGCCGGGGGTCGACGAGCCGCTGGACGACGTCCCCGGCGAACCCGACGAGCAGGACCGTCGCGGTGCTGACCAGCATCACGCCCTGGATGACCGGGTAGTCGTGCTGGCTGATCCCCTTGGTGAGCATCCCGCCGAGTCCGGGCAGCGCGAACACGCTCTCGACCACGACCGCGCCGAGGAAGGTGGTGGCGAGTTCCATGGCCAGGACGGCGATCACCGGGACGGAGGCGTTGCGCAGGCCGTGCCGCCGGAACGCCTCGGCCGGGGATTCGCCGAGCGCCCGTGCGGTGCGCAGGTAGTCGGCGTCGAGGACGTCCAGGGTGGCGGCTCGTACGTACCGGATGAGGGAGGCCGACATGACCAGCGCGACGGTGACCACCGGCAGGATCAGTGCCTCGATCGCGAGGTCCGGTGACGCCCAGCCGTCCGGGGGGAAGCCACCGGCCGGGAGCACCTGGAGTCGTAGCGCGAAGGTGGTGATCAGCAGCAGGCCGACCCAGAACGCCGGCACCGCGATGCCGAACTGGGCGACCGCGTTGATCACCGGGCCGTACCAGCGGTCGGCGCGGGCTGCGGCGAACACCCCGACCGGGACCGCGACCAGTACCGCGAGCACGAAGGCGGCGAGGGTCAGCGGCACGGTGACCGGCAGCCGCGCGGCGATCTCGGGGCCGACCGGGAGGGTGCTGATCAGGGACTGTCCGAGGTCCAGGGTGGCGACGTCTGCCAGCCAGGTGAGGAACTGGGTGGGCAGTGGGGTGTCCGTGCCGAGCGCCTGCCGGGCGGCCTCGATCTGCTCGGCGGTCGCGCCGACCGGGAGCAGGGCGTTGGCCGGGTCGCCCGGCAGGAGGCGGAGCAGCACGAACAGCGCCACCGCCGCGAGGACGAGCGATCCGATGAGGATCGCCGTCCGTCGCAGCAGGTACGGGATCATCAGCTCTTGGTGATCCCGTAGGCGAAGAACTGGGCGTTGAGTCCGTTGACCGGGTAGCCCTGGAGTTTCGACGAGGCGACCACGATCTGCGGGTAGAGGTAGAGCCAGTCGCTGGCCGCCTCCGCCGCGATGATCTTGTTGGCCTGCTTGAGCAGGGCGGTCTGCTCGTCAGTCGTCGTGGCCTGTTCGGCCGCTTCGATCAGCTGGGTGACCTGGGTGTTGCTGTAGCCCCAGTAGAAGTCCGGGTTGCCGTACCAGACGACGTCGCGGTCGTTGACGTGCTCCTGGAGCGTCGCCTGGAAGTTCCGCTCCTTGTAGACCTTCGTGTACCACTCGTCGGACGTGATCGTGTTGATCGTGACGGTCACGCCGATCTTGGCGAGTTCGGTCTTGATGAACGTGGCCGCGGTCGGGTGCGGGTCGTAGTTCGGGGTGTCCAGCGTGAACGCGAAACCGTTCGGGAACCCGGCCTCGGTGAGAAGAGCCTTCGCCGCATCCACGTTGTAGGCGTTGACGGCGGTCAGATCCTCGTACCACGGGTCGCTCGGCGGGACCATCGAGCCGATCGCGGTGCCGTACTCGCCCCAGATCGAGGTGCGCAGCTTCTCGTCGTCGATCGCCTGGCTCAGCGCCTGGCGCACCTTCACGTTGTTGAAGGGCTCGACCTTGTCGTTGTACGCCAGCAGCAGCTTGGTGGTCGACTGGCCGTTGTTCACCGTGTACGCCGCATTGCCGGTGAACTGGGCCAGCGCGTCCGGGCTCTGCTCGCTGGTGACCACGTCGACCGCGTTGGTGAGCAACGCGTTGTTCAGCGCCGTCGCGTCGGTGAAGTAGTGGAACACCACACCGGCGTTCTTCGCGGCCGTACCCCAGTAGCTGTCCGAGCGGGTCAGCGTGAGCGTCGAGCCCCGCTTCCACTCGCCCAGTTTGTAGGGACCGGTGCCGTCGGCGGCCGTGGTCCGGTCGGTGGCCGCGGAGTTCACGATCCAGATGTAGCTGAGGTTGTAGACGAACGAGATCGACCGCGCGCCGAGCGTCACCACGACCGTGGCGTCGTCCGGGGTGGCGATCTCCTTGATCTCCGGCAGGCTGCTCTTGCGGGCCGACTTGGAGTTCTCCGCGGTCACGGCTTCGATGCTGGCCTTGACGTCGGCCGAGGTCAGCGCCTTGCCGGAGTGGAACTTCACGTTCGGCTGGAGGGTGAAGGTGTAGGTCAGGCCGTCGGCGCTGACCGTGTTCTCCTTGGCGAGCAGCGGCTCGACCTTGCCGCTGTCGGTGAGCGTGAACAGGCCCTCGTACACGTTGCCGTTGAGCGCCTCGGTCACGCCCTGGCCGCCGCCGGCGGTGTTGTCCAGGTTCTGCGGCTCGTACAGCGAACCGATCTGGATGATCGCGTCGGCGCCGGACGTGGAAGCGGCGGAATCGGAGGAGTCGCCGCAGGCCGCCAGGGTGCCGAGGGCGGTGACCGCCGCCAGCGCGCGAATCAGGGTCCTTCTCTGCATGTCTCTATATCTCCAGGGAGGGGCGGAACATCGGGCGCTTCTCGCCCGCCTCGACCGGCACGGCCAGGCGGTTCTGCGCGGGCGGGAGCGGGCAGTTGTAGTGCTCCGAGAAGCCGCACGGCGGCACGAACGCCCGGTTGAAGTCCAGGGTGACGGTCTCCTGGCCCGGCTCGCGGTCGACGAAGAGGAACCGCCCCGAGCCGTAGGTCTCGGTCCGGTTCGTCGGGTCGCCGAAGACCAGCAGCAGCCGGCCGTCGTCGTCGAACGCGCTGAGCGTGTAGTCCTGTCCCGCTAGCGTCAGGTGCAGATCGCCCGGCACCGGCAGGTCCCGGGTGAACCCGACGTCCTGCGCGTGTGCGAAGGGGATCCGGCGCTCGCCGGGCACGTCACGGTAGCGGGCCGTCAGGACCCACTTCTCGTCGTACGGGTAGACGTCGATGTCCTCGAAGTCCCGGATCGCCGGGGACGCCGCGTCCCAGAGCCGGATCCCGTGCTGTTCGGCGCCGGTGTGCGGGTCCGTGCGCCGCAGCGTGCTGCTGGTCACGGTCTCCGGCTGCCCCACGAGAGCGGCCTGCGCGTCGTCGGTGCCCCACCGGGTCTCGATCAGTGCGAGGTTTCCGGTCGGCGCGGTGACGGCACGGCGGCGCGCCTCCCGCCAGCGGGCATGCTCGTCCGTCATGGTCGGTCCTTAACTTGATCTTGATGATCGCCGGACCAACCCTACTCTTTCGATAGGATTACACGCCATGGTCACCCTGGTCACACTCAGGTGCGGTACGCCGCCACCGTGGCCTGCAACTCGGACGCGGTGCGGGCCAGATCCGCCGCCGTCCGCTGGGTCTCGCCGGCGCCCGCGGTGACCTGCTGCGCCGCGTGCGCCACCCCGGCGATGGTGCCCGCGATCGCCGCCGAACCCTCCGCGGTCCGCCCCACGCTGCGGGCGATCTCCGCCGTCGTCGCGGTCTGCTCCTCCACCGCCGCGGCGATCGTGGTCGCGTAGTCGTTGATCGTCGCGATCACCGTGGCGATCTCCCCGATCGCCGCCACCGCGCCGTCGGTCTCGGTCTGGATCGCCCCGACCTGCGAGGTGATCTCCTGGGTGGCCCGCGCGGTCTCCTGCGCCAGATCCTTGACCTCGGCGGCGACCACCGCGAACCCCTTGCCCATCTCCCCCGCCCGGGCCGCCTCGATCGTCGCGTTCAAGGCCAGCAGATTGGTCTGCTCGGCGATGCTGGTGATCAACGCGACCACCGTGCTGATCTGCGCGGACGCCTCCCCGAGCCGGGCCACGCTGCTGTTGGTGCTCTCCGCCGTGCGGGCCGCCTCGGCCGCCACCGACGCCGCCTCGTTGGCACTGTCGGCGATCTCCCGGATCGACACGCCCATCTGGTCCGCGCCCGCCGACACCGCCTGCACACCCTCGGACACCTGGTCGGCCGAGTGGGACACCACACCGACCTGACCGGCGGTCTCCTCGGCCGACTTCGACAGCTCCCCGGAGACCGCGGACAACTCCTCCGACGCCGAGGCCAGCACGTCCGCGCTGACGTGCACCCGGCTCACCATGCCGGCCATCGCCTCGGCGGTGTCGTTGAGCGCGCCGGCCATCCGGGCCACCTCGTCGCGGCCGTCCACGTCGGCGCGGGCCGTCAGGTCACCGTCGCGGATCCGGTCCAGCACCGCGACACACCGCGACAACGGCCGGACGATCATCCGGCTGGCCAGCACCGCCAGGACCACACCGACCACCGCACTGACGATCAGCATGCCCAGCACCAGCCACACCGTGGACCGGTACCGGCTCTGCGCGGCCTCCTCCTGCTCCGCGGTGACCTGCACGGTCATCTCGGCGAGCGCGGTCAGCTGGGTGCGCACCTCGGTCATCAGCGGCGCGATCTGGTCGGCCCGTACCGCGCTGATCCGGGTCGCGCTTCCGGTGCCGGCCAGCGGCAACAGGCTGCTCTCCAGGACCTTCAGATAGTCGGACCAGGCGGTCCGGAACGCGGCCAGGGTGCCGGCTGCCTCGCTGGTCAGCGGGTAGGCCGCGTACCTGTCGGCGTACTCCTGGACCTGGCCCTCGGCGGTGCTGACCGCCTCGGTCGCGGTGGTGCGGGCGTCCGTGGTGGAGGCCAGCAGGTCGTCGCCGACGGCCAGCCAGACCCGGTTCACCGAGGCCCGCAGGTTGCCGATCGTCTCCAGCTCCAGGCTGTGCTGATAGCCGGCCTTCACCTGGTCGTTGATGGTGCCGAGGCTGCTCATCGCGAACAGCCCGTCCCCCACGCTGAGCACCGCGACCACCAGCACCACAAGGATGATCTTCGTACCGACGCGACGGTCGGTCAGCAGACGGAACCGGGCCATCGGCCCAGCCTCGCATCCTCACCCCACCGGACTCAGCTCAACCGGAGAAACCAGGCCCGTGCACGCGTCCATCACCGCCGGCAGCACCGCGGAGGCGGCGACCACGTAGCCGTCGGCGGACGGGTGGAAGCCGTCCGGGCTGAGCATCCGCTGCGGCCAGGCCGAGAACGCCGGGCTCAGCGCGGTGAACAGGTCGACGTACACGCCGCCGGCCGCCCGCACGTGCGCGGCCTGGGCCTGCGACAGCCGCCGGCTCAGGCCGGCCATCAGCCAGGTCAGCGGCCGGGTGACCAGCGGCGGCACGCTCAGGTCCGGGCAGCCGCCGACCACCACCCGGGCGCCCGCAGCCCGCAGCCGCCGGACGTGCTCGCCGAGCTCCCGGCCGGTCCGGCCGGGCGGGGACAGGTTGGTGATGTCGTTGCCACCGACGAACAGCAGGACCAGGTGCGGGCGCAGCGCGACGGCCCGGTCCACCTGCGGGGTCAGGTCCGGCGTGCGGGCACCCATCACGGCCAGGCACTCCAGGTCGACCCGGCAGCCGAGACGCCGGGCCAGCCGTCCGGCGATCAGGCCGGCCGGGGTCTCCCGGGGCCGGGACGCGCCGTAGCCCGCGGCGAACGAGTCGCCCACCACGGCGACGGTGATCCGGGACGGGTTCCGGCGATTGCCGCGGATCAGGTGCCCGCGCGGTGGTGGACTCTGCGGGACCGGGATGACGTGACGGATCCAGGCCATCTGACTGATATTGATCGCCATCGTGACCACCGGGACGAGAACGGCGGTCACGAGAGCGGCGAGTCCGACGTACAGCAAGCGTGCTCCGGGGCTCTGCGCTGCCAGCAGTGATCGATGATCATGCTAACAGCGGGCCTCAACCCCGGTGTCCCACACGCTCTCTCTGCCGGGCGTCGGCCTCCTCGGTGGTACGCGGGAGAGCACGGCGCCGTGGCCAGGCGGGCGGAACCAGCAGCACCGGGCACGCCGTACGCCCGGAGCCCGCCGCGCCGGTGTGGTAGAGCACCTCCACCACCCAGCCCTTGTGCCCCATGCCGGCCACCACGAGACGGGCCCGCTGGGCGGCACGGTCCACCGTGTACGGCACGTCGACCGCCCCGATCAGCAGCCGCCGGGACGGCACCTGCGACCAGGCCGACGACCACGGCGCCACCGCACCGGCCAGCCGTTCGTCGGCCGCGGCCCGGCCCCGCCCGCTCTCCGGGTCGTCCCACAGATGCACCGCCACCAGCGCCGACCCGGCCCGCGCCGCGGCGGCGAACCCGCAGCCCACGGTCACGCTGGGCACCCCGGACGCGGCGACCACCACCGGACCGCGGCGCGGCGTCGTCCCCCGGTGCACCATCAGCGGGCAGGCACTGTGGTGTGCCAGGTACGCCGCCGTCGGCCCCCAGCCGTGCCCGGCGTCCGCGCGGTGCCCGACCACCAGCAGCCCGGCCCGGGTGGAGGCGGCCAGCAGCGCCTCCGGCGGGCTCTCGTCGGTGAGCTCGGCCCGCACCTCCAGGTCCGGCACCGCGTTCCGGGCCCGGATGACCGCGAGTTCCAGCAGGTGGTGCCCCTGCGCGCGGTCCGGCACACCCGGCCGTCGCCGGTGGGACGGCCCGTACCGGCCCGGCCAGGCGTGCACCACCACCAGCGGCACCCCACGGCTCGCCGCCTCGGCGGCGGCGACGTCCACCACCCGCAGCCCGGTCGGCATACCGTCGACGCCGACCACCACGGGCAGGTCCTTCTCGATCGTCACGGCGCTGTCCATGACCGGACGTTATGCCGGGCGGTGACTGTTCCGGCACAGCCGGTTGGCATCGGTTGGCGGCCGATGGTCCCGCCCGGCCCCGCGCGGCGGACCGGCCCGCGCCGGGACCTTCGGCGGGGCGGACCGGCCCGCTCGGGACCTTCGGCAGGGCGGACCGGCCCGCGCCGGGACCTTCGGAACCGGCGGCTCCGGTTTTCCCCGCTCCGGGGCCGGACGCGTTTACGGTGAGGCGATGACCCGCACCTCGTGGCAGGAACTCCCCCGCTGGCAGCGCACCACGATCCTGGTGGTGGCGCCGGTCGAGCTGGCACTCACCGTCTACGCCGCGGTCGACCTGACGCGCCGCCATCCGTCCAACATCCGCGGCCACAAGGCGGTGTGGTGGCCGTTGCTCCTGGTCCAGCCTCTGGGCCCGGTCGCCTACCTGCTCCGGGGCCGCCGCCGGCCGTGACGTCCGCACCGGGCACACGGGTGGACAGCCGTGTCCCAGCTCACCCTCCCCGGTGTCACACGCCGGGCGGGCGCCTCGTCCTGATGGCACCAGCCACGGGAACGAGTGAGGGAGCAGGTCATGAGAGTCGCGGTCGCCGGTGGTACGGGACTGACGGGACGACTGGTCGTCGAGGCGGTCGAGGCACGCGGGCACGAGGCGGTCGTCCTCTCCCGGTCCCGGGGCGTCGACCTGGTCCAGGGCACCGGCCTGGACGCCGCGCTCGAGGGTGCCGAGGCGGTCGTCGACGTCAGCAACGTGACCACGATGAGCAAGTCGGTGTCGGTGGAGTTCTTCGACCGGGCCGGGCGGGCCCTGACCGGCGCCGCCGCCCGCGCCGGGGTGCGCCACCTGCTGACGTTGTCGATCGTCGGCGTCGACCGGGTGCCGAACCCGTACTACGCCGGCAAACTGCGCCAGGAGGCCCTCGTCGAAGCCGGCACGGTGCCGTGGACGATCCTGCGGGCGACCCAGTTCCACGAGTTCGCCGGGCAGATCCTGAGCCGCCTCCCCGGACCGGTGGCGCTCGTCCCCACCATGCGGGTGCAGCCGATCGCGGTCGCCGAGGTGGCCGCCGCCCTCGCCGACATGGTGTTGCAGCCGCCGCAGGGGATGGCGCCCGAGCTGGCCGGGCCACGGGAGGAGTCGCTGGTCGACATGGCCCGGCAGCTCGTCGCCGCGGGTGGCGCCCGCCGCCGCCCGGTGCTGCCGCTGCCCGTCCCCGGGCCGATGAGCAACGGCGGCCTGCTGCCGACCGGCCCGGGGCCTCGCGGCGAGCAGACGTTCCGCGAGTGGCTGACGACCCTCTGATCAGACCCGGACGAAGGCCTGGATCAGCCGCGCGGACCGGTTGTCCTGGTGCTGCATCAGGCGCCGGAGCAGCTCGGCGGTGTCCCGCGGCCAGTCCGCTCCGGGCCGCAGCAGCCGGCTCGGCGGCACCGCGTCCTCCCCCAGCGCCAGGGTCGCCGAGCCGGTCGCCGCACTGCGGTAGTCGAGACCGGACTCCACCAGGTCGCGGACGCCGTCGTACTGCTCCACCCGGCCGTGCACGAGGTGCGGGTAGGCCTCGGCGACCTGGTACGCGGCGAGTAGACCGACCAGGAGGTCGTCGGTGCGCGCCCGCCCGCCCCGCCGCCCGGCGATGGCGTCCGCCTCCGCCCGCGCCCACAGCACCGGCGCCGCCGCGTAGTCGATCCGGGTCCGGGCCCGCGCCGGCACCGGCGTGACCGCCCGGCCGGCCCGGTTTCGGGCCAGCACCGCCACCGCCCGGTCGCGCAGGCCGTTCCCCCGGTAGCGGCTCCGGCCGATCAGCACGTCCCGCGCGGCCCGCAACTCCGGCGCCACCCGGTCCGCGGGCCGCACGAGCTGCCCGCCGCGTGCCGCGCGCCGCACCCGCGCCACCTCGGCGCCACACGCGCGGAGCATGGCCGCCGCGTGGGCCTTCTCGTCGTCCAGGAGCGCCACGAGCAGATTCTCCGGGGTACGCGCCGGAGCCGGCCGCTGCATGAACCGGGCCAGCGCCGTGTTCGCCCCCGGCGTCAGGGCGCTGCCGGCGACGGCGACCCGCATGTCCACCACTTCGACGCCGTCCGGTCCGGTCCAGCGGCCCCCGCGCCCGCTGAGCAGGAACTCGACGACCGGCCGGGTCAGGTCGACGTCGTCGAGCACCGCCCGGGCGCCGGAGTCGACGCCGGCCAGCCCGGCCAGCAGATGTTCGGTGCCGATGGTGCCCGCCCCGAGCGTACGGGCGACGGCCAGGACCCGGCCGGTACGCCGGTCGGCGGAGAAATCAACGGTCATGAACTGAAGGTAGGCGCGCATGTCGACCTCGCGCCTCGGCCCGGGGACAGAACCGGCCTCTACCCTTCGGTGGATACCGCCCTCGCCGGAGCGCCCCCACGCGGGCCCCGCGGCCGGCGACCCCGGCGCCGGCGGGATGCGTGGACGACACGTGTCACGGGCAGGATGCGTGCACGACAACGGGAGGTGCGATGGCTGTCGAGCTACGGCCGTACCGGGTGTGCGTACCCGACGAGGATCTGGTCCTGCTCCGTGACCGGCTGGAACGGACCCGGTGGCCCGAACCCGCGCCCGTGCCCGGATGGGCGCAGGGCGTGCCGCTGGAGACCGTGCGTGAGCTGTGCCGCCGCTGGGCCACCGGCTACGACTGGCGGGCGGCCGAGGCGCGGCTCAACGCGGTCCCGCAGTACCTGGTGACGATCGACGGGCTGACGGTCCACGTGCTGCACGCGCGGTCGGCGTCGCCCGGCGCGTTTCCGTTGGTGATCACGCACGGCTGGCCCGGTTCGGTGCTCGAGCTGGCCGGTCTGGTCGCGCCGCTGACCGCCCGCGGCTTCGACGTGGTGCTGCCCTCGCTGCCGGGTTACGGGTTCAGCGGCAAGCCCACCGAGCCGGGCTGGGGCGTCGAGCGGATCGCGGACGCGTGGGCCCGGCTGATGGTCGACGGCCTGGGCTACCGGCGGTACGGCGCGGCGGGCAGCGACTGGGGCACGAGCGTGTCGAGTGTGCTGGCGGCCCGCGATCCGGAGCACGTGGCCGGTGTCCACCTGGTCCCGCCGCTCGCCGGTCCCGCCCTGAGCGATCTCGGTGAGCCGACCGTCCGGGAGCGGGAGGCGCTGGAGCGGATGCGCGAGCGCGGGCAGTCGTCGTCGGCCTATTCCGAGGTGCACCGGACCGCGCCGCAGACCCTCGGATACTCCCTGGTGGACTCGCCGGCCGGGCTGTGCGCGTGGATCGCCGAAAAGATGATCAGCTGGAGTGACGGCGGGCTGACCCGGGACCAGATCCTGGACCAGGTCGCGCTGTACTGGTTGACCGGCACGGGGGCGTCGTCGGCGCGGCTCTACGCGGAGAGCATCACGAAGGTCGCCGGGTGGATCGACGGTGCCGCCGACGACCCGGTGCGGGTGCCGGTGGGCGGGTCGATCTTCGCCGCCGAGTTGCCCAGACCGTCGCGCCGGTGGGCCGCCCGGCGTTACCCGGACATCCGTTACTGGGCCGAGCACGACCGCGGCGGTCACTTCCCGGCGCTGGAGGCACCGGATCTGCTGGTGGAGGATCTGGTCGCGTTCTTCTCCGGGATCCGCTGACGGGCCGCCGCCCGGGCCGCCACGACGACGGCCCGGGCGATCGGGGGTCAGGCGATCGTGACAGCGGTCCAGGAGACCGGGGGCAGTTCGACGGTGAGCACGCCGCCGTCGAGCGTCGCGGTGTCGTTGGTGCGCAGAGCGACGCGCTGGGTGTCCTTCAGGTCGTTGACGGCGTAGACGTCCTCGTCCCAGATGCCGCGGGCGGTGACCGTGCCGGCCGCGGCGAACGCCGTGACGTCGACGGTCAGCGTGGTCGTCTCGGTGAGGTGCCGGTTCTGCAGGAACACCGTGGTGGTCGCGCCGTCGGTGGTCGCCGCGGCCGCCACCACCGGGACCTCACCGAAACGCTCGGTGGTCACGGTGTCGGCGTCCAGGGCCACCCGCAGCGCGTCGCCGCGGGCCGCCGCCGACGTCACCGCGAACGGGAAGAACGTGGTCTGCCGCCAGGCCGGGCCGCCCGGTTCGGTCATGATCGGGCCGATCACGTTGACCAGCTGCGCCAGGCTGGCCGAGGTGACCCGGTCCGCGTGGTTGAGCAGGCTGATCAGCAGACCGCCGAAGGTCACCGCGTCCGCGACCGAGTAGACGTCCTCGAGCAGGCGCGGGGCGACCGGCCACTCGTCGAGGGTGAACTCCGCCTCCCGCTCCTTCCACTTGGTCAGGTACCAGACGTTCCACTCGTCGAACGAGATCATGATCTTCTTGTCGGAGCGCTTGAGGGCCCGGACGTGGTCGGCGGTCGCCACCACCGACTCGATGAACGCGTCCATGTCCACGCCGGAGGCCAGGAAGCTCGCCAGGTCGCCGTCGTGCTCCTGGTAGTAGGCGTGGCAGGAGATGTAGTCCACGTCGTCGTACGTGTGCTCCAGCACGACGCGTTCCCACTCGCCGAAGGTGGGCATGTCCCGGGCCGACGACCCGCAGACCACCAGCTCCAGGTCCCGGTCGATCTGCCGCATCGCCTTCGCGGTCCGGGAGGCGAGCTTGCCGTAATCCTCGGCGTTGCGGTGGCCGAGCTGCCACGGGCCGTCCATCTCGTTGCCCAGGCACCACATCTTCACGCCGAACGGTTCGGCCCGGCCGTTGGCGGTGCGCTGCTCGGTGCGGGCGGTGCCCTCCGGGATGTTCGCGTACTCCACCAGGGCCATGGCCGCCTCGGTGCCCCGGGTGCCCAGGTTGACCGCGAGCATCATGTCCGAGCCGACCTGCTCCAGCCAGCTGTGGAACTCGTGCAGGCCCACCTCGTTGGTCTCGGTCGAATGCCAGGCCAGTTCGAGACGGCGCGGGCGCTCGGCGACCGGCCCGACACCGTCCTCCCAGTTGTACCCGGAGACGAAGTTGCCGCCCGGGTAGCGGATCGTCGAGACGCCCAGCTCGCGGACCAGGTCGATCACGTCACGGCGGAACCCGTCCGGCCCGGCGCTGGGGTGGGCGGGCTCGTGGATCCCGTCGTACACGTGACGGCCGAGGTGTTCGACGAAACCGCCGAACAGCCTCCGGTGGACCGGTCCGACCCGGAAGGCGGGGTCGAGGACGAGGCGGGCGCGAGCCATGGGAACTCCTCAGGACGATGAAGACATGTTGATCATGCCAGGCGGGTACGGAAACGAATCCCGATCACCAGGTCCGGACGTCGCCGGCGGCCAGGTCGATCTCCCGCGGGGGTACGCCCGGCGCCAGGACCCGGAGACGGACAGCGGCCGTGGCGGCCAGGCGGATCCCGGTCACCCGGCCGTCCACCCAGCTCAGGTCCACGGTCAGGCCGTCGCGGGCCCGCAGGCCACGGACGCTGCCGGCCGGCCACGGGCAGGCCGGGAGCAGCCGCAGCCGCCGGAAGCCGTCCGGGTCCCGGCCGTGCGACTGCATCAGCGCCTCGGCGACCCCGGCGGTGAACCCGAAGTTGCCGTCGATCTGGAACGGCGGGTGCGCGCACAGCAGGCCGCGGTAGACACCGCCACGGTGCTCGTCGCCGCGGAACTCGTCACCGGCCGGCCGCAGGAACATCCGGGTCGTCGCGGCCACCCGCTCGGCGTCGTGCAGGCGGGCCCCGAGGGCGATCCGCCAGGCCAGTGACCAGCCGGTCGACTCCGGTCCGCGGGCGTCGAGGGTGCGGCGGGCGGCGTCCGCGAGCGCCGGCGTGACGTCCGGGTCGATCGACGACCCGGGGAACAGCCCGACCAGGTGGCTCTGATGGCGGTGCAGGGGTTCGGCGTCGGGCAGGTCGGTGAGCCACTCCCGGATCCGGCCGTCGGCACCGACCTGCTCCGCCGGCAGCCGCCGCAGCGCCCCGTCGATGCGGTCCCCCAGCGAACCGGCGGCCAGGTCGTCGCCGGCCACCGGGGCGAGACGGCGGGCGGCGGCGAGCAGGTCACGGATCAGGACACGGTCGGCGGTGGTGGAGACCGAGACCGCGGCGGGCCGCCCGTCACCGGCCAGGTAGGTGTTCTCCGGGCTGGTCGACGGCGCGGTGCCCAGCGAACCGTCCGGCAGGTCGGCGAGCAGGTCGAGGGCGAACCGGACCGCGCCGGTCAGCACCGGCCAGTCGGCGCGCAGGCGGTCGCGGTCGAGGGTGGTGTCGTAGTGGTCCACCAGGTGGCGGGCCAGCCAGACACCGCCGAGCGGCCAGAACGACCAGGACGGGTCGTCGGTGCCACGGCCGGTCGGGCCGGTGAAGCCCCAGGCGTCCACGTTGTGGTGCGCCACCCAGCCGTCGGCGGCGTACAGGCGGCGGGCGGTCCGCGCACCGGGCACACTGATCCGCGCCAGCCAGGCGTGCAGCGGTTCGGTGCACTCGGGCAGGCCGGTGACCAGGGCCGGCCAGTAGTTCATCTGGGTGTTGATGTTGACGGTGTAGTTGCTGCTCCACGGCGGCCGGACCTGGTCGTTCCAGATGCCCTGCAGGTTCAGCGGGCGGGTGCCGGGCCGGGAACCGGCGATCATCAGGTAGCGGCCGAAGTGGAACGCCAGCGCCGCCAGGTCGTGGTCCGCCGGGTCCTCGGCCGCGATCCGGTCGTCGGTGGGCAGCGCGACGGGCGCGCCGAACTCCAGGTGCACCCGGTCGAACAGGGCCCGGTGGTCCCGGACGTGCCGGTCGAGCAGGGCGGCCGGGGGCTGCGCGGCGACCTCGCGGGCGGCGTCCGGTGGGAGCGGCGACGGTGACGTGGTGACGACGATCAGCAGGTCGGTGGCGCCGGCGACGATCAGGTCCGGTCCGTCCGGTCCGACCCGGCCGTCGGTGGTGACGGCGACCGCGACGCAGACCTCGAGAGCCTCGCCGGGGGCGTAACGGACGGCCTCGGCGTCGGGCAACGGCACGTACGACGGTTCGACGTGCGACGGTAGGCGTACCCCCGCGTGAAGATCTCCCGCCACGTGCCGGACCGTCAGGGTGGGGTGCGGCGAGGTGAGCCGGAGGCGAACCGTGACCGGGTCGCCGCTGCGCACCCGGCGGTGCACGACCAGCGCGTCGTCCGGCGCCGAGGCGAAGGTCTCCTGCCGCATCCGGCTCCCGGCGGCGGTCCACTCGTGGGCGGCGACCGCCCGGCCCAGATCAAGGGTCCGGACCACCGCCGGATCGCTGCCCGGCTGCTCCAGGATCAGGTCCACCAGGGGCTGGTACGACTGCGTGTAGCCCTGCTGGGCGCGGCGCACCTCGGCCTCGGCGGTCCGGACGTCGCCGGCCAGCGCCGCGGTGCGCGCCCGGCCGATCGCGGCCCGCGCCTCCCCGTCGTCGAGCAGCGGGTCACCGTCGGCGGTCGACGGCGAACCGGACCAGCAGGAGTCGTCGTTGATCTGCACCCGGTCGACGGCGGTGCCGCCGAAGCACATCGCACCGAGACGGCCGTTGCCCACCGGCAGGGCATCGGTCCAGCGTCGCGCGGGCCGCCGCAGCTCGATCAGCCAGTCACGCGTGTTCCCGATCATGAGACCACTTGCTACCAGGGGCTTTCGAAGGCCGTCAAGCACACCCACCCCGTTTGTCAGCACGTTTGCCAGGCCGGTCAGCGCGGATCTATCGTCCCCGGATGACAAAGTCGGCCTCCATGATCGGCGTCGACGTCGGCGGCACGAAGACCCACCTCGCCGTCGTCGCGCCCGACGGCACCCGCCACGACACGATCGTCGCCTCGGCGAGCTGGCGGCACGGCGCGATGTTCGCCGACCCGCAGAACCTCGCCCGGCTGGCCGCCCTGCTGACCGCCGCCGGCCCCCGGACCACGACCGTGATCGGCCTGCACGACCTGGACACCCCGGCCCAGCAGAGGATCGCCGACGCCGCGCTCGGCGCCCTGGTGCCCGGCCGCCTCCGGGTGGTCAACGACGCCGAACTGCTCGGCCCGGCCGCCGGGCTCACCACGTGCCTGCGGCTGATCGTCGGCACCGGCGCGATCGCCCTGGGCACCACCGCGGACGGCGGCACCCTCGTCGCCGACGGGCACGGCGCGCTGCTCGCCGACCACGGCAGCGCACCCGCCCTGGTCCGCGAGGCCGTCCGCGCCGGGCTGCGCCTCGCCGACGCCGCGGGCCCGGACGCCGCCCTCGCCGACCCCGTGGTGGCGCTGCTCTGCGCGGCCTACGCCGTGCCCGCCCCGGCCGACCTGGCCGTGGAGGTCTCCCACGACGACCCGTACGCCTGGGGCCGGCACGCCCCGCTGATCTTCCAGGCCCTGGAGTCCGGCTCGCGGATCGCCCGGACCGTCGTCGAGGAGGCCGCCGGCGTCCTGGCCGGCAACGTCGCCGCGCTCCGCCGCCGCGGCGCGCTCGGTGACGTGGTCGTCGGCGCCGGGGGTGTGCTCACCGCGCAGCGGGTCCTGCAGGATCTGCTCGCCGAGCGGCTCGAACCGGGCGTCACCCTGCGCGTGCTGACCGAGGCGCCGGTGGAGGGCGCACTGGCCCTCGCCGCTCGCTAACCTGCCATTCCATGGAGAGCATCACCAAGAATCGGCAGTCCCCGGCGACGCTGCGGGCGATGGTCACCCGCGCCTACGGTCCGGGGCTGGCGCCCGGCACCGACCAGGGCTGGTGGAGCGAGCTGGGGCACGGCTGGTTCAACGTGGCGTACCGGCTGGACCTGACCGACGGCCGCCGGGTGGTCCTGAAGATCGCGCCGCCGGCCGGGGTGGAGGTGCTCAGCCACGAGCGCGGGGCGATGCGCACCGAACTGGCCGCCCTCGAGCTGATCCGGGAACGGACCACGGTGCCGGTGCCGCCGGTCGACTTCGCCGACCTCAGTCACGAGCTGTGCGACGCGGACTGGTTCGTCATGCCGTTCATCGAGGCCGACAACCTGTCCCTGCTGGAGAGGACGCCGGCGGAGACTCAGGCGTACGACGAGGCGATCGGCGCGGTCAACCGGGAACTGAACGGGATCCGCGGCGGCTGGTTCGGTGACCTGGCCGGACCGGGCGAGCCGACGTGGCGGGCCTGCTTCACCCGTAAGCTCGCCGAACTGCTGGCCGACGGCGAGCGCCGCGACGTCGACCTGGGACTGCCCTACGCCCGGGTCCGTGCCCTGACCGCGGCCCGGTTCGACAGCCTCGACGAGGTGAGCGAACCCCGGTTCGTCGAGACCGACCTGTGGAGCGGCAACGTCCTGGTCGCCGACGGGAAGATCGTCTGCGTGATCGACCACGAGCGGGCGTTCTACGGCGATCCGCTGATCGAACACGGTCTCGTCGGGGTCGACCTGCCGGCGGAGTTCGGGGATCCGGCCGCGTACATGCGCGGGTACGGCCAGCCGCCCCTCACCGCGGTGCAGCGGGACCGGCGGTGGCTGTACAGCGTCTATCTGCTCGTCGCGATGGTGGTCGAGACGAGGTACCGCGGCCACACTACGACCGACCAGTACGACTGGGCGCGCTCGCAGTTACGGGCGCTGTTCTGAGGACCGCCGCGCACCGGGCGATGAACGTCCACTGCGCCACCGGCACCACCGGCTCGGTCAGCCGGGCCACCAGCAGGGCCGGCCGGGAGCGGACCGACACCTCGAGGCGCACCTGCCCGTCCGGGTCGAGCACCACCGCGAACGACTCGTCCCCGTCGAAGGTGTGCCCCGGCAGCGCCAGGTAGTGCATGACCGTTCGTGAGTCGTCGCGGGCCACGTCGAGCACCTCGCACGGCTCCGGCACCCGCAGCCGCCACACGCCGAGCGACGACCGCATCCGCTGCCCCACGAACGCCGGCGGTGTCGCCGGGTCGACCCAGGCGCCCGCGCCCCGGTGCATGTCCCAGCCGAGCAGCGCCGCCGAGGCCGCCTCGAACCGCTCCCGCCCGTGCCCGATCCGGTGCGACCAGCGGTGTTCCGACCACGGCTGCTCCCGGTGCACCCCGGCCACGACCAGGGCGGTCAGCACGGCGGCGGCGTTCAGCACGCCGTGGGTGAGCACCATCCAGGTCAGGTTCAGGTGCGGGATCGTGATCAGCTGGCCGAGCGCGTAGAGCAGCGCCAGCCCCATGGTCAGCACACTCAGGCCGAGCAGCAGACGGGCGGCCCGGCCGGTCCGGGTGGCGATCGCCAGCCAGAGGGCGGCGCTGAGCAGGCCGGCCCCGAGAAGTTCGACGAGGTCGCCGGCCTGCTCCCCCAGTGGTGTGCGGCCGATCAGGAAGCCGACGCCGACGACGGCCACCCCGATCGGTCCCAGGACGTTCGCCGTGCCCGCCGCCTTCCCTTCTCTCGCGTGGCCGGGCGCCCTGCCCGCCGCACGGTTCAGGGACAGCAGGAGCATCGCGCCGAAGCCCGCCACGTGGAAGTGCGCCGCCGTCAGCCCGAGCACCCCCGCCGGGAACCCCAGCAGCTCCACCCCGGCCCGTTCGGCGACCAGCCCGATCGCCGCCACCGGCAGGCAGGCCGCCGCGAACGCCGTCAGCCGGTCGCGCCGGAGCACCACCGGGACGAGGCAGCAGGCCGCCAGGTAGGGCACGCTCAACGCGCCGGCGACCACCCCGCGCGGCAGGGCCAGGGCGATCACCGCCGGCACCGCCACGAGCAGCCAGGCGCGGGCCAGCGTGCGGCCGCGGCCCAGGACGCCGAGACCGAGCGGCACGAACAGCACCACGCACACCGCCACCACCAGGTGGAGCCCGGTCCATCCGGTGTCGCTCAACCGGTCCATGCCGCCACACTCCTTGAACGCGTTCAACTGAACGCGTTCAAGTTAGCACAGGTGGTCCGGCCAGGAGATTTCTCTTTCGCCTTTTCTGGGGTACGCGACAACGGCTCCCACATTCCGGCGATCCGCAGGCCAGGTGCGACGTCCCGGCCGCTGCGCGACCGCCGGGCCCATGCGGTCCGGCACGCCCTTCGCGTCATCGATACGGCGTCGGTCCCGTTTACAGCCCCGGCAGCAGTCCCGTTCTACAAGCGCGGCGCCAGTCCTGGGACCCCGTACCGCGCGTCCAGGACCTGCATCGCCGCGCCCGCCGCGATCGCGTCCACCCCCAGCGACGACAACGACACGTCCACCGTCAGCCAGTCCGCCCGCGGCACCTGCGTCCGGACCGCCGACGTCACCGCCTCCAGATAGACCGCACCGTGCCGCAACAGATCAGTACCGGCGAGCACCACATGTCCCAGGTCCAGCGTCTGCAGCAGGTTGACGACGCCGACCCCGAGCACCCGCGCCGCCAGCGCCACGTCCCCCGCCTCGAAGGCCCGGTCGTGCACCACCTCGAGGCACCCGTGCCGCCCGCACGCGCAGACCGGCCCGTCAAGCTGGACCACACTGTGCCCGAACTCCCCCGCGTTCGTGTGCGCCCCCCGGTGCGCCGCGCCGCCCAGCCACAGGCCCGCCCCGAGCCCCGACTCCACCATGATCAGGGCAGCGTCCCGGAACGCCGCACCGCGCCGCCACGCCTCGGCGGTCACACCCGCGGTGACGTCCTTCTCCACGTGCACCGGAAGGTCCAGCACCTCGTGGGCCAGCGCCGCCAGGGGGACGTCGTGCCAGTGCCGCAGCCGGTGGGCGCCCCGGACCGTACCGGCCGCCTGGTCCAGCGGCCCGATCATGCCGACACCGACGCCGGTGAGCCGGTCACCCAGGTCGAACGCGGCCCGCACGTCGCCCACCCGCTCCGCCAGCACGTCCAGCAGTTCGGCGGGCGTGAAGTCACCGGGCAGCGGCGTGACCGACACGGACAGCACCCGCCCGGCCAGATCGGTGAGGACCAGGCGCAGCCCGCGGCGGGTCACGTGGGCGCCGATCGCGTACCGGCTCCCCGGCACGAGTTCGTAGACCCCGGCCGCCCGCCCGATCGCCGGGCGCCGCACCCCGGCGGGCGCGACCACGCCCTCGTCGAGCAGCCGGCCGAGCACTTTCGAGACGGCCTGCGGCGTCAGTCCGGTGGCTTGCGAGACGTCGCCGCGTTCGAAGGTCGGTGTGCTCCGCGCGAGTGCGATGACCAGTGCCTCGTTGTACCCGCGCAGGAACGTCTGGTGCATTCGATCACCCTATCCGCCGCACGCTGGAGAGTTTCGCAACGCCGTTGCTAAAGTCCCGGCCATGGAACATCTCAGTACCCGCCGCCGCTGGACGGCCCTGCTGGCCCTGGCACTCGGCGGCGTCGCGATCGGCCTCACCGAGTTCGCCGCCATGGGCCTGCTGCCCGAAATCGCCCGGGACCTGCTGGGCGGCACCGGCACCGACGAGGTCGCCCGCGCCGGGTGGACCATCACCGCGTACGCGATGGGCGTGGTAGCCGGAGCCCCCCTGATCGCCGCACTGACCGCACGCTGGCGCCGCAAACGCCTGGTACTCGCCCTGCTCGTGCTGTTCGTGGCCGGAACCGCGGCATCCGCGCTCGCCCCCACGTTCGGCCTGGTCCTGGTCGCACGTTTCGCCGCCGCACTACCGCACGGCGCCTACTTCGGCGCGGCCGGACTGCTGGCGGCATCACTGATGGGCCCGGGCCGCGAAGCGCGCGGGTACGCCGCAGTACTCAGCGGCCTGACCATCGCCAACCTCGTCGGCGTCCCCGCCATGACCAGCCTCGGACAGGCCGCCGGCTGGCGGGCCTCCTACCTGGTGATCGCCGCAGTCTTCGCCCTCACCCTGCTCGCCATCGCCGCCAGCGTCCCGGAGGCCCCCGCCGCGGCCAGCGGTTCGGCCCGATCCGAACTGCGCACCCTGGCCCGCCCGCAGGTGTGGCTGGTAGCCGCCACCGTCGCAATCGGTTTCTCCGGCTTCTTCGCCGTGAACAGCTACATCGCCCCGGTCACCACCGAGGTCACCGGCCTGTCCGCCGGCACCGTCCCCTGGGTGCTGGTCGCCTTCGGCCTCGGCATGACCATCGGTAACGCACTCGGCGGCTGGTTCGCCGACCGGGACCTGCGACGGGCCCTACTGATCGGTTTCGGCTGCGTGATCGCCGCGATCCTGTTCTTCGCCCTGACCGCGCACACCACGCCCGGCCTGTTCCTCGGCGCGTTCCTGGTCGGCACCACCAGCATGTTCCTGGGGCCGGCCCTGCAGGCAAGACTGATCACGGTAGCGCCCGGGGCGCAACTGATGGGCGCCGCCGTCAACCAGTCAGCGATGAACGTCGCCAACAGCCTCGGTGCGGCCCTCGGCGGCGTGGTGATCGCCCGCGGTCTCGGCTACCTGGCCCCGGCCTGGACGGGCTTGGCCCTGAGCGTCGTCGGCTTGGCGATGGCAGCCCTGAGCTTCACCCTGGACCGCCGGTCCCGCCAGGCACCCGTGGTCCCGGTCCCCCCGGTGCCCGCAGCCGATTAACCGGCCCCAGGCCCACACCTCGCCGCACCTGGCCGCACCTCGCCGCACCTGGCCGCGCCTCGCCGCACCTGGCCGCGCCTCGCCGCACCTGGCCGCGCCTCGCCGCACCACGCCTCGCCGCGCCACGCCTCGCCGCGCGGACCGGTCGCACCCGATCAAACGGTCGGGTGCACTCACCACCCTGCTGCGCCCCGATCCGGCAATGGATCCACCAGATCATGCCGTCGGGTTCACTCGCCGTCCTCCCGCCCCTCAACCCGCAGGCAGCCGAGTCCACACCACGCCCGGCGTGCGGACAGCCCGGGCAGCCCGGGCAGCCCGGGCGGCAAGGCGGCAAGGCGGCAAGGCGGCAAGGCGGCAAGGCGGCAAGGCGGCAAGGCGGCAAGGCGGCAAGGCGACCCGATCATGTGATCGGGTGCAACCACCAACCCCAACAAGACGGCAACAGCACCCAAAACCGTGATCGGGGGCGTGCACTAAAGAAGCATGGGTGCCATCACCACCCCGGCGCACCCCAGCCCGACGGCATCCGCACCTGATCAACCAGGCAGGTTCGGTCCCCCATCCCGTCCCCAACGCCACGCGGCAGCAGGCGCACCCGATCACCCAACCGGGCTAACTCACCGCCATCACGCACCCTCAGCCCCGCGGGCTGTCGAGTCCACGCCCTGTCGGGCGGCGGGCGGCGGGCGGCGGGCGGCGGGCGGCGGGCGGCGGGCGGCGGGCGGCGGGCGGCGGGCGGCAAGGGCACCCGATCATGCGATCGGGTGCAACCACCAACCCCAACAAGACGGCAACAGCACCCAAAACCGTGATCGGGGGCGTGCACTAAAAAAGTATGGGTACGGTCACCACTTCAGCAACCACGACTGTCCAGAAAGAGTCCCGCGTCCGAGCCGCGAAGACGGTTCCAACCCGACGCCGATCAGAGGCAGCCCGACATCCGCGCTGCGACGGCCGGTCGATCAGAAGTCGCGCCGGGCCGGCCAACAGCGGGTCAGTCGGCAGCGGACCGCCCGGGAGCGGGTCATTCAGGAGCGGGTCATTCAGGAGCGGGTCAGTCAAGAGCGGACCGCCGAGGAGTGGGTCAGTCAGGAGCGGGGCCGAAGCCGAGTCTGCTCCTCGGCGGCACGCAAAGCGGGCACCCGGGCAACCTGCTCCGGCGTCGACAACCCCGGGTCGACAGCCAGCAGGGACAGCAGTTGGATCGGGCGTCCCGCCTCGGCTCCGGCCTGAGTCTTGTGGTGGCCGTCGAGCAGAAAATGGGTAAGGGCCCAATGCGCGTAGACATCAACGCCGTGCTCCTCGGCCGGGTTACAGACGTCCAAGATCGAGACCGCCACAGCGGTCGGGGTGACCCCGGAGCCCAGCGCAGCGGTGTAGGCGGCAACCCGGTCCGGCTCGTTCCACGACGGCGGTACCATCGGAACAACGAACTCGTAGAAGTGCGCACCATCATCAACACGAGTCTCGAACGTCCGGTAGTAGGGTGTCCGCGGATAAACAGGCAGCCCCCAGAACGACTCAGGCCCCCAGGTGGCGACCTGATCCTCGGCAAAATAGTCACCGGGCGCCGATGGAAACACCAGGCGGGGCGTGACCTCCAGCAGCAGAGGCCGGTAGCCGCCCTCAGGGAGTAACGTGCCGAACCGAGAGATCACCGCGTGGTCGATCCCGGATATTCCGCTGGCAAGCCCATCGGCGTCATCGGGCGAGAAGGTGGCCGTAGCCCCTTCAAGGCGTTCGAACAGAAACTGGCAGGTCCCACACCAGTAGCTCAGCTCGAACGCGGGCTTGTCATCAACAGCCAGCACCCGCCGGCCAACCCGCCGCGCCTCGATTCTCGCCTCATCGACTCCCTGCACCGCGGACTTATCTTCGACGAAGCGAAGTCGCGGCGCAGCGTCACCCAGGACCCGTGAATCCCCTACCTCCAGAAGCACCGAAACAGGATAGGCCCGATCCCGTCCCAACCGATCGTTCCAGATGTCACCTTCTTTCCAAGGTCAACACCACCCACGGCCCAGCCAACCGGCCGAAGTAGCACCCGCAACAGCCGCATCCGCAGTCGGCCAGCCAGCTGACCCGACATGGCATAGACCCGCCTCGGCCGCCGCGCCCACCGAACCGTCCTCACCAGGGCGTCCTCACCAGACCGGTGATCCCAGCCGGCGAGGCCAAGGTCGGCCGTTCCGGTGGCCGCCGCGGCCGGAAACCGTCGTCGCCACGCCACTTGCAGGGCACCGATCGTCGCCTGCGATGTCGCCACCGGAGACAGAGCCGCCAGCACCGTCGACACGGCGGTCGTGGCGGCCGGTCGCCACAGCGTCAGCGGTGCCAGCAGAAGCGCGAGGAGAGCGGTGACGAGGTCGAGCACAAGCAACGGGCTGGGTGTGCGGTCGCTCCACCAGGCCAGCGCCGTGATCGCAATCATGACGGCGGAACCGGTCATGACGGCGGCGACAGCGGCAGCGCCGGGGCGGCCGACTCGGTCCGTCGAGGCAGGGGGAAAGCTGGTCACCGGGCGAGGCTAACCGCCTGGTGCAGAGCGGGAACACCATCCAAAGTAGGGGTTCACCCCCCTTCCTTGGAAGGGCCCCGCGAGACCGGGAGAAGGATGTGCGCGCCCACGCCGGAGCGCAATCCTCATCGGCATGACGAACGAGCCGCGACAGTCCTCGGACACCACCACCCGCCCCGCAACCCGCGCCACCGTGCGACGCTCCCGCCGGGCCCTCACCGTTGTCGCGGGAGCCGGCGGAGCGCTGCTCCTGTGGACCGTCGACGTCGTCGGCACGGGCACCGACCTGACCGTCCGCCAGGGCGACGACGTCCGTGAGGTCGGGCCGGCGGTCGTCGTGCTGACGGCCCTGCTCGCCGGGCTCGCCGCGTGGGCTCTTCTCGCCCTCTTGGAGAGCCGCCTGCATCGCCCGGCCCGTGCCTTCCGGCTCATCGCGGTGACCATGTTGCTGCTCTGCTTGGTCGGCCCATTCGCTGCCACCACCACCGGCGGGTGCCTGGCTCTGATCGCCATGCACGTGACGGTCGGCGCCGCACTGATCTTCGGGCTTCCGGGGCAACGACGATGCCGCCGAGCCTCGTCCGCTCGCCAGAAACCACAGCGCTCCGCCGCCTCACCCCCGACTTCAGCCTCACAGGTCGGAGCCCGCGGTGCCGGTTCGCCGGGCTCGCACGGGGACACGCTCGTCTCACTGCCTACGGTCGAGCCCGCCCCAGGACAGGCCCGCCCGCGGTCGGATCAAGGACATGCCCGCCCGCGGTCGAACCCACCCGCGGTCGAACCCACTCGAGAACAGGGCCCGGCCGAGAACAGGCCCGAGGGTTTGAGGCGTCAGACGGGAGAAGGCAATGACGCCGAATCCCCGTCACGGCTTGATCACCGAGGCAGCGGGGATCAAGGTCGAATTTCCCTGTCACGGACCGCGGCACTCCGCCCGGTCGTCCCGCAACTAGGAATTCGCCTCGGAAAACCGGAACGCGACGTCCCGGTCGATTCTCCTACGGCTGACTTCCACTCGGCTACGGCTGACTTTCACCGTGTGACGAACTCGGTGGACAACCACCTGGATGTGCCTCTTCCTCCGAGTCGCGTCGAAGGAAGAACGGTGAGTTCGGGGACGAGTAAGGGATTCTCCGCGAGGATCGAAGGGAGGAGGAGGTGGCCTGATGAGGACGGTTAAATCGACCGTTGTGGTCGCCGGTGCGCTCGTGGCGCTGGTGGCCGGTGGTACCGCCGGGGCTGAGACGACCGGCCAGCCGGACGGGCCGACAAGCGGCATCCCGGCGAACGGCAGCCTGGCAAACGGCAACACGACGGCCGACGACCCGGCTGTCAGCAACGGGGCAGCCGGCAATTCGGTCAATGGTGAGCCGTCGACCGCTGGGTCTATGAGCGGCGAACTGGGAAGCGGCCGCCAGGCAAACGGCGGGCCGGCGAGCAACAACTCGGCGACCGGCACGCAGACGACCGGAATATCGGTGACCGGTAGGCACACGAATAGTGATCCAGTAACCGGCCACGCTGCGAACAGTAGGCCGATGAGCAACGACCCAGCAGCCAACGGCCAGACAACCGGGATGTCGGTAACCGGCAGCCGCGCGAACGGCGGAACCGCATACGGCACCCGATCGACTGACGTTTCGGCGAACGGCGCCCGATGGAACGGCGGACCGGTGGGCGGCAACCAGAAGGACGGCAAGGCGGCAACCGGCGGCCAGGCGGTCGGCGGGACTACGAACGTCGGGTCGGCGAGCGGCGGTCGAAGGGGCGGCGTTTCGGCGGACGACGGGACTTCAGCACAGGGATCTGTGAGCAGTTCATCGATCGATGAGATTCCGGGGACTGTGGTGCCTACCGGGGTCATGCATGCGGGCGGGGAGATCGTGCTGTTCCTGAGTCCGCTCAACAGCTCGGCGTTGCCCGGGATCCGGTTCGGCGTCAATGCCGGGCTGCGGGCTCCGTCGGGGCAGGTCAAGAGGCTGGTCGGGATCAACGAGGTGAACGCGCCGGACGTCTCGCCCGGGTTCCATGCTGTGCACGCGCTGGCGGATCACAGTGGGGTCCTGGTTCCTGAGTTCGGTTACTACGCCGGGGCGGCTACCCAGATCACCGGGAAGGTCGGGGGCAAGAGCTTCATCGCTCGGCAGCACACGCTCAGCGTCGGCGGGGACACCGTTGTGCTGTTCTGGTTCGACCTCGGGGCGGGCGCTGTCAGCGACCTGGCTGCGACCGGCGCCGATGGGAAGAAGCTGCCCACCGGGAACGGGGAGGCAGGCTCGGGCTGAACCGAGGATGGGAAGGTCAACTTGGGCCGAGAACCGGGAAGCGGCTCGAGGTGGGCTGGTGACCGGGTAGCCGGCTCGGACCGAACTCGAAGACGGGCCGGACCCAGGGAGGGCCCGGCCAGAGCCATCGACGCCAACGGACCTCTGCACAGTCGTCGACCTCGGTGCAGAGATTCTCAAGGCAGACAGAACTCAGAACGGATGGACATCGCCCAGAACGGACAGAACTCAGTGCAGACGCAGATCACTGCGAACGAGGACCGACGAGGACCAGCGCGGGAGGGCCGACGAAGGCCTCCGTGCGGACAGTATTCAGCGCAAGGAGGCCACGTCGATGACGAAGCGGTAGCGGACGTCGGACTTGAGGACACGCTCGTACGCCTCGTTGACCGCGTCAGCGTTGATCACCTCGACCTCGGAGACGATCGAGCGTTCGGCGCAGAAGTCCAGCATCTCCTGGGTTTCGGCTATGCCGCCGATGCTGGAGCCGGCGAACGAGCGGCGGTTGCCGAACAGCGTGAACACCTGGACCGGCAGCGGCTCCGGCGGGGCGCCCACCGCGACCAGGGTGCCGTTCAGGCGGAGGAGACGCAGGTAAGCGCCGATGTCCAGGGACGCGCTGACGGTGTTGATGATCAGGTCGAAGGTGTTCTTCAAGCCTTCCAGAGCGGTCGGGTCGCTCGTCGCGTGGTAGTGCGCCGCTCCGAACGCCAAGCCATCGTCCTTCTTGCTCAGGGTCTGCGACAGGACCGTCACCTCGGCGCCCATCGCCGCGGCGAACTTGACCGCCATGTGCCCGAGGCCGCCCATACCGACGACCGCCACCTTCGTACCCGGGCCGGCCTTCCAGTGGGCGAGCGGCGAGTACGTCGTGATGCCCGCGCAGAGCAGCGGCGCGACGGCCTCGATCGGCAGGGACTCCGGCACGCGCAGCACGAAGTCCTCGTTGACCACCACGTGCGTGGAGTAGCCGCCTTGCGTGATCGTCCCGTCCAGGTCCGTCGCCGCGTAGGTGCCGATGTTGCCCTGCGCGCAGTACTGCTCGTACCCCGCCTGGCAGTTGTCGCAGGTCCGGCACGAGTTGACCATGCAGCCGACGCCGACCCGGTCGCCGACGGCGTGCCGGGTCACCGCGGATCCGACCTCCGCAACGTGCCCGACGATCTCGTGGCCGACGGTCAGCGGGTACGGCACCGGCCCCCACTCGCCCCGCACGGTGTGGATGTCCGAGTGGCAGATACCCGCGTACGCGATGTCGATCAGAATGTCGTGCGGCCCGACGTCCCGGCGTTCGAGCGTGGTGCGGACGAGCGGCTCGGTGGCCGAGGTCGCGGCGATGGCGTTGACAGTGAGAATGACGTCCTCCGGGAACACGAGAAGATCAACCGACAAAACACGATCATGCTCTGGTACGCGGCCCGCCGCCACCGAAGTCCCCAGCGGGACGGCCCGACCGCGGCCCACCAGCCGAACAGTCCGACCGCGGCCCGCCAGCCGAACAGTCCGACTGCGATCCCACCAGCCGGACGGTACAGCCGCGTTTCCCCCCGTAGGAGGGTGCAGGCGCGGTCACCCCCACCAGCACGGTACGACCAGCCAGCCGGACGGTACGACCACGGTCACCCCCCAGCATCCCGGACGGCGGCTCGGCCGGGGGCGGGATGCCCCGTTCCCGCCCGTGGCACCGGCCTGCCGCTGCGAGCCATGCAGTGTTCACATGCGGGCCTTTTCAAGATCATGAACCGCCCACCCACTACCCGGAGACTGAACGCCGTTGGTGTGCTCGACAGCTCCAGGAGTTCTGAACCGTGTCCCTCCCAGGCACTCGCGTGCTGGTGACCCTCGTGGCCGCCGGAGCCGCCGTCCTCATGCCGAGCCCCGCCTCGGCCCACCCGTTCGGCGACCCGCAGACCGTCGACATCGCCGTCGACGCGCAGCATCCCGACGTCGTCCACGTGAAGTGGCGCGTCGGCGGCCCCGACGACCTCACCCTGCTCGGCGTCTCGCTCGGGTTGCTGCCGTCCGACCGGCTCGCCACCGACGGTACGGTCGACTACCGCTACACCGATCCCGGCGTCGTCGGCGCGTCCGCCGAGTTCACCGGTTATCTCCTGCAGCGGATCACCGTGCGTACCGGCGCCCAGGAATGCACCGGCGCCGTCGAGCCGATCCGCGCGCTCGCACTGAAGGGTGCCACCGCCGCTTTCACCTGCCCGGGCCCGGTCACCACCGCCTCGGTCGCGGTCCGGACGCTGACCGACCTGAACCCGGCCTACCGCACCCTGGCCACCGGACCGTCCGGGCAGCGGGCCGTCTACGAGGGCGGTGACGACACCCACGAGTGGACCCTCACCGGCGCGCCCCCCGCCGAATCGGTCGGCAGGGGACGCAGCGCCCTGCTGCAGATCGGCGGCATCCTGCTCGCCGTCATTCTCGTCGCCGGCACCCTGGCCGGAATCCTGGCCACCGCGAAGCGCCGCCGCCGGGCGGTGACCGCGTGAACGTCACCGAACTCTCCGACCGCCTGCAGGACATCATCCACACGCCCGGCATCGCCCCGGCGGCCTTCGTGATCGCGTTCCTGGCCGGCGCCTGGCACGCGGTCACTCCCGGTCACGGCAAGACCCTGGCCGCGGCCTACCTGGCCGGTTCGCGCGGCCGGATCCGGGACGCGGCCTGGCTGGGCGGTTCGGTAGCGGTCATGCACACCTTCTCCGTTCTGGTCATCGGCGTGGCCTGGACGTTCTTCTCACTCTCTGATTTCGTACGTATGGAGCAGCTCACCGGCTGGCTGCAGGTGATCGCCGGCGTGATCATTCTGGGCACCGGCGTCTGGATGCTGCGCCGTCACCTGCACGGACACAGCCACTCCCACGGGCACTCACACGGCCATGGTCACGACCACGGCCGCTCACACGACCACGGAACCGGACACGACCAGGTGCACGCGGACGATCAGGAACACGACAGGGGTCACCAGCACGACCATGGTCACGGGCAAGATCACGGACACGACCATGATCATGTACGGAAACCGGGACTCCTCCTCCTCGGCATCTCCGGCGGCTTGACGCCCTCCCCGGCGGCTTTCCTGGTGCTGGCCACCGGGCTGTTCCTGGGGCGGGCCGGGTTCGCGCTGCTGCTCGTGCTCACGTTCGGAATCGGCATGGCCGTCGTCCTGTTCGGCGTCGGCGTACTCGCGGTTGCCGGCAGTTCGCTGGTCACCAAGAGTGTCCGCACCCAGTCCACGCTGCGGCTGGCCAGCCGGGTCACGCCGCTGATCGCCGCCGGCGGCATCACACTGTTCGGTGCTGGGCTGGTCACGGTAGCCGCGGCCCAGTTGGTGACGGCCGGCTGACCTGAAGCTCGCAGAGAAGTGGGAGACGTGCTGCGGCGTGGTCCACACGACACCTGGGCCTCACCTCGCCCCACTTCGACTCACAGAGCCATGGACACATGTCGCGGTCATCGCCCGTGCCGAGGAGAGACCGTCACCCATGGGCGGGGGTGCGGGCCCGGTGGGCGGGGTTGCGCAGCTCGACAAGCTGTTCGTCGAAGGCGTCCTGTTCGGGAGTGCTTCACGGCGTACCCCCAAGAGAGCGTGAGCAGGGCGATCAGAAGGACCCAACCGGCGGTGAAGCCGCCGCTGACGTCGCGGAGACGGCCGAGCAGCGGCGGGGCGATCACTACCGCGATCTGGTTGACGGCCATCACCAGGCCGATGGAGAAGCCGGTGCTGCCGGGGGTGGCGACGATGGCGATCCATGGTCCGTACCAGCCGATACCGAAGAAGCCGAGCCACACGAACAGCAGGACCGCGGTGACCGGGTGACGGCCGGCCGGGGTGACCAGGGCCAGGAGGCCTCCGGCGACGGCGAGCATGCTGGCGGTCACCACCGTGGCGCGTGACCGGGAACGATCGCTGAGGGCGGCGAGTCCGATCCGGCCCGCGGCACCGGCGAACTGAACGGCCACGAGTGCGGCGGCGGCTGCGGCGGCCGTCATGCCGGCCTGCTCGTGCAGGTGCAGGACGGTGAGCAGGCCGATGCCGCTGTGCACGGCGACCATGCAAGTGCCGGTGACGACCGCGAACCGCATGGGCACCTCCCGGCGGTCGCCACGAACGCCGGCCTGAGAGCCGGCGCGGTTTCCCTCCCCCGCGCTCAGCGGACTCGACGAGTTCGACAGGTTCGACGTAGTCGACCAATTCGGCGGACTCGACGCGCCCGCTGCGGTCAACGGGCTCGACACGGGCAACGGGCTCGGCGGCTTCGACGGGACCGACCGGCTCGATGGGCTCGATGGGCTCGATGGGCTCGGAACGATCGGCGGCACCGGCAGGTTCGACGGGGATGCCGGTGAGCGGTAGACCAGCATGAAGGCGATCGCCCCGCTCATGGCCACCGCTCCGCCCACGAAGATCGCGGCCCGCCAGGACGCCGCGGCGGCGATCAGCGGCAGGGTGGCCGCCGCGGCCACCGCGCCGAGCGGAAGTCCGGCCTGCCGGATGCCCATCGCCAGGCCGCGGCGGGAATCGTCGAACCAGGACGCCACCGACTTGCTGCCGCCCGGCTGGATGGTGCTGTAGCCCGCGCCGACCACCAGCAGGACGATCAGCAACGCCGGGTAGCCGGGCGCCAGCGTGCCGGTCAGCAGTGCGGCACCCACCAGGGCAGCGCCGATCCCGACCACCCAACGTTCGTCGAAGCGGTCCAGGAGCACGCCCGCCACCAGTAGCCCGACCAGGGGCGCCAGCTGCGCGGCCGAGACCAGCAACCCCAGCTGGGCGGCGCTGATGTCCAGGTCGTCGCGGAGTACGACGCCGAGCGCCCCCAGCCCCTGGACAAAGAAAGCGGCGGTGACCTGCGTGAACGTCGCCACGGCCAGAACCGTCCATCGATACATGCGACCCAGACTGGTGTAATGGTCTTATGCATCTCAACCCTTACGGCGCGGCCGCGGTGACGTTGGCGGCGGCGCTGGCGAACCGGCGGCCCCGCGACGCCGCCGACCTGGCGCGGCGCTGCCAGGAGGCGGGCCTGGTCCTCGAGTCGCCGGTGACAGACCACGATGTGGTACGCCTCCGTCACGTTCTGGACACCTGGGAGGCGATCGTCGACGCCGGCGACGACACGGCACGGGCCGGGCTGCTCAACGGGATGCTCGCGGTCGCCGCCGCCTATCCACGGTTGACCGATCATGCTGGTGGGTGGCATCTGCACTACCGGGATCCGGGGCGGCCGCTCGGAGAGGTGCTGCATTCACTGTTCGCGGTGGGAACCGCCCTGCACCTGGCCGGTCGCGGCATGCACCGGCTCGGAAGGTGCGCGGTCGGCCCCTGCACACTGATCTTCGCGGACGTGTCGCGGACGGGCCGCCAACGGTACTGCTCGACGCGATGCGCCAACCGCGATGCCGTCCGCCGGCACCGGGCTCTCGCCGCCCAGCCGCACAGACGCTCAGCCTGACAACATCCCGGCCGCACGGCCGGCACCGCAACCCGCTACGGCCACGCGTCGCACGAAACGGTTCCGGCGACAAGGGGAGTCACGGCGCGGCCGCAGTCCGGGGCACGCAAAGTGTTCGAAGCGCGGCATTCGACGAAACAAGATGATAAAGCGGGTCAGCGAGACCCGGCCTGCAACAGCCACATGCATACGAAGCGGCAACGGCCCGGACCACGCTGGAGACGACGGCCGACAGGACGGGACCGCTCACACGACGACGGCCGACAGGACCGAGACGACAGGACAGGACCGCCCGCTCACACGACGACGGCCGACAGGACAGAGCCGACCGCTCACACGACGACGGCCGGTGGGACCGGCCGGCCCCTCAGAGGCAGGAGCCCCGGTCCGGCGTCGCACCGATGATCGTGACCAGCATGTGGCGCAGTGACTGGGCCTCGTCCGCCGTGAACGCCCCCAACAGGTCCGCCTCCACCGTGACGCAGGCCGCCGCCACCGTGGTCCGCAACGCCTCACCGTCCTCGGTGATCACCGGGATGCGCAGGCGCCGGTCACGCGGGTCGTTGTGGCGGACCACCAGGCCGCGGCGTTCCAGCCCGTCCAGCTGGCTCATCAGGGTGGTCTTGTCCAGCCCGAGGGATTTGCCCAGCTCGCCCTGCGTGAGGCCGGGCGTCTTGCTGAGGGCGTTCAACACGATGTAGTCGCGCAGGGCGAGCCCGTGCTTCTCGGCCTGCTCACCGCTCGCGCAGCGCATCCGTTGCGCCGCGCGATGCAGGAGCCAGGTGACCTCAGAGTCGATCGAGGGGCTGTGCATGGGTGAACCGTAGCCTTACCGTCGTGAGGTGGCGGCTTCGGGCGTCAGCCTCGGGATGCTCGCATAGGTGCCCAGGTCGTGGGCGGGGACGATACGCACCGGCCCGTCCAGGGTGCTCATCCGGCAGAGGTCGCGGCGCAGTTGCTCGAAGTCGGTGTGGGTGAAGCGGCTCGCCAGCCGGGGGCGGTCGGCGGCGCGGCGGAGGTCGCCGATCTCGTAGGTCAGGTCGCCGACGAACGCGTACCGTTCCGCGGTCGGCAGTGTCACGAAGACGACCACCGAGCCGGGGGTGTGGCCGCCGGCCGGGACGACCACCACGGAGCCGTCGCCGTACACGTCGAAGCTGCTCGGGAAGCCCAGGTGGGGACGGCCGGTGAAGCCGTACTCGTGGATGTCGTGGCCGGCGGCGACGTGCCGGAAGACTTTGCCGGACGGGTCGGTGGCGGCGTGCCGGCGTTCGGCGGCGGTCATCCAGATCGGGACGCCGCGCAGGCCATCGAGTCCGCTGACGTGGTCCCAGTGGGTGTGGGTCAGCAGCACCCCGAGGAGGCGCCCGCGGTCGTAGCCGAGGCTGTCGAGTTGTTCGCGCACGGTCCGGCCGATCCGGTAGTGCGGGCGGGTCAGCCAGGGCAGCATCGAGACGTGTTCGGCGATGCCGGTGCCGAAACCGGCGTCGATCAGCAGATCGCCGTGCGGATGCCGCACCAGGACCGACGACGCGGCGAAGCGTCGTTTGTCCCGGAACGACCCGCCCTTGACGGCGAAGCCGGCCCGCTTCTCGAAGGTGCCGGTCGGTAGGTGGTAGATGGCCATCTCGGCCGGCGGGCTCGCCTCGGGCAGAGGCGGGGCGGCCGTCCGGGCGGTGGGCTCGGCATGGGGCGACATGATCCGATCCTATGGGCCGAGAATGTCTGAGGCAAGACGTTCTTGTTTCAGACATTCTCGGATCGGTTGCCGGCAGATGACGAATCAGTGCGCGAGAGCGTGCACCTGTACCAGCGCCTCCGAGAGAACCCCCTGGTCACAGGCGCCCATCGGGATGCGGCGGGCCGGCTGCCAGTGCTCCGAGCCGGCCTCGTCGAGCCAGATCTCGGTGATCCGCTGGTCGGGCGCGCCGCTGTGCGTCCGCATGCCCGGGTCGAGCTCCAGCAGCAGCGTCCAGCCGCCGGCCAGCTGCCGGTGGATCCGGGTGTGCAGGTAGCGCGTATTGCCGTCGCCGTTGCCGTACCAGGCGGGCCCGCTCAGCAGGCCCTCGATCGCCTCTGCCGGAACCGGAGCAGAGCCGGGGCCGAGCCCGAGGCCCGGCAGCGAGGTGGCCGTGAGCTGCTCCTCGCCGAGGATCACCACCGGACGGTGCACCTGCGGGAACGGCTGCAGAATCTCGTAGTCGGCGAAGATCTGCGCCCAGGTGCCGAGGTCGCCACGCAGGTCCGCCGGGTGCACCACGCCGAGACACGCGTCACCGTCGACCGCCGCGGTCGCGTCGTCGATGTCCGCGAAACTGCCGTCCTCGGCGATCCGCACCGCCCGGAGCAGCCGGCCGTCGCGGTATTCACCCCAGAGCAGGCGCCGGGCGATCGGCCCCAGAATCGGGTGCGGCACCAGGACCGCCGGCACGTCGCGGGCCGGGCGCAGACGACGCCGGTGCATGTCCTGCTGGAACCGGGCGGCCCGCGCCACGACGGTCGCCCGCAGATCCTTCTTGAACTGCAGGAACTCCTGATAGGCGCCGGGGTTGGCGTCCTTGGCCCCGGGTTTGGGCGGCCGAGCCAGACGACGGCCGTCCGGGGCGACCACCGAGGCGGTCAGGTGTTCGTCGACGGCCACGGTGAACGTCCGGCCGCCGTAGTCGACGGTCACCCCGGTGTCCAGCCCGTGCGTGATCGCCAGCCGGTCGGCGAGCTGGGTCACCGTCAGCCCGCGACGCTCGCACGCCTGCCGGAGGTAGTCGAGCGCACGATCGTTCATCGCGCCGCCCGTCATGTTCTCCTCCATCGCCAGCATGTGCCGCAGCCCGGCGTCGGCGCCGACCGTGGCCAGCACCGCGAACCCGTCGATCGCCCGCGCGTAGCGACTGCGCCCCGGCCAGGACCGGACCAGCGGACCGAGCTGCTCCATCGTGGCCTCGTCGCCGAGGTGGGCCTGGGCGAGCACCACCCAGGCACTGGCCGCCGGCATCTCGTCGGTCAGCCAGCCGTCCAGCAGCGCCCGCCCGAACCGCGCGACACTCGCCGGGTCGGCCCGCGCGATGAGCTTGGCCGCCTCCGGTTCGGCGGGCGCGACCAGTGGTTGCACCGCCGCCGACGACTCCACCGCCACCGGGACGCCACCGTCGCGCGGGTCGGGGTCGCCGGGCGCGGGCTCCGGCGGATCCGCCAGACGCGACCGGGTCAACGCCCCCACCAGGGACATCACCTCGTCCTCCGGCATCACACCCCCACCGGCCAGGAGGATCTCCGGCAGGGCGTCCGGTTGCGACCACTGCGGCACACTGCCCTTCCTGAGTACGCCGGAAGGCGCAGTCGACTCGTTCCCCGGCGAACGGGGTTCGAGCAATCCGGTCGCCAGCTGGTAAAGCTCCGGCGCGTACCCCGCAGCGGTTGTCAGGATCAACGGCCCGGCGCCGGTGGCAGCGAGGAAGAGCAACGCCTCCTCGGCCTGTTGCCGTGCCTTGCCCGGACGGCCGGCGGCGACGGGGAGCAGCGCCCGGGCCGCGCAACCGGGATGCCGGGTCAGCCAGAGACGGGCCCAGAGACGGGCCGACCCGAGATGGCGCAGCCAGCCGGCGACCACCAGGGCGACCTGCGGACTGCGGAACGGCAGCACCAGCGCGCCCATCGTGTCGGGGTGGTAGTCCACATAGCCGAGGATCATCCGCAGGGCGTCCACCTCGAACCGGGCGGCGGCGACCCGGGCCACGTCGATCGCCTGGTGCCGGCCGGCATCACCGGACCCGGCGACCAGCGCGCGGGCCGGACCCTCGGGGCCCTCGGCGATCAGCCAGACCCGCTGCGGGCCGGTCAGGTCGCCGAGCTTGTCGGCCGAGGTCACGGCCTTGGGCCAGTCGGGTTGCGCCGGCCCTGCGTCGAGGACGGCGGCCCGCGCCAGCCAGCGGTCCCGCTCGCCGTCGGCCCACGCCATCACGGCCGGGTCGTCACAGACGAGCCCCTCGATCACGACCGGTTTCCGTGCCCCGCCCACTGCCCTGCCTGCCACCGTGGTCCCCGCCTCCCCGCGTTCCCGACCCGCAGACCGTAGCGAGGGGGTACGACATCATCGGCGTGCGGCCGTCAGACCGGCGAGACTCTCCAATCGTTGCTGGAAGATCGTCTCTGGCAGGCCGGAACCGGTGACGCCGAGCAGGATGTCGGCGACCAGGTACGCGGCATGCCGGACCTCGCACTGCGCGGCGAGCACGTCCGGGGCGATGCCGGTCTCGCGGGCGACGACGTCCCAAGCCGCGTCCTGATGGGGCCCGGGACCGCCGATCAGGAAGAACCAGTCGTCGAGCGGGTCGCCGAAGCGGGCCCATTCGAAATCCAGCAGCGCGGTGAGCCGTCCGCCGTCAGCGAGCCAGTTGCCCCAGTGGCAGTCGGCGTGCACCGGGACCGTGACCGGCGACGCCACCGGGGCCTCCTGCGCGATCCTCTGGAGCACGCCGGTCTGCCAGGTGGGGACCCGGCCGGTCGCCGCCAGCTCCTCGATGCCGGCGAGCAGCGCCTCCCGGGTGGTGAACCCGCCGTGGTCGAGGGTCTCGCCGAGTGTGCCGACGACGGCGTGCGGCGGGGTCCAGGTGTGCAGGATGTGGAGGCGGTGCACGGCCTGCTCGGCGTACGAGCGGACGGTGGCGGCGTCCGGTTCCGGGTTGACCCCGGGCATCCGGGTGTAGCAGGCGTACCGCATCTCGCGGCCGTCCACGGTGTGCCGGCCGCTCGCCAGCAGCGGCGCGGTCAGTCCGGGCGGCAGGTGCGGGGCGAGGGCGAGTTCGCGGTCCAGACGGGAGTGGCCAACGCTGTCGATGAGTTTCACCACGACGCGGGCGCCGAGGTAGACCTGGTGCGACAGGCTGGGCGCCGGTGTCAACGGACCGGAGTCGCCGCACCGGCGGGCGATGTCCTGAGCGTGGGGAAGAGCGGTCACCACCCCACCGTAGAGATCAGCGGCGGTGGATCACCGGGCGGGCGATCCACCGCGCTGTCCGCGGGTCAGCGCATCGCGGTCACCGGGGCGGCGTCCATGTCGTCGAAGGACTGGTTCTCGCCGGCCATCGCCCAGATGAACGAGTAGGCGGCGGTGCCCACGCCGGAGTGCAGCGACCACGACGGGGAGATGACCGCCTGCCGGTCGGCGACCACCAGGTGCCGGGTCTCCGACGGCTCGCCGTGCAGGTGGATCACGCGGGCGTCGGCCGGCACGTCGAAGTACAGGTAGCACTCGGTGCGCCGGTCGTGGGTGTGCGCCGGCATGGTGTTCCACATCGAGCCGGGGTGCAGCTCGGTCACGCCCATCATGATCTGGCACGACCGGATGCCGTTCGGGTGGATGTACTGGTTCAGCGACCGCCGGTTGCTGGTCAGCTGGTCGCCGAGCTCCCGCACGGTGCCCTCACCCCGCAGAACCAGGCTCGTCGGGTACGCGGTGTGCGCCGGCGCGCTGAACAGGTAGAACTGCGCCTCGCCGTCCGCGTCGGCGAAGACGACGTCGCGGGTGCCCCGGCCGATGTAGAGGCAGGCGCCCTTGGGCAGGGTGTACTCCTCGCCGTCCGCGGTGACCGTGCCGGTGCCGCCCACGTTGACGATGCCCAGCTCCCGGTTCTCCAGGAAGTACTCGGCGCGCAGCTCGTCGAAGACCGGTAGCGGCAGCCGGGCGCCGGCCGGGACCGCGCCGCCGAGCACGATCCGGTCGTGGTGGGTGTAGACGGCGGTCACCTCGCCGGGGACGAAGATCTCCTCGACCAGGTACCGCCGGCGCAGCTCGGCGGTGTCGAACTGGGGAAGCTGGTCGGGGCTCGTCGCGTAGCGCTGTTCCACGGTGGTGTCTCCAAGCTCGAACGGGAGCGGGGGTCATCGGCGATGATCGCATCGCGGGCCGGGCCGGGATACCGCCCGGGGGTGTCCCCCTGTCAATCTGCCGACAGCCGGGATCGGGGTATCCGCCTCTACCATTCCCAGGACCAGACGGAAGGTGGAATTCGGTGGATGCGAAGGTTCTTCTCCAGCAGTTCGGCAGCGATCCCGGACAGGTGTTCCTGGAGATAATCCGCATCGCCGCGGCGCCGGTCCGGGCGGCCGACGTGAAACGGGCGGTGATCGGCGCCGGGGTGGACCGGACCGATGTCGATCGACAGTGGAAAAGGCATCAACGGAGCCTGAAAGCGGATTCACGGATCCGCTGCGCGGCCAACCGGTACGAGTTCGTGGAGACGGCCGTCGTCCAGGAGCCGGCCGGGTCCGGGTCCGCCTGGGCCGGCAAGGAGTTCGAGAAGGCGCGGCTGGTCGCGGACCTCGCGGTGGCGGTGGACGCGCTGCGGGCCGCCGGCGCGACGATCACCGAGGTGAGCACCCTGTTCGCCGAGGAGACGCAGCGTAAGCGTCTGTGGCCGATCGGGACCCCCGGTGAGACGGTCGCCTTCGATCCGCAGGCCCACGCGGCCGACGGCCTGTCGCCCGCGACCGGCTCGTCCGCGACCGTGGTCCGCTCCGGTTACGTCTGGCACGGCGGCGGCGAACCGGTCGTCGCCGCCAAGGCCCTCGTGACGGTGAGCGAGGGCCCGTGAATCGCGAATCCAAGAGTCTGGTCAACGCGTCGGCGCACTCGGTGCACGACCTGTTCCAGCCGCCGTCGTTCGCACTCGGCTACTTCCAGCGCGAATACGTGTGGGAGGAGCCGCAGGTCGAGAAACTGATGGCCGACCTGTCCGGCAAATTCCTGAAACAGTGGCGGGCCGAGCATTCACCGGGCGACGTCAGCGGTTACGACCCCTATTTCCTGGGTCCGTTCATCGTCTATCAGGAGAACGGCAGGACATTCCTCGCGGACGGCCAGCAGCGGATCATCACATTGCTTCTGCTGCTCATCTTCCTGCGCCGGCGGACCGGTTCGGGCCTGCTCTCCACGCTGATCCTGTCCGAACAGTTCGGGCGCCGTACGTTCCGGGTGGACGTCAACGACTACGCCGACTGTTTCGACGCTCTGCTGCACGGCCGGGAGTTCGACGCCGACGGGGCACCGCCGAACATCCGGCGGGTGTGGGAGGCGTACCGGCACATCGGCGCGCACTTCCCGGACGACCTGCACGGTGACGTGCTCGGGCTGTTCGTGGACTGGCTGCTGCACCGGGTGTCGCTGGTCGCGATGGACGCCGGCGACCCGGACCGGGCCGTGGAGATGTTCCAGTCGATCAACGACCGGGGTGTGCACCTGTCCCCGATGGATCACCTCAAGCGCTACCTGCTCAGTGACGCCGAGTGCGACCCCCGGATGCTGGAGGGTTCGTGGGGTGCGATGGTCGCGAACCTGGAACGCGTCGAGCGGGGTGCCGCGTTCGCGTACGTGCGGACCGTGCTGCGGTCCCGTTTCCCGGGGTCGGCGGCGGGCATCAACGGTGCCACCCACGAGTGGATGCACGCGCACGCCGCGCAGATCTGGCCGGACCGGAAGAACGGTGACCGGTCCCGGCTGTTCACCGAGGTGCTGTACCCGCTGCACGGCCTCTACGTGACGCTGCTGCGGGCGAGGAACCGCCTGCACCCGTCGTTGCGGGCGGTCCGCTTCACCGCGGTCAACGGGATCGCCGACCAGTTCGACCTGACGTTCGCGGCGGTCCGCCCCGGCGACCCGAAGAGCGTCCAGGAGAACAAGGCCGCCCTGGTCGCCGGATTCCTCGACCTGTTCCTGGTGGCGCAGGCGCTCGACGACGAGCCGGCCGACCAGGGCACCGTCGACGAACTGGTCGCCGAGGTGCTGCCCGCGGTCCGGCAGGCCGCCTCCGAGGACGACCTGCGGCGGGTTCTCGGGGCGCACGCCGCGGCCTGGCCGGCGCGCCTCAAACGGATCCCGGATCTCGCGTACACCGGGAAGAAGAAGCTGGTCCGGTACGTGCTGGCCCGGCTCACCGCATGGGTGGAGACCGGCGGCGGCAGGGAGGATCCGACCGAACGGTTCCTGACCCGGCGCCCCGGCGACCTGGGCTTCGAGATCGAACACCTCTTCCCGAGCACCCCGCCGGCCGGTGTGGATCCCCGCTACTACGGCCACCTGCGTCACCAGATCGGCGGGCTGCTGCTCCTGGACGGCAAGGAGAACCGCACCTACGGCGGTGTCCCCCTGGCCCAGAAGCTGAACCAGTACCGGTCGGACACCCTGCTCGCCGGGCTGCTCAACCCGGACTTCCTCGCCGGGGGCAACGCCCACCTCCGGCTGTTCCTGACCGCGCAGGGGCTGATCGGGCTGGTCCCGACCTACACCGCGGACACTCCGATGCAGCCGTTCCTGGAGGCGCGCAACCAGTTCTATCTGGAGATCGCGAAACGGGTGTGGAGCCTGCAGGCGCTCGGCCTGCTCCCACCGTCCGGCATCATCCCCGCCCCGAGGCCGGGAATGCACACCGTGCGGGTCAAGCACCTGGTACGCAACGGCCTGATCGGCGCCAACGCCCAACTCGTCGGCAGGCACCAGAACCAGACGATCCAGGCGCAGGTGCTCGCGGACGGACACATCCAGACGACCACCGGCCGGGTCTTCGCCTCGCCGACCCCCGCCGTCACCGACCTGGTCGGCGTCGCCAAGAACGGCTGGACGTTCTGGAGTGTCCAGCAGACCGGGGAGAAACTCGGGGCCGTCCGCAAGCGTTACCTGGACGGCCTGCGCTGACCACGGGGGCCCGCGGGCCCCCGTACCCGTCAGTCGTCGTCCTTGTCCTTGTCTTTGTCCTTCTTGTCCTCGGCGCGCTCCAGCGCCAGGTCGAGGGCGATGACGCTGCCGATGATGAGCAGCGGCTCCACGCCCGGGGCGACCTGCACCGCATAGGTGTCACGGATGGTCAGCCAGCGCTTGGAGACCGACGCGACCTCCACGCCGCCCTGCTCGATCACATACTCGTGGTCGAGCAGGTCACCCTTCATCTCCAGGTCGTCGGGGCCGGGGACGTCGATGGTGAACTTGTCGCGGAACGGGGTGAACAGGTTCTTGCGGACCTCGGCCGCCTTCTCCCCGCCGATGCGCACCTCGTAGGTGGTGCGCAGCGAGATCAGATGGCGGTGCACGGTGGCGACCTCGTCGCCGTGGAGATCCTCGATGATCACCTTGTCGCGCAGGCTCAGCACCTTGCCGTCGACGTGGTAGACCTTCTCGCCGTTCTCGTCCATCACGTCGAAGTCGTCGCCGACGGAGAAGAACCGTTCCCTGATCACATACATGCCGCCATTGTCCTCCCCCGCCGCCAGGCCCGGCAGGTCGGGACTTTAGCCCTTGGGCGGGAGGGGCCCCGGGATGGGACTTTCATGGCGAAGAAACAACCTCGTTCGTTTCGCTAGTGGAGTTCACCATGGCACAGGCCACCGCCCCCACCGACACCGTCTCCCGTATCGGGCGTCTCGTCCGCCTGCTCTCCCTCGCCGTCGCCGCCGCGGGTGTGATCATGGTGGTCGCGGGTGCGGCGACCTGGTTCACCGTGCAGGGCCAGCTCGCCGACGAGAAGATCACCGTCTCGGAGGACGCCGGCTGGCTCGCCGGTGACGACATCAACGGCCCGTTCAGCGCCTACCAGGAGGCGCAGGTCATCGAGAAGCACGCCCTCGCGGCCAGCGGCGGCAAGACCTACGCCGAGCTGGACAAGGAGGACCCGAAGCGGGAGACCGTGATGAACGGCAGCTTCCTGCGGGCCTCGCTGTTCACCTCGGTGGTCTCCTTCGGCATCGCCGCGATGGCCGCCGGCCTGGGCGTCATCTTCATCATGATCGGGTACGCGCTGTTCCTGGTCGCCCGCCGGCTGACCACCGCCACACCGCCCGCCGTCGAGTCCTGACCGTCGCGCACCACCCGGGGAGCCCACTGCGACGAGTGGGCTCCCCGGGTTCGTTCAGCCGGGCATGCCGGAACACCGATCGGGAGTAGCGTGTTGATCATGAGCGAGGCTGAGAAGGAGGTGCGCCGCCGGATGGCCGCGCACGAGCTGTACACCGACGCACTGCCCGGTCTGGAAGGGCTGGACGCCGAGCGGCTCCGGGCCAAGGAACTGGCCTACGACTTCAACACCAGCCGGCCCGCCGACACCGGCGAGCGGCAGCGTCTGCTGCGGGAGTGGCTCGGGGCGGTCGGCGAGCGGGTGTGGGTCGAACCGCCGATGCAGGTGTCCTACGGGAAGAACGTCTTCCTCGGCGATGACGTCTTCATCAACGTCAACCTGGTGCTCGTCGACGACGTGCCGGTGACGATCGGCGACCGGGTGATGATCGCGCCGAACGTGACGATCACGGTCACCGGGCATCCGGTGCACCCTGACCTGCGCCGCGACGGTTCCCAGTTCTCGGATCCGGTGCGGATCGAGGACGACGTGTGGATCGGCGCGAACGCGGTGATCCTGCCGGGCGTCACGATCGGTGCCGGTTCGGTGGTCGCGGCGGGTGCGGTGGTGACCGGGAACGTGCCGCCCGGTGTGGTGGTGGCAGGCGTGCCGGCCCGGGTGCTGCGAGAGATCACCGAGAAGGACAGGGACTTCCGGTACCGGCCGCCACGGGACCTCAGCGGCCCGCAGTGAGCTGACGGCCCCCAGCGGTCACAGGGCGGTGGCGTCCGCGACGTGCACCAGTCCGGTGGAGACCATCACCGCGCCCAGCACCACCACGACGGCGGCGGAGGCCAGCGGCAGGCGGGTGATCAGCACGCCGTCGCCGGCCGGGCGGACCCGCTGGAGTGCGCCGCGGACCGTCACCAGGAACAGGCCCAGGCCGACCAGCACGGCGGCCAGGCCCACGCTGAAGGCGACGATCATGGCCAGGCCCAGGCCGGTGCGGTGCAGGCCGACGGCGAGGATCAGGATGCTCAGCGCCTCGGGGCACGGAATCATGCCGCCGGTCAGGCCCATCGCCAGCATCTCCCGCCGGCTGCGCGGAACGTGATGGCTGTGGCTGTGGCTGTGCCCATGGGCATGGTCATGGTCATGCGTGTGCTCATGGGAGTGGTCATGCGTGTGCCCGCCGGATCGCAGGCCCCGCCAGCGGCCCACGGCCAGCCGGACGCCGAGGACCAGCACCACCGCGCCGGCGGTCAACTCCAGCGCCGGAACCAGTACGCCCGGCATCACCCGGTCGCCGAGCAGCACCACCGCGGTGCCGAGCAGGATCACCGACGCCGTGTGCGTGACCGTGATGATGCCACCCAGCGTGATCGCCTGCCGGGGTGTGCCCCTGGTGCCGACCAGGTAGGCCGCCATCAGCGTCTTACCGTGCCCCGGCGTCAGCGCGTGGAAGCCACCGAGCAGGGCGCACACGCCGATCAGCAGCACCAGCGTCCACGGTGAGGCGAGCGGTTCCCGCAACGCCGTCAGGGCACGTTCGGTGAAACCGCCGGACTCCTTCTGGTCGCCGGCCGCCACCGCCTGGCGGGCCGCGGTCCGAAACGACACCGTGCGGGCGTCGTCGCTGGTCACGATCTCCTCGGCGGCGACGGTGGCGTCGGCGGCCACCTCCACACCGATCTGCGCCGTCTCGCTCAGGCCGCTGCGGTACCCGTCGGTGAACGTGATCGTCCCGGTCCCGGCGGGCAGCGTGATCGAGGCGAGGATCGCGGTCACTCCCCCACCGGCGGCCATCACCGGGTAGTCCGGATAGCTGGTCCGGCCCACCTCCACCACGACCGGCACGCCGTCCGCGGTGACCGACAGTGCACTCACGACCGTCGCGGCGTGGGCGGAGATCTCCGCGGCACTGAGCGCACCGTCACCGTCGGTGTCGACCGTGCGGGCGAACGCGCCGGCGATCAGCGCGCCGGGAAGCAGGTCGACCTCGATGCCGAGGACGCCGCCGTCCGGGTAGAGCGTGACCTCGTGCACCACCTGGTCCAGCGGGTGCGCCACGGCCGGTGCGGCCGGCAGCAGCATGCCACCGGCCAGCGCCGCCACCGCGACCAGCAGTCCCCGCCGCAGCGTTCCGCGGCCCGGCATCACGGCCGGCCCCCGATCTTCTCGGCCACCGCGGCGCCCGTCCCGGCCGTGCTCTTTTTCGCGGTGTACGCGTACCCGAGCGTCACCAGCGACGCGGCCGCCAGCACCGCAAGCATCGGCGTGGTGTGCGCGCCGAGAGCGTCGGCGGCGGTCGCCACCGGGTTCGCCAGGCCCAGCCGGTCGGCCAGCCATCCGGTCGCGGCCACACCGGTGAGGGCCGCGCCGGTGATCCGGACGGCCGGGCCGATCCGGGTTCCGGCGAGGACCACCAGGGCGGGCAGGGCGAGCACCACGATGATCAGCTGTACCAGTTCGATGCCCAGGTTGAAGCCGAACAGGCTGAGCACCAGCCGGCCGGTGGACAGTTGCATCGCGGCCAGCGTGAACGAGAACGCCATGCCGTGGCCGAGCCCGAAGAACCCGGCGACCGCGGCCTCCCTGCCGGGGAAGAGCGGCCGGATGGCGTGGACCGCCCCGAGCAGGATGCTCGCGGCGATGAACGCCTCGACCGGCCACGCCGGAACGTCCACCCGGGTCAGCGCGGTGACCGCCAGCGCCACCGAGTGCCCGAGAGTGAACGCCAACGTCGTACGCAGAATGTGTTTGACGGCCGTGCCCGGCCCGCTGACCTCGCGCCACCGCCCGCCGCGCGCCGGCAACGGCGCCGGGAGCAGCAGGATGAGCAGGAACAGCAGGTGGTCGGTGCCCTCGAGGATGTGGTCGCCGCCGAGCCGGACCATCGCCAGGAACCCGGACCAGGTGCTTCCCTCGTCGAGGTCGACGTCCATCGCGGGTACGGTCAGCGTCCGGTTGTCGATGGCGATGGTGCCCACCTGGACGGCCTCACCGCCGTTCTCGGCGAGCTGACCGGCGGCCCAGTCCTCGCGGACCGAGACCAGCACGGTGTGCGTGACCACCTGGTGCACGACCACGTCGTACCCGAAGGTGAAGTGCCGGATGTCGGCCCCGGCCGGCGGGGTGAGCGTGACCTCGGCGCCGAGTTCCCGGTAGGGGCCGGTGGAGGTCTGTTCGGCCTCGCCGACGGTCGTCTCGCCGACGGTGACGGTCCAGGGTGTGCCGTCCGGAGTGGCCGGCTTGATGTGCTCCGACAGATAGGGGCCGAAGTCACCGTCGAGACCGCTGGCGAGGGTGAGGTCGCTGAGCGGGATCTCCAGGTGCGCGGTCACCGACGTCTCGTGCACGTCGAGCAGGACCACCGTATGGGGCATGGGGTGGGCAGCGGCCGGCGACGCCCCGAACAGGAGCGCCGCCGTCACCGCCACCGCGATCCCCGCCGGCACGCGAAGGATGCGGAGGAGGGTCATCAGAAGGAGAACTCGGCCCCGTAGTCACGGACGTGGTCGCGGTACACCGTGTGGTAGTGGATCTCGGTGTTGTAGACGACGCCGTTCTGGCAGACGAACTCGATCCACACGCCCGGGCCGTCGATGCGCAGGTAGTCGCCCTGCGTGTCGTACCCGGTACCGCCGGACAGGCCGACGAACGTCTGGTTCAGTTCGGACTCGTACGTCTTGAGCAGCTGCGCCGTGGTGGCGTCGTCGGCGTTGCCGACCCACTGCTTGACCACGTTCATGACCAGCTTCTTCTGCTTGGCCGACAGCGACTTGGCGGCCAGGCCGGTCTTGGTCTCCGGGAACTGGCCGTCCTTCTGCGGTCCGACCAGCACGTCGGTGAACGACTGGGGAAGCGTCGCGGCGGTCACCTGCGCGTCGGTGAGGCTGTCGGCCAGGGCGGCGACGGCGTTCTTCTGCGCGGCCATCGCCTCGACGACGGTGCCGTCCTCGGCGGTGTAGCTGATCGGCTCCACGCCCAGGAAGAACGGGCTGGCGCTGGTGACCTTGCCGTTCTCGTACGTCAGGTGCACGGCCAGGTGGTGGCCGCCGAAGTTCAGCTCCCAGGTGCCGGTGGCCGACGGGGTGCCGAGGAACGCCAGGTAGTAGTAGTCGCTGCCGTAGGTGAGGCCGGGCATGTCGCCGCCGCCACCGGGACCGCCGGACGGGGCGTCGGCCGGGACACTCGCCGACGGGTCCGCGGACGGCGCGCCACCACCGGGCGTTGCGGAACCGGCGTCCGCGGCGAGGACCTCGTCCGCGGCGACGATCTTCTGGATCTGGTCGAAGCCGGTGCCCGTCCCGGTGCCGGTGGCGGCCTTCAGGACGGCCTTCGCCAGGGTGAGCTGATCCTCGTCGAGGTCACCGAGGCCGACGCCCGGACGGCAGGTGTCCGCACACGGCAGATTGGACCAGGCGGTGGCGTTCTCCTCGGTGAACTCCAGCAGCGCCTCGCTCTTCTGGTCCTCGTCGAGGGCGGCCAGGAACGCGGTCGCGGCGTTCACCAGGCCCTGCACGCCCTTCGCGCCGCCGGTCGGGTTCTTGACCGCCGCGGCCCGGGTTCCGTTCGCGCCGCCGTTGCGGTCGACGGTGGCGGCGTTGGCGGCCACGACACCGGCGCTGAGCACGGCGGCGGCTGCGGTGGCGATGGCCAGGCCACGCCAGCGCCGGGGCGCCGGCTTGCTTTCTTCCTTCACGGATTCTCCTTGAGAACGGATGCTGAGAATTACCTGCAAGGCAATTCTCGACAGTTCCGGAAAGGAAAATCAACGCATCATCGGACATTCACAGACACATTTGAATAAGCTGTGAATCGCATTCCATGAAGATTCTTTTCTTTATTGTGGCAGGCGATTCCTCCCGTGTCGTCGCCTGGCCGCGGCATATCGGCGTACCGCAGCGGCGGTATACGGCGGCGACTACCGCAGCCGCGGTACGCCGCTGTCGTACACGGCGACGATCAGTGCCGCCCGGTCGCCGGTGCCCAGCTTCGCCATCGCCCGGTTCACGTGGGTCTTCACCGTGTGCGGGGAGATGGACAGCCGGCAGGCGATCTCCTCGTTGCTCAGACCGGTGGCGACCAGCAGCACGATCTCCCGCTCCCGGTCGGTCAGGGCGGCGAGTTCGACACGCGGGCGCGGCGCGGGCACCGACACCGCGCTCGCCCGGGCGGCCAGAGCGGCCATCGCCTTCGGAGACAGCAGCGAATGCCCGCGGGCCACCACCCGGACCGCCTCCACCACCGCCTCCGGGTCGGCGTCCTTGCCCAGGTAACCGCGGGCACCGGCGGCCACCGCGTCGAGTACGTTCCCGTCCGTCTCGAACGTGGTCAGCACCAGCACCGCCACCCCCGGCGAAGCACCCGGGTCCTCGGTGATCTGCCGGGTCGCGGCGATACCGTCGGTGCCGGGCATCCGCAGGTCCATCAACACCACGTCGACACCGCCGGCCCGGACCGCCCGGACCGCGGCGGCGCCGTCGGCCGCCTCACCCGCGACGACGATGCCCTGCTCCGAGTCGAGGACACCCCGCAGTCCGACCCGGATCAGCGCCTGGTCGTCGGCGATCAGGACACGTACCGTCACCGCGGTGTGGCTCCTTCCGGTTGCAGAGGGAGCGTGGCACACACCGTGAACGTGCCGTCCCCCTCGAGGATCTCCAGGTGACCGCCGGTCGCGCGTACCCGCTCCCGCATGCCGATCAGACCGTGACCGGACGTCGCGAGCCTGCCGTCGACGGAGGCCGGGTTCGACGACCGGATGACCACCGCGTCGCCGGTGACCCGCACCGCCAGCGCCACCGGGCCGCTGCCGTGCCGGCGGGCGTTGGTGAGCAGTTCCTGCACCACCCGGTACGCCGTCAGGCCCACCAGGTCAGGCACCCGGCCCGGGTCGCCGTCCCGCTCGACGGTCACGTCCATCCCACCGCTGCGCAACGTCGCCACCAGCGGATCCAGGTCGGCGAGACCGGGCGCGGGACCGGCGGTGTCACCCTGTCCCGGCTCGCGGAGGACCTGCAGCATGCCGGCCATCTCCCGCAACACGGCCTGGCCCGCCGACTCGGCCTCGCGCAGCGCGGTCTCGGCCCGGTCCGGATCGGATCGGACACTGCGCCGGGCCAGACCGGTGTGCAGCCGGATCACCGCGACGTGGTGGCCGAGCACGTCGTGCAGGTCACGGGCGATCCGCAGACGTTCCTCGGCGACCCGGCGCTGCGCCTCGGCCTCCCGGGTCTCCACCGCCCAGCGGGCGCGGTCCTCCGCGGCGGCCACCTGATCACGGCGGGCCCGCAGCGCCACCCCGAACCCGGCCGCGCCGATCGTCCAGGCGATCATCGTGAACCCGATGCCGGGCAGACTGCCGGGCGGCTCGTAGCTGAGCACCACCGCGTAGACGACCAGGAAAGTGATCACCGCGGCGACGGCGAGCGGCCGGCCACCCCGGGCCAGCGCCAGGTTGAGCAGCGCCACCTGGCACATCGCGGCGGCGCCACCGGCCCACTCACCGGCCACCCCGACGGCGATGTAACCGGCCAGACAGATGATCCACACGGGTACGGGTGCGGTCGGCCGCACCACCAGCGCGGCGGCCTGCACGACCATCACCGCGAGCAGCGTCGGGCTCATCCCGCCGTGCGGGTCGGTGACCGTGGAGAAGACGGCCACGCCCAGGATCACCAGCGCGCACGCGGCGATCCCGACGCGGGAACCGACGAAGAACCGCATGCCACCTCCCACCAGCGCCGCCCGGACGGCGCATACAGTAACCGAGGATCTTGGGAGGCACGGTGACGGATTTTCCGCCGGGGCCCGCGGTGGCCGGGATGAGTATCGCCGAACTGGCCGACTTGGCCCGGCACAGCAACCTGTTCCGCGGCCGGGCGGTCTACGAGCTGGCGGACCGGTCCGCGTCCTCCCCGGAAGCGGCGGCCACGCTCGGCGAACTGGCGCAGACGCCGGAGTTGCAGAACGATCGCTTCCACCTGGTGACGATGGCGTGGGCCGCGATCGTGGCCCTGCTGCAGACCCAGGCGCCGCATGCCCGGGCCGCGGCGTACGCGGCCTTCGCCACCCTGCCCGATCAGGAGCATTTCCTCCGTTACCTGCGCTGCGACCGCATCGAGGACGCCGAACCACCGATATGAGTGGACAACGACGGCCGGCGCGGAAATCGTTGGGGCATGCGCCAAGAGGACGTCTGGGACACCGAGGCCGCCGCAAGCTATGACACTCCGGGCACCGGCATGTTCGCGCCCGATGTGCTGGAACCGGCCGTAAAGCGGCTCCACGAGCTGGCCGCCGGCGGGCCCGCGCTGGAGTTCGCCATCGGCACCGGCCGCGTCGCGATCCCGCTCGCCGCACGAGGGGTGCCCGTCACCGGGATCGAACTCTCCCAGCCCATGATCGACCGGCTGCACGCGAAGGTCGGCGACACCAGCATCCCGGTCATCCGCGGTGACATGGCCACCGTCACGGCGCCGGGCACGTTCGCGCTCGTCTACATCGTCTACAACACCATCTCCAACCTGCTCACCCAGGAGGAGCAGGTCGCCTGCTTCCGCAACGCCGCCCGGCACCTCGCCCCCGGAGGGTGCTTCGCCGTGGAGCTGGAGGTGCCCGAGCTGCGCCGGCTCCCGCCCGGACGGCAGGCCTCCGTCTTCCACACCGAACCCGGCTACCTCGGGGTGGACACCTACGACGTACTGAACCAGCACCTCGTCTCCCACCACTTCCGGTTCGACGATGGCAAGCAGGCCAGGCTTTTTCGCAGCCCGCACCGGTACATATGGCCCGCCGAACTCGATCTCATGGCTCGACTCGCCGGCCTCGACCGCGAGTCCCGGCACGCCGAATGGTCCGGCACCCCCTTCACCGCCGAATCCCCGTCACACGTCACCGTCTATCGGAAACCGGCTCGCTGTTGACCGGCGGTCCGCGGGTGGTGTTAGCGTGCGGGGGTGAGCCGGACCTGCTGCCTTCGCCTGGAGCGGGGCACGGCCGTGTTCGGGGACCACTCGTATCGCAAGGACCTCTACCAGTAGGTGGGTCGGCATTCGCCTGTCGACCATTGTGAGAACACCGCTGGAAAAGAGAAAAGAATGATTCCTGAGTCGATGCTGTCCGCATATGGGCATCCGGGGATTCGGTGGGCTGCGGCGCACATGCCGCTGCTGCACGAGACGATGGCCCGTGACGGGGGCGTGTTCGCCGGCCTGCGGATCGGGATGTGTCTGCATATCGAACCCAAGACGGCTGTGCTCGCCTCGCTGCTGGTGGGGCACGGCGCGCGCGTACGGCTGACCGGGTCTCCGGGGACCACCAAGCCTGACGTCGCCGCGGCCCTGACCGGCGCCGGGGTGGAGGTGACCGCCGGGGACGGGGCGCCGCACGTGGACGAGGTGCTCGCCCTGGAACCGGATCTGCTGCTCGACAACGGCGCCGACCTCACCCTCGGGCTGCTGCGGAATCCGCCCGCGGACTTCCTCGGTGGGACTGAGGAGACGACCACCGGTGGTCTGCGGCTGCGCGAAGGTGGGCACAGCGGGCTGCCGTTCCCGGTTGTCGTGATCAATGACAGTCCGCTGAAGCAGCTGGTGGAGAACCGGTTCGGGGTCGGGCAGAGTGTCGTGCAGGGGTTCATGAACGCCACGAACCGGATGCTGCCCGGCGCGGATGCGGTGGTGGTCGGGTACGGGCCGTGCGGGCGCGGTGTGGCGCAGACGTTGCGGCTGCTCGGGGCGCGGGTGGCGGTCGCCGAGGTCGACGCGTACCGCCGGCTTGAAGCTCTTCTGGAAGGGCATGTCACCGGGGACTTGGTCGACTTGCTGCCCGGAGCGGATCTGGTGTTCCTGGCCACCGGGCGCACGGGGGTGCTCGGGCCTGACGAGATCGGGCAGCTGCGGGACGGCACGGTGCTCGCCGGGGTGGGGCACCGCGGGGACGAAGTGGATCTGCGGCTGCTGGGCGAGGCCGGTCCGGTGTCCGGAACCCATCATCGGGTGCATCTGCTCGCCGACGGGCGGCGGGTGGTCGTGCTCGCCGAAACCCAGATGATCAATCTGGTGGCGGCGGGCGGGAATCCGATCGAGGCGATGGATCTCGGGTTGACGTTGCAGGCGGCGTCGCTGGCCGCGGTCGCCCGGGGTGGTCTGGCGCCGGGCGTGCAGCCGGTCCCGGACACCATCGACCGGGACATCGCCGAACGGTTCACCGCCGCACTGACCCCGGCGCGGTAGGCGCCCGGCGGGTGGCCGCCGCCCCCTCCGACGGCGGCCACCCGCGGGTCAGGAAACGGAGGGGGCGGCGGCCGCCTTACGGAAGCGCAACTGGGTGATGGCCCGCCCGGTGACCTGGGTGACCTCCGCGGTGTGCCCGTCGACGTCGACCACCTCGCCGGGGCCGGTCGGGATGTGACCGAGACGGGCCAGCACCAGACCGGCGACCGTCGTGTAGTCGCCGTCCTCCAGCGTGGTCACGTCCACGCCCAGGTCGGGCAGATCGTGGATGGGGAACGTGCCGGGGAGCAGCAGCGCACCGTCCTCTTCGTGCTGCACGGACGGAACGTCGCGGTCGGTCTCGTCGTAGATCTCGCCGACGACCTCCTCGACCAGGTCCTCCATCGTCACGATGCCGTCGATGGCGCCGCGTTCGTCGACGACCAGGGCGAACTGCTGCCGGACGGTCCGCATCTGCCGCATCGCGTCGGACACCTTGAGGCTCTCCGGGAGGAACAGGGCGGTGAACATGTGGTCGCGGACCGTGCCGGTCGCGCCGATCAGGTCGCGCAGGTGGACCACGCCGAGGACGTCGTCCAGACCGGCCGGTCCGACCACCGGCGCCCGGGAGTGACCGCCGGCGACCAGGCGTTCCAGGGCTTCCGGCACCGGCAGGCCGGCGGGCAGGACCACCACGTCGCGGCGGGGCACCAGGATCTCCCGCAGGATCCGGTCGGCGATCTCGAAGGCGCCGGAGATGATGGTGCGCTGTTCGGCGGAGAATTCCTGCTGCTGGGCGACCATGTCGCGGATCTCCTCGGTGCTGACCTCCTCGCGGGCGGCCCGCGGGTCGTTGCCGGTGAGCCGGACGACCAGGTCGGTGGTCTTCCCGAGGAGCCAGATCACCGGCCGGGAGACGGTGGCCAGCATGTCGAGAGGCCGGGCCACGAGCAGCGCCCAGCTCTCGGCGCGCTGCATGGCGATGCGTTTGGGGGCGAGCTCACCGACGATCAGGGTGAAGAACGTCAGGATGACCGTGACGATGAGGATCGCGACCGCGTCGGCGGCGGTGCCGAGGACCCCGCGCAGCGGTTCCACCAGTGGCTGGGCGAGGGAGACCGCGGCGGACGCGGAGGCCAGGAACCCGGCCAGGGTGATGCCGATCTGGATGGTCGCCAGGAACCGGTTCGGGTCGCGGGCGAGTTTCGCCAGGGTGCGGCCGGTACGGGTCTCGCGTTCGAGTCGTTGGAGCTGGCTCTCCCGCAACGACACCAGGGCCATCTCACTGCCCGCGAACACCGCGTTCAGGAGTACCAGGACCACTACCAGGACAATCTGCCATCCGAAACCACCCACGGGCCGAACAGTAACCGACTGCCCGGACGGCTCTGAGCTGGGAAAACGCGTCTCCTGGCCGGATTCTGGCGGTGTCCTGACCGGATACTGGGAAGCTCCTGACGCAACTGTCAGGAGCTTCCCAGTGGACTCAGACGGTCAGCAGGGTCTTGATCGCGCGGCGTTCGTCCATCGCGCGGTAGCCCTCGGCGGCCTCCTCGAGGGGGAGCCGCAGGTCGAACACCTTGCCCGGGTCGATGGTCCGGTCCGCGATCAGGGCCATCAGTTCGGGCAGGAAACGGCGGACCGGGGCGGGGCCGCCGTGCAGGTGCACCTGGGAGAAGAACATCTCCATGCCGGGGAGGGTGACGTCGTGGGCGACACCGACGTAACCGACGTGACCGCCGCGCCGGGTGGACCGTACCGCCTGCATCATCGACTCCTGGGTGCCGACGGCCTCGATGACGCAGTGCGCACCGTACCCGCCGGTCAGATCCTTGATCCGGGTGACGCCGTCGTCGCCGCGCTCGGTGACGACGTCGGTGGCGCCGAACTCGAGGGCCAGTTTCTGGCGGTCGGTGTGCCGGCTCATCGCGATGATGCGTTCGGCGCCGAGCTGCTTCGCGGCGAGGACACCGAGCAGGCCGACCGCGCCGTCCCCGACCACCGCGACGGTCTTGCCCGGTCCGACCTGGGCGGCGACCGCGGCGAACCAGCCGGTGCCGAGCACGTCGGAGGCGGCCAGGTAGCCGGGGACCAGGTCGGCGGACGGCACCTCGGGGGTGGCGACCAGGGTGCCGTCGGCCAGCGGCACCCGCAGGTATTCGGCCTGCGCGCCGAGTTCGCCGACCGGCACCCGGTGCACGCAGCCGCTCTGGTACCCGGACCGGCAGATCTCGCAGGTGTTGTCGGAGGCGAAGAACGAGCCGACGACGAACTGGCCGGGCCGCACGCCGGTGACGTCCCGGCCGGTCTCCTCGACGATGCCCACGTATTCGTGGCCCATCGGGGTCGGGCCGTCCACGGTCTGGATCCCCCGGTACGGCCACAGGTCCGACCCGCAGACGCAGGTGGCGGAGAGGCGGATGACGGCGTCGGTCGGCAGTTCGATCCGCGGGTCGTCGCGGTTCTCGACGCGGACGTCGCCGGGGGCGTGCAGGACTGCACCACGCATGAGGGTTCTCCTTGCTGAACGGTTTCCGCATCCCAGAGAACCCCGGTGGGCGTGCCGCAGGGAGTCCCTGCCGAGGGGTGTACCGGCAGTGCACCCTTGCCTCCCGGAACCTGTCGTAGCGTCGAGGGAGTGAACAACCGAGCCGAAGTGCACGACTTCCTCACCTCGCGCCGCGCCAAGGTCACGCCGGCCGAGGCGGGCATCCCGTCCGGCGGGACGCGCCGGGTTCCGGGGCTGCGCCGGGGCGAGGTGGCGGCGCTGGCCGGGATGAGCGTCGAGTACTACGCGAAGCTCGAGCGGGGCGCCCTGGCCGGGGTGTCCGCCGGGGTGCTCGAGGCGATCGCCCGGGCGTTGCGCCTGGACGACGCGGAACGCGCCCACCTGATGCGTCTCGCGCAGGAGGCGAACGGCAGTGGTGCGCTGCTGCGCCCGAGCCGCCGGGCCCGGCAGTGGACGGTCCGGCCGGGCCTGCAGTGGTCGCTCGACGCGATCACCGCCCCGGCGATCGTGGTCAACAACCGGTCGGATCTGCTGGCCGCGAACCTGCTCGGCCGGGCCATGCACAGCGACCTGTTCGCGGACCCGGTACACACGCCGAACTTCGCGCGGTTCACGTTCCTGGACGCGGCGGCCCGCCGGTTCTACCCGGACTGGGAGCGGTTCGCCGAGATGACGGTGGCGAACCTGCGGACCGCCGCCGGGGTGGACCCGCACGACAAGGGCCTGCACGACCTGGTCGGTGAGTTGTCCACCCGCAGCGACGAGTTCCGGCGACGGTGGGGGTCGCACGACGTGCGGATCCACGGCGCCGGGATCAAGCAGTTCCACCATCACGTGGTGGGTGATCTGTCGTTGGCGTACGAGACGATGGCCCTGGTCGCCGAGGAGGGCCTGCGGATGACCGTCTACACCGCCGAACCGGGTTCACCGACCGCCGACGCGCTGGGGCTGCTCGCCTCGTGGGCGGCCACGCCTACCGTTCGCAGTTGACGCGTTCGTCGGTCCGCGGCGCGACGGTGGTGCACAGGTCGCCGGCGGCGGTCCGGTTCGCGCCGCCGTCGAGGATGTTGCGCCCGGACCGTCCGGCGGTGCTGCCGGTGATCCGCAGGGTGTCGTTACCGGGGCCGCCGACCAGGCGCACCGCGCGCCCGTACACGCCGGAGAGCCGGTCGTCGCCCGATCCGCCGACGATCACGTTGACGTCGGTGGCGATGGTGTCCTTCTCGCCCTTGACGCCGTCGTCGCCCTTGACCCCGTCGGCGTCGGCGGTGACCGCGGTGGTCTTCTCCTCGTAGGAGACGACGTCGGTGCCGGTGCCGCCGGAGAAGTAGTCGGCGTCGGCACCGCCGTAGGGCCGGGAGCGCAGCAGGTCGGCGCCGTCGCCGCCGTACTGCTTGTCGTTGCCGCTACCGCCCTCGAGGTTGTCGTTGCCGTCCTCGCCGTAGAGCAGGTCCGCGCCGGCCTGGCCGATCAGGTGGTCGTTGCCGCTCTGCCCGTGCATGACGTCGTTGCCGGGGCCGCCGACGAGGCCGTCCGCGCCGGTGCCACCCCACAGCTTGTCCACGCCGGCGCCGCCGTCGAGCTGGTCGTCGCCGCCGTTGCCGTACAGGGTGTCGTTGCCGTCGTTGCCGTGGAAGAGGTCAAAGCCGGCGCTGCCGTGCAGGACGTCGTTGCCGGCTTCGCCGCTGCCCCAGAACCGCAGGGTGGTCCTGTTGGTGAGGGTGTCATCGCCGTCGCCGAGGTTGGCGATGACGTCGTACCAGAGTGCCCGGGTGCAGCGGACCTTGGTGCGGTCGCCGGTGACCGCGGTGCAGCCGGCGCCGGCCTGCAACGGCACCCGGTCGTCGATGGTGATGGTGTTGCCGGAGCGGGTGAAGACGGGCGTGTTGCGGTTGCCGGCCCCGGCCTGAAACATCAGATACCAGCTGTTCGTGCCGCCACCGTTGATCTCGGTGTAGACCCGGTTCGGTGCCGCCGCTTGAGCCGGTGTGGTCACCAGTCCGGCCGAGAGGACGCCGAGGATGCCCGCCGCCAGAGCGGGCCTGAGGTGTGGTCGCATGCGCGGAGCCTAGAAATCACCGGCGCTGCCCCGCTGCCCCGCCACGCACTGTTCACAGTGCACCTCCCAGCCGTTTCCTTTTCCAGGGGTACGAGCTGAGCATGCTCGTGGCTCGTCGGAAGGATGTCCTGGTCACGTTGTGCTGCGTACTCGTACACAGCGAGGCATGTATTTGCACGAAGTGCAACGATGCACTTAGTGTAATCGTGTGAAGAGTGAACCCGCGCCGCTGGACCGCCGGGCGGCGCTCAAGGCCCGGCACCGGCGCGCCATCCTCGACGCCGCCAAGGAACTGATCGCCGAGGACGGCACCCGGTTCGGGGTCGACCAGCTCGCCGAGCGTGCCGACGTCGCCCGGCGCACGATCTTCAACCACTTCGTGTCGGTCGACGACGTCGTGACGAGCGTCTGCACCGAGGAACTCGCCGTGGTGATCGACACCTTCCGGGCGCAGGTCACCGCCGGACCGGTCGGTCCGGGCAGCCGGGCGACCATGTTCGCCACGATCACCGCCGCCCTGCGCGCCGCCGACGTCCCCGGCATCATCGCCTTCCTCTGGCAGGCGCTGGGCGGTTTCAGCACGACCGACACCCGCCCGCAGCAGATCTTCCAGGCGACCTTCTCCCGCGCGACCGACGAATTCGCCCGGGAACTGGCCGTCCGCAACGCGAACCTCGACCCGCTCGAGGCGGAGCTGCTGGTCAGCTCGCTCATGCACGGGACCGAGGTGATCGCCCACCACTGGATCGCGGCGACCGGTGCCGTCCTCGACGACGGCACCCGCGCCGCATGGGACCGGTTGCTCGACCACCTCATCACCAGCATCCGCACTGGCTACTGACCACCCCACGAGAACGGAACACTGTGGCTGAACTGCTGTATCGCCTCGGACGCTTCGGCGCCCGGCGCGCCTGGACGGTGCTGATCACCTGGCTGGTCGTGCTGGGCGCCACCGTCACCGCGTACTTCGTGGCCGGGGGCACCCTGTCGTCGCAGGTGACCATCCCCGGCACGAAGACCGCCCAGGTCACCGAACAGCTCGCGGAGAAGTTCCCGAGCGCCAGCGGTGGCACCGGCACCATCGTCTTCCACACCACCGACGGCTCGGCGTTCACCGACGAGCAGCGGACCGCCGTCGGCGCGCTGCTCACCGGCACCGCCGACCTGGACGGGGTGTCCTCCACCACCGACCCGTTCGCCACCGCGGCACAGATCGCGGAGCAGACCGCCCAGCTGACCGCCGGCAAGGAGCAGGTGACCGGCGGTCTCGCGCAGATCGACGCCGCGCTCGCCCAGCGCGGCCTGCCCGCCGCGCAGAAGGCCGCGATCGAGCAGCAGAAGGCCGAACTGGACGCGCAGAGCCGGCAGCTGGAGCTCTCCGAGCAGCTGCTCACCATGGCGTCCGGGATCCGCACCGTCGCCGAGGACGGCAGCGCCGCCGTCGGCGCGGTCATCTTCGACGAGGCTCAGCTGGACGTCACCCCGGAGACCAAGCAGGGCGTCGTCGACCACGTCACCGACGGTGTCCCGGCCGGCGTCGAGGCCGACTTCTCCAACGAGATCACCCAGAACGTGCCGGAGGTCCTCGGCGTCGGTGAGGTCATCGGCCTGCTGATCGCCGCGATCACCCTGCTGGTCATGCTCGGCAGCCTGATCGCCGCAGCGCTGCCGCTGGTCAGCGCCCTGACCGGGGTCGGCGTCGGCGTCACCGCGGCGCTCGCCCTGTCCGGCGTCGTCGACATGCTCTCGATCACCCCGGTGCTCGGCGTGATGCTGGGCCTGGCGGTCGGCATCGACTACTGCCTGTTCATCCTCAACCGGCACCGTCGCCAGCTGCTGGCCGGCATGCCGCTGCACGAGTCGATCGGCCTGGCCAACGGCACCTCCGGCAACGCGGTGGTGTTCGCCGGCGCGACCGTCCTGGTCGCCCTGCTGGCTCTCAACCTGACCGGCATCGGCTTCCTGGGCATGATGGGCACGGTCGGCGCGATCTGTGTCGCCGTCTCGGTGATCATCGCGGTCACGCTGACCCCGGCGCTGCTGTCCCTGCTGGGCCTGCGTGTCCTCAGCCGCAAGGCCCGGGCCACCATCGGTCAGCAGCACGGCACCGTACCCACTCAACCGATGAGCACCGGCCGTGCGGTGATCACCGTGGTCGCCGGGCTCGCCGCGCTGATCGTCATCGCGCTGCCGGCCCTGGACCTGCGGCTGAACCTGCCGGACGGGTCGTCGGAGGCGCAGGACTCCACCCAGTACCAGGCTTACCAGCTGATCGAGGACAAGTTCGGTGCCGGTGTCAACGGGCCGTTGCTCGTGGTGGCGTCGCTGCCGACACCTGATGCCGACATTTCAGAACAAGTCAAGATTGGCACCATTCTTCAGGAACAGGCGGACGTCGTCGCGGTCGCCCCGGTCGGCGTCTCCACCGACAAGACCCTGATCGCCTTCCAGGTCATCCCGGCCGAGGGCCCGACCAGCGAATCCACCGAGCAGTTGGTCCGCGACCTGCGCGACCTGTCCCCGCTGGACGGCGACGTGACACTGGGCGTGGCCGGCAGCGCCAGCGGCAACATCGACATCTCGGAACAGCTCGCCGACGCGCTGCCCACCTACCTGGCCGTCGTCCTCGGCCTGTCCCTGATCATCCTGATCTTCGTGTTCCGCTCGATCCTGGTCCCGCTGACCGCGACACTCGGCTTCGTGCTGTCGCTGTTCGCCACCTTCGGCGGCATCACCGCGATCTTCCAGTGGGGCTGGCTCGGCGCGATCTTCGGCGTGCACGATCCGGGCCCGATCCTGAGCTTCCTGCCGACCATCCTGATCGGCATCCTGTTCGGCCTGGCGATGGACTACCAGCTGTTCCTGGTCTCCGGCATGCGCGAGGCGTACGCCCACGGCGCCCCGGCCCGCCTCGCCGTCCGCCAGGGCCTGCACGCCGGCCGCACGGTCGTCACCGCCGCGGCGATCATCATGATCGCGGTCTTCGGCGGCTTCGTCTTCTCCAACTCGGCGATGATCCGCTCGCTGGGCTTCGGCCTGGCGTTCGGCGTGCTCACCGACGCGTTCCTGGTCCGGATGCTGCTGATCCCGGCGGTGATGCACCTGCTGGGCCGCTCGGCGTGGTGGCTGCCCGCCTGGCTCGACCGCATCCTGCCGAACGTGGACGTGGAGGGCGCCGCCCTGGAACGCAGCCACCCGGTGGCCCCGCAGACCCCGTCGTCCGAGGAGGACGACGCTCCCTTGGTGACGACCACCAGCTGACCCGCACCGCACGACAGCCCCGGCCCCGTTCCCCGGCGCCGGGGCTGTCGCGTTCGTCTTCACAGCCGGTCCGGCGGGAGTCGTGAGCCTTTTCGGCGATGCGGATCCAGCGACGACGGATCCATGGTCATGGGATGCCATCTCCGACGCTTACCCGGTCATTCGTCATCGGCCGCTGTCGGCGTGACCCGAGTCCGCCGCAGTCGACGAGGGCAGGAACCGCAGACGACGGCCGAGCCGGGCACCGCCCGGAGCCACCGGCCGTCGTCCACGGTCCACCCACACGCCGAACAGGGACTTTGTGCTGCGGCCCTCGCGATCAGGCGGGCCGATTGCGGCGAGCGGCGAGCCCGCGTTGACGAGGGTCCGCGTTCTGGACCATTCTCACCGGGGTGACGACGGAGTTCCGGCTTGCCGCGTACGGCATCTGTCTTGATCGCGATCGTGTGCTGCTCGCGCATTACGTGTCGCCGAAAGGGGACACGCACTGGACGCTGCCGGGTGGCGGCGTCGAGCACGGTGAGGATCCCGTCGACGCGGTCATCAGGGAGGTCGCCGAGGAGACCGGCTGCACCGGTGTCGCCGAGCGTCTCCTCGGTGTGGACGCCCGCGTCGTGCGGTCCGCCGAACGCCTTTACGGCGGACCCGATCTGCACAGCGTCGGCGTGTTCTACCAGGTTCGGATCGTCGAGGGTGAGCTGCGGCCCGAACCCAACGGGGAGACCTCCGAGTCGGTGTGGACGCCGCTCGACGCCGTCGAACGGCTCGCCCGGTCGTCGCTCGTCGACATCGGCCTGGCTCTGGCGCGCGAGAAGCCGGCCACCGGTCACGTCGACCCGATCCCGGTGACCGGCCTGCTCCGCCACTGACGCACGGTCGAAGCCACCGGCGCACTATCAAAGCCAGATCAAGCACGGTCAAGCACGACCAAGCACGATCAGTCCTCGTCGACGCCCTGAACCCGCGTGCCCAGCGCCGCAGCGAGCCGGACCGCGATCTCCTCCGCGCGGTCGGAGTAGTAGCCCTCGACAGCCAGGAGAAGCTCGCCGTCTCGCCGGCGACCGCGTAGATGCGATACACCACCCGCAGCCGCCTTCACAGCCCGGAACAACCGCCCACAGCTCGGTGGCAGTGGCCGGTCCGAATCACCACCACTCATGACCACACCGTGCACTCACTGATGCAGATCGATCAGCGCTAGGCACGTCCGCTGCTCCGGCCGCACACTGTCGGTGTGATGGAATCCAGGGTCACGATCTTTGTCAGTCACGCCGGACGCGACCGTTCCTGGGCGGAATGGGCGACCTGGCTGCTCGACAAGGCGGGCTACCGGGTCGAACTGGACAGTCGCGACTGGCCCGCGGGCGACGACTTCCTGGCCCGCATCGAGGGCGCCCTGGAACGGGCCGACGTGATCCTCTCCCTCTGGTCGGCGGCCTACTTCGAACCGGACGGGTACGCCATCCGCGAGCTCCGGGCCGCCTCCGCCGCCAAGAAACGCATCGTCCCGCTCCGGATCGAGGACGTCGTACCGCCCCCGTTCTGGCGGCCGCTGATCCGGCACGACCTGTTCGGTCTCGACGACGACCGGGCCGCCCGGGTGCTGGTGGATGCCGTCGCCCAGGCCGGCGGCACCCCGGCCAGGGTGCCGTTCCCGGGAGACGACCGGGCCGTCCGCGTCCCCGGTGTGCTGCCGGCGGTGTGGAACGTACCTGCACGGTCCGTGACCTTCACTGGCCGCGACGATCTCCTGATCCGGCTGCGGAGGTCACTGCGCAGCGGTCACCGCACCGCCGTGCACGCCCTGCACGGCTGGGGCGGCGTCGGCAAGACGCTGCTGGCGACCGAGTACGCCCATCGCTTCGCCGACGACTACGACCTGGTGTGGTGGATCAACGCCGAGCGTCCCGACCTGATCGGCGAACAACTTGCCGCGTTCGCGGTCGCCGCGGGAGTCGCCGACGCGGGCGCGCCCACACCGGCCGCGGTCCAGGCAGCACGCGGACTGCTCCGCAGCCGGGCCCGATGGCTGATGGTCTTCGACAACGTCCCCTTCGTGGCCGACGTGCTGGACTGGCTCCCGCAGGGACCGGGCGACCTGGTGATCACCTCGCGCAGTCCGGAATGGGTCGGTGTCGCCGTGCCGCTGCCGGTGAACGTCTTCGACCGCGCCGAATCGACGGCCCTGCTGCAGGACCACGTGCCCGGTCTGGGCGCCGGCGACGCGGACCGGCTGGCGGACGCGCTGGGCGATCTGCCGCTGGCGCTGGCCCAGGCGGTCGGGGTGATGAGCGGCACCGGCATGCCCGCGACCGAGTATCTCGCCATGCTCGGGTCGGCGGCGTCCCGGATCCTGGCCACTCGCGCACCGGTCGGCTATCCGGGCTCACTCGCCGCAACCGTGCACGTGTCGGTCGCGCATCTGGCCGAGGCCGATCCGGCCGGCGGGCCGTTGGTCTCCCTGCTCGCCATGATGGGCCCGGAACCGCTACCCCTGTGGCTGCTGGCTGCGGGGGCCGAGGTGGTCAGCGAACAGCTCGGCCAGGTCGCGGGCGACCCGCTGGCGCTACGGGAATGCCTCGCCCGTGCGGCCGGTCTCGGGCTGCTGCAGATCGGCGGGGACTCGGTGGTCATGCACCGTCTCACCCAGGCGGTGATCCGCGACGACCTGGGCGAGGCCGGCCGGGCCGCCGGGCGGGCCGCGGCGGAGGGGGTGCTCGCCCTCGGCAATCCGGGCAATCCCCGCGTGCCGTCGAATTGGCCGCGGTGGAGTCAGCTGATGGCGCACATCCTGGCCATCGGACCCGACACCACGACGAGTGACGCCATCAGGTTACTGGCGTGCGAGGCGGTGTGGCATCTGCATGCCCGCGGCGACGCGCGAACTGCGCTGGCCATCGTGGAGCAGCTGTACGCCGCCTGGTCGGGCCGGTACTCCCGGGACGACGAGTACGTCCTGGTGGCCGCGACCAACCTCGGGGTCATCCACCGGGTACTGGGCGCCTACGTCAAGGCCCGGGAGGTCGACGAGGACACGCTGAAGCGGCGCCGGAACCGGCTCGGTGACGACCACCCGACCACCCTCGCCTCGGCACACAGCCTCGCCATCGACCTGCGCCGTCTCGGTCTGGTCGAGGAGGCCCGGCAGATGGACGAGGACACCCTGGCCCGGCGCCGCCGGGTCCTCGGCGAGGAGCACCCGGACACGCTCAGTTCCGCCAACAACCTCGCCGAGGGGTTACGGCTCCTGGGCCGGGTGGACGAGGCGCGCCGGATGGACGAGGAGATCCTGTCCCTGCGGAGACGGATCCTCGGCGAGGACCATCCGTACACTTTTCTCTCCGCCCATAACCTTGCCCACGATCTCCGGTTTCTCGGCCTTGTGGGTGAGGCGCGACTCAGGGACGAGGACACCCTGGAACGACGCCGCCGGGTCCTCGGTGAGGAGCACCCCGACACGCTGGAATCGGCGCACAGTCTCGCCGCTGATCTGCGTCTGCTGGGGTTGACCGGCGAAGCCCGGAAGATGGACGAGGACACTCTTTCGCGGCGGCAGCGGGTCCTTGGATCCGACCATCCGGATACTTTAAGCTCGGCACGGAATCTCGACGAATCCGCAATCATCGGCGAGCCGGATTCATGATTCTTCCGGATTGGCAACTGCGTGACCTGGTGAAGTCTGGAGAGTTGTCGATTGACCCGTTCGACGATGACGCCATCGGCCCCACCAGCATCGACCTGCGGCTCGGGCCCACTCTCGTGACGTACCGCTGCGAGGTCATCGAATTGGGCCGGTCCGACCCGGAGACCGAGGAATTCGAGATCGACGCGGACGCCGGATTCCGCCTGGCCCCAGGGGCTTTCGTCCTGGCCCGAACACTCGAACGCATCAGGATGCCGAACGGCTATCAGGGATTCCTCGAAACAAAAGGGGACATCGCACGGGCCGGGATCCAGGTGCACAACGGTGATGGTCATGTCGACCCCGGTTCCGATCACACCATCACGCTGGAGGTCACCAATCTGAATTCCCGGCCGGTGGTCATCCGGCCGGGAATCCGGTTCTGCCAGATCTTCGTCCACCGTCTGTCGGCGCCCTGTGAACGGCCGTATCACGGCAAGTACTTCGGACAGATCAAACCGACCGCCTACCTGAGGGAGGGCCATCCATGAGCGGCCACCGCGACGCGACCCCCGCGGGGGTCAACCTGGTCGTCGACATCGACGAGACACTGCTGAACCCGTTGCCGCGATGGGCCGAACGGGTGAACCGCCGGTTCGGCTGGGACATCGCGTCGTCGCAGGTGGAGCCGGCCGGCGGATGGGACAACTATCTGGCGGCGCATCCGGACTACCCCGCGTTCTCGGTGTTCGCGGACACTCTCCGGGCGGACCCCGAGTTCAACTCCGGGCTCGACCCCATCGACGGCGCCGTGGAGGCGCTGACGAGTCTCGGCGATCTGCCCGGTGTGCGGGTCGGCTGCTACCTGACCACCCGCCCGGCCCCGGTCGCGGCGGCGACCGCCGCGGACCTGCGACGGCTCGGGTTCCCCGTGGCACCGGTCGTCGCCCGGCCGGAGAGTGTGGATCGCGCGCGCACCGTCGACTGGAAGACCGGCGAGTTGGAGCGTCTCCTCACCACCGGCCCGGGACAGGTGATCGTCATCGACGACAACCTCGCCCTGGGCCGGCGCCTCTGCGAACGAAACGCGCACGCGGCGACCCCGATCGTGGGCATCGTGTTCCTCGGCCCGCTGACCCACACCGAGGTCCGCAAACGCGGCATCGTCTCCTGCCCGGAGCACCACTTCTACGTCGCGGACTGGAAGGAGACGGTGACGATCGTCAAGAGTTACGCCTGACCGGGTGGACTCACGGACCGATGTCGCTCCCGTCCGCGCGGGCGATGGGGACGGGGCATCTCATCAGCGGAACGGCTCGGGGTCGAACCGGCCGTTGCGGGCACGGAACGCCGACGCGGTGCCCGGCCACAGCAGGGTGAGGCGTCCGCTGCGGGAGTCCACGTACCAGCTGGTGCAGCCGCCGCGCAGCCACACCGTGCCGGCCGCCATCGCGTCGATCGAGCGGGTGTAGGCGTCCTGCGCCCGCGCCGTGACCTCCAGCGGGCCGTCGTGACCGGCCAGGTGGTCCAGGGCGCCGGTCAGGTACGACAGCTGACTCTCGATCACGTGGACCGCCGAGTTGTGGCCCAGGCTCGCGTTCGGGCCGTCCAGCACGAACATGTTCGGGAACCCGTGCACGACCGTCGACGCGTGTGACACCATGCCCTGTTCCCACGCCTGGGACAGGCGCAGGCCGTCGCGGCCGGTGACGCGGTGCGCGTACGGCTGCTGCGTGGAGTGGAAGCCGGTGGCCAGCACCAGGGCGTCGAGTGCGGTGCGGCTGCCGTCGGCGGACACCGCGACCCGGCCCTCGAGACGGTCCAGGGCGCCGGTCAGGTCGACGTCCGGCCGGCCCAGGGCGGGGTAGAACGTGTCCGACAGCAGGACCCGCTTGCAGCCGACCTCGTAATCCGGGATCAGCCGTTTGCGCAGTTCCGGGTCCGGGACCTGGGATTCCAGATGGTCCAGGGCGAGGGTACGCAACGCGTCCAGTGCCGTCTGTTCGCGGCGGCGGGCGGCGATGCCCCGTTCCATGTCGGTGAAGATCTCCTCGCGGATGCGGGTGATCGCGGCCGGGTCGGCGGTCGAGTCCAGGGCGTGGTCGTTGCGCGGCACCACGTAGGGGGCGCTGCGCGCGAACACCGTCAGCCGCGACGCGTGACCGGCCAGTTCCGGGATGATCTGGATGGCGGAGGCGCCGGTGCCGACGACGCCGACCCGTTTGCCCGCCAGGTCGGCGCCGTGGTCCCAGCGCGCGGAGTGGAACACCGGGCCGTCGAAGCCGGCGAGTCCCGGCACGTCCGGGATTCGCGGTTCGGTCAGCCGGCCGGCGGCCAGCACCAGCACCCGGCTGCGGAACACGCCCCGGTTGGTGGTGACCGTCCAGAGACCGTCGTACTCCGCGGACAGCACCTCGTGGTCCAGTCGCAGGTGCGGGGCGACGCCCGGGCGGGCGGCCAGAGCGCGCAGATAGGACTGGATCTCGTGGCCCGGGGCGAACCGGCGGGACCAGGCCGGGTTCGGTGAGTGGGCGAAGGCGTACAGGTGGGACGGCACGTCGCAGGCCACCCCGGGGTAGGTGTTGTCCCGCCAGGTGCCGCCGACCTCCGTGGCCCGTTCCAGCACGACGAACGATTCGCCGCGGCCGGCCAGCGCGATCGCCGCGCCGATCCCGGCGAGTCCCGCACCGACCACCACGACGTCCACGTCGGTCATGCGGCGGCTTCCACCCGTCCGTACCGGGTGGTGCGCTGGCGGACCGGGCGGCCGAGCCCGGCCGCGATCCGGGTCACCTCGTCACGGGTCAGGGTGATGCCCTGTTCCTGGCCGGCGGACGGGTCGAGGTCACCGTCGAGGAGCAGGCCGCCGAGGTCGTTCGCACCGCCGCGCAGCAGCCGCACGGCGAGACCGGTACCGAGTTTCGGCCACGGGGCCTGGATGTTGGCGATCCGTCCGGCCAGCAGGATCCGGGCGACGGCGGTCAGTGCGCGCGTCTCGCGTACCAGATCAGGGTGGGGGAAGCCCGGGGCGGGCATCGCGATGAACTCGGTGAAACCGCCGGTCGTCGCGGCGATCCCGGCGAGCAGCCGCAGGTGGGCGACCTGCTGGGCGGGTGTCTCGACGTGGCCGTAGAGCATGGTCGCCGTGGAGGTGAGGCCGGCCTCGTGCGCGGTGGTGATCAGCTCGACCCAGCGGGTGACGGGCATGTCCGGGCCGCCGTTGAGCCGGGCCCGCACGTCGTCGTCGAGGATCTTCGCGGCGGTGCCGGGCACCGAACCCAGGCCGGCGTCGCGGGCCTGGCGCAGGAACGCGGCGACGGTGACGCCCTGGCGTGCGGCGGCGTCGGCGAACTCGGGGGCGCGGAAGGCGTGCAGGTGCAGGCTCGGGGCGGCGGTGTGCAGGGTCCGGATCAGGTCGAGGTATCCGTCGTCGGGGGCGCCGGCCGGCAGCGGGCCCTGCACGCAGATCTCGGTGGCGCCGAGGGCGACGGCCTCCCGGGCGAGCGCGGCGAGGCGGGCGCGGGACTCGTCGGTGCCGGCGCCCACCTTCGCGGTGTCGAGGTTGCGGTTGACCACGAAGGTGAGGTCGTCGCCGGCCAGTTCACGGCGCAGCGCGTCGGCCCGGGCGCAGAGGTCCTCCAGCTCGTCGCCGTCGGCGCCGAGCAGGCGTACGGCCTCGGCGTCGGACAGCGCTGCTTCCGCGTACTCCATCAGTGCGGGCTCCTTGTCGGTACGGGGCGGACCCTCAGGTGAGCTGTTGCGCCTCCCCGCGGTATTCCCGCCCCGATGATCATCACAGCCCGGACCCGGTGCCGCCGAGGGCCGCGCCCGTGGCGAGCGACACCAGGTACGGCCGGGCGGTGCCGCTCCCGATCGCCACCAGATCCCCGGCGATGGCGACTCCCACCATGGTCAGCGGCCCGGCGTCGAGCTGCCACAGGATGTCGCCGTCGGATCCGATCGCCACCACGTTCCCGGAGCCGAACGCGATGACGAGACGACCGTCACCGGTGCAGGCCACCGCGTACGTCTGGGTGTGGTCGACCCGCAGTTCCCCGGCCGGGTCGAGGCGCGCGTCGAAGCAGGCGAGCGTGCCGTCCACGCCGGTGACCACGAGCAGACCCCCGGCGTGGGCGCAGGCCCGGACGGGGGCGCCGGTGAGGCGTACCCATTCGCCGGTCCGGGTCCGGGGGCTCCACCAGCGGGCCCAGCCGTCCTCGGCGATCACCACGATGGTGTCGTCCACCCCGTAGACCGCGACCACCTGCCGGCCGCCGGTCAGGTCGGCCTGGCCCACGTTGTACGAGCTGCGCATGTCCCACACGCTGGCCACCCCGGACGGCGCCACGCTGAACACCCACTGGCCGGCCGGCGACCAGCCGATGTGCTGGGCGGTCACCGGTGACTGCCAGGCGGCCAGTTGCTCCGGCTGGCGGTCGTCGAGGAACCGCCAGACCGTGGTCATGCCGTCGACCGACGCGGTGGCGAGCAGGCTCACCGCGACCGGGTTCCAGGCCGCGGCGTAGATGCCACGGCCATAGCGGAACCGGCCGAGGCGGCGCGGCTCGGCCGGGTCGGCGGTGTTCCACAACGTCATCATTCTGTTGGGGGTGACGACGGCGAGTTGCTGGGCGTCGGAACGGAATGCCATGTCGGCGGAAAGGGAATTCCTCAATGCTGTGCCCTCTTGTGTATCAGCTTGTAACAGCGTCCTGAGGAAACAGCGGGCGTCAGCCGGGCACAGCGGTCACAGTGTTGCTCCAGCATCAAGAATGGAATCGTTCGGGTTTCGAGTGGGGAATGCATCTCGAAAAGCAACCGTAAGATATCAGCGGTGACTTAATACCGGAACCCGTCACCTGTCAACGTCCTGTGTAGATCGGCGGGTCACGTCCGGACCGGGATCACCGCGCCGTCGCGCCTGGTCAGAGGACCCGGCCGCCCCGATCCGAACCTCGGCGAGATCACCGCCGCCCGGCCGGCACACCCCGGAGGCCGCCGCGGTGTGCCGGGCGGTCCGGCGACCGCGTCAGCGCCGTCGCGCCGGGCCACCGCCGCCCCGGCCCGCGCGCCGGCCCGGCCGAACGCCCCAGTGATCATGACATGCATCGTAGGCAGGCCCTTCGCCGTCGATCACTCGACAGGCCCCTCGCGTACCACATAGAGTTTCGTCTATGAAGAGGCGTGTGGTCCTGGCTCTCCCGGCAGCCGCCGCGCTGTCCCCCGCCCCCGCCGCCGCGGCACCCGGCCTGCGGGGGATCCTCGCGGAGATCGACCCGGCCCGGATCGAGGCGACGGTCCGCACCCTGGCCGGCTTCGGCACCCGGCACACCCTCTCCTCGCAGACCGACCCGGTCCGCGGCATCGGCGCCGCCCGGGACTGGATCTTCCAACAGCTCCGGGGGTACGCGGAGAACACCCCGACGACCGTCGCACTCCAGTCGTTCGTGCAGCCGGTGTCGCCCCGCATCCCGGTCCCCACCACCATCACCAACGTGGTCGCCACCATCCCCGGCCGGGTCACACCGTCCCGGATCTACGTGGTGACCGGGCACTACGACTCGCGGGCCTCGGACGTCCTGGACGCGGTCAGCGACGCCCCGGGCGCCGACGACGACGCGTCCGGCGTCGCGGTGGTGCTGGAACTGGCCCGGGTGCTGTCCCGCAGAGCCCCGGACGCCACCATCGTGCTGGCCGCGGTGGCCGGCGAGGAACAGGGCCTGTACGGCTCGGACCACCTGGCGCAGAGCTTCAAGGACACGGACGCCGACATCCAGGCCATGTTCAGCAACGACATCGTCGGCACCGGCGACCCTCGCGACGGCAGCCGGCCCGACCCGCGCACCGTCCGCCTGTTCGTCGAGGGCGTGCCCACGGCGGAGACCCCGGCCGAGGCGAACGTACGCCGCAGCATCGGCGGCGAGAACGACGGCCCGTCGCGCCAACTCGGCCGTTTCGTCCCGTCGGTGACCGGGCCGGCCGGCATGGACGTCCGCGTGGTGTGGCGCCGCGACCGCTACCTGCGCGGCAGCGACCACGTGTCGTTCCTGCTGCGCGGCTACCCGGCCGCCCGCTTCACCGAGCCGCGCGAGAACTTCGCCCACGAACACCAGGACGTCCGCGAGGTCGACGGCGTCCAGTACGGCGACCTCGTCGAATTCTGCGACTTCGCCTACATCACCAGGGTGGCGAGGGTGAACGCCGCGGCGATATGGTCGCTGTCGCAGGCGCCGGGCACCCCACGCGGCGTGGTCATCGACACGACCCGGCTGACGAACGAGACCACCCTGCGCTGGCAGCCCAGCACCGAGCCGGGACTGGCGGGCTACGAGATCGTGTGGCGCGAGACGACAGCACCGGATTGGGAACACACCAAGCCGGTCGGCAAGGTCACCACGGTCACGGTCGACATCTCCAAGGACAACGTCCTGTTCGGGGTACGCGCGGTGGGCACCACCGGTTACCGCAGCCCGGCCGCCGCCCCGCAGCCCGCCTCCTGACCACTCGGGCGGCGGCCAGTCGTCGATGACCGCGGCGGCGACGCCGTATCCCCGGCGATCGGCCACCGGCTCACGCCGCCACCTCGCGGGCAGGACCCGCCGGCAGCGCGATTCCCTCCGGGTCCAGCGGCGCGGGGACCCCGGAAGTGGTCTTCTGCCGAACCGGTGCGCCGGGACCACTCGACCGCTCGAACACGTCGTGGGCGGCCCGGACCGGCCTACGATGAGGCGTTCATGAGCTCGACTGCGGAGGCGTTGTGAAGCTGTTGCTCACGTCCGGCGGGGTCACCAACCCGAGCATCCGGGCCGCCCTCGTCGACATGCTCGGCAAACCGATCGGCGAGAGCCGGGCGCTGTGCATCCCGACCGCGCAGTGGGGGCATCCGATGTGCGGGCCGGAGTCGGCTCGCGGGTTCGTCGCCGCCGGCGACGGCTGGAAGAACCACAGCGGGCTCGGCTGGGCCTCTCTCGGGCTGCTCGAACTCACCGCGCTGCCGACGATCGGCGCGCAACGGTGGGTCCCGTGGGTCGAAGAAGCCGACGTGCTGCTGGTCGACGGCGGTGACGCCACCTACCTGGGGCACTGGATGCGGGAGTCCGGGCTCGCCGGCCTTCTACCCGAACTGGACGACACGGTGTGGGTGGGGGTGAGCGCCGGGAGCATGGTGCTGACGCCCCGGATCGGTGACTACTTCGTCGAGTGGGCGGGGGCGGCCGACGACCGTACCCTCGGCGTGGTCGATTTCTCGATCTTCCCGCACCTGAACCTCTTCCCCACCAACCAGCCGGAGCACGCACGGCGGTGGGCTGCCGGGCTGGACGTCGCCTCCTACGCGATCGACGAGCAGACCGCCATCACGGTCGTCGACGGGGTCGTCGAGGTCGTCTCCGAGGGAGAGTGGATCGGGTTCGACCGGCCGGGGACGGCGGAGTAGGATCGCTGTCAGAGGCCTAGCCTGGGCATACTTCGACACTTCTTGGGGAAATCGCCTGGGCATTCTCCTCACATCGGCGCCGCGATGCGGCGCCGATTCTCATTCCGCTGTCGCCGCGATCCGGGCCCGGATAATCCGGGTGCGCCGGCGGTGAGCGCGCCGTTAGGATTCCGGCACGAGGCCTAGCCTGGGCATACTTCGACGACTTCCTCTTAAGAATCCACGCCCGGGCACTCTCCTCACTTCGGCGTCGCTGCGCGGCGCCGATCGTCATTCTCAAGACCCTGGAGGGGCACTCGTGGACGCGCTGGAGCGCATCGGATTCGACCGGCTGGGACTCGTCGTCACACCGGACGGCACCGCCACGCCGGCCGTGTCCGCGCCGCTGCTCGCCGAGTTCGCGCACGTGGGCGTCCGGTTCGCCAATCCGGGGGCGATCACCGACGGGCTGGCCGGGCCGCATCGCGACCTGATCCGGCACGTCCGGGCCCGGCGCGGGCAGACCACGCCGTTCGCGCCGCTGTTCGCCGGGTTCCCGGACAAGCTGCCCGCCTTCGACGACGCGATCTTCCGGTTCCTGGTGGCCCGGGTCCGCGTGATCGGCACCCCCGACGAGAAGGCCTGGCAGGAGGCGCTGGACTTCAGTGACATCGGCTGGTGGCCGGCCTCCTCGATCCCGCAGGACACCGAGCGGGCCCGTGCCGACCGCCGGGCCCAGGAGATGCTGCCCCGGGACAGTCGCATCGAGTGGCTGACCGTGCGGCTGGTGGGCGCGACCGAGTTGGAGACGCGCCTGCGCGCCTGGATGCGGGGCTGTTTCACCAGTGCCGCGTCGCTGCGCGAGGACGTGCAGAACGATCTCGGGGTGCTGGCGAAGCGTCTCGGGGTGGACGGTGTGGAGTTCGCCGACGTCCGCTTCCGGGAGAACCGCACCCTGCTGTTCGAGCTGCTCTGGGCGCTCGACCGGCCGAGCCTGCCGGCCACTGGCGCCACCCCGGACGACCTGCTGCGGCTGTTCGCCCGGCTGACCGGCGGCGACATCAGCCTGACCGAGCCGGTCCGTTTCCCGCGCCTGTCCCGCGGCGACCGCCGGGTCGTGGTGAACACCCTGGAGGCCAGTGATCGGCTGGGTGACGTGTTCCGCAAGCGGGGCCTGTGGCTGGCCGTCGACCGGGGCCTGCACGTGGGCGAGTTCCGGGCGCCCCGGGTCCGCGAGACGTTCGCCCGGCTGCGGGACAGCCGTCACGACCACACCTCGTTCCCGTCCCGGTTCGAGCGGCTGCTCGCCGACGACTTCATCGCGGCGGTGGACCTGGCCGCGGCCGAGGCGCCGGGCCTGCTCGGTCGCGGACTGCGCCGCCTGGCCGCCCTGACCGCAGCCGCTTCCCCCGCCGAGCACGCCGCGGCCGGCGGCAAGCACGCCACTGCTGCCGGCGAGCGCGGCGTCGGCAAGCGCGTCACCACGGCGGAGAAGCGGGCGGCGCTGATCGCCGCGATCACCGGCGCCGGGGAGCGGATTCCGCTGCGGGTGCTGCTCGCGGCCCGCGCGCAGCTCGCTGACAACGGTCACACGTACCCCCGGGTGGTTTTCGGCAAGGACGGCTCGTCGCTGCCGATCGCCCGCCCGGCCGGGCATCTCGCCGTGCCCGCGGACTTCAAGGCCGAACTGCTCGCCGCGGTCGACGCGGCGGCGGACGCACAGATCGCGGCGAAGGGCGACTGGTCCGCGGAGACCGTGTTCGTCGAGCCCGGCCTCGACCGTCTTCTGCTGCCGGACCAGCTGCGGTCCACGGCGCAGGGCCTGGTGCAGGTCGAGCGGGGCAGCCGCCTGCCGATCGGCGAGGCGAAGGTGGCACGGCTGTTCGTGCACTGGCGGGAGGACGGTGTGACCACCGACCTGGATCTGTCCTGCATCGCGCTCGACGCGGACTTCCGGGTCGTCGACCAGGTCTCCTGGACCAACCTGAGCAACGGGCCGATGGTCCACTCCGGTGACCTCACGTCCGCCCCGGACGGCGCCGAGGAGTTCCTCGACGTCGACCTGGCCAAGGCCGCCGAGGTGGGCCGTCAGAAGCGCTGGCGCTACCTGGTGCCGGTGATCTACCGCTACGCCGGGGCCACGTTCGACGCGCTCGCCGAGGCGTCGGCCGGATGGATGCTGCGCGACGAGGCGTCCCGGGAGCACCGGGTGTTCGATCCGGCCACCGTGGCGAACGCGTTCGCCCTGACCGGCGGCAAGCGGTACGCCGTGCCGATGCTGCTCGACCTGCGGGCCGACGAGATCCTCTACGTGGACGTGTACGTCAACGGCTATCCGCGGTCCAGCGTCGAGGGCACCGGGCACGACATCGCCACGCTGGTCTCCGCGGTCGTCGGCCGCCGCAACACCAAGGTCAGCATCGACGACCTGGCGCAGCGGCACGTCCGGGCCCGCGGCGCCACCCTCGTCGACGACCCGGCGAAGGCCACCATCACGTTCGGCACGTCGGACGAGGCCACCTACCACGCACTGCGCCCGGAGAAGCTCCTCGCCGAGCTGCTGTAAGGGCAACCGTTGTAACAGGAACCCCGTAGGTGCCTGTCTCGCTATCTCAGAGATCAAGGTAGAGCCGGTTCTACGCTCGGCGATGTGCTTGGCGGCCGGTGGCCCCACCCGGGCGCCACCATCATGGACTCCCAGGGTGTGAAAGCGGCCAAGTGATCCGGTCCTGGAAATCAGCTGACCGGTACTCGCGCCAGCTGCGGAGACAGTCACTCAGCCGACGGCAAGATCCCTACAGCGGCTGCCAGGGCGGCGCCTGGATCGCCAGTGATGATTCGACGGGACCGTTCCCTCGGCCACGTGGTGAAGCCATCGTCCGGCCACCTGGGGACCACGTGAAAATGCAGGTGCGGCACCGACTGCTCGGAGCCGGGGCCGCTGGCGTTGAGTACGTTGACCCCGGCTGCGCCCAAGCCCACCGCCATGGCGTGCGCAACCTTCTGGACGAGCGCCATCACGCGCATCAGCGCTTGAGGACTCACGTCTTGGAGGCCCACGGCGTGCTCGGTGGGGATGACCAAGGTATGTCCTGGAGCTAGAGCCCGCTCCGGGAGCGTCAGGAAAGCGGCGGCTCCCTCCTCGCGGCCCACCCATCTGGCAGGGGCCCGCCCCGCCACGAGATCACAGAAAACGCAATTCACACCGGCCAGTATGTCGGCTGCTACCAGGATGACAATGGCAACAAAAGGGTGCGCCGGCCGCCCTCGAAAGGACAGCCGGCGCACCCGGATAGACGACTCAGTCGGTCAGCGCGGGAAGTGTCACCGTCTGGACCGGCGTGGTGTTGCCCGCCCGGTCGGTGGCGGTGAATTCAAGCGTCTGCGGCTCGGCGTGCAGGGCCCGCGTGAACGGCTCCTGGAACACGCCCCAGAACGTCTCGGCCGTCCGCCACTGGATGCGGTCCACGCCGGACACCTCGTCGGTCGCGTCCAGGGTCACCTCGACGCTGCGGCCCAGCGACCGGACCCGGGCCGACACCGTCGGCGGGACGGTGTCGACGTCGATCTCGCGGGCGGTGTGCACGGTCCGGCCGGACACGTCGGTGGCGCGGGCACGCAGCAGGTGTCGGCCGTCCGCCCCGAGGGCCACCGGACCGTCCACGGCCCGCCATTCGCCGTCGGCGAGGGAGATCTCCAGGGAGGCGACGCCCGCCCCCGCCGACACCACGGTGATTGTGCACGACGGCAGCGAGGTGTACCAGCCGGACGACGCCCGCGACCCGGTCACGTCGATGCGGATCACCGGCGCCGCGGACTCCGCGCCCGCGTCCGGCGGCAGCTCCCAGATGACCAGGTCGCCGCCCTCCGGCGACTCCCAGATGGTCACCCCGGGCAGGGCCCGGCGTTCGGTCGCGCCCGGTCCGCCCGGCGGCAGCGTGCGCTGCACGAGACCCTTGCGGCGGACGTCCGACCCGTCGAGGGTGCTCTCCGAGGCGGCGAGCAGCACCGCTTCGGCCTCGGCCCGGCTGAGCAGGCCGTTGCGGGCGGCGCGGACCACGTGCCGGTGGACGGCGAGGAAGAACTCCTCGACGGTGGGGTACCCGCCGTCGCCCCAGAGCGCGCCGAGGAACGACCAGCCGTCCTGGTCGCGCCGGTTCGGCACGCCCGGGTCGCTGCCCAGGAACCTGATGTCCGCGTCGTCGAGCCGCAGGTACGCGTGGTAGCGGTGGTCGCCGCCGGACCAGGCCGGTTCGAAGGTGTGGCCGAGAACCGTGACCAGGTCGTCCTCGACGGTGACCCCGGTGATGCTGCCGTCCAGCAGCCGCGAGCCGGCCGGCGCCACCGACAGGGTGGTGGTGGCGTCGTCGCGGGCGAGTAGCAGGGTCGGCCCGTGTTCCAGGCTGACCAGGGACGCGTCGTCCGGGGTGGGGACCAGGCGCAGCGGCATCGGCAGGATCAGCGAGACGGTGTCCCCGGCGTGGAACTCCCGGTGGATGGTCACGAAGCCCTTGTCGTCCACGGTGCTGCGCCGGGACAGTCCGTTGAGCAGGACCACGGCCCGGTCCCGCGCCCACGGAGGGATGCGCAGGTGCAGGGCGATCGTGGCGGTGAAGCCGATGGTCAGGGTGATGTGGCCGTCGCGCGGGTACCGGGTCTCCAGCACCACGTCACCGTCGACGTCGGCCCAGGTCAGGACGGACGGGACGTACTGCAGGACGTAGAGCTCGCCGGGCGCCGAGAACCAGACCGACTCCTGGTGCTTGACGTGCGTCTCGAGGCCGGTGCCGCCGCAGCAGGTGCCCACGTTGTCGTATTCGCGGACCGCGCCGGGGTCGACCGGGTACATGTAGACGACCTCGGGGCTGGTGTCCGAGACGACGTCGGCGCGGGAGCCGACCATGTGGTTCAGCGACGCCCGTTCGGCGTAGTCGGCGTACTTGGCGTCCAGGGTGTGGGTGAACAGCCCACGGGCGATCTTGAGCAGGTTGTACGTGGCGCACGACTCGGCGTTGCGGCGGCCGATGAACCGGGCCACCGCGCCGGCCGGTCCCCACAGTTCGCCTTCGCCGGTGCCGCCGTGGGCGAAGGTGCGGCCCGGGACGATCTGGTCCCACAGGTTCAGCACCGCGTCCAGGTACCGCCGGTCGCCGGTGACCTCGTACTGGGCGAGGTGACCGACGAGCATCGGCAGGTGCTGGTTGGCGTGCATGCCGTCGAGCACGTCGTGCCCGGCGACCGCGCCGGCCAGCCAGTCGTCCATCTCGAAGGCCGCGGCGGCGTCGAGGAACGTCTGTTCACCGGTGATCCGGTGCAGGACGGTCAGGCTCTCGTTCATGCCGCCGTACTCGCCGGCGATGTAGAGCGACCACATGCGCTGGCGCCGGGTGGGGTCGACGGCGAGGATGCTCCGCGCCGCCCAGTGGCCCATCCTCGTCACCACGTCGAGGGCCTGCTTGCTGCCGGTGTGCTGGTGGGCGTCGAGCAGCCCGGCCATGATCTTGTGGCAGGTGTACCAGGGCGCCCAGATCTCGCCGTACGGCGCGAGGTCCTCGAGCCGGGTGAACTGCCACTCGCCGTAGGCGGCGAGGAAGCCGGGATGGCTGAAGCGCCCGGTGGCCGCCAGCGCCTCCTGCACCTCGGCCAGCCCGGCGACCATCAAGTCCGACTTCTCCCGGAATATCTCCTCGCCGGTGGCGGCATGGGCCATGGCCAGCATGGATAGGAAATGTCCGGCATAGTGTCCGCGCAGCAACGAAGCGGTCTGCGCGACGCCCGCCCCCGGATAGTCCGACCCGGACCACGGCTCCTCCTCGAGGTGGCCGAAGTCCTCCCAGTTGCCCGGGGGCAGCGCCCCGAGGGTGTCGAGACCCGCGTTGGCCCGGAACACGGCGAGCACCCGGTCCACGGGGTACACCCGGGCCAGGTGCAGCATCTGATCCTGGGCCCGGGAATGCACTCCGTCACGCAGAGCGACATCACTCAAGGCGAACGGTCGTGCTTTCACAGCGCCGGGTATGGCGGGCGTAGCGGTCATCGAGTCTGCTCCAGGGTCCACTGTTCCAGGCCGGCCGCATCGATCGGCAACGCGCCGGACAGTACCTCATGGCCACTCAAGGTAACCAGCAGGTCGTCCTCGATCCGCACTCCGATACCGCGCAGCTCCGGCGGAACCGTCTCGTCGTGGGCGTGGAAGTAGATCCCCGGCTCCACGGTGAGCACCATGCCCTCACGCAGCGTGGCGCCCTGGTACTTCTCGTAGACCGAACTGCCGCAGTCGTGCACGTCGAGTCCCAGATGGTGGCCGACGCCGCAGACGATGTAGCGCCGGTGCTGCTGCCCGGTCGGGGCGAGCGCCTCGTCCACCGAGACCGGCAGCAGGCCCCAGTCGGCGAGACCCTTCGCCAGGACCTCCATCGAGGCGAAGTGGAAGTCCGAGTACGGGGCTCCGGGGCGTACAGCATCCATGCCCGCCCGATGGGCGGCCTCGACCAGATCATGCACCTGGCGCTGCGCGGGGGTGAATCCCCCGCCGACTGGGATCGTGCGGGTGACGTCCGCGGTGTACAGCGACCGGGCCTCGACGCCCATGTCCAGCAGCAGCGTCTCGCCGGGCAGGATCGGCCCGTCGCAGCGCACCCAGTGCAGGATCGGGGCGTGCGGCCCGGAGCCGACGATGGTGCTGTACCCGGGGCCGTTGCCGAACGTCCGGGCGTGCCGGTCGAAGGTGCCCTGCAGCCAGCGCTCGCCGAGGCCGTCGGTCATCGCGCGGGGCACCTCGGCGGCGACCGCGGCGAACCCGCCCACGGTGGCGTCGATCGCCGCCCGCATCTGGCCGATCTCCCAGTCGTCCTTGATCATGCGCAGGTCGGAGACGACCGGGGTGCCGGTGACGAAGGAGGACGGCTCGGCGTACGCGTCCCGCGCCCGCACCGGCAGGTCCAGCGCCGACGACCAGGCGTCCAGTCCGGCCGACGGTCCCACCCACAGTTCGCCGTACGCGGCGCTGGCGAAGAAGTCGCGCTCCCCCGGACGCGCCGGCGGTGGCATGTAGAGGACCGCGTCGTGGCCGCCGGACCGCGGCGTCATCACCAGCACCGAGCCCTCGACCTGGCACGACGTCGCCCAGACGAAGTCGCTGTCGGCACGGAACGCGTAGTCGGCGTCGCCGTTGCGGTTCTTCGCGCTGCCGGCGGCGAGCACGATCGTCTCGCCGGGCAGGGCCGCGCTGAGCCGTTCCCGGTGGTCGGCGGCGGCCTTCGCGGCCTCGGTGTCCACCGGCGCGGGCACGTCGCGGGTCGCCCAGCCCTGACCGATCGCGGCCAGGAAGCCGGGGCTGTCGTCGGCAAGGCGGGGCGGCTTGGTTCCGGCCCAGGCCGGGCGGGGCTGCGTCACCGTCGTTCTCCTCCTCGATCACGGACCATCGCTCGCAGGCGGGTGAAGACCCGGCCGCTGCCGATGCCGTCGTGCTCGAACTCGTTGGTCACCCAGGCCTGGCTGTTGCCGAGACGGGCGAGGGTGTCGCGTTGCAGTCCCTCGTCGACGAAGACGTCGTCGAAGTAGACCGCGGCGGCCAGCGGGACGTCGTTGTCCGCCAGCCGCCGGGTGTCGTAGAGCGGTGTCCAGGTCTGGAGCGCGGCCAGTTCGGCCATCGCGGCGGCGAACGGGCGCAACGCCCTGACCTCCTGGAACATCCACGGGAAGGCCATCTCGGCGGTGAACAGCAGCGGACGGCGGTCAGTGCCGAACTCGGGCCGGCGGTCGCGTTCGCGCTGCGCGGACCAGCGGAACGGGCCGTTGGCGCCGTCGCCGTAGATGCTCTCCTGCAGGGTCCAGAACAGCGGGTTCGACGCGTTCGAGGTCTTCGTCAGGACCGTCTCGAGGAAGCCGCCGGTCAGGTGGCCGGCGGGGTGGAACGCCTCCGAGATCAGCCAGTGCAGGCGCAGGTGGCCGGGGCCGAAGCCGAGGTCGCCGCCGAGGGTCTGGAAGCGGCGGACCGACAACGGCGAGCCGTCCGGCAGCAGCACGTCACCGTCGGCGAGCCGGTCGGCGATGGCCGCCACGGTGTCGACGTCCTGCGGGTAGCGGGCGTAGAACCCGGCGGTCTTGGCGGCGGCCCGGGTGAAGGTGCGCCGGTAGACCTCGTCCGGGTCGGGCGGGGTGCCGGGGATGCCGCCGCAGACGTAGCAGGCGGTCAGCGCCTCCGGCGCGACCGAGAGGTAGGTGAGGGTCAGCCAGCCGCCGTAACTCTGGGCCAGCGTCGCCCATTTCTGAGCCCCATATCGGGTACGCCTGACGTGCTCGAGATCCCGCACGATGGAGTCGGCGCGGAACTTGAGCAGGTAGGAGGCGGCCGTGGCGCCGGTCGGGAATGCGGCGATCACCTCGCCGTCGACCGGGGTGCTGCGGCCGGTGCCGCGTTGGTCCACCATCACGACGCGGTAGTCCGGCAGCGCCTCACCGAGCCACCCGTCCACGGCGAGCGGGCGTGGGTTCGCCCCGCCCGGCCCGCCCTGCAGATAGGTCAGCAGCGGCAGGTCGTCGTGCCGGCGGTCCGGGTCGGACAGTTCCCGGACGAAGACCTCGATCGTCCCGGCCGTCTCGTCGTCCCAGTCCAGCGGGACGGGCACGGTGAACTCGCGGACCCAGGCGCCCGGGATCGGGTATTCCACGGTCATCGGGTTGCCGCCTTCCGCCGCCGCGCGGCCTCCCACTCGGGGCGGATCCGCGGGACCGCCGCCAGCAGTCTGCGGGTGTACTCGTGCTGCGGGTCGCCGAAGACCGCGTCCCGCTCCCCCGCCTCGACGACCTTGCCGGCTGTCATGACCGCGACCGAGGTGGCGATCTGCCGGACCACGGCCAGATCATGCGCGATGAACAGGCAGCCGAAGCCCTCTTCGCGTTGCAGGTCGCGCAGCAGGTTGATGATCTGCGCCTGGACCGACACGTCGAGCGCGGAGACCGCCTCGTCGCAGACGAGCACACGCGGCCCGACGGCGAGGGCGCGGGCGATGCCGATCCGCTGGGCCTGCCCGCCGGAGAACTGGGCGGGGTACCGGCCGACCCAGTCCGGGTCGAGGCCGACCCGCTCCAGCAGGGCCTGGGCGAACGCGCGGGAGCCGCCGGGGATCTGCCGCTTCTGGTAGATCAGCGGCGCGGTGACGATGCGTTCCACCGTGTGCCGGGGGTTCAGCGACGAGAAGGGGTCCTGGAACACCACCTGGATCGTGCTGCGCACCTCGCCGAGGTCCTTCTCGGGCAGCGCGGTGATGTCCCGGCCCTCGAGGTGGACGGTGCCGGAGGTGACGTCGATCAGCCGGGCGGCCAGCCGCGCGGTGGTCGACTTGCCGGAGCCGGACTCGCCGACCAGGGCCAGGGTCTGCCCGGCGTGCAGGTCGAACGAGACGCCGTCGACCGCGGTGAACAGCCGGGCCGGCCGCAACAGTCCGGCGGTGCCCGCCACCGGGAACTGTTTGACCAGGTCTCGGGCCCGCAGCAGCGGTTCGCCGGTCATGCCTCACCTCCGGAGAGCAAGCGAAGGTCACCGATCTCATCATCGATGCGCGGCACCGCGTCGAGGAGCGCCTGTGTGTACGGATGCTGCGGATCCGAGAAGATCTGCTCGGTGCTGCCGGTCTCCACCACGTCGCCGTGGCGCATCACCACGACGGTGTCGGCGACCTCGCTGACCACTGCCAGATCGTGCGTGATCATGATGAGGGCGGCGCCGGTGTCCCGGCGTACCTCGGCGAGCAGGTCGAGGATCTGCGCCTGCACGGTGACGTCCAGGGCGGTGGTCGGCTCGTCCGCGATGATCAGTTCGGGTTCGGTGCTGAGCGCCATCGCGATCATCACGCGCTGGCGCATGCCGCCGGAGAACTGGTGCGGGTAGTCGTCGACGCGCCGCCCGGCCTCCTTGATGTGCACCCGTTCCATCGCTTCGACCGCGACCTTGCGGGCGGCCCGGCGGCTGACCCCGGAGCGGTGCGACCGGTACGCCTCGGCGATCTGCGTGCCGACCGTGTAGTACGGGTTCAGCGACGACAGCGGGTCCTGGAAGATCATCGCGATCCGGTCGCCTCGGATCGCCCGCATCCGGCGTTCGGTCAGGGCACACAGGTCGGTGCCGTCGAAGACGATGCTGCCGCCGCGGGTCGCGCCCTTGGGCAGCAGGCCCATCACGGCCAGGCTGGTCATCGACTTGCCGGAGCCGGACTCGCCGACGATGCCGAGCGATCCGCCCCGCGGCAGCTCGAAGCCGATCCCGCCGACCACGGCGGTGTCGCCGAACGTGACGGTCAGGTCTTTCACGCTGAGAAGGCTCATGATGCCGCTCCCACCCGGACCCGCGGGTCGATCGCCGAGTATAGGAGGTCGACGGCCATGTTGCCGACCACCACGAAGAATGCGGCAAGCAGCGTGACCGCCATGATCACCGGCTGGTCGTTCTTGGTGATCGAGTCGGCGGCCAGCTTGCCGACACCGTTGATGCCGAAGACCGACTCGGTGATCAGCGCGCCGCCGAGCAGGCCGGCGAAGTCCATCCCGGCGATGGTGACGATCGGGGTGAGCGCCGGGCGCAGCGCGTGCCGCCGCCACACCAGGTCCGGGCGCAGCCCCTTGGCGCGGGCGGTCCGGACGAAGTTCTCGCCCAGGGTGTCGATCACGTTGGCCCGGGTCAGGCGGGTGTACGAGGAGGCGTACCCGACGGCAAGCACCGTCCACGGCAGGATGAAGTTGAGGAACCACTGTGCCGGGTCGTCGGCGAACGGGACGGCTTGCGGGAACGGCAGCCACTGCAGCCAGACGACGAAGACGTACTGCAGGACCAGGGCCAGCACGTAGTTCGGCACGGACATGCCGCCCAGGGTCAGCGAGGTGATGAACTTGTCGGTGAACCGGCCCTCGCGGACCGCACTGATCAGGCCACCGACGACGCCGGCGAGCAGCCAGAGCACCGCCGCGCCGATCGCAACGACCGCGGTGACCGGCAGGCGCTGCACGATCATGTCGGTGACGCTCTGCGCGCTCTGGAACGAGTAACCGAGGCACGGCGCCGAGCAGTGCACCGCGGACGCGCCGGTGCCGTAGTCCCGGCCCAGGAACAGGCCCTGCAGGAAGTGCAGGAACTGCACCAGGAACGGATCGTCGAGGCTGAGGTTGGCGCGGATCTGGTCGATCCGCTCCGGGGTGCAGGTCTTGCCGCAGATCTGCACCGCCGGATCCGGCGCGAGCAGGAAGAAGACCATGTAGGTGAAGAGACTCACCAGGAACAGGACGACGAGCATCCCGAACACCCGGTGGACGAGGTAACGCGCCATCAGCGGCCTCCGGGGTCGACGGCTGACCGCACACGGTCACCCAGGACCATGAAGGAGAGCACGAGCAGGGCCAGGAACGTGCCCGGCACCAGGAAGTAGGTGGGGACGACCGAGTACCAGCTCACCGAGCTGGAGATCATCTGTCCCCAGGAGGGGGTGGGCGGCACCACGCCGACGCCGAGGAAGGAGAGCCCCGCCTCGGTGCCGATGTAGCCGGGCACCGCCAGGGTGACCATCACCAGGATGGTGGAGCGCAGGTTCGGCAGGATCTCGGTGAAGACCAGCCGGGTCCGCGAGGCGCCCGACGCGCGGGCCGCCTCGACGAACTCGCGCTGTTTCAGCGACATGGTCTGCGCCCGTACGATCCGGGCCAGGTACGGCCAGCCGAACACCGAGATGACCAGCACCAGCAGGTACTGCCGGTTGTCGGCGGGCAGCGCGGAGAGCACCGCGATCATGAAGATCAGGGCGGGGAACGCCATCAGGAACTCCATGAACCGCGAGATCACCATGTCGGTCCGTCCACCGAAGTATCCGGCGAGCAGGCCGAACACGACCCCGAGCACTGTCGTCAGCGCCGTCGCGCTCACCGCGATGAGCATCGAGGCGCGGGCGCCGTAGACGATCCGGGCGAAGATGTCCCGGCCGCTCTGCGGCTCAACGCCGAGCCAGTGCTCCGCGGAGATGCCACCCCACGACCCGAGCGGGATGCCGCCCAGGTTCGGGTCGATGGCGGTCTGGTCGAACTCGTACGGGTCCCAGCCGCTGACCTTGACGATGAGTGGCGCGGCGAGCGCCATCACGATGACGAGCCCGATGTAGACGAGGCAGGCGATGGCCGACGGGTCGCGCAGCAGGGTGTGCCACACGCTGCGCCGGGGGTCCGTGGCCGCCACGAGGGCGCCGGTCTCCGGCGCTCCCGCGGCTTCCAGTTCGGTGGACGATATCGACACGGTCAGGTCAGCCCTTCGACGCGTCCTTGAGACCGACGATGCCGTAGTCCTGGTCGCCCTGCGGCGCCACCAGGCCGGCGATGTTCGACCCGGGCAGGTAGATCCGGTTCTCGACGTTGACCGGGACGATCGGCGCCAGCTCCATGATCTTCTTGTCCAGCTCGCCCCAGGCCTTGTTGGCCTCGGTCAGGTCGGTGAGCGCCTTGATCCGGTCGATCTCGGCGTTGATCGTGGCGTCGTTGAGCTGGGCGAGGTTCTGGTTGCCCTTCGCGGTGATCTGCCGGCCGTCGAACAGCGGCGGCAGGAACGTCGAGGCGCTGGACGCCCAGTCCGGGCACCAGCCGGTGATCGCGGCGTCGTTCTGCTGCGACGGGGTGCCGATCGTCTCGTAGTAGGTGGCCGCGTCGATGACGTTGAGCTTCACGTCGATGCCGACCCGCTTGAGGCTCTGCTGCAGCGCCTCGCCCTGGGCCTGGGCCGCCGGGCGGTTGCGGATGTCCAGGGTCATCGTGAAGCCGTTCGGCACACCGGCCTCGGTGAGCAGCGCCTTGGCCTTCTCGATGTCACCGGTGTTGCCGGTGCTCGGGTACAGGTCGTAGTCGGCGTGCCCGGAGACGTTCGACGGGATGATCGTCGAGGCGATGGTGGCGAACTGGGTGCCGCCGGTCGCGTTGAGCAGCGTGGTCTTGTCGGCCGCCAGGTTGATCGCCTGACGGACCCGGACGTCGCTCAGGTTCTTCTTGGTGGTGTTCAGGCCGACGTAGGTCAGACAGGTGGACGGCGCCTTGACCACGCGGTCCGCCAGTTGCGGGGTCTGCAGCCGGGCGATGGTGGCGGTCTGCACCGAGCCGGCGAGGGCGTTGACGTCGGCGCCCTGGCCGGCGATCAGCCGCTCGTCGATGGTCGCGCCGTCGATGCCGATGGCGAAATTCCAGGCGTCGGGGTACGCCTTGCGCTCGGTGTCCGTGGCGGCGTCCCAGTTCGGGTTGCGCTTGAGCTTGATCGCGCTGCCCGGGGTGAAGGTGTCCAGGTCGTACGGGCCGGACGAGACGATGTCGTTGATGAACTCGTTGCCCGCGCCGGTGCCGACCGGGAACGGCACCGCGCTCGGCATCGAGAGCACCGCGTCGAACTCCGGGAACGGCGCCTTGAGCTTGAAGACGATCGTCGTGTCGTCCGGCGTCTCGATGGCCGGGTTCTCGCCGGACTTGTACGGGCCCTGGTAGGTGTCCGGGGCGGCGAGCAGCTGCCGCAGGTACGGCGCGCCGATGCCGATCTCCGGGTCCCACTCGCGGCTGATGCCGAACTTGACGTCCTGGGACGTGATCGCCGCGCCGGTGTCGAACTTGACGCCTGCCTTGAGCTTGTACGTCCAGGTCAGCCCGTCCGCCGACACCTCGCCGAGGCTTTGCGCCAGGTCGGGGACCATGGCGTTGGGGTCGGCGGCGTCGTTCGCGGCCTTGGTGATCAGCGTGCGGTAGACCAGCCGGTAGAAGGCGTTGACGCCGCCGTCGAAGCCGCGGGCCGGGTCGAGGTAGGAGAAGTCGGTGTTCTGCAGGACGGTGACCGTGCCGCCCTTCACCGCGGTGCCACCGGCCGAGCTGCTGCTGGTGGAGGCGGAGCCGCCGCCGGAACATGCCTGCAGGGCGAGAACGGAAACGGTCAGCCCAGCCAGGGCCATCCGGGGTGTGGTTCGTTTCAAGAGGTTCTGCCTTCCTCAGAGGGCGCAGTCAGGCGTTCGCCGTGACGGCGAACGGTGTGCGCACCATGCGGGGTCGGACCGTCCGCGGCGGTCATATCGCCGACCTGCGGCAGTGCCGGTTCATTGCGACCCCGGTCACTTGAGGGAACAGTAGTATGTCACACATCGCATGGGAAAGGTCCCGAGCAACTTTTTACAAACTGGAGATCATATTTCTTCGGCGCGGACATGCCAGGGCAGCGAAAAGGCCGGTCACCACGCTGGCGACCGGCCTTGTGAGCAGCTCTTTCAGTCCTCGGCGCGACCGCTCCACCAGCCCAGGACGTGCCCGATATGCGCGTTCATCAGTGTTTCGGCACCCCGGCCGTCCCGCGCTTCGAGCAGGTCGATCAGGCTGTGGTGCTCGGCCGCCGACCGGGCCAGCTCGGCCGTGCCGATCATGTCGGCCAGCCCGATCATCCGGGTCTGCTGACGCAGGTCCCTGACCAGCTCGACCAGCCGGCGGTTGCCGTGCAGCTCGAGCAGGCGCAGGTGGAAGTCCAGGTCCGCCGCCAGATATCCGGACAGGTCGGCGGCCGCCGCGGCGTCCACGATGACCTGCGCCTTGACCCGCAGCTCGGCGGCCTGCTCCGGCTGCAGGGTGCGGGCGATCTCGCGCATCGGCGGGCTCTCCAGCTGTTGCCGGATCCGCACGATCTCCCACAGGTCCTGTTCACTGACGTCGGTGACCCGGAAACCCTTGTTGCGCACCACGTCGACGAACCCGCGTTTCTGCAGGTTGAGCATGGCCTCGCGGACCGGCGTGGCGGACACGCCGAACCGCGCGGCAAGCGTCGGCGCGGTCACCAGGGTGCCCGGCGCGAGCTCGCCGGAGACGATCGCGGCCGCGACCGCATCCTCGACGGTGCCCCGCAGGCTCACGCCCACATCGACCGGCCCGATGACCGACGAACTCACCGGCGACCCCTCCTCTATAAAATGTCACACTGCGCAGAAGCGTTCAGGGACCACAGAGTACGGCACTCAGTGGTTCCGCAACTCCGGCGGCAGGACCGAATCCGGCGCGCCCTGGAACGCGACCGGCCGCTGCCACCGGGTGATCGCGGCCAGCCCGACCGACGTCGACGCCGGCGAGGTGCTCGCCGGGTACGGACCGCCGTGCTGCTGCGCGCCGGACACCGTCACCCCGGTCGGCCAGTCGTTCCAGACGATCCGGCCGGCCGTCTCGGCGAGCACGTCGGCCGCCTCCACCGCCACCGGGTCGTCGCCCGAGGTGTGGCCCTGGATCGTGCCGGTGAGCTGGCCGGGCACCTGCCGCAGCACCGCCAGCAGCTCGTCCTGGGACGCGTAACCGACCACCAGCCCGGCCGGGCCGAACATCTCGACGTCCAGCACTCCCGGGTCGGCGATCACGTCGCCGGCGTCCACGCTCAGCACGGTGGACCGCACACCCTGGTCGTTGGCGGGACCTTCGGCCGCCACCCGTACCCCGGCATGGGAACCGACCTGGACCACCGCCGAGGCGAAGCCCTCCTCGATGCCCGGGGTGAGCATCCGGCCGGGAACCGGCAGGTCGACCGCCTTGAGGAAGCCCTCCGGGTCCGGCACCAGCACCACGCCCGGGTTGGTGCAGAACTGCCCGGCGCCCAGGGTGAGCGACCCGACCCAGCCCTCGGCCACCGCGGCACCCCGCTCGGCCCACGCGGCCGGGGTGACCACCACCGGGTTGACGCTGCCCAGCTCGCCGTAGAACGGGATCGGCTCGGGACGGGCCGCGGCGATGTCGAACAGCGCCCGGCCGCCCTTGGTCGAACCGGTGAAACCGACCGCCTTGATCCGCGGGTCGCGCAGCGCGTCGAGGGATGCCTCCACGCCCTCGATCAGCGCGAACGCGCCCGCCGGAGCGCCCGCCTCGACAAGCGCCCCGGTCACGAGCGAAGCCGTGCGACGCGAGAGCAGCGGGTGGCCGGGGTGGGCCTTGACCACCACCGGGCAGCCCGCGGCCAGCGCCGAGACGGTGTCACCGCCGAACACGCTGAACGCGAACGGGAAGTTGCTCGCCGCGAAGATCAGCACGGGACCGATCGGCACGACGGTCCGGCGCAGGTCGGGACGCGGGCCCATGCCCCAGTCCGGGTCGGCCGGGTCCACGCGTACCGGAAGAAGCTCGCCGGACCGCAGGCCCTGCGCGAACAGGCGTGCCTGGAAGGTGGTCCGCTTGAGCTCGCCGGTCAGCCGCGGCAGCGGCAGGTGGGTCTCCCCCGCCGCGATGCCGATCAGCTCCTCGGCCGCGGCGTCCAGCGCCGCCGCCACCGCTTCCAGCCAGTCCGCCCGCTGCTCCGGGGTGGACCGGCGCATCGGGACACGGGCGGCGTGCGCAGCCGCGATCGTCATGAGGACTCCTTCAGAACTCGAAACCCGCCGGGTACGGATCGGTCGGATCAAGCATGTACTGCCCGATCCCGGTGATCCACGCCCGGCCGGTGATGGTGGGCAGCACCGCCGGGATGTCGCCCACGGTGGTCTCCCCCACCAGCCGGCCGGTGAACCGGCTGCCGATGAAGGACTCGTTGACGAAATCCACGCCGAGCGGCAGCTCACCGCGGGCGTGCAGCTCGGCCATCCGCGCCGAGGTGCCGGTGCCGCACGGCGAACGGTCGAACCAGCCCGGGTGGATCGCCATCGCGTGCCGGGACAGCGTGGCGTCCGAACCGGGTGCGAGGAACTCGACGTGGTGGCACTGGTCCACGCCGTCGATGCTCGGGTGCTTCGGCGGCGCGGTCGTGTTGATCGCGTCCATGATCGCCAGACCGGCCTTGAGGATCTCGTCCTGGTGAGACCGGTCGAACGGCAGGCCGAGCGCGTCCAGCTCGACCATGGCGTAGAAGTTCCCGCCGAACGCCAGGCTGTACGGGACGGTGCCGTACCCGGGCACGTCCACGGTCACGTCGAGGCGCTCGCAGTACGACGGGACGTTCTCCAGCGTGACGCTGTCGGCGTGCCCGTCGGTGACCGCGACCTTGGCGATCACCAGGCCGGCCGGGGTGTCCAGCCGGATCGTGGTGACCGGCTCGACCACCTCGACCATGCCGGTCTCCACCAGCACGGTGGCCACCCCGATGGTGCCGTGCCCGCACATCGGCAGCAGCCCGGACACCTCGATGTAGAGCACGCCGAAGTCGGCGTCCGGGCGTGTCGGCGGCTGCAGGATCGCCCCGCTCATCGCCGCGTGCCCGCGGGGTTCGGTGACGAGCAGGCGGCGCAGATGATCCAGGTGCTCGATGAAGTGCAGCCGCTTCTCGTTCATGGTCGCCCCGGGGATGACGCCGAAACCGCCGGTCACGACCCGCGTCGGCATCCCCTCGGTGTGCGAGTCGACGGCGGAGAACAGCCGCGCCGCCCGCATGTCAGACCGCCACCGCTCGGTACGCCTCGAGAGCGGCGACCGCCCGCTCGGTGTCCGCGGTGACCTGGGCGGTGTGCTCCGGCGTCAGCGGTCCGCGCGGCGGACGGCACGGGCCGCCGTACCGGCCGACGATGTCCATGCTCAGCTTGATGGCCTGCACGAACTCGACCCGGGAGTCCCAGCGGAACACCGCGACCAGGTGCTTGTACAGCTCGCGGGCCTCGACGAACCGGCCGGCCAGCATGTGCTCGTAGATCTCCACCGACTCGCGCGGGAAGACGTTCGGGAAACCGGCGAACCAGCCGACCGCACCGTCGGCCATCAGCTCGAACAGCACGTCGTCGGCGCCCGCGACGACGTCGATGTCGCACTTCTCCTTGATCTCGAAGAGCCGGCGGACGTCGCCGCTGAACTCCTTGATCGCGGAGATGTTCGGCAGCTGGGCGATCTCGGCGACCAGCTCGGGCACCAGGTCGACCTTGGTGTCGATCGGGTTGTTGTAGATCATGATCGGCAGGCCGACCTCGCTGAGCTTCGCGTAGTGCTCGACGACCTGGGTGTTGCTCGCCCGGTACATCGTCGGCGGCAGCGCGAGCAGACCGTCCGCACCGTCCTCGGCGGCCAGTTCGGCCCAGTGCTTGGCCTGGTGCCAGCCCGGACCGTGCACACCGGCGACGACGACGCCCCGGCCGGCGACCGTCTCGACGGCGACCTGGATGACCTTGCGGCGCTCCGCATCGGTCAGCGACGAGTACTCGCCGAGCGAGCCGTTCGGCCCGACGCCGCGGCAGCCGTTGCTGATCAGCCAGTCGCAGTGTTCGGCGAACTTGTCGTAGTCGACCTCGAGACCGGCCGGCGCGGACGGGTTCTCCTTGTAGGGCAGCGCGGTGGCGACGATGACTCCGCGAAGATCGGTGGGCTCGGGGCTCATCCGGCGTCCTCTCCGGTGGTGGCGAGTTCCCCCAGTCTGAGGGGAACCGCGAGGGGGCGATGTGCGGTCCGGCCGGCGTCGAGCAGGCCGTCCGGTCCCACGGCCGCCGCGAGGATGTCCTCGACGGCGCGTCCGCAGGTGCGGCCCTGGCAGATGCCCAGGCCCGCGCGGGTGGTGAGTTTGAGGGAGCGCAGTCCGCGGGACCCGGTCATCCGGGCGGTGTCGCGGAGCTCTCCGGCGGTGACGTCCTCGCAGCGGCAGACCAGCGTGGTGTCGTCCACCCAGGTCTGCCACCCGGGACGGATGCCGTGCGCGGCGTCCAGCCGGCCGGCGAACTCCCGGAAGGTCTTCCGTTTCCGGACGGCGGCGGGCGGGGGTGCGCCGCCGGCGGCCACGGCTCCGGCGATCTCGCCCTCGGCGAGCGCCAGGTCGACGCCGCCGATGCCGGTCAGTTCGCCGGCGGTGAACACTCCGGGCACGGTGGTCCGCTGGTTCTGATCAGTTTTCACCGTGTCCTTGTCGAGGGCACAGCCGGCGGTGATCGCCAGTTCGGTCCGGGGGACGAAGCCGTGGCTGACGCAGACGGCGTCCACGGTGATCGTCTTCTCGGTGCCGGGGATCGGGGACCAGTCGGGGGTCAGCCGCGCGACAACGACCTCTTCCACACGGTCGATGCCGTGCGCGGCGATCACGGCGGACCCCACGGTGTAAGGAATCCGATTTTTCGCCATCTCGGCGATATATCCCTTTAGCTCGACACCTTTGGCGCTCGCTTTCGCCAACCGCCAGGGACGAGCGCCCCAACCGCGGGTGATCTGCGGCCAGCCGGCCGCCTCGACCACGCCGGCCACCGTCGCACCGACCTTCAGCAGGCTGGACACCACCGGCAGCAGGAAGGGGCCCGCCCCGGCGACCAGCACGTTCGTGCCGACCGCGACCCGCTCGCCCTTGGCCAGGGCCTGGGCCGCGCCCGCGGTGAACACGCCGGGCAGATCCCAGCCGGGGAACGGCAGGGTCCGCTCGTGCGCCCCGGTGGCGATGACCAGGGACGAGGGGTCGAACGTTCGCGCCTGGCGGCGTCGACCGTCGGCCGCGCCGATCATCACGTGCACCAGCGGCGGGCGCCCGTCGCGGCGATCCACCGACCAGACGTGCCCGTTGAGGATCAACTCCACCTCGGGGTCGGTCACGATCGCGGACCGCATGGTCCGGAACCTCTCCCAGCCGTGGTGGAACGTGTGCTCGTCGGCGGTGGCGCGGGTCTCCGGCAGGTGCCGCCAGTACTGCCCGCCGACGTCGTCACCGGCCTCGATCAGGACGACCCGGGCACCCCGGCGGCGCGCGGCGAGGGTCGCGGCCATCCCGGCCGGCCCGCCACCGATCACCACGACCGTTGTCGCCGAGCCCTCAGGCATGGTCGTCCTCCTGGAACTCGATCCGGTCGCCGTCCACGACACGGCGCTGGCAGGCGCGGACGTCCCGCAGGTCGTTGACCACGACCAGGCAGTCGAAGCAGACGCCGATGCCGCAGAACACCCCGCGCGGCTGCCCGCTGCGGCTGGTCCGCCAGGAGATCCGGCCCCCGGACATCAGCACGCCGGCGACGGTCTGGCCCACCTGCGCCTCGACCTGCTCCCCGGCCACGTTCACGTGGATGCTCACAGCTCCCCCTCCAGGCCGGGCCGGTCCAGCCGGAACTCGTTGCCCTCAGTGGATTCGAAGATCAGCTCGGCCAGCAGGTGGGCCGTCGCCAGGCTCAGGCCGATGCCGGCGCCCTCGTGCCCGGTAGCGTGCCACAGGCCGGGCAGCCGCGGGTCCGGCCCGATGATCGGCAGGTGGTCCGGCACGAACGGGCGAAACCCCCCGTACGCCCGCATCACCTGGGCGTCGGCCAGGAAGGGGAAGAGCAGCAGCGCCTTGGACGCCAGGGCGCCGAGCACCCGCGCCTCGATCCGCTCGTCGAACCCGCGGCGCTCGCGGGACGAGCCGATCAGGACGGTGCCGGCCGCGGTGGACTCGACGACGCTGGAGACCTGCAGGTCCGCCGAGCCGGAGCCGACCGCGCCCACGTAGTCGGCGTCGTAGACCTTGCGGTGGATCCGGTGCGGCATCCGCGAGGTGACCAGGACGGTGCCGCGGCGCGGCCGGACCGGCAGGCTGACCCCGAGCCGCTCGGCGACCGCACCCGACCAGGGACCGGCGGCCACGATCACCAGGTCGGCGCGCAGCGGTCCGGCGGTGGTCTCGACGCCGACCAGGCGTCCCTTCTCGACGATGCCGCCGGTGACCTCGACCTGCTGGCGGATCCGCGCGCCGTGGTGGCGGGCCGCGGCCAGCAGCGCCTCGGTGGCGATCACCGGCTGGACCTGGGCGTCCTCGGGATAGAAGACGGCGGCGGTGAGGTCGCGGGTCAGGTCGGGCTCCAGCTCGTGGGCCCGGGCGTCGTCGACGACCTCGGCGATCACGCCGGCGTCGCGCTGGGTCTCGGCGAACTCCAGCAGGGCCTTCGCGCCGGCGTCGGTGGTGGCCACCACCAGGCCGCCCTTGTAGTCGAGCTCCAGACCGGGGAAGTCGCCGGGAAGCTCGTGGTGCAGCTCGGCCCGGATCGTCTCCCAGGACCGCAGGGAGCGCTGGGTCAGGCGCAGCTCGGCGCCCGGCCCCTTGTCGGAGACGAGGATGTTGCCCTCCCCGCTCGCGGACGTGCCGCCCGCGGTGGCACCCCGGTCGACCACGACGACGTCGCAGTCGGCCCGGGCCATGACCCGGGCGATCGCCGCGCCGACGATGCCGGCCCCGACGATGAGAACCTGAGGAGTGGTGAACACCGCTGTACTATGTCACATGCTTTCACCGGCAGGGAATAGTTCGCGGCCACTCGCGGCAAGTTCGGTCTTTTACCTGGACAAAGGGTGCAATCAACTCACGTCGGTAGCCTGCCTGTAACATTTCACCGTGCTTCTTCTTCCCGACGGGCGTCCGGCCCGCGCCGCCTGGCCCCTCAGCGACGACCTCCTGCACCTCAACCACGGTTCGTTCGGCGCCGCACCGGCCCGCGTGCTCGCCACCCAGGACGCCCTGCGCGCCGAGATGAACGCGGCCCCGGTCCGCTGGTTCGCCGGCCTGCCGTCCCGGGTGGCATCCGCGCGTACCCCGATCGCCGACTTCCTCGGCGTCCCGGCCGGGACCCTGGCCCTGGTGCCGAACGCCAGCGCGGGGGCGAGCGCGGTCTTCCAGAGCCTGAACCTCCCCACGGGCGGCGAGATCCTGGTGACCGACCACGGGTACGGCGCGGTCGTGATGGGCGCCGAACGGCGGGGGCCGCTGCGGCGGGCACGCGTCCCGCTGGCCGCCGGCCCCGAGGAGGCGGCCGCGGCGGTGATCGACAGGTTCACCGCACGGACCGCCCTCGTGGTGATCGACCACGTCACCTCGCCGACCGCCCGTTTCCTGCCGGTCGCCGCGATCAGCGCCGCCGCCCGCAAGCGGGGCATCTCGGTCCTGGTCGACGGCGCGCACGTGCCGGCCCTGATCGACCGGCCCCTCGACGGGCTGGACTGCGACTACTGGGTGGGCAACCTGCACAAGTTCGCCTGCGCCCCGCCCGGCGCCGCGGTCCTGGTCACGAAGGACGGTCGAGACCTCTTCCCGACGATCGACTCGTGGGGTTCGCCGGAGCCGTTCCCGTCCCGTTTCGACACCCAGGGCACGCTGGACGCCACGGCCCAGTTGGTGGCTCCGCGCGCGCTGGCGGAGATCGAGGGACTCTGGGGCTGGGATCAGGTCCGGAAATACACGGAAAAGGTGGCATCGGACGCCGCCGCGCTGGTGGCATCCGCGTTCACCGCGATCACCGGTGAGGACCACGCCGTCGACGTCGGCATGCCGACCGGGCCGATGCGCCTGATCCGCCTCCCGGGTTCGCTGGGCGCGGCACCGGGCGCTCCCGACGCCCTGCGCGCCCGCGTCCTGGACGAGTTGAACGCCGAGTGCGCCTTCTCCACCTTCGGCGGACAGGGCTATCTGCGGCTCTCGGCCCACGCCTACAACACCCCGGCCGACTACGAGTCGTTCGCCGAGCGCTGCGTCCCCGCCCTCACCGCCTGGAGCAGAGACCTTTCATAGGGTACGAGTCAGAGCACAGTCCCACTGTCCCGGCTGGCCGCCGCGGCCGCCTGGCGCAACTCGTACGCCATCGGGCCGAGCACCTCCCGCCCGTGCCGCTCGGTGAACCGGATCGACCGCCCACTGAAGTGCTTGATCACGAACACCGTGCGGCGCCCGGCGACCTGCACCTGGAGTGCGACCCCCTCCATGCCCTCTATCATCGCGACGCCGTCCCACCGGCTCTCGCGGGCCACCCGGCCGGAGGGGGCGACGTACAGATAGCCCTGCGGGTAGAGGTAGAAGGCACGCCGGGTGACCGAGCCGACCATGCCGCGGTAGAGCCAGACGGCCGCCGCGGCGCTGAGCACAAGGATCGGGGCGGAGACCAGCCAGAAACCCGGATCGTCGAGGCGGCTGTTGCCGGTGACCAGCCCCGCGACGCCGGCCAGCACCAGGCCGACGGCGAACAGGAGATAGCCGGCGTAGATGGCCGCGTAGACGCCGCCGTTGGGGTGGCGGATCCGGGCCACCAGCGGATCGAAACCGAGTTCCGTGGCCCGGGCCTGGACACGTGGTGGCACGTCAGCACTCATCGATCAGCTCCCCCGTACGGCGTCTTGAGTGGACTATGGCACCTCGGGGCCGGGGTGGCAACGGCTTGTTCCGGCGTCGAAGAGCTGGCCGTTACGGGGGAAGCCGGACATGGCGGTGGGTTTCGGATCACCGGTGGACCAGCGCGGATCGGTCTCGCCGTCGTCGACGGTGAGGTCCGGCCAGCGCATCGGGACGCCGGCCGCCGCCACCGGCCGCGGGTCGTCCATCAACTGCACGTGCAGGTGCGGTTCGGAGGTGTTGCCGGTGTTGCCCACCTCGGCCAGCTGCTCGCCGGCGGCCACCCGGTCGCCGGCGCGCACCCGGACCGAGCCCCGGCGCAGGTGGGCGTAGGCCGCACAGGTGCCGTCCGCATGCTCGACGATCACGTGGTTGCCGAGGATGCGGGCGGCGCCGCCCAACTCGCGGACGAACGCCTCGACGATCATCATCCAGAGCAGGGTGGGCCAGGTGTCGCGGCTGCGGTGGTCGCGCTGGGTCCCCGACGCGTGGACCACGGCGCCCGGCGCCATGGCGTGCACCGGCTCGCCGAAACACGCGAAGGTCTCCGGCGCCTGGGTACGCACCGACCAGCCGACCTTCGCCGGGGCGTCGGCGGACGCCTGGAGGAGGTCGACCGCGTACATCTGCCCGTAGGCCTTGACGCCATGGCTCGGGACGGCCGAGCCGGGGCTGTTGATCGCCACCCAGCGGCCCCGGACGGGCGGTGCGAGGTCGACCGGCGGGCGCTCCGACCGGGGCGCGCGGACGAAGGCGAGCACGAACGGAACGGCGGCCGCCATCAGGTCGTACGGCCGGGGCACGTCCAGAACGATCGTGGCGACGACGGTCAGGACGAACAGCCGCAGCCACCAGGTCTGCAGGCGGGCGATGGCGCGTTTCATCGGCGGGCTCCCAGGATCGTGGTGAGCAGGGGGATGACGCGGGCGACCGGCACCTCGTAACGTCCCCCGCCGACGGTGTGCAGCCAGCCGGCGGCGACGAGCTGGCGCAGGTGGTGATAGACCTGGCCGCTGGTGCCCATGCCGTCGATCCGCACCAGCTCCTGCGCGGTGCAGGCGCCCTGGAGCACCCGGGCGAGCAGGCCGATCCGGGCCGGGTGGGCGAGGGCGGCGAGCACGGCGGCGTGCGGCGACCAGTCGGAGTCGAGGAGTTCGGCGACGGCGGCGCCCTCCTGCCACCGGGCGACGCGGCCGTCGGGCAGGGCGGCATGCCCGGTGATCATCACCGCGCCGGGGTCGCCGACCCGCTCGATGAGTCCTTCGAGTGCCCAGAAGGTGTCGGGGTCGGGGGTGGCGGCGTGCTGGATCTTCTTCTCGAGGGCTGCCACGCGTGCTTCGAGCGCGGCGAGACGGTCGTCATCGCTCATCCACCCACCATAACGTAATTACGTAAAGGCGAAATCAGAGCGAGCGCAGGCCCGCCGGGGAGCCCCGGTCCATCCACTGGCTCAGGGCGGCCGGGGCGAACAGTTCGTCGATGGCGGTGAAGGCGGAGCCGGTCACGCCGACCACGTCGCTGTGCATGGAGCGGACGATCCGCAGGTCACGGGTGGCCAGGGGAAGCGACCGCTCGTAGACGGTCTGGCGCACCCCGGCCAGGAGGGCGTCACCCACCTCGGCCACGTGCCCGCCGACGATCACCAGGGACGGGTTGAACAGGTTGACCACGCTGGCCAGCATCTCGCCGACGAGGCGGCCGGACCGGGTGAGCAGGGCGATGATCTCCGGGTCGCCGTGCTCGGCCGCGTAGCGCAGGTCGTCGACGGCGAGCCGCCCCCTCTCCGCGAGGCGCCGGGCGAGGATGCCGCTCCTGCCCGCCGAGGCGATCAGGGCCGCGCCGCCGGCCACCGCCTCCAGGCAGTCGGTCTTGCCGCAGCGGCAGATCACGCCGCGCTGCTCGCGAGTGGCGGTGTGCCCGACGTCGCCGGCCACGCCCTGAGCCCCGCGGTGCAGGCTGCCCCGGGAGACCAGGCCGGCACCGATACCGGATCCGATCTTGAGGTAGAGGAAGTCCTGGACGCCGCGTGCCTCGCCGGCCCGCAACTCGCCCAGGGCCATCGCGTTCACGTCGTTGTCGACCCAGACCGGCACCTCGAAGCGCTGGTGGACGCGGTCGCGGATGTCGAACTCGTGCCAGCCCGGCATGATCGGCGGCGACACCGGGCGGGCGGTGGAGAACTCGACCGGCCCGGGCACCCCGATGCCCACGCCCCAGACCGGCGGCTTCTGCGCACGGCGCTCGAGGAGCATCTCCCAGAGATCCACGGCCAGGGCCAGGGCCGGTTCGGGGCCGTCGGCGATGTGGTGGTCGCGGTGCACCAGATCGACGACGGCGCCGGACAGGTCGGCGATGCCGACGCCGACGCCGGTCGCGCCGTAGTGGGCGACCAGCAGGCACCCGGCGTCCGCCGCGAACCGCAACCGGCGCGGCGCCCGGCCGCCGGTGGAGGGCCCGAACGAGTCCTCGCGGAGCAGCCCGGCCTCGATCAGTTCGCCGACCCGCTGGGCGACCAGTTTGCGGCCGAGCCCGGTGAGTGTCTCCAGTTCGGGGCGGGTCGCGGCTCGTCCCGTGCGTACCAGGTCGAGGACCGCGGAGAGCGTCGTCAAGCGGGGATCGAGAACGGACACTCCCCCATTGTTCCCCACCTCCCACTCCAGGTTCCCAGAGCATTGACTTATGGATCTCGCGCACATAAGTTTGCCGCACCGGAGCGAAACGAGCCGGAAACAGAGTTCGGAGAGTGCCATGAAACGACGACTCGGATCAGCGATCGTGGGCATCGGCATGATCGGTGAGATCCACGCCCGGGCCGTCCGCGCCGCCGGCGGTGACCTGGTCGCGGTGGTCACCCGGGACGCCGCGACCGCAAGCAGCGCCGCCGGCCGGCTGGCCGCCGACCGCGGCGTCACCGACTGGCGCGAAGTCCTGGACGACCCCGCGGTCGACATCGTGCACGTCTGCACCCCCAACCACCTGCACGCCGAGATCGCCGCCGCGGTGATCGCCGCCGGCAAGCACGTGATCTGCGAGAAGCCGCTGGCCATGGACCTCGGCTCGGCCGCGGCACTGGAACAGCAGGCCGGCGCGGCCGGCGCGGTCGCCGCGGTCCCGTTCGTCTACCGCTTCTACGGCGCGGTCCGCGACGCCCGGGCCCGGGTGGCCCACGGCGAGGCCGGCGACCTGCGCCTGCTGCACGGCACCTACCTGCAGGACTGGCTGTCCCGCCCGCAGGAGAGCAACTGGCGGGTGGACCCGGCGACCAGCGGCAGCTCGCGGGCGTTCGGCGACATCGGGGTGCACTGGTGCGACCTGATCGAGTTCGTCACCGGCCAGCGGATCGCCCGGCTCACCGCGAAGCTGTTCACCATCGACCGCCCGGGCGGTCCGGTGCTCACCGAGGACGGCGGCACGCTGATGTTCGAGACGGACCGGGGGGTCCTCGGCTCGGCCGTGATCAGCCAGGTCTCCCCCGGCCGCAAGAACCGGCTGTGGTTCTCCGTCGAGGGCGACACCGCGTCCCTGCAGTTCGACCAGGAGAATCCGGATTCCCTGTGGGTCGGGGGCCGTGCCGAGAGCAGGATCGTTCCGCGAGGCGCCGAGGCGTCCCACCCGGACGCCGCCCCGTACAACCCGATCCCGGTCGGGCACCCGATGGGCTACCAGGACTGTTTCACCGCGTTCGTCGGCGACGTGCACCGCGCGGTCCGCGGCGAGGCGGTCGACGGCCTGCCGACGTTCACCGACGGCCTGCGCGCCGCGACGATCACCAACGCGGTGCTGGACGCCGCGAAGACCGGTAACTGGGTGGAGGTCCCCTGATGAAGCTCGGATTCCTGACCGCGTGCCTGCCGGACCGGACGCTCTCCGACATCGTGAGCTGGGCGGCCGGACACGGGTACGAGGCCCTCGAGGTGGCGGCCTGGCCGAACCTGGGCGACCGCCCGTTCACCGCCACCCACGTCGACCCGGACGCGCTGCGTACCGATGAGATCAAAGATCTGTTCGCGGGACACGGGCTGACCCTGTCGTCGCTGGCGTTCTACGACAACAACCTGCATCCGGACCCGGCCGAGCGGGCCGCGGTCAACGCCCACGTGCTGAAACTGATCGACGCCGCGGCCGAGCTGGGCGTGCCGACCGTCGGCACGTTCGTCGGACGGCACCCCGGGCAGAGCGTCGCCGAGAACCTGCGCGAGGCCGAACGGGTGTTCGCCCCGCTGGTCGACCGGGCCGGCGAGCGGGGCGTCAAGCTCGTCATCGAGAACTGCGTGATGGAGGGCTGGCACCCGGACGGATACCCCGGCAACCTCGCGTACTCCCCGGAGCTCTGGGAGTGGATGTTCTCGATCGGCCTTTACCTCAACTACGACCCGTCGCACCTGGTGTGGATGGGCATCGACCCGGTCGAGGCGCTGCGCCCGTACGTGGACAGGGTCGCGCACGCCCAGGCCAAGGACATCCAGCTGTTCCCGGAGAAACGCAACCGGTACGGCTGGCCCGGCAAGGCCGTCGTCCGCGAGGACCCGTGGGACACCGGCTGGTGGCGGTACCGGGTGCCCGGCCTCGGCCAGGTCGACTGGGTCCGCGTCGTCGACACGCTCTACGAGGGCGGCTTCGACGGCGTGCTCTCCGTCGAGCACGAGGACCCCGTCTGGGGCGGCACCGAACCGAAGATCGAAACCGGACTCGAGGTCGCCTACCGCACGCTTCGCCCCCTACTCGTCGCTTGACACCCCTTTGGAGAAACCGATGGCCACCATTTCCCGGCTGGGCGTCAACCCGTTGCCCTGGATCCTCGGCGACATGGGTTACCTGCTGAACCCCGACGTGATCCGGACGGCGCTGCGTGACGTGCGCGGTGTCGGCTTCCGGTCGATGACCGTGGAGATCCCCGAGGGGATGCCGACCGCGGAGTACCGCACCTACTTCGACGAGGCCGGCATGGGCTTCGCCCCCGGCTACTTCTCCGCCGCGTTCCACGACCGCCGGCAGCACGCCGCCGCGGTCGAGGGCATCCGCCGGCACGCCGAGGCGCACGTGGAGCTGGGCCTTTCCACCGCGTTCATCGCCAACGACCTGGTCCCGGAGCGGATCGCCGCGCCGGCCGTCGGCGCCGGCGGCGACCCGCAGATCAGCGCGATCATCGCCGAGGGCATGGCGGCGGCCACCGAGGCCGCGGCCGCGATCGGTGTCCGGTACGGCCTGCACCCGCACGTCGGCTCGCTGGTGGAGACCGAGGAGGAGACCCGCGCGGTGCTGGACGCCACGGCCGGCAGCCCGCTCGGTTTCGGCCCGGACACCGGCCACCTGCGCTGGGCCGGCGCCACCCCGGAGACGGTGATCGCCGACTACGCCGACCGGATCATCGCCCTGCACGTCAAGGACGTCGACCCGGCCGGACGCGCGGCGGCGCTGGAGAGCGGCGCCGACTACATGTCGGCCACCCTGAAGCATCACGTCTGGATCGAACCCGGCCGCGGCTCGATCGACTTCGCCGCGGTGTTCGCCGCCCTGCCCGCGGACTGGTCCGGCTGGACGATCCTCGAGGTCGACGTGCCGCACCTGGCCACGCCGGTGGAGAGCACCCGGGCGTCCTGGGACTGGCTGACCACCCAGCCGTTCTGCGCGGTCCGCGGATGAGCGCCCGCCCGCTCGGCGTCGGTTTCCTCGGCGCCGGGGCGGTGGTGCAGACCATCCATCTGCCGACCCTCGCCCGGCTGCGCGACAGGCTCGAAACCCGCGTGGTGATGGACGTGAACCCGCAGACCGCCGCCGCGGTCGCCGCCCGTGCGGGTGCCCGTGCCACCACGTCCGAAAGTGATCTGCTCGCCGATACGTCGGTGGACATCGTGGCGATCTGCAGCCCGCCGGAGTTCCACGCGGCGCAGGTGGTCGCGGCGATCCGGGCCGGCAAGCGGACCATCCTGTGCGAGAAGCCGCTCGCCTCCTCGCCCGAGGGCATCGCGGCCATCCGGGAGGCCGCGAACGCGGGTGTCCGGCTCGCCGTCGGCGCCATGCACGTCCACGATCCGGCGTGGACCGCCGTCAAGCCGCACCTCTTCGCGGCGCACACCGTCCGGTCCAGCATCGTGCTGCCGTTCAACGACCGCTTCGAGGACGCCGCGACGCAGTTGCTGCCCCGGCCGGCGTTCGCGATGGGCGAACTGGACGACGCCGCCCGCCGCGCGATGCTCGAGGCCGCCGTGCTGGGGCTGGCCATCCACGACCTGCCCCTGGTCCGCGCTTTTCTACCCCGGCGTCCGTCGCTTTTCTCGGCCCGGTTCCTGGAGCCTTTCGGGTACGCGATAAACCTCAGCACCCCCGACACGGTCGTCGAGTTGCACGGTCTGATGCAGCCGCACTGGCAGCCCCGGTGGACCTTCGAGGCGGTCTCCGCGGACGCGTCCCTGCACGTCGACTTCACCCCGTCGTTCGTCCACGCGGGTTCCGCAGTCGCCACATTGGCGGATAAATCCGGCGTCAGGGTATTCGGCCCGTACCCGATGAACGGTTATGAAGCCGAATGGAGAGCGCTGGCCACCGGCGCGCCCCTGCCCCCGCTCGACGAGGTCCTGGACGACATCTCCTTCGCCGTAGACATCGCCGTAGGGGCCACCGCATGACTCTCCGCTGGACCGCCCAGGACTCCGTGGCCGATCGCGCCCACCGGGTAGCCGCCACCCTCCCGGATTGGTACTCCCCTGCCGCTTCTCCAGAATTGACCGTTCTGGACGGCAGTACCGAGTGGTTTTCTCATGATTTTTCCGACATTCTGGTTTTCGACCCTGTATTCACCAAGACAACCGATGCTTCGCTCACCGGCCGCATCACCCTCGCCGAGCCGTTCAGCGGGGCCCCCGGTCTCGCGAGCCTCCCGGCCTTCGCCGCCGACTCGATCCTGGTGACCGCTTTCGAACACGGCGACGACCTGAACACCGCGATCCTGCACGCGGTCCGCCTGCTGCGCGTCACCGGTGTCACCGACCTTCGCTTCGACCACCTCCGCACCACCGCCGGCAGTGCCCTCGCCGACGGCACCGGCCTGATCGGCGGCCGCCGCGTCCCGCTCGGCCTCACCGTCGCGCTGACCACGGCCCGCCCGGCCACCCATACGCTGCAGTTCTTCACCACGGACACGGTCGCCGCACTCACCGTACCCGACGGTTCCGACGCCCGCCCGGTCCTGGCCACCGTCACCCGGCCGGACGGCGCGACCACTCTCCCCACCCACTACGAGAGCGCCGACCGGTACGCGTGGCGGCGCGCTCATCAGGCGTACACCCAGGGCGTCGCCACCCCGGACGTCCTCTCCTGCTTCCTCGCCGACCTTCGCACGGTCGCGTCCCTCATAGGAGCCCCCGGTGACATCGATAGCCAATGACACACCCGTGAAGACCACCACCGGCCACCAGGACCCGGTCACCCCCTGGTTCATGTTCGTCTACTGGTTCGCCCAGGTGGCGGCGTGGATCGGCATCCTGACCCCGGTCGTCGTGACGATCGCGATCCGGGTCGCCGACATCACCACCCCGGCGCAGAAGGCCGCGCAGCTCGGCACGGTCCTGTCCATCGGCGCGCTGGGCGCGATGCTGGCCGCCCCGATCTGGGGTGCCGTCTCGGACCGGACCACCGCCCGGATCGGCAAGCGCAAACTGTGGATGATCGTCGGCGCCGGCCTGCTGCTGCTCGGCCTGGTGATCATGGCGTTCTCGCCGAACATGGTTGTCTTCGGCGCCGGCTGGCTGATCTGCCAGGTGGGCTCGAACGCCAACCAGGCCGCCCTCAACGCGGTCATGCCGGACGTCGTCCCGGAACGTCAGCGCGGCATCATGTCCGGCCTGCTCGGCCTCTCGGTCACCGTGGCGATGCTGGTCGGCACCTTCATCACCCAGTTCACGTCCGGCAACACGGTCGCGATGTTCCTGGTGCCGTGGCTGTTCATCCCGATCGCCCTCGGGATGTTCCTCGCCACCTTCAAGGACTCGCCGGCCGACCGGAACGCCGTCCCCGCGTTCCGCCTCAAGGACCTCGCCCTGTCCTTCTGGATCAACCCGGTCCAGCACCGCGACTTCGGCTGGGCCTTCCTCAGCAGGTTTCTGCTCTTCCTCGGCACGGCGTTCTTCATGACGTACCAGGCTTACTTCCTCACTGATCATCTTAAGGTGGGCGCCGGCGAACTGGCCCGGTTCGTGTTCTTCTCCACATTCGTCACCGCGATCATCACCGTGATCGTGTCGCTGCTCGGCGGCTGGCTCTCCGACCGGTTCTCCCGCCGTAAGCCGTTCGTCTTCGTCGCCGCCCTGATCGCCGGCGCCGGCCTGCTCGTGATCGGCTTCTCGCACGACTTCACCCAGTTCATGGTCGGCGCCGCGCTGGTCAGCCTGGGCCAGGGCCTGTACTACGCGGTCGACATCGCCCTCGCCGCAGCCGTGCTGCCCAGCAACGAGGAGGCCGCCAAGGGCATGGGCGTCTTCCAGATCGCCAACAGCCTGCCGCAATCCCTCGCCCCGATCCTCGCCCCGGTCTTCCTGGCCATCGGCGCCGGCGGCGACAACTACCCGGCGGTGTTCATCGCCGGCACCGTCTTCGCGATCGCCGGCGCCCTGGTCCTCGGCCCGGTCAAGAACGCCAAGTAGGAGGAACGATGTCCGACTTCGTCGACCTGTTCGACGGCCACAGCCTGGCCGGCTGGCGGGCGATCCCGCGGGTCTACGGGACGTCCTACCCCGGCGGCCCGCCGCTGGAGGACCTCTTCAAGCAGTGGAACATCGAGCCCCCGGTCGAGCCGGAGAAGCACCCCGCCCGCTGGTACGTCGAGGACGGTGTCGTCATCGGCGAGCAGGGCACCCCCGGATACGGCGGCTACCTGCTCAGCGAGCAGACCTACGGCGACTTCGAACTCGTGATCGAGGCCCGCCCGGACTGGCCCGCCGACACCGGCATCATGCTGCGCCGGCAGCGCGACACCTGGGAGGGTTTCCAGGTGCTCTGCGACCACCGGCCGTCCGGCGGCATCGGCGGCTTCTTCGGCAACGGGCTGGCCAACTTCTTCGCCGTCCCGTTCGCGGTCGACGCGGTGCTCGACGAGAACAGCACACCGATCGGACTGCGCGCCGACGACCCGGCGACCTCGGCCGAACCGGTCACCCGTGAGAAGCGAGCCGCGCTCAGCTACGCCGCCGACGTCCAGGACTTCCTGAAGGTGTGGCGGTGGGGCGACTGGAACGAGCTGCGGATCCGCTGTGTGGGACCGATGCCGACCATCACCACCTGGGTGAACGGCCTGAAGATCGCCGAGCTGGACACCGCGGCCCTGGTGTGGCCGGACTACGACCCGCAGGCGATCCACGGCCTGCTCGGCGACCGCGGCCACCTCGCCCTCGAGGTGCACGACAACGACGCGATGTTCGGCGACGCCCGCTGGGGCAAGGGCGCGCAGTGCCGGTGGCGCAACGCCCGGATCAAGGAGCTCTCATGAGTACGCTCGCCGTCTCCAGTTTCAGCCTCTTCCAGCGTCTCGGTCCCCTGGTGATGGAGAAGCGCGGCCCGGACGGGGAACTGGCCCCGCTGGAGATCCCGATGCCGGCAGCGCACACCCTGGAGGAGTTCGTCGCGGCGGTCCGGCCGAGGTTCGGGGTGAGCGCGGTGGAGATCTGTCAGCTCCAGCTCGCCGACAGCAGCCCCGCCAGGATCAGCCGGCTCAAAGACGTACTCGATGAGAATGATGTTGAAGTGACCGGGATGCCCATCGACGTGGGTGATCTCGGTGCCGGGAACGAGGCGACGCGGAGGGCGGACGCCGACCGGGTCGAGTACTGGCTGGACGTCGCCGCCCGGTTGGGGTCCTCGGCGGCGCGGGTGAATCTAGGAACGGATCCGGATTTATCGCTTTCCAGGGTGCTTGATCGGCTGGCCGACACGGCTGCATCGAAGAATCTGCAGCTGTTGGTGGAGAACCACGGCGGCGTGTCGTCCGACCCGGACTTCCTCCTCGAACTGCGCGCCGAGGTCGGCGCGGACCGGCTCGGGATCCTGCTCGACCTCGGCAACTTCGACCCGCTCGTCGGGGTGTCGCACGGCCGGTTCGCCGGCGCCGACGTGCCGGACACCGGGCTGGACACCACCCCGGTGTACGAGCGGATCGCCCGGCTCGCCCCGCACGCCGCGGCGGTGCACGCCAAGGCGTTCGACCCGGCGAGCGACGGCACCCCGCTGCTCGACCTGGACCGGGCCCTGACGCTGGTCCGGGACGCGGGCTACCGCGGGCCGTTCGGCGTCGAATGGGAAGGCGTGCTCGGCGACCCCTGGGAACAGGCCGCCGGCGTAGTCGCCCAGGTCCGCAAGCACTTCCCCGAATACTAGGAGAACACCCGTGCTGCTGCCCGAACCCACCTTCTTCACTCCCGGCGCCGGTGAACCCGTCCTGCGCTGGGGAATCCTCGGCACCGGCTGGATCGCCGGCGAATTCGCCCATGCCGTCCAGGCGCACACCGCGCAGAAGGTGGCCGCCGTCGGCTCCCGCAGCGACGAACGGGCCCGGCAGTTCGCCGGGCAGCACGGCATCGACCGCGCCCACGGCACCGAGGACGCGCTCATCGAGGACCCGGGCGTCGACGTCGTCTACGTGGCGTCGCCGCCCGGGGAACACCTCGCCCAGGGACTGCGCGCCATCGCGGCCGGCAAGCACGTGCTGATGGAGAAGCCGCTCGCCACCAGCGCCGCCGACGCGCGGACCCTCGTCGCGGCGGCCCGCGCCGCCGGGGTGTTCCTGATGGAGGCGATGTGGAGCCGCTACCAGCCGCAGGCCCTGGTGATCGGGGAACTCCTGCGGGACGGGGTGCTCGGCGACATCCGTACCGTGCACGCCGACCTCGGACAGGCCGTCGCCCCGGACCCGCACGGACGGCTGTTCCGCCCGGACCTGGGCGGCGGGGCGCTGCTCGACATGGGCATCTATCCGATCCAGCTGGACTCGATGGTGCGCGGCACCCCGCGATCGTTCGTCACGTCCGGCGGTCTCACCAGCACCGGCGTGGACGCACACGCCATCCTGCTCGCCGACCACGGCACCGGTGAACCGTCGGTACTGACGACGTCCCTGCAGACCCGGACACCGGCGGCAGCCCTGATCGCCGGCTCCGAGGCCCGCATCGAGATCGCCACCCCGTTCCACGTGCCCGGCGGGTTCAGGCTCGCCCCCAACGACTACCTCGCCGAGACGATCACCTGGACCGACCCGACCGGCATCACGTTCTTCGGCGGGCTGAGCTGGGAGGCCACCGCGCTCGCCCGGTATGTCGGCGAGGGACGGCAGGAATCCCCCCTGCACACCCACGACGAGACCGTCAGCATCCTCGCGACCATCGACGAAGCCCGCCGACAGATCGGAGCACGATGATGGGTCACGCCCGCACACTCGCCGCCGGCCAGGAATGCCGAGTCATCTCGTACGAGATGAGCACCGGTCTTCAGAAGATCCTGCACACGAGCAGCACCGTGCTTTTCGAGGCCCCGAACTGGACGCCGAGCGGGAACCTGATCGTCAACGGTGACGGCCTGCTCTGGAACCTGCCCGCCGACGGATCCGCGCCGCCCCGGCAGATCCCGCTGCCGGACGTGCCGGAACTGAACAACGACCACGTGGTCTACGGCGACGACGTGTTCCTGTCCGCCAACGACGGCCACCTCTACCGGGCACCCCTGACCGGCGGCGCCGCCACAAAGATCACCAGTGCCTCGCAGTGGATGCACTTCCTGCACGGGATCAGCCCCGACGGGACGACCCTCGCCTACGTCGGGCTCACCCCCGGCGCCTGGTCCTCCGGCACGCTGTGGACCATCGGCGCCGACGGCACCGGCAACACGCCGCTGACCACCGGACCGGGCCCGGACGACGGACCCGAATACTCCCCCGACGGCGACTGGATCTACTTCAACACCGAACGGTTCTCGCCGAACGCGCAGATCGCCCGAATCCACCCCGACGGCACCGGCCTCGAACAGTTGACCACCGACGACCGGGTCAACTGGTTCCCGCACCTGCCGCCGGCCGGAGACGCGGTCGTCTACCTCAGCTACCCGCCCGGCACCCGGGGACACCCGGCCGACCTGACCGTCGAACTACGCCTCGTCACCCGCGGCGACTGGCGCCACCCGCGCACCCTGGTCACCCTCCCGGGCGGTCAAGGCACCATCAACGTCAACAGTTGGTCGCCGGACGGCGCGCGGTTCGCCTACGTCGACTACCCGCAGTCGTAGGATCGTCACCATGAGGATCGGTGTGCTGGGCGCGGCCCGCATCGCCCCGGCCGCCCTGATCCGCCCGGCCCGGGACGTCCCCGGCGTCGAAGTAGCCGCGATCGCCGCCCGCCTGCGCATGAGAGCCACCGCGTTCGCCGGGAAAAACGGCATCCCGGTCATCCACGAAACCTACGACGACCTGCTCGCCGACGACACCCTGGACGCCGTCTACATCCCGCTGCCGAACGGCCGGCACGCGCGGTGGACCCTCGCCGCGCTGTCGGCCGGCAAACACGTACTGGTCGAAAAGCCGTCCACCGCGAACGCCGCCCAAGCCCGCGCGGTCGCCGCCGCGGCAACCGACAGCGGGCTGGTCGTGATGGAAGCATTCCACTACCGCTACCACCCGCTGGCCGCCCGGATGGCCGCGATCGTGCACGGCGGCGAACTGGGCCGGATCCGCCGCGTCGAAACGTCGATGTGCTTCCCACTGCCGTCGTTCTCCGACATCCGCTACGACTACGGGCTGGCCGGCGGCGCCCTCATGGACGCGGGCTGCTACGCCGTCCACTGCCTGCGCCTGCTCTCCCCGAACACACCCCGGGTGACAGGCGCCCGCGCCCGCACCCTGAGGTCCGAACCCCGCATCGACCGGGCGATGGACGCCCGTCTCGACCTGGGCGACGGCGCAACCGGCCTGATCCGCACCTCGATATGGTCGACAACGATCCTGAGCATGAGGGCCCGGGTCCTGGGCGACCGCGGTTCCCTCGTAGTCGACAACTACATCCTGCCCCACCTGTTCCACCGCTTCACGCTGACCTTGGCGGGCCGCCGCGTCCACGAGAAGTTCACCGGCCCCTCCTCCTACACGCATCAGTTGCGGGCATTCGCCGCCGCGGTCAACGGCTCCCCCGCAAACTTGACCCCACCCTCCGACTCGGTGACCACGATGTCCCTGATAGACGACATCTACCAGGCCGCGGGACTCCCGCTCCGCCAGTAGCCCCCGCCAGTCACGCCCCACCGTGCCCCCGGTAGCCCGACACGGTCCTGCCAGCGACGCAGGCCCCTCGGGCCCTCCCGCAAGACGGCACCCACACCCGGTCCCGTGAACGGGTGTCCCCATCGCTGCCTCCGGGCTGGCGAACACACCCGAAGCGTCATCGGGTGCTCCTACCACTCACCCCGCCGGCAGCCGCCCCCAAAACCATGATCGGGTGCAGTGACTCCCTCGCCAGGACGGCAACCCCACCCGATCAAGACACCGGGTGCACCCACCAGCACCTCGAAGACGGCGACCGCACCCGAAAGCGAATCGGGCGCACCCACCACCCACCGCGACGGCGCCCGCACCCGATCACCACACTGGGTGCCAACACCACCCGCACCCGATCACCACACTGGGTGCCAACACCACCCGCCAAGACGGCACCCGCACCCGATCAAGGTTTCGCGGACCGTCGCCATCCCCTTCGGGACGGTAAGCGCACCCAGTCTCATGATCGGGAGCAGCCACCACCGCTCACCACGACAAACGCACCCGATCACCACACTGGGTACCAACACCACCCGCCAAGACGGCACCCGCACCCGATCAAGGTTTCGGGGACGCCCACCAGCACTTTGAGGATGGTAGGCACCCCCAACGCCTTGATCGGGTGCGGCCACCAGCACTTTGAGGAGGCGGGCGCACCCGACAGCGAACTGGGTGAGCCCACCGCCCGCCAGGACGGTGACCGCACCCGATCAAGGTTTCGCGGATCGTCACCATCCCCTTCGAGACGGTGACCGTTCCCGATCCCTTGATCGGGTGCGGTCACCTCCGTTCTTCGTGGCTGGCGCACCCGATCAAGGCACTGGGTGCGGTCACCGGCACTTTGGGGACGGCGGGTACCCCCGATGCCTTGATCGGGTGCTGCCAGCGCCCGGCAGATGGGTGGGCGCACCCGAGCGCGGTTTTGGGGGCTGGCACCGTCTCATTTGGGGTTGTAGGTGCTCCCGGTGCCTTGATCGGGTGCGGTCACCGCCGTCGCTGGAGGAGCTACAACCGTTGCCGGGCTCCGCCTGGGCGATCAACGGGTGCCGCCGAAATGATCACCGGGTTCTGCGTTGGCGATCGATCATCGAGTGCCGGCTGGGCGGTGACCGGGGCGGTGACCGGGGCGGAGATCGGGGCGGAGATCGGGTACCTACAGGACGGTTGCTGAGTGCTGCCGCGGGCGGTTGCTGGACTCCACTCGGACGGGGCCGTTACTCAACGCTGACACAAGCCATTACTGGACGTGATGCATGGAGTTACTCGAAGCTACCGCATGCCGTTACTCGATGCTGCCTCGACGCTGACGCACGCCGTTACTGGACGCTGCCGATACCGTTACTGAACGCTACCGCAGGCGGTTACTGAATGCTGCCGCAGGCGGTTACCGGATTCGGCGGGGGGTGTTGTTGAGTGCTGGGGTGCCTCGGGCGGTTATTGAGAGGCAGGGCCTCGTGGGATGCGGACCACCACTCGGGTGCCGGCCGGCTGGTTGTCGTGGAAGGTGATGGTTCCGTTGTGCAGCCGTACTATCGTGCGGACGATGCTCAGGCCCAGGCCGGAGCCCTCGACCCCCTGGTGACGGACAGCGCCGCCTCGGAAGAAACGGTCGAAGACCCGGTCCCGCTCGGCCGCCGGTATGCCGATGCCCTCGTCGCTGACCTGCAACTCCACGGCATCGCGGTCGCCGGTCAGGGTCAGGCGGACGCTGCCTCCGGGACGGTTGTAACGGATCGCGTTGGCGAGCAACTGGTCGATCACCTGCCGTAGCCGTCGCTCGTCTCCGACCACCACCATGTCCGGCCCGGCCGCGACGACCAGTCGGCCGGCCCTCGTGTCCGGCGTCGCGACGGCCAGCCGGCCGGTCTCCCCCGCGCCCGAGACCGCACCCGAGACCGCACCCGATTCCACGCCCGAGACCGCGCCCGACGCCACGCCCGAGACCGCGCCCGACGCCACACCCGAGACCGCGCCAGACGCCGAGTCCGACACCATGCCCGCCACCGCGCCCGACACCACGCCCGTGCCCGACACCACGCCCGACACCGCGACGAAGAGGCGGGCCGGCTCCCCCGACGCGCCACCGCCACCGGACACCACCGCATCCTGCCCGGCGGTAGAAGATCCGGCCTGCCCGGCGGCAGTGGTCACCAGCGTGGTGAGGTCCACGGGCTGGGCGGCCAGGGGCAGGTGACCCGATTCGAGTCCGGCCAGGTCCAGCAGCGTACCCACGATGGTGTGCAACTCTCCCACGTTGCGGGCCATCGCCTCGATCAGGACGCGGCTGTCCGGGTCGAAGTCGGCGGAGTCCTCGGCGAGGATGCCGACGTGCGCCGTGATGGCCGCCAGCGGGGTGCGGATCTCGTGGCTGACCAGGGAGACGAAGTCGTTCTGGACGCGGGCCAGTTCCCGGGACAGGCTTTCCGCACGGCGCAACGTCACGAAGGCGCCGATCTGTGCGGCGACCCCTTCGAGGAGTACGACCAGCAGGTCTTCGTCGTTCTCCGCCGCCCCGGCGTAGCAGGTCAGTACACCGACCACGTCGTGGCTGTCCCGGACCGGCACCGCCACGACGGTGCTGATGCCGTGGCCGAGGCAGATCCGGGCGCGGTCCCGCTCGTACGCCGTACCCCGGGCGATGATCTCGGTCAGTCGGGGGATCCAGACGGGTACGCCGTCTTCCCAGGCCCGCCCGGTCGCCCCGCGTCCGCGGACCGGGCGGTGGTCGAAGAGCCCGTCCGGCGCGGGGGTGGCCGCGCTCCAGCTGCCGGCGGACCACAGTTCGCCGGCTGCCTCGTCGACCAGGAAGAGTTCCGCGGCCGGCCAGCCCAGGGTGGCGCCGACCGCGGCCAGCATCTCCGGCACGGCGCGGGTGGTGGCCACGCCTGCCCGCATCGCGGCGTCCACCCGGCGGTGGCAGGCCCGGAATTGTTCCACCCGGTGCAGTGCCGCCTCGGCGGAGTGGTCCGGGCGTTCCGCCGATTGTCGGAGGCTTTCCAGTTCGGTGAGCATCCGCAGGTCGGCGTCGGTCCACGGGTGGGGGCGGGTGCCGAGCACGGTCAACGATCCCAGTGGGGTGCCGGTCCGGTCGCGAACCGGCACCGCCAGCAGTGCGCGGATGCCGTGGTCGCGGATCAGGGGGTGGCCGGGCAGGGTTCCGGCGGCGTCGGCGACGATCAGGGGGCGGTTCGCCGACACGACCGTGGCGCCGACGAGCCGGGTCAGCGGCAGCGGGCCGGGGCCGAACCAGCGTTCGGGTACGCCGTACGTGCCGAGCGGTTCCTCGGCGTCGCCGTCGACGAGGGACCAGACCGCCATCGGCGCGCCGAGCAGACGGGCGGCCATCCGGGCGATGGTGTCCGGGGACACCGGCATGGTGGGGAGGCTGTCGCGGGCGCCCGCTACGGCCGCCAGCCGGGCGGGTGCGATGAGGGTGCGATGGTCGACGACGGTGCCGGTGGCGCCGAGGGGTGGGGTCACGGGCGGCCGGCCTGCTCCGTGGCGGGTTCCGGTTCGAACAGGGCCCACACGTGCCGGGTGTCGCCGGTCGTGTACGCGCCGACCCGGGTGGAGAGCCGCTGGGCGAGCCGGAGCCAGAGGCGGCTCTCGGCGGGGGCGTCGGGGGGCTCGGGGCGTGGTGGTTCCCGGACGGCCCGGTGGGCGATGTCCGGCGCGAAGTCCGCCCCGACCGCACCGCACGCATCACAGACGGTGGGACCGGTGGTGGGTGGGGGTGGTGACTGACCGGCGGCGACGTCCAGCACGAAGTCGGCGCCGTCGCGGCAGAGGCGGACGGTGGCCGGCGGTGTCCCGCTGCTCAGCATGTGGGTGGCGAGTTCCGAGGCGACCAGCACCATCCGGTCGGCCACCCCGCCGAGGGTGAAGCTGGAGGCCATGACCTGCCCGGTCACCGCTTCGAACAGGGACGCCCGCATGCTGCTCAGACCGGTGGCGTCGCCGACTGTCCAGGAGGCGAGGTCCACCATCTCCGGGGCGGGCCGGGCCTGTTCCGGTGTGACCACCCTGGGACCGTAACGCGCCGCCGGTAGCGCCGCGCTCAGGTTGGCGAAGAGGGCGGAAAACGATCAGCCGGGGGTACGCAGGGCGAGCAACGCGACGTCGTCCTCGTGGTCGTCTCCGGCGAACCGGGTGAGCACTTCGTCGAGCAGTTCCGGCAGCGGCGCTCCCGCGAGTCCCCGTAACGCCCCGCCCAGCTGGTCGATCCGGTCGTCGAGGACCTCGGTCCGGTTCTCGACCAGTCCGTCGGTGTAGAGCAGCAGGGTCGCGCCCGCCGGCAGGTCGTGGCTGTGGTTGTTCCGCGGGGTGTGGCGTACCACCCCGAGCATCACGTCCCGGCCGTGCAGTGGGCTGACTGTCCCGTCCGCTTCGACGAGCAGTGGCACCGGGTGCCCGGCGTTGGCCCATTGCACCCGGTGTCCGGTGCGGCCGGGCTGCACGTACGCGAGGATCGCCGTGGCCGGGGTCCGGTCGCCGAGGATCTGCATGGCCCCGTCGAGGCGGCGCAGCAGGGCGGACGGCGGTTCGTGCCGGTCGGCGATGTACGCCCGGAGCATGCTGCGCATCTGTCCCATGCGCGCCGCGGCGTGCATGTCGTGGCCGGCCACGTCGCCGACGACCAGGGCGAGGTGGTCGTCGGCGAGCCGGACCGCGTCGTACCAGTCGCCGCCGACGTGTTCGCCGCGGGCGGCCGGTTCGTACCGGGCGGCCAGTTCGAACGGCGGTGCCGCCGGGATGTCGCTGAGTAGTGCGCGCTGGAGTTGTTCGCCGACCTGTTCCCGGGAGTGCAGGTAGTCGGCGCGGTGCAGGGCGTGCGCGACGTATCCGGCGAGGGCGGCGAGGACCGCCTGGTCGGCTTCGTCGAGCCGGCGGGGCTGTTTCCACACGAAGGTCAGCGCGCCGACCGGTCCGGCCGGGCCGGGTAGTGGCAGGGCTGCGCCGGACTGCCAGCCCATCTCGCGGAAGGTGCCGGCGGCGTCCGGGGTCAGTGCGGCGACTGTGGTGAGGTCGGGCAGCAGGATCGGCCGGCCGGTGCGGGCTGCGAGCGCCGACGGCGTGGCGGCCGTGCCCGGGTACCGGTGCCAGCGGTCCGCGACCGCTTCCGGTAGTAGTTCGCCGGATCGCAGGCCGACGCGCCCGTCGTCGTCGAGCAGGGACACGCCGACGTAGTCCGGGTCCAGGGTGCTGGTCATCAGGTCGCGGACGGCCTGGACGACGTCGGTGACGGTGCTGGTGTCGGCCAGTGTGACGCTGGCTCGCAGCAGGAGTTGGCTGCGGTCGACCACGTCCGCCGCGGCCCGCGCCCGGTGCAGGGCGGCGCTGGTGGCGATCCGCAGGCGCAGGCTGTCCGAGCAGGCCGCGGCGAGGTCGGCGAGCAGGTCCAGTTCGGCGCCGGTCCACTGCCGGGGTGCGGTGTCGATGGCGCACAGGGAGCCGAGGACGTGCCCGTCGGTGTCGGTGAGGGGCATCCCGGCGTAGCCGACCACGGACAGGTCGGTGATGGCCAGGTTGCCGGCGACGCGCGGGTCGGTGCGGGCGTCGGTGACCACGAGGGGTTCCGCGGTGGCCACGACGTGGCGGCAGAACGAGTGGGACAGCGGGGTCTGGCGGCGGCCGAGCCAGGGTTCGGCGAGGCCGCGGGCGCCGGGGAAGACCTGCCGGTCGTGCTGGACCAGGGAGACCAGGGCCACCGGGACCCGCAGGATGGCGCGGACCATGTCGGCGAAACGGTCGAACATCGGGTCGGGTGTCGCGCTGAGGCCGGTGCGGGTCACGGCGTCGAGCCGGTCGAGGTCACCGTTCTGCTGCACTTGTTTCCCTCCCGGCCGGCCTCTCGCCGTCGAGAGAACGGTTGAAGAGTAACAACCGTCAGGCGGCGGTTCCGGAACCGCAGACGCCGGGCAGCGGGAGTCGTGCCCACACCACTTTGCCGTCCAGGATCGGGCGGGCGCCCCATTCCCGGGCGAGTCCGGCGACCAGCAGCAGGCCGCGGCCGCCGATGCGGCGCGGGTCGGGTGGCCGGGCGACGGGCAGGGCGGTGTCGCCGTCGGTAACCTCGATCAGCAGGTCGCCCGCCGCGACGGTGAGGACCAGTTCGCCGCCGCCGGGGGTGTGCCGGGTGACGTTGTGCACGAGTTCCGAGACGACGGCCAGGACGTCGCCGAGTGCTTCCGGCGGGCACCACGGGTCGAGCAGGTCACGGACCAGGTGCCGGACCGGCGCCGACGGATCGCCGTGCCGCAGCGGCAATCGGAGTACCTCGATCGGCACACGCACCTCCCGTCCGGCCCTGTGGTACCGCAGATCGGCAGTTTCCCGGCCGAATTCAGGAAACCCATGATTCACGGTACGAGATCCGGGAAAGTGCCGGACACCGGACTGTACGGGCGCGTGCACCCGGCGGGTTCATCGCGGTGAGCCGGGTGGGCCGGCTCACCGCGCGGTGTCACGTCAGCGGTTGGGGGTGATCACGACGACCGGGAACTTGCGGTCGGTCTTGGTCTCGTACTCGGCGGCGGCCGGCCAGTACTCGCGCCACACGCCGTAGAGCCGCTCCCAGCCCTCGTCGCCGGGGCGGACGACCTTGTGGCCGGCTGTCAGGGTCTCGGCGCCGAGTTCGATGGTGACCGGGCCCTCGAGGGCTTCCAGGTTGGCGACCCACTGCGGGTCGGCGGGCGCACCGGCGGCGCTGCCGCACAGCAGGTAGGTGTCACCGTCGGGGGCCGCGACGAGCGGGTTGACGAAGTTCTTGCCCGATTTGCGGCCGGGGGTGTGCAGCAGGAGGGTGGTCTTGCCCTCCCAGTACTCGCCGAGCACGCCGTCGTTGGCGCGGAAGTTCTCGATCACCGTGTCGTTGAAGGAAGCCATGGCGGCCATGATAGTTGCTTCCGGGAATTTCCCCGCGGAGGATTGATGTCCGTGTCGTTCCACGGTGGCCCGGGCCGGTGCGTCACGCGCGCTCTTCGTCGCGTACGCGAAAAGCAGGCGCCAGTGGCGGCACCGGCCGGGACCGGCGCCGGGTCAGACCTTGCTGGACACCGCCGGGGTGATGTTCGGCTCGCGTGCGCTGTCCGGCGTGGCGCCGCGGCGGCGGGCGATCAGCGCGTCGAGTGACCACTGCCCGGCGCCGAGGGCGGCGACGGCGAGGAACGCCCAGGCGTAGAGGGCGGCGTTGACCCCGCCGTTCTGGATCGGCATCAGGCCGTCCGGCTGGTGCACGACGAAGTAGGCGTAGGCCATCGAGCCGGACGCGAGCAGCGCCGCGGGGCGGGTGAGGAGTCCGGCCAGCACGAGCAGGCCGCAGACGAGCTGGATCACGGCGGCGTACCAGCCGGGCCAGGTGCCGACCGGGACCGGCTCGCCGGTGCCGCGGCTGCCGCCCAGGACGCCGAAGAGGCTGGCGAGCCCGTGACAGGCGAACAGCAGGCCGACCGTGGCGCGGAACAGGGGCCACACGATCGGGGCGAAACGCTCGGACATTGAGACTCCTCGATGTAACGTTGGGGAACGTTCCGCTGACGATAGGTGCTTGAGCTTGTCACTTCAATTGATGGCTATAAATCTTTAAGCCCCTGTCACATGTCCGGAACATACGAAAAGCGGCCCGGAACCGTTAAACGGTTCCGGGCCGCGTCTCGTGACGCCGCGGGTCAGCGCACCGGGATCAGCTGAGCCTCGGTGGCACTGGCGTTGTCGTGGCTGACGACCATCAGGCCCAGGGCCCGAGTCGTGGCGAACTCGGCACGGTTCAGCGTGATCTTCTGGGTGGCGCTGCGGTTCGGCGCCACCTCACCGACCGCGCCGGTGGTGATCGCCGGCGCGAACGCGTTGAAGCTCGCCGACCCGGCGATCACGTCGTCGTTGCCGTCGACGATGCCGACGCTCTCCACGTGGTACGTCAGACGCGGGTTGTCCGCCGACAGGCACGGCGAGCCGTCCTCGCAGAGCTGCGAGACCAGCACCGGCAGCACGATCGTGCTGCTGTCGTACGGGGCATCGGCGTAGAACTCCAGCGTGCCGCCGCCGGTCCGCAGGTCGAACACCGCGGTGACCAGCTCACCGGTCAGGTCCCCGGTGGTCAGCAGGCCGTAGTCCGCGCCGACGACCAGGTAGTCGTCCGTCTTGTCGCCGTCGACGTCCACGTACACGTCGAACTCGTTGCGGGCGGCGTTCGACAGCCGGTTGTGGGTGCTGATCGCGAAGGAGACGGCACCGTCGGCGGGCAGGCTCTGCACACCGACCGCCTTCAGGTCCGCCGCACCGGCCGCGTCCCGACCGTCGGACAGGCCCCAGGCGAACACGTCGGCGGAGCCGGCGACCACGCCCTTCTTGTTGGTCACCGTCGCGGTGGCCGAACCCTTGCGGCTGAGCGCGTTCGCGTCCACCGCCGTGCTGATCTTCGACACGGCCTGCGGCACCAGGTAGTACGGCACCCGCAACGCGACACCGTCGTTGGCCTTGCCCACCGGGGTGAGCGTGATCAGGCCGGCGACGTCCCGGAAGGCACTGGCGTCGCCCGCGGTCGCGGCCGGCACCTCGAGGGTCACGCCGACCTCGGTCTCGCCCTTGCCGGCCAGCGTCACGGTGGTCTTGGACAGCTTGACCTTGTGCGCACTGCCGGACGGCAGCGTCGCCGAGACGGTGAAGGTCTGCTTGGCCTTGCCCAGGTTCTTGACCTTGACGACCTTGCGCTTGGTGTAGTTCTTGTCCAGCTCGGCGAAGCCGTAGTTCAGCGTGGACGTGCCCTTGTCGCCGAGCGCGACGACCTGGGTGTTCACCGCACCGGGCGCCTGGATCAGGCCCGCGCCGTCGACCCGCGTGGTGTAGTCGGAGACGCCCGCCGGGTCGGCGGTGTTGACGATCGCCGCCTTCCAGTACTCGACCTTGCGCCAGTCCGGGTGGGCCTGCTTGACCAGGGCCGCCTGACCGGCGGTGTTCGGGGCCGCCATCGACGTGCCGGACATGCCGACCGTGCCGTTGCCGGTGCCGACCGCGGCCGAGAAGATGCTGACACCCGGGGCGGTGACGTCCGGCTTGAGCCAGCTGTCACCGGTCCGCGCGCCACCCGAGGAGAAGCTCGCGGTGCCCTTGTAGCCCGGGTTCTCCAGGTTCAGGTTGTCCAGCGTGATCGTCGAGCCGTCCGCGGCGAGCAGCGCGGCGGCCGCCGTCGACGGCACACCCAGGAACGGGATGGTGACGATCGCCGCCTCACCGGTGTCCGGGTTGGTGGCGATCGGGCCCTCGTACGGCGGCAGCGCATCCACGTTGTTCACCTGGATCACCGCGACCGCGCCGGCGGCCTGACCGTAGATCGCCTTGGCGACCCGGGCGCAGGTGCCGCGGGCGACCACGGCGATCGCCCCGGACACCCCGGCCGCGGCGAACTCCGCGGTGCTGCAGCCCAGCGCGATGCCACCGGCGCCGTTGCCGACCACCTTGATCGGCGCGGACAGGCCGTCGGCGAAGGTGGCGCCGTTGGCGTTGATCGCGTTCAGACCCAGGCCGCCGAGCGTGGCGCCCGGGAACGCCGGGGTCGGGTCGCTGGCCGCCACACTGATCGTGCTGGTCGAGGCGGCCGGGCTGCCGGTGATGTACGGCGCCGGGCCCGAGTTGCCGGCCGACGCGACGACGATCACGCCGTCCTTGGAGGCGTTGTCCGCGGCGACCGACTCCGGGGCGTCCGCGGTGCCGAACGGCGAACCGAGCGACATGTTGATGACGTCCATGTCGTTGGCGACGGCCCACTCGATGGCGTCCACCGTCATGTCGGTGGAGCCGTCGCAGCCGAAGACGCGGACCGCGTACAGGTCCGCCTTCGGCGCGACGCCCGGCCCGACCAGCCAGGACTGGGCGTTGATCGTGGTGGTGTCGTACGCGCCCCGGTACGTGGACCCGTCGCCGAGCACCCCGTAACCGCCGATGGTGCCGGCCACGTGGGTGCCGTGGCCGCCGCAGTCCAGCGGGTTCGCGTCCGGCTTCGGCACCGGCTGGTACGACGCGCTGGCCGGGTCGGCGTTGTAGCTGTCACCGACCAGGTCGATGCCGCCCTTGACCTTCGGGGCCTTCGGGCCGAACAGCGCCGGGTCGGCCGCCGCGGTCTCGGTGGCGTGCGCGGTCTCGTACGCCGCGGAGGTGCCCGGACCGCCGAAGTCGGCGTGCGTGTAGTCGATGCCGGTGTCCAGCACCGCGACCTTGATGCCCTCACCGCGGAGGTTGTCCGGGGCGCTCCACACCGCCGGCGCGCCGATCATCGGCACACCCCGGGTGTTGTCCGGCTTGACCAGCTGCAGCGCGTGCACCTCGACCACGCCGGGCGCCGCGGCGAGCGTCGCCAGCTCACCGGCGGCGACCCGGACCTTGATGCCGTTGTACGCGTGCTGGTACGCGCCGAGCACGGTGCCGCCGAGCTGGCGGGCCTTCTTCTCGACCGGCGCCTGGTCCGCACGGATCCGGTCCCGGCGCTGCTTCTTCTGGGCGGTCGTCAGCGGCGTCGCCGCCTCGGCGTCGACCACCGCCACCGGGTCCGCGTCCAGCTCCACCATCACGGTGACCTGACGGTCCCGCATCCCGGCCGGCAGGTTCGTGATCTTGGATCCGGCCGGGACCGGCTCGAACGCATCCCGGAGCCCCGGGGCGGCAGCCGCCCCCGGAACGCTGCCGACACCGGTGACGCCCATCAGGACGCCGATGCCGGCCATGGCGGCGAGCCGCCTGCTGAAATTAACTGAGCCCACGCGGGCTGCCTCCTCCATGCCGCACGCCGGCGTCCGGCCGGGCGCGGTGGCGCGGGCCGGGCGCCGCGCGCCTCCCTCAGGACAGAGCTCTCCCCGCCGCCGACCATCCAGAATGGTCATCGCCGCAGGTCGATCCGATCATGGAGTTTGCCCGCGAAATGTTACGGACGCCAGCCTTCATGGAAATCAATTTCACATATGGACGGCCGTCCACCCGGTTCACCGGCTCGTCATCGACGCGCGACGCGGGCGACACACGGTCACCTTAGGACTGACGGGCATGGACAAGATCAAGGATGCACTGGTGGCGGCGCTCGGGCGGCGTACCCTCATCACGGCTGTCGCGGCGCTCGGTGCCGGCGTCACCGCGGGGTCCGGACCGGCGATCGCCGGCGGCCGGAGCGCCGGGATCCTGCAACCCGGGAAGGGACCGATCGACGGCAAGCACTACCTGCGGTCCCGGCCGGACGAGGTGCGCTGGGGATACGTGCCGTCCACCGGCAGCGCGCCGGTCCTGCGGATGCGGTCCGGCGAGACCGTCACCGTCGACACCGTCTCGCACGAGGGCATCCTCGAGGACCAGGGCCGCGACCCGGTCGAGTGGTTCCGGCGGCAGGGCGTGAACCGGGACAGCGTGCTCACCGACGCGATCGCGATCGCCCGTGACTACGACCGGACGACGCGGAACTTCGACGTCGACGGGCCGCACGTGGTCACCGGGCCGATCCACGTGGACGGCGCCGCGCCGGGCGACGTACTCAAGATCGAGGTGTTGTCGGCACTGCCCCGCGTGCCGTACGGCGTCATCTCCAGCCGCCACGGCAAGGGCGCCCTCCCCCGCCTGGCCGGCGGCGCGGTGCCCGCCGGGATCACCGAGGCCGACATCATGCCGCCGGTGGAGTCGGACGGCCGGGCGACCGGCGACCCCCGCCGCTACGGCAACGTCTCGGTCTTCACCCCGGTCCGCACCACACGCAAGGGCGCGCTCACCGGCGTCCTGCCCGGCGCCGCGTTCCCGCTGAACCCGTTCATGGGGATGATGGGGGTGGCCTTCACCGACGCGCCCGGACTGACCGACCCGGCCCTCAACTCGATCCCGCCCACCCTCGGCGGCGGCAACATCGACATCAACCTGCTGGGCCGGGGCGCCACCTTCTATCTGCCGGTCTTCGCCGAAGGGGCGCTGTTCTACGTCGGCGACCCGCACATGGCGATGGGTAACGGCGAGGTGGCGCTGACCGCGATGGAGGGGTCGCTGCGGGCCACCTACCGGCTGACGGTGGTCAAGAGGGGCCGCAAGGGCGCGCCGTCGGTGGCGTTCGGGTACCCGTTCGCCGAGACGCCGGACGCCTGGGTGCCGATCGGGCTTTCCGACCCGGACGGCTCGCTGGGCGGCGGACAGGGCACCGACCTCGACGTGGCGATGCGGCGGGCGGTGGTCAACGCCCTCGACTTCCTCGAGCACGACCTCGGCATGCACCGGGCGATCGCGTACGCGTACCTGTCCGCGGCCGCCGATTTCCAGGTCTCCCAGGTCGTGGACCGCACCGTCGGGGTGCACGCGGTGATCCCGAAGGATCACTTCTGACCGGGTGCGGTACAACATGACGATGACTGACACAGAAACCGGTGTGCGTGAGGCCATCGAACAGGGCCGGACCGCCCTCGGGATCGAGCTGGGGTCGACCCGGATCAAGGCCGTCCTGACCGGCCCCGGCCACGAGGCGATCGCGGTCGGCAGTCACGACTGGGAGAACCAATTCGTCGACCGGGTCTGGACCTACTCTCTGGAGGCGGTCTGGGAGGGTCTGCAGGGCTGTTTCGCCGCGCTCGCCGCCGACGTGCAGGCCAAGCACGGCGTCGCGCTGCGGACCGTCGGCGCGCTCGGCGTCTCCGCGATGATGCACGGCTACCTCGCGTTCGACGCCGAGGGCGAGATCCTCACCCCGTTCCGCACCTGGCGCAACACCAACACCGGTGCGGCGTCCGAGGAGCTGAGCGGCCTGTTCGGGTTCAACATCCCGCACCGGTGGAGCATCGCGCACCTGCACCAGGCCGTGCTGAACGGCGAGGAGCACCTGGGCCGGATCGCCCACCTCACCACCCTCGCCGGGTACGTGCACTGGAAGCTCAGCGGCCGCCAGGTGCTCGGTGTCGGCGACGCCAGCGGCGTGTTCCCGATCGACATCGCCACCGGCACGTACGACGCGCGGATGCTCGCGCAGTTCGACGAGCTGGCCGCCGGGCGGGTGCCGCACAAGCTGGCCGAGCTGCTGCCCGCCGTGCTGCCCGCGGGTGAGGCGGCCGGTGAGCTGACCGCGGCGGGTGCCGCGCTGCTCGACCCGAGCGGCACGCTGGCGCCGGGCGCGACCATGTGCCCGCCGGAGGGTGACGCCGGCACCGGCATGGTGGCGACCAACTCGGTGGCACGCCGCACCGGCAACGTCAGCGCCGGCACCAGCATCTTCGCCATGATCGTGCTGGACGGCGAGCTGAGCCGGGTGCACCCGGAGATCGACCTGGTGACCACGCCGGCCGGTGACCTGGTGGCGATGGTGCACTGCAACAACGGCGCCAGCGAGCTGAACGCGTGGGCCGGCCTGTTCGCCGAGTTCACCGCGGCGCTGGGCATCGAGCAGGACAGCGGCACCGTCTTCGAGACCCTGTTCAAGGCGGCGCTGAACGGTGCCCCCGACGGCGGCGGCCTGATGGCGTTCAACAACCTGTCCGGCGAGCCGATCACCAAGCTGCACGAGGGCCGTCCGCTGTTCCTGCGCGAGCCGGGCAGCACGCTGAGCCTGGCCTCCTTCATGCGGGTGCAGCTGTACGCCGCCCTGGCGACCCTGCGCATCGGCATGGACGTGCTGCAGAAGTCGGAGAACGTGCAGCTGGACCGGATGTTCGCGCACGGCGGCCTGTTCAAGACCGAGGGCGTCGCGCAGAGACTGCTGGCCGCCGCGATCGACACCCCGGTGTCGGTGGGTGACCTGGCCGCCGAGGGCGGCGCGTGGGGCATCGCGGTGCTCGCCGGTTTCGTCACGCAGCGCTCCGCGGGCCAGAGCCTGGACGACTTCCTCACCACCGCGGTGTTCGCGGACGCCCGCCTGGACACCGTGGCGCCGGACGCGGCCGACGTGGCCGGCTTCGACGCGTTCATGACGCGCTACGTCGCGGCGCTGCCGGTCCAGCAGGCGGCGGTCGACCACAGCTGAGCACGACGGGCGGCGCCGGGCCACGCCGGCGCCGTCACCGTGGACGCCACGCGGCCCGACGAGGACGAGCCGAGGGCGGGCGGCGCCACCCCGGGCCCGGGCCGGTTCAGCGCTTGTCGTGGACGGTCACCGCGTACCCGTTGAGGTCTTCGAAGGTGAAGGTGCGGCCGAACGGTCCGTCGATCGGGGCGGTGACGATCCGGACCCCGGCCGCAGCCAGGTCGTCGTGCAGTTCCTGGGCGTTGTCGGCGTGCAGCCAGAGGGCGACGCCGAGGCCCGGCTGCCCCGCCGCGAGGTCGGTGCCGGGGACCGGCTCGCGGACCGCGAACGGGATCGGCTCGGTCGCGAAGACCACGGCGTGCGGCGGGCTGACCGGTGCGCGGCGCAGGCCCAGGTGCTTCTCGTAGAAGGCGGCGGTCGCCTCCAGGTCGCGGGCCTGCAGGGAGTAGAAGTCGAGTCCGGTGACGGCCATGGTGATCTCCTCAGACGTACGTATGTCAGGATCCTGACATGCACCACGCTATGTCAGGATCCTGACATCGTCAACTCAGTGCCCGCACGCACGCCGCCAGATCAGCCTGCAGGCGCTCCCTGCCGCCGTCGCTCAACGCCTCGGTCATCCGGCGCTCGACCGCGGCGACCGTCCGGCTGGCCTCGGTGAGGACCTCCCGGCCGGCATCGGTGAGCCGGGTCGGCAGCGCCCGGCCCTGCGGGGCGGACGACGCCCGGGCCAGCAGGCCGCGCTCCTCCAGACCGAGCAGCAGCGCGTGCATCGACTGCCGGGTGACGAACACGCCCCGCGCCAGCTCGGCCGCGGACAGACCCGGTCGCTGCCCGAGCAGCTCCAGGCAGGAATACTGCGGAACGGACAGTCCCAGCGGCCGCAGCTCCGCGTCCATCGCGGTCCGCAGGGCCGCCGCGGCCTGCTTCAACGCGTACCCCACCGACAGATCGAGATCGCCCACCCCAGAAGTCATGTCAGCATCCTGACATGGTTTTGACACGGTTCGTAGGGTGGGCCGATGCAACAGAGCGTTCCCCTGGGCATGACCCAGGCACTGGCCATCTGGATCGTGGCCGCCGCCGGCCTCCTGCTCGTCCCGAACCCGGTCGCGGCCGGCGCGTTCCTCGGCGGGGCACTGCTGGCCTGCCTGATCCTGGGCGCCTGGCACCGGCGGTCCGGGCGGGCGGACACTTCGGTGGGCGCCTACGCCGGCCTGATCCTGTGGCCGGTCACCCTCGGCCTCACCCTGCTGCTGATCAACGTCGCGTCGACGTCGACATCGTCCTTCGAATGACCTCCTCTGTCCCCGGGAGAGGGCAGATACCCAAAGACGGTCAGCCGCGCTCTGGGTGGTTGACGTTTCACAGCCCGCAACTTCGCAGGCTCCGCGTCCCGACACGGCAAGCCCTGCCGCGTTCACGATGTTCACGGCGGCGTTCGTATCGGCGTGACCGGCCCAGCCGCATGACGTGCAGACGAACGCCACACCCTTACGGGACTGCCGATCTCGATGTCCGCACGCCGAACACGTCTGCGACGTGTACGCGGGCGGGACCTTCAACAACTGCCCGCCCCGTTCCACCAGTTTGTATGTCAGCATCTCCACCGTTCGGGCGTGCGCCTCGTTCAACATCGATCGGTTCAGCCCGGCCTTCTGCCGTACATTGACGCCCTGAGTCAGGGTGGTCCCCTTCGCGGAACGGACCATGGTGGAGACCCGCAGGTCCTCCACCACCACGATGCCGTATCGCTGTGCGATCGTGGTGGTGGTCTTGTGCTGCCAGTCGCTGCGGCGGCGCTTGATTCTCGCGCGGGCCCCGGCGATCTGGCCGTACGTACGGCGCAGCCTGTTCGACGTCTTTTCGAACGGCTTACTACGTTCCCGGTTCTGCCTGGCCGCTTTGCGTTCCAGCCTGAGCAGCCGTTCGGCTTCCTTCGGCCTGATCCACGCACCGTGGGTCTGGTCCTCACCGTCCGATAAGGCCAGAGCGACGTTGATGCCCCGGTCGATACCGACCGCAGGGCCTTCGTGCCGGGCGGGCACCGGCGACTCGACCTCGGTGCGGAACACGATGTGCCAGCCGAGGACGTCTTTGACGATCCGGGCACCGGTGATCCGGCCCCGCTCTCGTCCGGCGCCGGGAATCGGACCGGACCAACGGAACCGGACGACGCCGATCTTCGGAATCCTGACCTGACCGACATGCCGGGACAGGCGGGTCACGGCGAGTTCGCCGCCCTGCGGGACATCCACCGCCATCCGGGACCGGATGCGGCTCTTGAACTGCGGGGCGCACGCCCGGCCTTTCCAGCAGTTCCTCCACGCCGTGACATACGTCTTCAGGACCTGCTGCGCGGCCTGAGCCGGGAGAACGGCCAGCCAGCCGATGTCCTTACGGGCCTGCCGGATCGCCTCATCGGCCTGCTTCAGAGCCGACCGGCGGTTCCTTCCACCCCACGTCCACCAGGCGTGCAACAGGTTCCACATCGCCCGCGCGGCATGACCCTGCTCGTCAAGGGCGGCAACCTGCCCGCAAGTCAGGACCAGACGGCGAACATACCCGCGATTGACGTTCACGCCTTCGGGTCCTTACGCCATGAACGTTCCCACCGGGTCTCCACGCACTCCCGGAGCGTCACGGCCGACACGTCCCCGACGGACAACACGACGCAAGGCGGTACCCAAGACTGTCCCCTGCCCCACAATCCGTCCGGTATCCGGCCACGCATCGAAATATATGTGCGCAGCCCATCCGATGGAAAAAGATCACCCTTCCGAGCAGGATTTTACCTGCCACCGAAGCGGCAGCACTCTCGCCCGACTTCGGCAGAAGGCCCGCGCACCCTCAGGCCTTGACGATGTTGCCGCCGGACTCCTCGACGCTGATCTCGGCCAGTGCCTTCGTCGCCGGGCCGCCGGTCGGTTCGCCGGTCGAGCTGGAGAACGTGCTGTTGTGGCACTTACAGGTGATCGTGTTGTCGGCGACCGAGGAGACCACGCACCCCTGATGGGTGCAGATGTTGCTGAACGCCTTGTACGTCCCGGCCTCTGGCTGCGTCACCACGTAATCGGTGGTGATCACGCCGCCCTTGACCGGGACGTCGGCGGCGGCGGTGATGACCTCGCTGTCGCTGCCGGCCGCCGCGCTCGCTGTCGCTGCGGCCGACGCCGTCGCCGTGGTCGTGGCCGTCGCTCCGGTGGTCGTGCTGGCCGTCGTCTCCGACTCGGTGCCGGAGTCCGAGCCGCATCCGGCCAGCAGCGCCCCGGCCCCGGTCACCCCAGCGGCCATGTGCAGCATCGCCCGCCTGTCGACGCCGTTCATAGTCATCCCCCACCCAGAAAGTTGCCCGAATTCTACCGAATTTCACCGCTGGCGGGAGCGGAATCGGCGTCGGTGATCTCGCGGACCACCCGGCACGGCGTGCCGTAGGCGACCGTCATCGGCGGCACGTCCCGGCTCACCACGCTGCCCGCACCGATCACCGCGCCGTACCCGATCGTGACGCCGGGCAGGACCACCACGTTGCTGCCGATCCACACCCTGTCCTCGATGGTGATCGGCCGGGAGAACCGCCGGAAGTCCTCCCGCAGTGCCGGGTGGATCGGATGTCCGGTGGTGGTCAGCGTGACGCTCGGGGCGATCATCACGCCGTGACCGATCCGGATCTCGACGTCGTCGACGAAGGTCAGGTTGACGTTGCCGAAGAAGTCGTCGCCGAGGTGCACGTTGCTGCCGAACCCGGCGTGGAACGGGGAGAGCAGCACGGTCCGCTCGCCGGCCGACCCGAGGATCCGCTCCAGCAGCGCCCGGCGCCGGTCCGCGTCGCCGGGCCGGGTGCTGTTGTACTCGAAGATCAGGTCGGCGCGGCGCAGCGGATCCTGGAAGGACGCCTCGGACTCGGTGTAGAGGTGGCCGCGCCGGATCCGGTCGAGCACCTCGTCATGGTCTGCCATGCGATTCATCGTCGACCATGAACACCGATGCCAGCGGGAGACATGCGGTCAGCGCCGCCAGCGTCAGGAATCCGGCCGGCCAGCCGTGTCGCTCGACGGCCACGCCGACCAGCGGGGCCGCGACCGCCAGTCCCAGGGCGCTCGCCGAGTTGATCCAGGTCATCGCCTGCGTGTAGACCGCGGCGGCGGTCACCTGCTGCAGCCGCACCGACAGCGGCACCACCACCAGGCACACCGCGCCGCCGACCAGCGCGTACCCGATGATCATGGCCGGCAGGCCGGGAGCCGCCGCGAGCGCCACGCACCCGGCGGTGAGCACCACACCGGCCGGCAGCGGCGACCGGGGCCGCATGACCATCCCCACGATCATGCTGACCACCCCGCCGGCCGCCGTGATCACGCCGGCGAGCGCGCCCGCGTCGTGGGCGAGGGCAAAAGCGGTCACCCCCACCCCGATGCCGCCGAAGAAGAAACCCAGCGCGAGGTTCGCGGCGAACAACACCAGGAAGTGCCGGTTCAGCAGCCGGCGGTCCACGATCATCCCCGGCGACATGCCGCCCGGGTCCGGCTCGCTGACACGTGCGGTGATCAGTCCGGCGACACCGCCCGCCACCAGGGTCACGGCCACCGCCAGGCCCGCCCACGGCACGACCGTCGCGCTGAGGGCGGTGACCAGCACCGGTCCGACCAGGAACGTCAGCTCGTTGAGGACCGCTTCCAGGGACATCGCCACCGGGACCGTCCCGGTGCCGTCCAGCAGGCACCGCCAGCGCGCGGCGGCCAGCGCACCCACCGGTGGGGCCGTCGCGCCGACGACGGCGGCCACGCCGACCGCCGCCCATCCGGGTGACATCACCAGGGCGACGGCGGCCATGACGAACACCACAGTCGTCACCGGGACGACCCGGAACTGTCCACAGCGGTCGATCAGGCGACCGACCTGCGGTCCCACCAGCGCATCGGCGACGGCGAACGCACCGGTGGCGGCGCCGGCCCGGCCGAACGAACCGGCCGTGCCCTGCACCGTCCAGAACACGGCGAGGCCGGTCATCGCCACGCCCCAGCGGGCCAGGGCGGCGGGAAGGAAGAAGCGTAAAGCGCCGGGCACCAGGAAAAGGGCACGGAAATGTGAAAGGCCTGTCATCAGAACGGAGACTCCAACGGCGTGGAAAGCCGCGAGCCGCCAGACAGGCCGGACTGGGACGTCAACTCGCCGCCCGACCATACCGCTGGTATAACCGACGGACCGATGCGGGTTCCGGCGAGGAGACAAGAGAATATGACCTGGTTGCATCTGCGCACCTGGACGCTGCGGCGCCGAGTCGCGGTGCTGTTCACGGTGGCCGGTCTGATGCTGACCGGGATCGGTGTCCTCGCCGCCGTCGCCACCGCCGACAGCAACCGGAACCTCGACGTGATCCTGGAGAAGACCGGGCCGATGCGGGTGGCCGGGCAGCAGCTCTACGCCGCCTACCTGGACCAGGAGACCGGTGTGCGCGGCTATGCGCTGAGCCGCTCACCGAACAATCTGGAACCCTACGAGCGGGGCGTCGCCGACGAGCAGCGGCTGCTGAAGCAGATCGAGACCCTGAACGCCACCGGCGGCCTGGCGGCCATCGATCAGGACCTCTCCACGGTACGCACCAGAGCACTCGAGTGGCGCACCAGCGTCGCCGAGCCGGTGTTCGCCGCGACGGCCTCCGGCGCCGGAGGGGTCGACGAGGCGGTCGGCACCGCCCGTTTCGACACGCTGCGGGCGTCGGTGGACCAGCTGCAGCTGGACATCCTGGTGCTGCGCAACCAGGCGGCGGACGACGCCAGGCGTACCGGAGCGGTGCTCGTGGCTCTGGAGATCGCCGCCGCGGTGATCGTGGTCGTGGTCGGTGGCCTGATGCTGCTGCTGATCAACCGGCTGATCACCCGCCCGGTGGTGGACCTGGCGATGCAGGTCCGGTCGGTGGCCGGCGGCGACTACGGCCGCGAGATCCTCAGTTCCGGGTCGCCGGAGCTGCGCAGTCTCGCCGGTGACGTGGACGGCATGCGCCGGCGGATCGCCACCGAACTGACCGAGGTCACCGAGGCCCGCGAACAGGTGGTGGCCGCCAAGGAGGAACTGGAGCTGAAGGCCGCCGAACTGGCCCGCTCCAACCGGGACCTGGAACAGTTCGCCTACGTCGCCTCGCACGACCTGCAGGAGCCGCTGCGCAAGGTGGCCAGCTTCTGCCAGCTGCTGCAGCGCCGCTACGCCGGGCAGATCGACGACCGCGCCGACCAGTACATCGCCTTCGCCGTCGACGGCGCCCAGCGGATGCAGCGCCTCATCACGGATCTGCTGGCCTTCTCCCGGATCGGCCGGCTGACCACCGGGTTCGTGAACGTGGACCTCGGTCGTACCCTCGCGGTGGTCGCGCAGCAGCGGGACGGTGAAGCCGACATCCGGTGGTCGGGCCTGCCCACCGTGCACGGCGAGGAGCCGCTGCTCACCACGGTCTTCGTCAACCTGATCGGCAACTCGCTGAAGTTCCGCCGACCGGACGTGCCGCCGGTCGTCACCGTCACGGCGGACCGCGACGGCGACATGTGGCGGGTCAACGTCCGCGACAACGGCATCGGCATCGAGGCCGAGTTCGCCGACAAGGTGTTCGTCATCTTCCAGCGGCTGCATCCGCGCGAGGCCTACGAGGGCACCGGCATCGGCCTGGCCATCGTCAAGAAGATCATCGAGTACCACGGTGGCCAGATCTGGCTGGACCTCGAGGTCGAGGAGGGCACCTCGGTCTGGTTCACTCTCCCCGCCCCACCCGCGGAGCCCTAGGAACAGATCGGCACCGGCGTCTCCCAGGCCGCGTTCGCCTGCCACTCCTCGGCGGTCAGCTCGCCCACCTGCCCACACAGCACCTCCACCTCGTGCAGGAACGCGTAGGCGTCCCAGAAGACGACGGTGCCGTCCGCACCGGCGCCGGACAGCGTACCCGGAACGCTGTCCGGCCCGGCGGGACCACAGCCTTTCATGGTCATCATCATGATCGATGGATAGGATCGGCCCATGACCTCCACAGCTCGATATGACGAGGCCGCAGATCTCTACATCGCCGAGGTCGGTGAGAAAGTCACCGACGGTGGCACCGCCGGGCTTCTCGACCTGGCCGGCCAGGTCGACGGACTGGACATACTCGACGTGGCCTGCGGCCACGGCCGGATCACCCGCGAGCTTGCCCGGCGGGGCGCCCGTCCCACCGGTGTCGACCTCTCCGCCACGCTGGTCGAGCGGGCGAGGAAACAGGAGGCGGCCGAGCCACTGGGCATCGAGTACCACGTCGGTGACGCCGCCGAGGTGGTGGGCTCCTTCGACATGGTCGTCTGCAACTTCGGGCTGTCCGACATCGATGATCTGGACGGTATGCTGGACGGCACCGTGGGTGCGTTGCGGCCCGGCGGCGCGCTGGTCTTCTCCATCCTGCACCCGTGCTTCCCGGGCTGGGGATCCGGTCGGTCCAGTTCGTGGGCGCCGCAGACCGGATACCACACCGAGGGGTGGTGGCGGAGCGAGGCGGCCTCCTCCAAGATCCGGCAAGCCGTGGGGGCCAACCACCGCACGCTTTCGACCTATCTCAACGCACTGGTCGATCACGGTTTGATCGTGGACCGACTGGCCGAGCCCCTCCCTCCACCCCACTGGCTCGACGCGGACCCTGCTCGGGGGACGGTGCCCATCTTCCTGGTGGTACGGGCCCGTCGCCCTCGACCGTGATCAGGCGAGAGCGGCCTGCAGGCCGGTGATGCCCTGCCAGTCGGGCTCCGGCTCGTTAAGCTCGGTCACCAGCCGGATCTGCCAGTCCGAGACCTCCTCGTAGCTCATGTTGAGGGTGTCTGCGCAAGCGGTCCAGAAGCCGCCGACGATCGCCGGGTCGGTGAACCGCACCAGCCCGGCCCGTTCGAGCTCGGACGCCTGCGGTGTTCCCGGAAGCGGACGGATCGCGTACGGGGTGATCCGGAACCGCAGATCGGGGTTGATGTCCCGGAGTTCGTCCCTCAGCCGGCCCACCGAGTCCAGCAGCGTCTCCATGGTGGCGTGGCTGTCGCTCGGCAACCCTACGATCACGCCGTAGTTGATGTCCGGCACCCCTGCTCGCACGATGGCGCGCATCATCGCCGCGTGCTCCTGCCAAGGCAGCAGCTTCTCGTACGATTCCTGGCCGAGCAGCGGACGCTCGGCCGGGATGTACGCCTGGGCGCAGCCGACCCGGCCGTCCCACCCCCACACGGCCTCGACCATCTCCAGGTCGGGCCGGCGGTCGCCGCCGCGCTTGCCACGGCCCAGCGTCGCCTTGCCGAGCTCGATACCGTTGCCCCACAGGATGGGGAGCTGTTGTTCACGGGCGTCCCGAAGGATGGCGAGGACGTCGTCGCGCCCGTTCGGCCACAACACCCGGCCGAGGAACTGGTCGGACAGGATGATGACGGACTTGGCACCGGCGTTCCGCTGCGCCGCCAGCCAGTCGTGTGCCCGTTCCGGGCCCGAGGCCCGGTAACCGATGCGATAGGTCGGTGTCTGGCAGAAGCTGCAATGGCGGTCGCAGCCGACATCGAGCATCACCCCGGCGACCGGTTTGAGCTCGTCACCGATCGGCGCCTCCCAATAGCTGGTTCCCAGGGTCTGCGAGACCATCCACGGTTTCGGCAACGGCCAATCGTGCGGATCCATCGGCGGCCGTCGATTCTTGTGGACGGTTCCGTCCGGAAGCATCACCCCGGTGAGTCGTTCTACCGGCTGACCCAGCACATACCGGAGCACGTCGATGTTGGCAGCACCCGACTTGTCCATCACCACGGCATCCGCACCGGCATCCAGGTAGAGCCGGGGATTACCTAGCGCCTCGGAACCGCCGACCACGACCTTCGCACCCCCGGCGTGCAGGAAGGCGACCACCTCCAGGGCGGGATCCCGCTCCTGAAGATAGTTGACAGTCACTCCCCACACGTCGAACCGGGCCGGGTCCAGCGACTTGACCGACGCCCCGACGGCGATCTTGGACATCATCCGCGAGCGCCATCGGACCTGCCCGTACTCGTAGGCGTCGTCGGCCTGTTTCATGTTGACGATCGCTGTGTCGAATCCCGCCGCGTCCAGAAGCGCGGCCAGGATCTGCTTGCTGGCCAACGGTTCCGTCTTGCGGAAGGCTGTCCAGTTGAGCCCATTCTCGTCAACGAGTTTGAGGGCCGGTAATTCGACGAGCCCGACTGACGCCACGCCGCCTCCTCCGTTATCAGTCGTCCACGCGGTCACTGCCACGCGTCGTGCTCGATGACCGAGACCACCCGGTTCAGCACGTTCGCGGCCGATCGGTCGTCCAGCAGGCCGCCCTCGACGTCGAGGTGCAGGACGAGGTCCTTCCCGACGATCTCGCCCCGCAGGTTCACCGGGTACAGCTGCCGTTCGGGTGTCTGGATGGTCAGCGTGATCCGGCTCCCGCCCGCCGTGACCGGTTCGGGCATCGGCTCGAGCTCACAGACAAAACCGAACGGCACCTCGTTCCAGCCTCTGGTGGGCAGGGCGGCAAGCCTGGTGATCTCCGCCAGCGGCAGCAGCCCGTGATCAAGCGCGAGGATGAGTTCGTCCGCCACCTGACGCTGATAGGCCACGGCGTCGTCCCCGGGCCGCAACCCCAGCGGGACCATCCCGGCGAAACAACCGAGCTCACCGTGGCCGCCGGCCATCTCCCGGCTTGACATCGGCACACCGGCCAGAACCGGTCTTCCGTGCAGAACGGAACTCATCGCCTGTCCGATGGCCGCGATGAAGACGGTGTACGGCGTCACCGAGACGGCTCGTGCCCGTGCCTCCAGCAGGCTGGCGCCGCTCTCGACGTGCCGGGAGGTCCGCCGATTCCCGGAGCGGCCCGCCGGTGGCCTCGGAAGACCCTGGCAATCGTCGAAGGTTCCCCGTCGCGCGGACCAGAAGGCGCGATCACCGGCTGCCCGCTCCATCTGGAGCCGCCTCTCGGCGAGCAACGCCGCCGCCGGCCTGAAGGCAGCGGCGTCACCCGCGCCGACCGCCCCGGTCGTGTACGCCGTCACGAAGTGATCATGCAGGGTGCGGATCGCGGAATCGTCGACACTGATGTGGTGCACGACCCCGTAGACCTCGATGGCCTCCGGTCCCGTTCGGCGCAGGATCCACCGGGCCGGTGGTTCAGCCGCCAGCTCGAAGGGCCGTACCAGCAGATCCGGCCAGTCCGCCGGAGCCCGCTCCAGCGGGACAGCCGTCAGGTCGCAGGGCTCGGTGCCGGGCAGCACCGTCGTCGCGCCGGTCGGTGAGATGGTGGTCCGCAGGATCGGATGCCTCTCCACCACGCGGTCAATGGCGGCCCTGACCCGCCGGGGGTCCGGATCCCCCTCGAACAGCCAACGAAGGACCACTGTCATCCGCTCATTGCCGGCGATGTCGAGGTAGGTCTGGGCTAGGATGGCACGTTGCCCGATCGAGAGCTCGGGTGTGGACCTCCGCTGGGCGCGGACATCGGGGAGTTCGGGACGGCCGGCCCGCCCGCCGTCCGGCGAGAGACCGGCGACCGCACGCGGGGTCCGGGCCCGGAGCACCTGACCGGGGGTGATCGACCACCCCCACCGTGACCAGAGCAGTCCCGCGAGCCGGGCCGCGTCGAGCGAGGAGCCACCGAGCCGAAGGAAGTCGTCGTCCGGCTCGACCGGAACGTCGAGCAGCCCGCCCAACAGCTCGATCACCAACTCCAGCGGGGAGTCCCGCATCCCGGTGTTCGGGGCGGCGAGCGCGTGCGCCGCCCCCGTCACGTCGGTGCCGGTCGGCGGCCCCTGCGACAGACCCGCTCGGTCGACCTTTCCGCTCGTGGTCAACGGGAGCTGGTCGACCACCCGAACCCTGGCCGGAATCATGTGTGCCGGGAGCCGCGCCGCCAGGAAGGACCAGATCTCCGAACCCATCATCTCCTCGGCCACCGCCATCCATGGACGGGTGGCGAAGAGATCGGGTTCGGGGCAGTCGCGAGCCAGCGCCGCCCAGTCGTGCCGGCCATCCGGGTGGTAGGCGATCAGCAAGGCGCCTCCGTCGAGATCCGACGGGTCGAGCGCGACGGCTGTCCCCGGCCACGCGGCGACGGCGTTCCGGAGGTCGACCGGCGCGATCGGTGTTCCGGACCGGCCGGTCTCGGGTGTCAGACGGGCGTTCGGGATGCCGCGCAGCGCAGCCGTGGCACCACGCCGGGCCGCATCGGCCGCCCACGACGCCACCGCGTCCACGGTACCGCCCGCCGCCACGTAGTCGGTGATCCGGTAGCTCCCGGTGAACGGGGTGCCCCTGGTCAACGTCACGTCGTAACGAAAATCGGCGATCTCGTTGTGCGCTGTCAGGAGCTTGGGCTGGACCCAGACGGCGACCGGTTCCTCCTGCTGCGCGGCCCACACGGCGAAGAATCGTGGATCGACACAGAGTTCGGTGCTGGTGGCCAACCGGCGGCCGGCGCTCATCCGATCGTGACGGACACCGGCACGGGCCATCAGCAGAGGCAGCAGTGGCAGGCTGCGGACGTCGGCGACCACCAATGAACCGCGGGGGGAGAGCAGACCGAGCCCCTGGGTGAGGACATCGGTGAGATAGCCGAGGGACGGAAAGTACTGGATCACCGAGTTGATCACCGCGCAGTCCGGTGACCGCAGTGCTCCGTCGACGGTGAAACCCCGGACGATCGCGGCCTCGACATGGGCAGACCGCAGTTCGTGGGCGAAGCCCCGGACGAAGGACGCTTTGTCCGACCGGGACGCGAACATCCGGCGCAGTCGTGGAATCGCGGCCGGCGTCGGCTCCACTCCCACGTAACGGTCCAGCTCATCGCCGATCGCGTAGAACATGTCACCGGTGCCGCACCCGATGTCGAGAACCCGGCGGGCGCCCACACCACGGAGCAGGTCGGCGGAGGCCTCGAGCCACTCGGTCATCTCCGCCTTGCTGATCGGTGCACCGTCGAAGAAGCTACGCCACAGGCCGAAATCCGGCTCCGCGTCCTCGTCTGGCTCCGGCATCTCGGTGAACTCGTTCTCGAAGAGACGCAGCCAGTCCATCAGCAGAGTGCCGGTGTGCGGTTCCGCATCGCTCCCCGCGTCCGGGCGGGTGACTTGCACGAATGCCCACAGCGTAGGTGCGGACGCGGCACCGCCGACGGTGACCGCGGCGCCCTTGACCGCCGGATGTTCCCGGATGGCCGCCTCGATCTCGCCGAGCTCCACCCGGTTTCCGGCGATCTTCACCTGACTGTCGATCCGGCCCCGGAAGTCAAGGGTGCCGTCCGCCCGGCGGCACACCAGGTCACCGGTCAGGTATGACAGCTGGCCGGTGACCGCGTCCACGCCGAAACGGGCGTTCGACGTCTCGCCGGCGTCCAGATAACCCGCCGCGACCTGCGGACCCAGAAGGCACAGCTCGCCGACCTCCCCGTCGGCCACCAAGTCGCCGTGATCGTCGAGAACCCGCACCTCACAGCCGGGAAGCGGGCGGCCGATGCTCACCGGGTCGGTCAACTCGTCGCCGGGCCGCACCTGATGTGCAGTGAACCAGACCGTCGCTTCGGTCGGCCCGTACATGTTGTAAAGCTGGTCACAACGCCGGATCAGGCGGGCAGCGGTGGCGGCGGGCAGTGCCTCGCCGCCGACCAGCACGCGAATCCGATTCGGCCGAGACGGCAGTGTCACCAGTTCCGCAGTGGACGGCGTCACCTGCAGGAGGGTCGGCTGCCCGGTCCCGAGCAGCGCCGCAAGCCGGCCGGTGTCGAGTGCGGCGAAGGTGTCCAGCAGATTCACCCGGCGCCCCGCTGTCAGCGGCCAGAAGAGTTCGAGAACCGAGATGTCGAAGGTCAGCGCCGTCGTCGCCAGGGTCACCTCGTCGTCGACCGCGCCGATAGCCTGTTCCGTCGCCGCGAGGAAGGCCACCACGTTGTCGTGCGTGACCATGGTGCCCTTGGGCTGGCCGGTACTCCCCGAGGTGTACATGATGTAAGCCAGGTCGCGGGCCGGGCGGCCGACGCCGTCCGGCTCGGTGATCAGACAGGCTTGCACGGACGAGCGGGCCCCGGCTAGAACGACCTTGCGCGTCACGGTGAGGTTCATCTCCGCCACCGTGTCGTCGTCGTCGACCAACACCCAGCGAAGGCCGTGGCGGGCCGTCTCCGCGAGGATCCGTTCATTTCGTATACACGGGGCCGCCGCGTCCAGCGGGACGTAGCAGCCGCCTGCCCGCCAGACTCCGAGCAGGGCCGGAAGAAGAGGAAGGCCGCGCCGCAGCGCGATGCCCACCGGCTCGCCCGGGCCGACCTCCAACGCGGCCAGCGCCGCCGCGAACACACCTGCCTCGTGCCACAACTCGGCGTAGGTCAGTTCGGCGTCGGAGCACTCGACCGCCACCCGACCCGGAAACCCACGAACGGCCACATGTATCGACTCGTGCACCGACATATCGTCGTCCACTCCCCCATTAGGCCGTCTCGGCAACTATTACTCGGCCGAGCGTCCCGGACCATGCTAAGCGTTGACGACACTCAATAAAAGCGGTTGTCGTCAAATATTGAACCGCAGTTCTCGGAGCGGGGCGGCCGGCCCACGACCGAGATCCACTCCTGACGCACGCGCGAGGACGGACCAGAACTGTGGTTAAGACACTGGTAGACGTCGGTCATTTCATGATCAACTTAAAAATCGACACTCGGACCTAGATCGAGTGCATCCTATGTGTGCTAGTCTGACCAAGGTTCCAAGCCATTTGGCCATTCAGCCTTGGGACAGGTTCGCTCCCGAGACCGGAATGAGTCGCTTCTACGGGGGGACAGCCGTGGCGATCGGCAGCACTATACCGTTGTTGCACATCTCATTAACCGCAGCCACCACAGTGGAAGACGTTGTCGAATGAGCACAACGGTCGCGGTCAAGGATTTTCCTGTCATCAATGCGGTTGTCCGTGAATTGCGCTTGCCCGAGGATCAACCGTTCCAGAAGTGTCTCGTGCTCGCCGTACAGCATGTACACAGCTCGATGCTCGCGCTCCTCGCCGGGCTGCGGTGCGGCGGCGCCGACCCCGCATCGGTCACCGTGGTCGGCAAGTCGTACTCGACGAGACTCCCGGCCGTGGAGGCCCTCCGGGCCGCCGGTGCCCGGGTGGTCGACCCGCTCCGGATGGCCGATCCACTGCACAGCTACGAGGACGAGCTCGCGGCTCAGGTCACCAGCACGATCGCGGAACTCCGCCCCCGGCTAGGCGCCGGAACCGGCCTGCTCGTCATCGACGAGGGCGCCGTAGCGACGAAGGCCCTGCTGCAGACCGGGGACGCCGATCTCCTGTCGCGGGTCCACGTCGTGGAGCAGACGACCCGCGGGGCGAGATGGACCGAAGCAGCGGCACCACCCTTCCCTGTCGTGGACGTCGCCCGATCGGCCGCCAAGGCGGATCTCGAGGGCCCGCTGGTCACCGCCTCGATGGTGGACGGCCTGTCGATGGCCTTGACGGCTTTGAACCATCGTCCCGAACGGATCGGCATCGTCGGGTACGGCCGGATGGGTGCCCGGCTCGCCGGGCTGCTCTCCGCGGACCACGCGGTCGTGGTCCACGACACCGCCGCGCAGAACCTCGCCGCGGCACGCGCGGACGGTCGCCGGGTGCTCGAGCGCGACGCACTGTTCGACGAGGTCGACGTGCTGATCGGTTGCACGGGCAGTCCCATTCTCGATGCCGGCGACCTCGCCGCGGTCACCCGTCCGCTGGTCCTGGTGAACGGGGCGTCGTCGGACATCGAGTTCGCCGTGTGGCGATACCGCACCGCTGCGGCGATCCTGCCCGGCTCGGGCGGGACGGCGGACCAGCCCTGGCTCAACCACTACGCGGTCGGGCCGACCAGCCGGCAGGTGTTGGTCGCGGGCGGGTTCCCGACGAACTTCCACCTCCCCGGCGAACCGATCTCCCCGCAGGACTTCCAGGTCACCCGGGCGCTGATGCTCGCCGGTGCGACACAGACGATGAATCGGTCCGAGCCCGGTCTCGTACCGCTGGACGCGGCAGCGCAGGCAATCGTCGCTGACGCGTACGGGCAGGTCACGAGCCTCTCGGGACGTTGATGAAGTGATCTATCTCGACTACGCCGCGACATCACATCCGAAGCCGCCCACCGTACTGGCCGCGATGACCGACTATCTGGAGCGAGCCGGCAACCCAGGACGTTCGGGGCACCGCCTGGCTCAGGCCGCCGAGCAGGAGATCTGGGCGGCGCGTGAAGCCGTCGCGGGACTCCTCCACGCCGGCCAGCCCGACCGGGTCGTCTTCACCGCCAATGCGACCACCGCGCTCAACATCGCCATCGCCGGCCTGGTCCAGCCCGACACCCGATGCCTGACCTCGGCCTTCGAACACAACTCGGTAGTACGGCCACTCCACGCCCTGGCCGAGACCGGAGTGACCACCACGGTCGTCCCGCCGGCACCTGACTGTCCCCTCGACCTGAACCGCCTGGAGGACGAACTCCGGCGTGGCGGCGTAAGCCTCGTCGTCGTATCCCACGCCTCGAACGTGACCGGCACAGTCCTGCCCGTCACCTCGATCCATGACATCACGACGAGGCACGGCGTCCCGTTGGTGCTCGACGCCAGCCAGAGCGCCGGCCACCTGCCCGTCCAGGCCGCGGACGCCGAGGTTGTCGTCTTCGCCGGCCACAAAGGGCTGTTCGGGCCGCAAGGCACCGGTGGAATGCACGTCTCCCCTCGGGTCACCGTCCGGCCGCTCCTGCACGGCGGCACCGGAGGCCGTTCCGAGCTGCCCCGTCAACCGCGATGGCTGCCTTACGCCCTCGAGTCCGGGACGCCCAACGGCGTCGGCATCGCGGGCCTCAGAGCCGGCGTCCAGTACATCCTCGGCGAAGGCATCGCGAACCTCGCGTCCCGGGAACGGGTTCTTCGAGACAGGCTGGCCGACGGGCTCCGGGCGCTGCCCGGCATCCGGCTGCGGGACTGGCCGTCGACGGAGGCGCCGGTGCCGGTGGTGTCCGCTACCTTCGACGGGCTGCCGCCTGGCACCGCCGCCATGCTCCTCGAGGAGCGGTACGACGTACTGGTCCGAGCGGGCCTGCACTGCGCACCCGCCGCTCACCGGACCCTGACCACCATCGACGGCGGAACGGTGCGGTTCGCCCTGTCACATCTGACGAGTGAGGCCGACATCGACACGACGATCGGTGCGGTGGCCGACCTCGCGAAAGGGGAGTGAGGTGCCTTGACCCAGTTCTCGGCATCCTGTGTGTTCTGTCAGCAGTCCGACCTGACCCTCTGGCGAAGTTCCGACCTGTGGATGCTTCTGGACCCGGCCCCGATCGTGGAGGGACATGCGCTGATCTGCTCGGTGGAACACTTCCCCTCGGCCGCCGATCTGTCCGACCGGGTGAGCGCCCGGTTGGAGGAGGCCTCCGCGTGGGCGCGCGACCTGTACCTGGCCGAGTACGGCGCCTTCGCGATGTTCGAACACGGCCGCACCGGTCACTGCGTCCGCCGGAACCCGCACGAGCAGATCTGCCATCACGCACACGTGCACGTCCTCCCTCTCCCCGGCGATCTCGCCGATCACCTGACGCTGAGCCAGCAAACCGGCTGGGAGTCCTGGTCCGACCTCGCTGAACTGGCCGGTGAACTGGATGGTTACCTCGTCCTCGAAACCGTCTCCGGACGACGGTTCTACCCGGTCACGCGCCCTCTGAGCCCGCATTTCCTGCGGACCCAGGCAGCCCTGCTCGCCGGAGACGTGAGCCTGGCCGACTGGGAGCACGCCGTCCAGGCCCCTTCCGCGTCGATCAACGTCGGCCGGGCCCGGGAGCGGATCCTGGCGTGGGCGGGCCGCAAGAGCCTGCCCACGGACGCGCTCTGGGCCGACGGTCAGGCTTCGCTCAAGGCGCGGACGATGTCGGACGTCCACCGGCCTACGATGTCGGCCTCGCCGTAGGGATCCCACCACAGCCGGGGCAGGTCCAGCACCGTCCCGTCGAGGCGGCGCCAGGAAAGACGAGGTTCGACGGTCACCTCCCCGATGCGGTACAGCGGCCATCCGCATCGGGCGAAGATCTCACTGACCTTCTCCCAACTCGCGGCCCGCACCGTGTATCCATGCATCCGCGGTGTGTCGAATCCGTACTCCAGGCACAACACCTGCGGGGGTACGCCGAGCAGCGCCGCGCACTCGGCCAGGGCCGGAGGCACCGGCACCGATCGGGCATCGATCACCGCCCCGAGACCGTTGCGCACTCGTATGGTGTCCAGGAATTCGATCAGGCCGTCGGTGAGGTCCATACCGGAGGTGATCTCGCCCGGTAGCATCCGTACCGTCTCCCGCACCGCCTCGGCAGGACCGAGGGGCATCAGGTTGTACTCCTCCAATTCCGCACGAATCGCCGGCGACAGCTCCGCGAACCGGCCGTTGCGGTGCAGGAGATGACTGGCCCAGCCCAACCCGATGGGCGTGGTGACGGCGACGACGTCACCGGCCCGGGCGCCCTCCCTGCGGATCATCCCCTCCGGTGAGACCGTTCCCCAGCACATCGCGGCCGTCTCGAAACGGTCGTTGGCGTCGATGTTGCCGCCCTCGATGACCACACCGTATTCGGTGAGTACATCCGTCATGCCCTGATAGAAATCCCGCACGTCGTCGATGGCGATGTCTTTCGGCAACGCCAGGTCGAGCGCGAACCCCTGCGGCTGGGCGCCCATCGCTATCACGTCGTTGCAGGTGCACGCCGCGGCCCAACGGCCACGGAATCGCCAGGTGGAATTCGGTGGAAGCGGCCGGTCGATAAGCCCTGGGTGATCAATGGAGTAGACGATGTTAGGCAGTCCGGGAATGCCGAGACGTTCGCTCAGTTCGATCACGACACAGTCGTCGATCTGATTCTCACGGGCTGTTGTCGCATAGTCGGCGAGAACCGTCCGGATCAATCCCTTCTCGCCGACATCACTGAGCATCGGTCGTTGATTCACGAACATTCCTTTCGGTATTGATCAACATTCGGTGCCACGCAGCGACGATTTCCGCATAGGTGGCCGTTCCGTCGAGTCGTCGCCCGGTGGCCGTTGCCCTCGCTGACTTCATGATGAGTCGCTTCGCACATCGGGATATGGAGTCGCACGCCTCCGCGATCAGTTCCGGGTCACCGGGAGCCGCCGCTCCCAGCCATCGGAGGAATTTCGCTGCCAAAGCGCACCCGGCGCCGAGTTGCCGCAGAGTGACGAATGCATAGTCACCGAATCCGGTCTGGCCGGCCGCAACGATACGACGGATCTCGTCGTCGAAGGCGGTGACGAACCGCGACATCGCCTCCGCCCGGTCCGGTGCGCCGCCGGCCTCGAGGGCGAGCCCTCCGGCCAGCGCACGGAGTTCGGCTTCCGGCCGGCGCCGTACCCGATTCAGTTTGACCAGTTCGAGATAGGGCGGCAAGTGCCCGGCGGGCGGCTCGCCCACGCCGAGCCGGAAGAGGCCGTCGAAGTCCTCGTCGTACACCGTGAAGCAGTCCGCGTTGTGGAGATAGCGGGCGGTACGGGCGGGCAGGTCGACAGCGACGACGGCCACGGTGGTCTTGCTGTGCGTCCGATGGTACGTGGTCGGGGTGTCGGGCAGGTGATAGGCGTCGGCTTCCATGATCATGATATCCCCGCGGCGCAGGTGCCGGCCCGCCTGTTCGGCCAACGACCCGTACGGCGCCAACTCGATCACGTCGATGCCGTACAGCATCTGCAGGTCGGCCACCGCAGGTTTGAAGAAGGTCCACTGATCGCCCTCGAAATCCAGACGAAGCGCGGCGACGAGGACCGGATACGGATCCAGCCCCAGCCCGTGCAGCAGTTCGACCCAGACGTCGGTGTAGCAGTTCGCATCGATCCACTCGCCGTCCGGATCACGGTGCAGAGCATGGTTGCGGTGGACACCGGTGAAGGACGGATGGACGGCGGGCCCGGTCACGGCGCGCCCACTGTGCCGAGCAGGCTTGCCAGCGTGACGTCCGGACGTCGTGTACCCGCGTCCATCAGCGCGGTGTATACGGCCAACAGGTCGTGGGCCGCGGACTCGCTGAGGGCCCACTCGCCGTACCCGAGGCGGACGTCGGCTCCGTCGTCATCGATGAACACCGTCATCATCACCGGCGTTTCGGTGTCCTTAGCCCGCAGCTGCGGCCATGGGCCCAGTTCCAGTCCTGTCATCAGCACCGGTTCGGGGACGGCCTGACGATACGCGGCAAAGAAGGTGTCGATCGGTGACTCGGCCGGATCGAGCAACGGCATCTCCCGGGGTGTCATGTGCTCGATCGGCATGGCTTGATGGACATAGGCAGCCGCAACACTTCTCTCCGCCAGGCACACAGCCGATCGCAGGGTCCGCGACGCCGGCTCCACCACGGCCACCGGCAGGACGTTGGCGAGCAGCCCGACCATGTCGGCCAGCTCGGCGCGGCCCCGATTGACCGCGGGAATGCCGACGACCACGTGCCGTTGCCCCAGACAGCCCTCCATCACCGCCTGGTAAGCAGCAAGATAGACGGATATCGACGAAACCCCCTCGGCGGCGGCGAATCCGTCCACCCGGGCGGCCACCTCGGCGGAGACACGGCACACGACGCGCCCACCGGAGTGGTCGTCCGCCGAAGGCCGACGGAACGGATGGGCCCCGAATCGCCGGAAAGCCGGGTCGGCGAGCACCGACCGCCAGTACCGCTCGTAGGGCACCGCAGCCGCGGACCGCATCCAGTCGCCCTGCCAGCGAACGAACTGGTCCAGCTGGACGATCGGCCGGTCGTCCCGGACCGGGCCGCCGTCGAGATACTCCGTGTAACAGCGGGCCACCTCGACCAGGATCACGCTCAACGACCGCCCGTCGAGCACCAGGTGATGTCCGACGACCAGCATGATGTGGTCGTCGGGACGCCGCCGGAACACCACCACCCGGAACGGAACACCCGCGGTCAAATCGAAACGCTCGGTCACGGTCGCGGCCAGACGGCGGTCCACCATCTCCGGGGAACCGCCGCTCAGATCCTCGTACGTGATCCGCCCGCCCCCACCCACGGTCCGGACCCGCTGTCGTGGCCCCTCAGGAGTTTCCTCGAAGGCCGTCCGCAAAGCGTTGTGCCGGCGCACCACCCGCTCGACGGCGTACTCGAGGGCCGGGCGGTCGAGCACGCCCAGAAGGACGACGGGTGCGGCCACGTTGTTGGCGAACCGACCGTCGGCAGTGGTGAGCTCCCGATGCCACATCCGCATCTGGGTCGCCGACAGAGGTATCGGTCCGCACACCGATTCGCCCGGCAACGACGGCAGGCCGCGCTCGAGCCGCAGCTGCTCCCGCAGGTGACGGCGGGCGGAGTCCCACACGTGACGCCTCCTCAGGTCTCGATCGTGTCAGGTCCGGGCCATCAGGGGGCGGCGGTCCCGGGCGAACAACCGGGTACGCATGTCGGCGCCCCAGACCGCCACCTCCGCGCCGGTCGCCGCCGCACTGGCCAGGAAGGTGTCGCTCACCCGGCCGGCCAGCCCGAATCGATCGATCAGACCGGTGCCGAACGTCCGGTCGAGATGCTCGAACACCCAGCACACCGGTTGCACCACGTCGTACCGTTCCACCACCTCGACGAAGCGGCCTCCGTCGAGATCGTCCGCATAGCGGCGGGACAGCCGGATGACGTCGCCGAACTTCATCAGGTCGACGTCCTGCTCCTTCTCCAGCCACCAGTCGAACCACGCCTCCCGGAACAGGTGCAGCACCGTATCGAGAAACTGATGGACCGGCTGAGCGCACGGCACCCGAAGCTGGGGCGGGACGTCGACAGTCACCTCGGTCCGGGCGGCCAACACCTCGTCGACGTCGACCTGGTAGGGAGACCGGGCCCAGGTCAGGCTGGTCGCGCAGTCGACCTCGATGATCGGGACAAGCGGATCACCGGTCACGAACGTGTACTGCGGGAGATGATCGGGGTTCAGCCGGTACTTGATCAGCTCGGCACGGTCGAACGGGACGACGACCTCACGGCGGAAGTCGAACAGACCACACTGGTATCCGAGTTCCTCGAGAACCTGGGTCACCGCGGGGCCGTCCGACTGCCGCACCAGCAGGTCGAGGTCGCCGATCCACCTGCTGCCGTTCCCGTGATAGACCGTGGACTCGTAGGCAGCGCCTTTACGTGCCACGGTCGGCAGCCCTCGCGAAGCGAAGGCCTCGGCGACCCGGCCCAGTTCGGCGTACCACACCCGGCGGCGGTAGCGGTTCACCGCAAGCACGCTGTGCAGGTGTTCGAGGACCCGGATCGGGACACCCTGGGTGATTCCAGACTCGGCGATCTCGTGGGCGAGCATCGGCAGCATCTTGTGCCGCAGAGCATGGTCGAACACTTCACCCCAGCGCAGGCCACCGCCGATCAGCCGGCCCACTTCAGCGGTACGGACGCCGGGATCCGTCTCACGGCACAGCATCTCGAGGAGTTCCCACTCCGGGCCAGGCGTAGTCGGTGGGGTCATGCCGCCTGCGCCCCCTCACCGGAGAGCAACACGTGCAGGTTCTCGAGAAGGGACCGGCGGGTCGAGAACGTGCTCTCGGACAACATCGCGTCCGGGAACTCCACGCCGAAGGTGTCCTCGAGGTCGAGCACCAGGTTGACGGCACGCAACGAGTCCAGTCCCAGCTTGACGAGCGGGACCTCACCCGGCACCTCCTGGTCCGGTTCGATCGCCGGAAGATGTATGCGAAGCACATCCTCCAGGCGCTGATTCAGCTCGTCGTCCATGTCCGTTCAGCCTTCCTGTCGCTTGGTCCACCGGTCGGTGAACGCGTCGATCTCCTGATCGGTGTAGAAGTGCCGCGCATACTTCGCGTCATACACCCGGCGGCACGTCCTCTCCGGAATCCGAACCCGGTCGAGGACCCGGCGATAGGTGTTCACCTCATACGCGGCCTGCAACTTCTCGGGTGACCGTGCACTGGCGTACACCGGTGCCACCGGAACGTCCACGGCCACCGTCGTAGCCTCGGACAGGACCCGGGTGAGGTCCTCGGTCCGGAGAAGTATCAGGTCCACACCCGCCGTCCGGATCCATTGCCACCCTCGGGCGTGATCGAAGGCGTGATCGAAGACGTCCACACCGAACACCGCGCCGAGTTCATCGGCAAACCACCGGCAGGTGTAGTTACGTCGCTCGTCGAAGCCGAGGAACTGGGCCGCGGCGCCACGGGCGATCCGCCCGACATCCGGCTCGGGCCCGTCGACCAGGGCGGGGTTGAGAAGGTCAACCATCTGGACGTATGCCGAGACGTCCCGGGCGATCACCTCGCGGACCAGGGTGAAGACGGTCCAGCGCACATCCGGGCGTGATCGCCGAAGCTCCCGGAGCTCCCGCGAGGCCGCCAGATGAGGGACACCCACCTCGGTACGGAATCCGGCATACAACCGTTGAGCCCGCTCGATCCCCTGGTCGGAAAGGTAGTGGATCTTGTAGAGGTTGGGCACACCCGCAGCGCGCAACGACTCGTACAGGCTGGAGGAACCGACCTTGCCCATCTGGTAGACGACGTGCACCGTGTCGCCGCGGCTCACCCCCACAGAGCATCCCGGGTCTCCGACGGCCAGCCGGTGAGGTCGGGCCCGAAGGCGGAGGCCAGCGCGAAGGCGATGCGCTCCTGCCCGAAGCCGATGCACGAGGTGGCGGCCACCTCACCGCCGGAGGCCTCGATGCCGAACGTCCGGCCGAAATGGTCCCGGTGGTTGTTGCAGGACGCGACCGCCACCGGGTGCCCGTCGATCTCTGTGATGATCTCGTACTTGAGCCCCTGTTCCCGCTGGCCGCTCGCCAGCAACCGCGCGCCCCGGCCGAAGAACGGGTCGGCGGCGGGCTCGCAGCGGGCGACGAGGCCGAGCGACCGGATCACCGTGAGGGCACGGTCGCGCCAGCTACCGAACCAGGCGTCGACGTCGCGCGATGTGCCGATCCGGACGAACTCCCGCTGACGGAAGGCCACGAGCCGGCCGACCTCCTCGGACGGCTCGTGCCGGAAGCAGTAGCTGCTGGTGTCCACCACCGCGTCGGCATCGGGTCGCCCGGCATACTGCGGATACACCGGATAACACGCGGCCGGTGTCAGCACGTACCGCGTGGGCCGGACGACATCCGGCCAAGCCGTCCTCTCCGCCATCGCCCGACTGAGCATCACGTGGTCCCGGTCGTCACCGGCGAAGGCGTGAACGGTACCGAAGAGCTGCGGGAAGGACTGGCCGAACTCGCTCTGCTCGAACACCTCCCGGCTGATCATCGGCGGAAATCGGAGGACCCGGGTGCCGGCATCACGGCCGACCCGGGTCAACAACCGGTCCAGCCCGGTGAAGACCTCCTCCAACTCCGCGCCCCACCCGAACAGACCGTCGCCGGTCGGCACCAGGAGACCGTGATCGCGAAGTGCCGGGGGGAAGCCTTCCGGTATCGATGCCGCAATACGTCGTGATGTCGTACCGGTCACCTGAGGTACCGCCCTTCGTCGTGGTTCTCCTCGAGGACCAGAGCCGTGCGGGTCACGGCGTTCAGAGCGCCCACCGTGCCGTGACCGACCGGATGTCGTTCGTCCCGGTGCAGGGAGACCTGTCGTCGCCGGCCCGGTACCAGGTGGAAGTAGTTGTCGTCCGGGGTGTAGCCGGGAACGTCGAGATGAACCGCGTGGGCGGTCCGGGAGGCCGACAGGCACACCACCGGCCCGTGAGGACCGGTGGTGACGGTCGCGGTCAGCTCCAGGTCCAAGGTCTCGTGCGCGGTGAGCCCACCAGGCAGGTACACATCCTCCGCGAACGCCGTCTCCGGTGAAGCGGGACCGGCCAGTTCGGCGAGCACCGCGTCGTAGCCGATCGGGCCGAAGGCGTACGCGTGGTTGAGGTCGCGAAAGCCGTCCAGCAGTTCCTCCACCGCCACCGTTCGCACCGAGGCCGCCTCGACAGCGAGGGTGGTCACCGCGGTGATCGGGACCGTGCCACGCACCGGGTACACAGCGATCCGGAGCACCACCTCCTGCGCTTCGTCACCGTCGTTGACGATCCTGGCCTGAATCCCGTTGAGGCCGGCATCGACCAGGAACACCGTGAGCGGTCGCCAGGCCCGGCGCAGATAGTGGTAGGCGGCCTTGGGGCGTCCGTCGGCGTCCACCACGCCCCAGCCCGAGCCGAGAACGAGGTCGCGCCAGAACCACACCAGACCGCCCCGGCACTGCCCGCCTCCGGTACGCCACGCCACGAAGACCCGGTGCATCAGCTCGCCGGTGGTGACCCGGGCCAGATCCAGATAGCGGTCCACGCTGTCGTAGCGGACCCGCATCGGATCGACGCCGAACAGCATGCCGAGGTAATGATCGCGAATATCGTCGAAGTCCCAGCCGACCCCGCGGTCGCGGGGACTCGCCGCCTTCCACGACGGGCTCTGCACGCTCAGCTCACCGGCCCTCCGCAGACCGGTCAACGCGGCCGGTTCCGGCACGTTGGCGAAGGCCAGCGTCTCGCTGGCGAACCGCACGCCACAGATCTCCGCGTCGCTCGGGTCACGCAGGTACGCGCCGACACCCTGATAGTGGGCGTCACCGGCCGAAGGGTGCATCGGCAGTGACCCGCCGCTCGGGCTGGACGGCCAGTAGTGGACCGCCGGAACCCGTTCCCGGCAGAGATCCCGCAGGTCCTTCTCGAACCACGGGGGCGCCCAGCGTTCCCGCGGCAGCCCGAGCATCGCCGCCTGCTGACTGACCTCACTGTTGCCGCAGAGCACCGTCAGACAGGGGTGACCACCCAACCGGTCGAGCTGGTGTCCGGCTTCCTGGCCGGCGCCGCGGGCGAAGCCGTCGTCCTGGAACGGATAGTCCATGTTGGCGAACATGAAGTCCTGCCAGACGGCGATGCCCAGTTCGTCACAGCAGGCATAGAAATCGTCCGACTCGTAGTACATCGGCCCACAGATTCGGATCATGTTCGCACCCGCGTCGCGCAACTGCTCCAGAGCCGTCCGGTAGTCGCCCGGAGAAGCCGTCAGCGCGGCCGGGTCGATCGGCGTCCAGCACGCGCCACGGAAGAAGATCGGGACGCCGTTGACCCGCAGTGCGAGATCGCCGGGGCCGCCCGCGCTGTCCACCGTCCGGAACCCGGTGGCCGGCAGGTCGATGCCGACCGTCGTCCCGTCGCTCAACCCGACGGCCACCCTGACCGGGTAGAGCATAGGTGTGCCGTGTGTATGCGGCATCCAGGGCTGGACACCGGCAACAGTCACATCGGCCATGGCTTCCGGACCGGTCAGGGTCATCGGCCACTCCTGGCCGTTGCAGAACAGGTGCGCGACCACCACCTGCCGGGCGGGTCCGGGCCGCAACGACAGGTCGACCCGGAGAGACCCGGTGACGCCGTCCCAACCGGTCGACACCGCCGCCCGTGTCACTCCCAGATACCGCGCGGCGACCAGCCGGACCGGGCGCCAGGGGCCGACCGGTGCGGGGCCCCGTGACCAGGCCGGGATACGGCCCAGCATCGTGGTCCGGAACCAGCGCAGACTCTGCTCTGCCACCAGCCGGGTACGCCAACGTGGCCGTGGCCGGCGCTCGGCGAGCCGCGGCGCCAGTGCCGAGAACCGGATGACGAGCTCGTTGCCGATGGGATCGAGACCGCCCCCCGCATCGAGCCGGTGTGCCAGGAACATGTTCTCGCCGTGTCCCAGGTGAACCCCGTTGAGCCAGACGTCGGCGATCGTCGCGAGACCGTCGAGATGCAGGGAGAGCATGGCGCCGTCCGGCGGGTCCGCCCGGAACCCGCATCGGTACCACCAGTCGTACCGATCGGGGTCGGCGGTCTCGGCGGGGACATCGGCGGGGCTCCAGAGCCGTGCGCTTGATGCGACGGTTCCGGGCACCTGGGCCGGGAGCCACCGCTGTTCGGTGGGCAGCGATCCGGGGTCCGGATACGCTCCCGGTGCCGACCAGCACAGCTCCCACGCCGTCGGCTCAGTCTCGGTGACTCCGTCGGTACGGACCGGCGTCATACCCGGTCCACCGCGCCCGATCCGAGGATCGGCGCCTCCTCCTTGTGGCTCATCAGCAGCCCGGCACCGGTGGCGAGAAGGCGCTCGTTGGCCACCATCATCGGGGCGGACAGGACGTCGCGCAAATGACGGGCGATGCTGGCCGGTCCGCGTTCCTGATAGCCGGCTATCCCACAGACGGTGAGCGCTTCGAAGGTGACCTCACCGGCGATCTCGGATACCGCGACCTTGACATTGGCAAGCTGCAGATCCGTGCTCCATCGCTCCGGGCGATCGCCCGCCTTCCGATCGAACTGTTCGGCCGCGGCGGCGACCATCGACCCGGCCATCTGCAGCCTGCCGTAGGCGCGGGCCAGGCGGGCGGTCGCCGCGGAGGCGGCCCCGGGCTTCGCGCGTTCCCTACGCCGGAGGAACACGCGTGCCCGGGAGAGCGCCGATCCGGCTATGCCCACCCAGCATGCCGCCCACAGTATGTGCGAGAACGGAAGCATCGTCTCGCGCAGGATCCGGTCGAACGGGTGGGGGAAGACGTTAACGGTGGGCACCAGGGCCGTCAACCGGAACCCCGCGCTGCACGTGCCACGCATCCCGAGCGTGTCCCAGTCGCTCAACTGCTCCATCCGGCTCCCCCCGACCGGTACCACGACCAGGACCTGGTCGCCGGGAGCCGCGTCCGGATGACGCCGCGCCGTGGCGAGAACGGCATCGGCGTGGGCACCGTAGGAGATCGTGGACGCCTTCTTGTCCACCCGGTATCCGTCGCCCTCCACGATCAGCGCGGCGATGCTGGTACGGATGTCGCCGCCGACGCCGGCCTCCGAGGTGGCCGACGCCAGCAACCACCTCTCTCCGGACGCCTGTTCCGTGAATCGGCGCAACCCTTCCGATTCGCCGTGCCGGAGCAGACATGCAAGCTGGATGTGATGCATGGCGAACGTCATCGCGGTGGACGCGCACGCCGCGCCCAGCGTCTCGGTGATCGCGACCAGCTCACGCAGTGAGACACCGGCATAGAGCAAGCCGGCTTCGCGCAGTGCCCCGATCGCCTCGGACGGAAAGCGGGCCAGCCGGTCGACGTCGTCCGCATGTTCGGCGGCAATCCCGGCGACCTCGCGGGCCACGCTGTCGATCATCACGAGTTCACACCCAGCAATTCCGCCACCGAACGCTCGATGTCGGCGATCGTGGCGAATGCGGCGCGGGTGAGCATGTAGTCGGGGAACTCGATGTCGAACCGTTCTTCCAATGCCAGCATGACGTTGACGCTAGCGTGTGATGTCATTCCTTTCTCGTACAGATTGTCGTGCGGATCGAGGCTCGCCGCGCTGACTGTCAACAACGCGTATTCGTCGAGCACCTGTCGGAGTTCGTCACGCATGGGATTCCTCAATCTGCCAGCGTCCTACTCAGGTCGAACAGTGACTGCCTGAGTGCCGGATCGGCACATTTTCCCTCGGGTGGAATACGAAGGGCGGTGGCGAATCGATTCCAGAAGTTCTTCATCGACAGAACAGCCGTGAGCTCGACGAGAGCCTCGTCGGAGCTGAAATGCCGCCGGAGCTCGACGAGTAGATCCTCGTCAACGGCGTCCCCGCCCTTGACCAGTACGGCGGCATATCGCAGCGCCGCCACGGTGGCGGCCGGATAGACGTCCGCGTGTTTCTCTCCCAGCGCCAGCAATTCGCCGGGTTGCCATCCTTGCCGCAACGCCTCGCCGGCAGCGTCGTCCACGCAGTAGTCGCAGCCGTTGAGCAGCGATGTGTAGAGACACAGCAGATCGACCAGTCGGCGATCGACGCAGCGCAACGCGTCGTAGATCTGCAGGGCCTTGGTGGTGGTCTGCCAGACGGCGGCGGAGTGTGCGGTCGCCCGGGTGAGATTGCGGACCCGGCCCGCCTGCTGTTCGATCCGGTAGATCTCCCTGATCCGCGGGACGGTGACCTCTTCCTGTTCCAGCAGGCGTACCCGGCAGTGATCGGGGTGGGTCACGAGCTGCTCCCTTCTCGCGCGGCCTCGGCCGGGGCGGCGGCGAACCCGATCGCCGTCGCCATCGCGTACTCCCGGCCGTAGCCGACACAGACCTGAATGGTCGCTATCGCGCACCGCTCGGCATGGACCGCCGCTCTCCGGTGCAGCTGGACCCGGACGCCCCCGGTCGGTTCTCGGCCGGTCTCCCCCTCACGGAGATCGATCTCCACCTCACGGAACGAGACCTCCGTGCTGCCCAGGACCTTGATGACAGCCTCTTTCGCGGCGAACCGTGCGGCGTACGCCGTACCGCGGAAGACGCCCTTCGCCTCACAGGCTCGGATCTCCTCCGAGGTGTAGACGTGCCGTAGGTACCGATCGCCGAAACGGTCGAGAGACGCGCCCACTCCGGCGATCCCGAGGACGTCCGTGCCGATGGCCACCACCGGCGGGTCGAGTGCGGCCGTCATCGCGTCACCACGTCGCGGAGAAGCCCGTGGAGATCACGTTCCCTCTCGGTGAGCGCCCGGAGCAACCGCAGGGTTCTCTGTCGATGCCGGAACTCTCCCGCCCGTGGGTGCGTCGTGAGCACGTGTGTGGTGTACCACTGCTGGGCGAGGTCACGGAGGGCTGCCGACACCGGTACGGCGGCCTCGACGCCGGCATCGGCCAGAGCCTCGAACAGGCGAGCCGCTGCGTGACGTTCCGCCGCCACCCGGCAGACGTTCACCGGGTCCGAGGTGTGCTCGGCCCAGTCCAGGAACACCGCCAGATGCCGGAGATCGGCATCGGCCTGCGCCGCCATGTCGCGGCTCACCGCCGTGAGCACCTGAACCGGTGTGGGCATCCGCGGGGTTCCGTGATCGACCGTGTAGATCTTCCGGGGTTCGACACGGCCCACGCAGGGATGATCGCGCATCAGACGGTAATCGGCCGGCGCGACCGTGACCGGTACCGGGTTGTTCGTGGTGTCCAGGATGGTGGCGCCGACCGGACTTCGCGAGAGAACCACCACGGTGTGCACGACGTGTTCGGTGCGGTGGTAGGGCGACGGTACGAAGTAGGCGTCGATCTCGGCCACCACCGGCCGGCCGGCCGCCAGCTCGTTCTGTTCACACCGGTCACTGTCACTCGATGCGGCGAACGAGTACTGCCCCACCCGGACCGCGAAGAGATCCGCCACCAGGATAGGCCAGCGCCCGCCGCCGTACAGGACGCCGTCGCCCTTCCACCGGGCGCCCCATGACGGACACATCATGCGTTCCGCGTCGGGCATCCCGGATGCCGCGACGATGTTCGCGATGCCCTGCCAGTGGCACGTGGCGATCGGGGTGTCGCCCGTGTGAACCGGGCTCAGCGTCACCGTCACCGGTCGTCCCGGTCTTCACACGCCAAGGCATGCAGATCGTCGGCATGATCCGCCACCTTACGAAAAGCCTCGCCGAAGGCCTCCATCAGACCGTCGTCCGGCTCGGTGTACGTCGGCAGGGACAGCGTCACGTCGGCGTACCCCTCACTAACCGGCAGATCACCGGGCCGGTACGACCGGCGTTGTCCGCCGACCGCGAACTGTTCCGGCACACCATGTGTGATCAGCGGTGGCTCCTGCGCGCCGAAGATGGGCAACAGATGCAGCGGGGGGCTGCTGACGTAGCGTTCCAACGGCACACCCTCGGCACGAACCGCGTCGACGTACACGTCGATGGGCAGGTCACCGAGATCAGCGGCCCGGTACAGAGGCCGGTACCCGTAGTAGACGTGCCGGGTGACGAGCCGTCCCATCGTGGGCGGAACGATGCCGGGCGTCTTCTCGAGCCGCTCGGACAGGAGTCCCATGTTGTGCCGCCGGCCGGCGATGTACTCCTCGAGACGATCCATCTGGGTGACGGCGAGCGCCGCGGCGAGAGCGTGCATGCGGTAGTTGAGGCCGAGTCCGGTGAAGGCGTAGTCGCGGTACGCCGGGCTGTGCACGTCCTGCATCGAGCGGACGTTGAAGTGACCGAGAAGGACAGCTCGCTCGAAGATCTCCTGGTCATTCGTGACGAGAATGCCGCCCTGACCCGCGGAGACCAGCTTCTTGCCCTGGAGACTGAACACCGCGACGTCGCCGAAGGTTCCGGCCTTGCGATTGTCGTACTCGGCGCCGTGCGCGTGTGAACAGTCCTCGATGACCTTGAGACGATGCCGCCTGGCGACATCGAGCACCCGGTGCATGTCCACCGGGTTACCGGCCATGTGGGTCACCACCACAGCCCGGGTACGTTCGGTGATCCTCGCCTCCAGATCGACCGGATCGAGGTTGCCGGTGTCCGGCTCCGCGTCGACCAGCACCGGCACCGCGTTCGCCACCAGCAACGGCATGACCGTGGCCAGGAACGTGTAGGTGGGTGCTAGCACCTCGTCACCCGGGCGAAGGCCGAGCCCGAAGTACGCTGAATGGAGCGCGGTCGTGCCCGACGAGGTGGCGAGGGCGTGGCGGACACCGAGGTAGTCCCGGAACCGATCCTCCAGTTCGCGGACCTGCCCCTCCCTGCCGTAGTAGGACAGCTCACCCCGCAGGACCATGTCGGCGACGATTTCCGCGTCCGCGGGACGAACCGGCGGCCAGACGAACGGCGGCGCCTTCTCCAGTACCGGACGTCCCCCCAGAATCGCCAGATCACTTCTTCCGGCCATGACTTCCTCCTCGCCGCGTCACCAGGCGTTCTTGTCCACCATGGCTGTCCAGTCACTGATGGCGTCACCGCGCCGCGCCTTGTCGTCCCACAGCCGCTCGAGCGGGCGGGGTGCCGTGTCCACGCCGCACCAGGTCACCTCAGGATCAGCGGTGACCTCACCGATGCGGAACAGCGGGGTGCCGTGCCCGGCGAAGATGCTCGCGACCTCATCCCAGCGGTGTGGCGCGACGGTGTATCCGTGTGCTCGTGGCATGTCGAAGCCGTACTCGACGGCAAGCGCGGCGGCCGGCACCCCGAGGGCCTGGGCGCAGGCCGTCAACAGCGGCGGTTCGGGTATCCGATGCTGCTCGACGCGGACGCCGAGACCGGGAGTTCGGATGATGGTGTAGAGGAATTCGACGAGGCCGTCACTGAGATCCATCCCGGAGGTTATCGCCCCGGGTGCCCGCTCGGCGGTATCGACGATCGCCTGGTGCGGCGCCAGGGGCATCAGGTTGTAATCGGCCAGTCTCCGTTGCGAATCCGCGTCGAGCCGGTCCCATCCGCCTTGTTTGCGTAACAAGTAACTGGCCCAGCCGAGCCCGAGTTCGGTGGTCACCGCCAGATAGTCACCGGGCCGGGCACCGCGCCGCCGGATCACGCCGGCCGCGCCGACCGTTCCCCAGCACATGGCGACCGTGCCAAGGTGCGGATTGACGTCCGTGTTACCGCCCTCGAACCGTGCTCCGTACTCGTCCAGCACATCGGTGATACCCGCGCACAGCTCGTCCACCTCGCGGACGTCGGTGGCTCCCGGCACCGCCAGATCCAGTGCGAACCCACGGGGGCGCGCGCCCATCGCCAGTACGTCGTTAGCGGTGCACGCGGCGATCCAGCGGCCTTGGAAACGACGTTCCATTCCGGCCGGAATCGGTCGGTCAATCGGTGATGGATGGTCGATCGAATAGACGATCAGCGGAGATCCGTCAAGAGCGAACAACGCTGCCGGATCGATCACCACGCAGTCTTCCAGTGCATCCGCACAGGCTGTTGAAGCGTGACTTGAGAGAACGTCTCGAATAAATTTCTTCTCGCCAAGATCTTGGACTGACACCATTTTCAGAATCCCCCGCGTCAGGTGAGTCCCGGTTCAACGGATGAGTCACTTCACAGCGAAGCACGAAGATCCACCGCCGCCGAGCTTACGCATGAGCGTCGATGACATGCAAGGCCTTACAAGGGTTAGACGATCACTCAGAGGTTTGATATGAGTGTATGTATCAATCGTCGGCGTGTGACAGGATGAAACTCGAGCGGGGAGCCGTCGGATGCCAGGACTCAACTCCGAGGTCAGACCCGGCAACGACGTTGGATTCAATGACGTCGTTGCCGTTGATTTCGGCTCCGTCGGGGTAGGACGCCCGTTGGACGAGCTATTGTCAGGGGTAACCGACTATGTTTCCCGGGCCTGCGTGGTGGACCCGCTCAGCCTGTCCTGGCGGAGCGGCACGGATCTCCTCGCCCGGAACGCCCGGTCCGTAGCGGAGTCGATCCTCGACCGGGTGCCCGCACGCCCCATCCTGCTGGGCCAGTGTTCGGGGGCAAACTTCACCATCTCTCTCGCAGCCGCGCTGAGCGACGCCGGACGGCCCCCGGGGGCCCTCCTGATCGTGGACCCGCTACAGGTCACACCGGAACTGCTGGGCGAAGAGGCCGCTGCGCTCGTCGGGCGGCTGGGCGGCGACGAGGAACTCGCCCGAGCCGTCGTGGCCGGCCTGCCCGGCGACGCATCTCCGTCCCGGCTGTCCGCCTTCCTCGACGAGAAGTTCCATACGGTGGCCATGCAGCGGGTAGCCGGTCTCGACCTCGACGAGGAGACCGCGAAGACCGTCGCCCACGACATCGTCGGCAGGTACGTCGACTGGCTCTGCTTCCTCGCCGCGCAGATCACCACCGCCGCCCGGCCGGTCACCGCGCCGACCTACCTGGTGGGCCCGCTCGCAGCTGAGTCACTCGCCTGGTTGCCGGACATCGTGGCGGGTGCCGACGCCCCGGATCCCCTCGAGGACGTATCCACCGCCGTCGCGCGGATCCTCGAGCCGACCGGTGCCACGGGTGACCGCCGGTGACCGCCTTCGACGCACAAGCCGCCCTGATCGACATCTGGTGTGAGGTCCTCGACCTCGACGTCGTGGGACCGGACGACGACTTCTACGTGATCGGCGGCGACTCCATTCTTGCCATCCAGGCGGTGGCGATCGCACGGGAGCGGGGACTGTCGATCAGCGTCCGGCAGCTGCTCGAGGCTGGGACCATCCGGGTCCTGGCCGACGGTCTGATCGCGGACGCCCGGTCGACCGAACCGGAATACCAGCCGTTGTCACAACTCTCCGGCGACGACCGGAGCCGGCTCGGGCCGGACGTGGTCGACGCGTATCCGATGACCGCACTGCAACTGGGCATGTTGTTCCACAGCGAGGGGTCGGCACCCGACTCGTATCACAGTGTCAGCAGCGTCGTCGTCCGGCGTCCGATGGACGGGGAGCGGCTTCTGCACTGCCTGACCATCCTCTCCGACCGGCATGCCGCACTGCGGTCGTCGTTCGACATCGAACACTTCTCGGTACCGCTCATACTGGTTCACCGCACCGCGAAGCCTCCGCTCAGCGTCTTCGGTCTCACCACGGAACCGATCGGGGACCGCCGGGAACGGGTGCTGGCCGAGGAACAGGCGGTCAAGCTGGACTGGCACGACGTACCGGTGATCCGGTGGCGGGCGGACGCCCTCACCGCCGACTCCTTTTTGCTCACCTGCAGCGTGCATCATGTCCTGCTCGACGGTTGGAGCAACTGGGCCCTACTGACCGAACTCGTGGAGCGGTACAGCACGGAGGCCGAGGCCGACATCGATCCCCCACCGCCGTTCGGCGAGTACGTCGCCGCCGAACGGGCCGCCCGGGAGGATCCGGCGACGACCCGGTTCTGGTCCGGATACCTGGACGGTGCGCCGTCCGGCCGGATACCGTCCCCGGTCGAACCGCCTGCAGGTGGTGAGCCGACCACAGTCGCCGTGCCCATCCCCACCGACGTCACGGACGGTCTGCTCCGGATCGCCCACGACCGCGGCGTTCCGGTGAAGACGCTCTATCGCGCGGCTCATGCGGTGGCTCTCGGCCGCCTCGAGCCGGACGCCGACGAGGTGTTGATCGGCCTTGTCGTTCACTCACGGCCGGAACGGACCGGCGGTGACGCCGCAGCCGGCCTTTACCTCAACACCGTGCCGCTGCGGATTCCGCTCACCGGATCATGGGAGATGACGGCGAACGCGGTCGCCGCCGCGGAGAAGGCGGTCTACCCGTATCGCGGACTGGCAACAGCCGACATCCAGGCGGCAACGGGCGTGGAGATCGAGAACATCTGTACGTTCGCCGATTATCACGGCATCGACGACCTGGTCCGGCGCGGTCTGGTCGAGCAGGGATCCGCGACGAACGAGGTCTACACCAGTGTGCCGCTCCTGGTGGAGGTCGCCGCGGACGCCGGTACGACAGACCAGAGGCTGCTGTTCCAGTTCCACCCCGATCGTTGGCCGGCTGCCGGTGCACAACGTTTCGTAGCGGATTTTCTAGCCATTCTGGCATCGATGGTGACCGGATTCGACGAGCCGGCCGTGCACCGGCCGGATCCCGCGCCGGCAACGCCGAAGACACTCGTGGACATGCTCCGGCGGGCTCGCGCCGACCACCCGGACCGGCCCGCCATCGCCACCCCCGAGAGCACGTTCACGTACCGGGAACTGGACCACCGGATCGGAATCCTGGCCGCGACGCTCCGCGCGGCCGGGATCGGGCCCGAGGCGCGGGTCGGCGTCCTCCTCCCCCGCACCGCGGACCTGGTGGTGGCGATCCACGCTGTTCTGGAGGCCGGTGCGGCCGTCGTGCCGCTCGACCCCGGTCACCCGGCCGCCCGCAACGCACGGATTCTGACCGCCGCCGGAGTGGACCTGCTTCTCGGCACACCGGCCGGGCTGCCGGGTTTCGCCGGCACGGTGGTGGACGTGTCCGCAACGAACTGGGCGGGCACCGCACCGCCGACACCGAGGACGGACGGTCCGGCTCCCGATCAGCTCGCGTACGTTCTCTACACCTCGGGATCCACCGGAGCGCCGAAGGGCGTGGCGCTCGAACACGCGCAACTCGTCAACCTGGTACGCGGACTGGTCGACCGCGTCGGGCTGACCGCGGAGGCGGTCGTGCTGGCATGGAGCACCGTCGTCTTCGACATGGGGTTCGCCGAGCTGGTCCTGCCGTTGACCCTCGGAGCACGCATCGAACTGGTCGGTGACGTCGAGGCCCGGGATCCGGTTCGGGTCCGCGACCGTATCCGCCGAACAGCCGTGACCGTGGTGGAGGCGACACCGACGAAGCTCCGCCTGCTGACCGAGGTGGGCTGGACCGGTCCGGCCCTCGTACTCAGCGGAGGAGAAGTCCTGCCGCAGAGCCTGGTCCGGGAACTGACCGACGGCGGTTGCCAGGTCTGGAACGGCTACGGCCCGACCGAGACCGCGGTCTACACCACCCTTCACCGCTGCGACCCGGACGGCGCGGGCCCGATCCCGATCGGACGGCCTCTGCCCGGCTACACGGTGGAGGTACGGGACGCGGCCGGTCACGTGGTGCCGGCCGGCACACAGGGCGAGATCTGGATCGGCGGTGCGTGCGTCGCCCGCGGCTACCTCGGCGCGCCGGAACTGACCGCGGAACGCTTCGTCGTCGATGCCTCCGATGGGAGGTACTACCGGACCGGAGATCGAGGCCGGTACCGCCAGGACGGAGAGCTCGAGTTCCACGGCCGGGCGGACAGCCAGGTGAAGCTGCACGGCGTACGCGTCGAACTGGAAGAGGTGGAACAGGCCCTGTCGGCCCATCCCAGCGTCCGGCAGGCGGTCGTGACGGTGGCGAACGACCCGGAGGGCAGTCGGCTGACAGCTCACGTCGCCGCCGACGAGGTCACCCTCGGCGAACTTCGGCGTCACCTGGCCGAGCGGCTCCCGGAGGTGATGGTGCCCACCCGCATCGTGATCTGGAACGAGCTTCCCACCGGGGCGACCGGCAAGGTGGACCGCCGACTTCTGACCACCGGGACGCCGCAGACGCCGGCCGGATCGGCACCGGCCACGCCCTGGGAACGGATCGTCGCCGATCTGTGGGGCGCTGTTCTCGGCATCGCCACGGTCGGCCGCACCGACGACTTCGCCGACCTGGGTGGCGACTCGCTGCATCTCATGCGGCTGATCGGCGCATTCGCCCAGCGTGGACATCCGGTCACGGTGATCGAGCTGAGGACCCACCGAACGGTGGCCGATCAGGCACGTCTTCTGGCCTCCAGGGTTCCCGGCCGTGGCTGACCCGGAGTACGCCGAACCGGTCCTGCCGACACAGCACGAGATCTGGCACCTTGACCGGTATGAGGGCTCCCGAACGGCGCTGCACGTCGTCTCCGTGTGGCGGTTGACGGGTCGGCTGGACGTCACGGCGCTGGCCGCCGCCGTGGACACGGTGGTGGCCTCGCACGAATCACTGCGCAGCGTGTTCGACGACCGGGACGGCCGACCGTCGCTCCGCATCCTTCCTCCCGACAGCGACCTGCTGCGGATCGCCGGCCCGGCGGACTGCACGGATGTCACCGCCGCGGTCGAACGGCTGGTCGAGGAGCCTTTCGACCTGAGTACCGGTCCGCTGTTCCGTTCCACGCTGCTGCAGATGGGGCCGGACGAGAACGTACTCGTCATGGTCCTGCACCACATCGTCGCGGATGCCTGGTCGCTCGGTCTCGTAGAGCAGCAACTTGCTGATGCCTACCGGGCCGTGGTCGCCGGTTCGCCGCCGAAACCGCAGGTCAGGCGACCGCTGCGGGAACTGATCGGGGAATGTCTGTCCGAGAGGGATACCCCGGCTTGGCAGACCGCGCTGGATCACTGGCGACACCGACTCGACGGTGTACCGACCTCGTTCGATCTGCCGTCCACTCCCACGCCGGACGGGTTCGGTGGGTCCACCTTGCTGCGGGCTCTGCCGGCCGTGCTGACGGAGGACGTCCGTCTCTTCGCCCGCGTCCACCGGCTCACGAACGCCAAGGTATTTCTGACCGCCTGCGCCGCCCTCCTCGCGCGCTGGGCGAACAGCCGGGACTTCGTGATCGGTATGCCGTTCGCCGACCGGGCCCGGGCCGGCGTCGACCAGACGGTGGCCTTTCTCACCAATGTCGCCCCGATCCGCGTCACCGTGCGGGAAGACCCGACCTTCCGGGAGCTGGCGGCCCAGGTGGAAGGCCGGTGTGATGAGGTTCTGGCACACCGGGCGGTTCCCCTGGCAGACGTCCTGCGGGTGGTACGGACGGCCGGGGACGGTAACGGTGTGTCCCTCACCGACGTGGTGTTCACCCATCGGCGCGATCCGGGAGGACGGCTGAGCCTGCCCGGCGTGGAGGTCGAGGCATTCCCCGTCGACATACCGCACACTCTCTACGGTCTGGCCGTACAGATGGAGGAGAGCGGCACGGCGATCGCCGTGCGTCTCGACAGCCGCACCATCGCCCGCCCGGAATTGGACCGTCTCTGCGACCGGTATGTCACGCTGCTGGCCGCCGCGGTCGCGGATCCGGACACACCACTCTCGGCTCTGCCGATCCTGCTGCCGGACGAGCGGTGGGTCGCCACCGGACGGCCGGACGACGACGTCGTCCGTACCGAACCGGCCCGGACCCTGGCCGCCACGATCACTCGGGACGCCATGCGCACGCCCGGCCGGGTGGCCGTCCGGGATCGGGACGGCACCCTCACCTATTGGCAGTTCCTCACGCAGGCCCGGCGGATCTGCCACCGCCTGCGAGAGGATGGTGTGCGACCCGGTGATGTCGTCGGCGTCTGCGCGGAACGCGATCGGTACCTCGTGTCGGCTCTGTTCGGCATCCTGCTGGCCGGCGGGGTCTACCTCCCCCTCGACCGGGATTGGCCGAGCGCCCGGCTCACCGCCGTCCTCGCCGATGCGGGAGCACGCCGCGTTCTCTGTTCCGCTACGTCCGCGCACCAGCTGGGTGCGCGAGCGCTTCTGATCGACGCGGTGGCGACCGCCGGCCCGGCACCACCCGTCGATGAGTCACGCCTGGACGGTGCCGCTTACATCATGTATACGTCCGGGTCGACCGGGCGCCCCAAAGGTGTGCTGGTCGGGCATCGCGCCCTCGCCGAGGTGATGGCGGAGATGGCCCGGCTGACCGGCATGACCGCGGGCGAACGGATGCTCGCATCGACCACGACCACGTTCGACATCTCTCTGATCGAGATTCTCCTTCCCCTGGTCACGGGGGCGACCGTGGTGATGGCCGACGACGAGCAGGTCCAGGATCCGGCGAGCCTGGGTGGGCTGATCGACCGGGAGGAGGTGGACGTGGTCCAGGCGACTCCGAGTGTCTGGGCCGTCCTCGACCCACCGGCTCGCCGGCTACGAGCCGCCCTGTGCGGCGGGGAGACGATGAGCGCCGAGGTACGGGACCGGCTGCTCACGATCGCGGAGCAGGCCTGGAACTGGTACGGCCCGACCGAGGCGACCATCTGGGCCACCGGCTGGCGGGTGGAGCACGGAGGGCCGGTCTCGATCGGCCGGCCGATGCGCCATGTCCGGGCTTGGGTACTGGACGAATGGAATCGACCATGCCCACCCGCCACGCCCGGAATGCTGGTGCTCGGTGGGACCGGCATCGCGGAGGGTTACCTCAACCGGCCGGATCAGACCGCTCTCCTGTTCCGCACGGACCTCGTTCCCCACTCCCCCCGTGAACGCGCGTACATCACCGGCGACTCGGCCGTCTGGTCCGCTGAGGCGATGCTGTCGCTCCGCGGCCGGGCCGACGACCAGGTCAAGATCAGCGGACACCGCATCGAACTGGGCGAGGTCGAGTCGACCCTCCGCCGGGTACCGGGCGTCCGGGACGTCGCCGTGGTGCGATTCGACGGTCACGCGGGCCGCGCCGCGCTCGCGGCATTCGTGGTACCGGACGGCACGCTCGTACCGGCCGCCCTGTCCACGCGACTCCAGGAGGAACTCGACGCCGAGTTGCCGGTCTACATGCGGCCTCGGGTAGTGCTGCCGATCGATGAACTTCCCCGGTTGCCGAGTGGGAAACTCGACCGGCCCCGCCTCGCCGCCACCGTCACCCCGGAACGAATCGGGACGGGGGCGGAGACGGTCGATCGGATTCCCGTCGATCCGGTACGGATCCGGCTCGGCGCGATCTGGACCGGCATTCTCGGCATAGAACCGGTTCCGGAGCAGGCGGACTTCTTCCGGCTGGGTGGCGACTCCCTCGGCGCGGCACAGGCGCTCGCACTGGCCGGACGGGCCTTCGGTGTACGCCTCTCCCTACGCGATTTTCTGGCCGAACCCACGCTCGGCACCATGGCCCGCCTGATCGACACCGCCCGTCCCGCCGATGCTCGCTGAGGAGTAGTCACACTCACCCCGATCGGAAGGCGCCGATGTGCCCAGTCGCACCGAAGGTACGAGCCGGCCAGGATCCGCATGGACCTCCGCCGACGTGGCCCACTATCTGAGGGCATACCAGAAGACCCATACCAACGAGCTCGCGACGGCCCAGGTGGACGGCGCGGTCACGCTGGCCGGGACTCCGCCGGACGGCGATGTGCTCGATGCCCCCTGCGGCGCGGGCCGGCACAGTCGCGCGCTGGCAGCCTCCGGTCACCATGTGACGGGCGTGGACTCGTCCCAGGACATGCTGGACGCCGCTCGGGCCGTCCACGCACCGGCCGGTGTCCAATGGGTCCGGGCCGACTACCGCGACCTGCCCTTCCGGGCAGGCACGTTCGACACCGTCCTCAACCTGTTCACCTCGTTCGGTTTCTGCGGCGACGACGGCGACCAGGCGGTTCTGGATGAATTCCAGCGTGTGCTCCGGCCCGGGGGCCGGCTGGTCATGGACACCACGCACCGTGACCGGGTGATCAGCGAACTGGCCGCCGAGAATCGGACGGACGTTGCCGGGCAGGCCGGAGAAACCACCTGGGATGTTCACTCAGGATGGATGCACATGTCGCTTCTCGACCGAACGGACGGACACCGATCGGTGAGCCGTATCCGCGTCTACACCCCGTCCGAGCTGGACCGGATGCTCGTCCGTGCCGGGTTCCGGGAGGTGTCCGTCTTCGGCGGGCTGGACGGCCGCCCCCTCGGCCGGCGGACCCGCCTCGTGGTCGTCGCGGCATAGGCCCTCGCACCGCTTCCGTCACCTTCCGTCAACCTGCTCTTTCGCATGGGGGAATCCGCATGGCTGATCCGGCATCACACGACAGTGCGAATATCAGCGTCTTCCTGGTACAGCAAGGCGTCTGGGACATGCCCCTGGAGTCCATGCCACTGGCATCCGGATACCTGAAGGCGACCGCCCTCACCGATGATCTCGTTCGGCGCTCGGCCAGCATCGACATCAAGAATTTCCGCGGAGGGACGACCAATTCCGCGATGGCGAACGAATTGTTCTCCGACGGTACGCCTGACGTGATTGCATTCTCGGTGCTCGGCTGGAACTACCGAGCCTTCGGGGCGCTCGCCGCCTCTTTCCGGCAGCTCAACCCGGACGGCTGGGTCATCTTCGGCGGAACTCATGTCGCCGGGCAGGCAGAACGTGTGTTCCGCATGTTCCCGGAGGTCGACGTGGTCGTCAACGGAGAGGGTGAGCTGACCTTTCGCGATCTGCTGAGTGCCCGCATCCGTGGTGACGACCGCCGGGCTCTGCACCACGTCGACGGGATCTCCTTCCAGCACGAGGGGACCACCGTCACGACAGCCGATCGTGATCGCATCGAAGACCTTGAGGTCATCGCGTCTCCGGTACTGACCGGAGCAATCGATCTCACCGACGAACACGGCGCCTTCCGTTACGACGTAGCACTGATGGAGACCAATCGCGGCTGCCCGTACAAATGTGCCTTCTGTTATTGGGGTGGCGCCGTCGGGCAGAAGATCCGTGCGTTCTCGCTGGACCGGCTCCGCCGAGAGTTGGAGGTGTTCGGTCGCCTGAAGGTGCACACCGTGGTGGCGTGTGACGCCAACTTCGGCCTGCTGCCGGGGGATGTCGACTTCGTCGAGGCATTGATCGAGACCAGAGAACGGTTCGGTTTCCCCCGGGCGCTGGAGACCTCGTGGGCGAAGAACAAGTCGAAGACCTTCTACCGCATCGTCAAGCGCATGAAGGAGGCCGGCATGCGCAGCTCCTTCACGCTCGCTCTACAGACTCTGGACGAACGGGCGCTCGACAGCATGAACCGGCGCAACATGAAGCTGAACGATTGGGAGGAACTGTCGGCCTGGCTGGACCGGGAGGGCCTGGACTGCTACGCCGAACTCCTCTGGGGTGCTCCCGGCGAAACGGTGAAGTCGTTCATGGAGGGCTACGACCGGCTCTCCCGGCGTGTCTCGCGGATCGCGGTGTATCCGATCATGCTGTTGCCGAACACCGACTACTTCGAGAAGAAGAAAGAATACGGCATCACCTCGGTTCGGGGTGACCACGACGACTTCGAGTACGTACTGGCGCACCACACCATGACGTTCGCGGAGAACCGGCAGATGCAGCGATTCCTGTTCTGGGCTCGGGTGATCGCCGAGAACGCGGTTCTGCGGTACATCTGGTTGCCGCTCCGGCAGTTGGCCGGGCTCACCCAGTCACAGGTCCTGCTCGACCTGGACACGTGGATCGTCGAGACGGCGCATCCGGCCGCGGCCCCGCTGCGATCCCACGCCGCAACGGCGATGGGTGGCACCGCGGCGTTCGGCGCGGCGATCACCTACCTGTACACCGACCCGGCGGGCCGTCGGTTGCTCCAGGTCTGGTGGCAGGAGTCCATCCGACCACGGTTGCCCACTGCGATGACGCCCCTGCTGGACGACGTCTTCCGGTACGACCTGGTGACCCAGCCGGTCTATCTCGGCGGCGCGGGCGACGCCCGCGCCGACGACCTTCCCGTGATCGAGCTGTACGGGGAGACCTACCACGTCCGGCACGGTATCCGGCTCGACCACGACGTGCCGAGGATCCACAGCGACCTGCGTGCTGATCGGGACCCGGATCTCCGGCCGACGGAACGGGTCGTCGACCTCTATTACCGGACCGGGGCGGTCGCGGCGGTCACCTCCACGAATCACGAGATCGTCGTGCACTTCATGGGAATGACCGAGCAGCAGGTCCGGCGTCATGCGATCGGTGACGCCGGCCGCGGCGGGCCGGCCGATGACGGGGCTGGTCCCGAACCGGTCCACCCCGGTGACCGAACCACTCTCACCATCCTGAACTCCGACGAAGGTGGCTGCTCGTGACTACACACCTCCAGGCCGATGCCGGTATCCCGAGCCTGGTACGGGCGCAGGTCCGCCGGCACGGCCCGGAACTCGCGGTAATGGACGGGAACACCACCCTCACCTACGACCGTCTCTGGCAACGAGCTTCGATGCTGGCCGAGCGACTCATTGCGACCGGGGTCGACAGCCAGGACCGCGTCGGCATCGCCGTCGAGGGGTCCGTCGACGTCGTCGTGGTGTTCCTGGGCGTGCTGCTCGCCGACGCCGTGCCGGTACCGCTGGATCACTCGTACCCGCCGGCACGGCTGGCCTTCATCGCCGGGGACGCCGGACTGGAGGTTCTCGTCGGCAACGCTCGTACACTCGGGCATCTGCCGGCCGATCTCCCCATCCGCGCGATCATCGACCTGGACGGCATCCCCGACCGGCCGCCCTCCGTCGATCTCCTGGGCCGGCGCGTGCCACGCCCTGAGAGCCGACTGTCATACCTGCTGTACACCTCAGGGTCGACCGGGCAGCCTAAGGGCGTGATGTACCGGGAGGACTCGTTCATCTCCCTGGCTCGCTGGCAGGTGGCGGACTCGATCTTGGACGGTCGCGGACCCACCCGCACGCTCCAGTTCGCGCCTGCCTCGTTCGACGTGTCGTTCCAGGAGGTTTTCTCCACCCTGCTCGCCGGCGGAACCGTCGTCTGCCCGGACGTCAGCGTCCGCAACGATCCGGATCTGCTGTCCCGCGTCATCGCCGAACACCGAGTTGAGCGGATCTTCGTACCGTTCATCGCGTTGCAACTGCTGGCCGCCTTCGGGAACCGAGACGCCCTGCGCGGCAGCACTCTGCGGGAGGTGGTGTCGGCCGGAGAACAACTGCAGTGCACCGATGAGATCATCGCGCTGTTCGAGGGAACCGGTGCCACACTGGTCAATCAGTACGGGCCGACCGAGACCCATGCCGTCCTGCGTCACCGGTTGGACACCGATTACCGCTCCTGGCCGCGTCTTCCGTCGGTCGGCACCCCGGTACGGGGTGCTCGGCTCACGCTCGTCGACCGCGACGGGGCAACCGTGGACGACGGCGCCGAGGGTGAGCTGACAGTCACCGGGGAACTCGTCGCCAACGGCTACCTGGGCCGGCCCGACCTCACCGCCCAGCGTTTCGCCGGCCTGGACGGGCCGGGGCGCAGTCGCAGCTACCGTACGGGCGACATCCTGCGAAGGGACGCCGACGGCATCTATCACTTCGTCGGTCGCGCGGACGAACAGGTCAAGATCCGTGGGGTCCGGATCGAACCGGGCGAGATAGAAGCGGTCCTGGGTACGTCACCTGAGGTGTCCGCCGTCGCTGTGACCACGGTGGGCGACGATCCGCTGAATCGCGTACTCGTCGCGGTGCTGGTGCCCGCACCCGGCACCGTGGCCGACGTCCGCGACATGCGCCGGTTCCTGCTCAGCCGGGTTCCCAAGCACCTCATCCCACGGAGTTTCGCAATCGTCGATATGATGCCCCGGCTGCCGAGCGGCAAGATCGATCGTGCCGCCGTACGGGCGCTCGCGATCGCCGCCGCGGAACGCCACCACTGACCTTCGCTCGCCGCGGCAAAGGAGCCGCCGCAGACAGAACGTGAGGTTTGATCGATGACAACCTATCGTCAGATCCTGGCCATCCGCGAATTCCGCGTACTCTTCACCGCCACCTCGGCAACGGTCATCGCCAAGATGATGGAGACCTTAGGCTTGGCGGCACTGGTGTACGCGAAGACCGGGTCACCCCTGCTCGCCGCGGTCGCATACCTCGGAGGCTTCCTGCCTCAGGCGCTCGGCGCGATGACGTTGCTGTCCGTGGCCGACCGGCTGCGACCACGGACCGCGCTGGCCACCTGGTCGGCCGTGCACGCCACCGCTCTCGTCCTGATGGCGACCGGCGTCCTGCCACTCTGGGCGATGCTGGCGCTGCTCATGATCCTGGGGTTCGGAGACCCGGTGGCGGGGGCGATCAGCAACGCCCTGGTCGTGGACGTGTTGCCGGAGGAGGCCTACGTCCTGGGCCGTTCGCTGCTCAACGTCGGCATCGGTAGCATGCAGATCGTCGGGTACGCGGTCGGCGGTATCGTCCTCGCACTGGTCAGCCCGATCGGCGCCCTGTGGACCGCGGCGGGCGTGGGCTTCGCCGCCTCGCTCGTCTTCCGGCTCCGCCTCCAAGACCGGGAACCACGAGCAACCGGGCGTGCCTCCCTGGCCGCCACCTGGGCCGGCAACCGGACACTGTTCAGCTCGTCGTCGATCCGGCGCCTTCTGCTGGCGTTGTGGCTGCCCGCCAGCCTCATCGTCGGGGTCGAGTCGATGTTCGTCCCGTACGGCGGCAAGGCTGCCGGTGCCCTCCTGACCGCCGCCGCGGTCGGGATGCTCATCGGCGACCTGACCATCGGCCGATGGACGAGCCCCGAGACGCGCACCCGGCTGACGATGCCGCTCTTCCTCCTGCTCGCGTGCCCGTATCTGGTATTCGTGTTGCACCCGAATCTGGCGGTGGCCACCGGGATAGCCTTCGTAGCCTCGTTCGGCTACGCCGGCATCCTCTCCCTGCAGGAACGCTTCGTTTCGCTGGTACCGAAACCGATGCTGGGACAGGCGATGGGCGTGGTGGGCAGCGGCCAGAGCACGATGCAGGCCCTGTGCGCCATCATGGTCGGAGGTCTGGCGCAGGTGACGGAACCCGCGACCGCCATCGCCACGACCGCCCTCGTCACCGTGGTGGTGACGCTGGCCCTGCTGGCCAAGCCGTGGCCGAAGACATCCGGGGAGCAGCTGTCCGGCGGCAGCCCGTCCGATCCACCGAATGCCGCGGAACCCGAGGCCTCGTCACGAGAGGGGTGACGCCCCCGCCGCCCCACTCAGCAGGGGCCGGACGATGTCCGCGATGCGCCGGGAACCCCGCTCGTCCAGAAGGAGGGAATGTGGCAGATCCACCTGGCGGACCTCGACCTCGTCCGCCAGCCGCCGCCACCCCAGAGCCGGATCGGTCACCGGTTCGTTCCCGCGGATGACGAACAACCGGCCCGGATAGTGTTCGATGTCGTGGCGCGCGAGTGCCTCCAGATTTCCCGCCAGGGTGTCGCGCAGTACAGCGAATTTCTCGATGGGATAGGAAACGTCTACCAAACCCGCCTCGACAGCTTGTCGATGCAGGTCCGGGAGGGTCAGGGTACGCCCGCGGGGTATCCGCTCCGAACCGTTGTCGAGGAGCGTCCGCGCCAGGCGGTCGGTGGCCTCGGCGACGGAATCGGACGGCTGACCGGCCATGGAAGCATCCGCATCGACGATGATGATGAGCGGGGCCTGCCCGGTACGCTGACGAATGATTCTCGCAATCTCCACGGAAACGACACCGCCGAACGAGAAACCGAGAATCCGGAACGGACCGTCCGGGGTCAGCGACATCATGGCGTCGGCGGCGGCCCGCGCAATCTCGGAGATATCACGATGCGGCCGCCCCCCGGCGAGCCCGGTCGCCTGCAGACCGTACAACGCCTGTTCAGCGCCGATCGCGGCGGCCAGTGCGAAATACCGGATGACGCTGCCGCCGATCGGATGAGCGCAGTACAACGGCACGGAACCCGCGGCGACCTGCAATGCGACCAGAATGCCGGCGTCGGCGGCCGGGGCGATGTCTCCGCGCAGGGTGAATGCGATCCCCGCGATGGTCGGCGCCCGCACCACATCAGCCAGACTGATACGTACGCCGAACCGGGATCGAATTCTGGCGGTCAAGGTGATCACTTGAAGTGAATTCAGTCCGGCGGTGAAGAGATTCTCGTCGACACCGATATCGAAACGTCCCAGGATATCGCGGACCATGCGCCGGAGTTCCCGCTCGGAAGCGAATCTCGGTTGAACGGTCGGGCGCCGGCCGGCGGAGGGGCCGGCCTCGGGCGAACTCATCTGGTGATCACTCCCGTCTGCGTTCTCACACCTCCGAGAGTAGATCAAAATCGATTTTTCAACACCCTCCGCAACGGTCCGGACACAAGCTCTGCCCGGCGCATGAAACGGTTCACCGGGTGAACAGGAACGTGATCAACAGCAGGGCCGGGACGCAGGCCACCGTGGAGGTGAACACCGCGTCCCGGACCAGCGTCAACGCCATCCCCGACGGATCAAACACGACGGTTGGCTATTCAGGCCGAACAGTCCGCTCGTTCGGGCCCGCTGGACCGGAGAGGAAGAACTGGTTGAAGCCCGGGCTGCGACCGCTGGGACTGCCCGTTCCGCAGTTCTCCTGCCTGGACCTGCTCGGCCAGGGCCCGGGCTGTCGGCGGCGGAGCCGGCCCGGGGCGTGTTCGTCACCCGGCAGTCGACAAGCGGTAGAGACCGAGATCAGGCGATCTCCCGGGCCACCCGCAACGTCTCGACCGGGTCGACCGCCGGATCGTCCCGAATCACCGCCACGTCCAGCCCCGCCGCGGCCCACCGTTCGAGCCCACGAGCGGCCCCGGCCACGTCACCGGCGATCACCACCTCGTCGAGCAGCGCGTCACTGACCAGGTCGGCCCGGGGCGCCCCGGCCAGCCATCCCGCCCGCAGCCAGGCGGCGAGCGCCGGGTCCACCCCTGCTTCCCGGGTGATCACGTGGTCGCCGTGCACACCGAGGTACTGCGCCGCCATCGGCCGGATCCGGTCCCGGGCCACAGCCGGATCCGGGTCCACCGAAACCCCTATGTAGGCGGAGATCTCGGTGCCGGCACCGACCTGCGAGCGCACCCATCGCACGTATCCCGGCCCGGCCAGGATCGACAGCAGTAGCCCGTCGGCGACCGCACCACCCCGGGCCACCGCCCGGGGCCCCTTGACGCCGAGCACGATCGGCGGGTCCGGCCGGACCGGGGTGAAGGACAGCCCGGTGTCCACCTGATGGAAGTCCCCGTCGAAGGTGACGTGCCGTCCGGTCAGCACCTGCCGGATGACGGACAGAGCCTCCAGCGTCCGTGCCAGCGGCCTGTCGAACGGAATCCCCAGGTTGTCGGTCATCCAGTGGGCGTTGCTGGCGCCCAGTCCCAGCACCGCCCGGCCGCCGCTGAGCTCGTCGAGGGTGGCGAACTCCATGGCGGTCAGCACCGGATGCCGCGTCCACGGGTTGACCACCCCGATGCCCACCCGGACCCGCGAGGTGTGGGCGGCCACCGCTCCGGCCAGCGCGAACGCACCCCGCTCAAAGTAGTCCTCGGTCAGCCAGACGTCGTTGAACCCGGCCTCCTCGGCGGCCACCGCGGCCCGGACCGCCCCCGCCGAGTCCCGCCGGCCGGAGATCGAGAACGCGAGCCTCACGACACCGCCCCACCCGAGAACGACAGCACCCGGTCCAGGTCGGCGGGAGACGGCTCGATCACCGGCACGTCGGTCAGCCGGGCCGCCGTGGCGCCGACGTCCTTGAGCCCGGTGGACGTCCCGATGACCACCGCGGTCTCGGACGGCGCCACCAGCCCGGCGGCCACCGCCTTCCGCAGGGCCACCACGGCGGTGATGCTCGACGCCTCCAGGTACATCCCGGCGTGCCGGGCCAGTTCCAGCTGTGCCGCCATGATCTCCTCGTCGTCCGGGGTGGCCACCGCGGCCCCGCCGGACGCCTCTACCGCCGCCCGGCTCTGCCAGGTCCAGAACGGTGAGGCGGTGGAGAACGCCACCGACGGCCGGACGGCCACCGGTTCCCCCGATCCCATTGCAGCCGCGAGCGGGCCGAACGGCTCCGCGACGAGCAGTCGCGGCACCTTTCCGATCACCCCGAGTGCTACCAGGTCGGCGAAGCCGCGGCCGATGCCGGCCAGCCCGTCGCCGTAGGCCACCGGGACGACCACGACGTCGGGCACCGACGGCAACTGTTCCACCAGCTCGTAGGCGATCGTCTTGTAGCCGTCGACGCCGAACGGGTGCGAGCCGGCCGGCGGGTCCGCGTACCCCGACATGGCCATCCACCCGCGTGCGGCGACCAGCTCGCGCATCAGATGCCAGCGATCCACCGGCCGGGGCAGGGCGACCACCCGCGCGCCGTAGGCCTGCATCAGCGTCTTCATCGTGGCCGGCACCGAGGCGATGGTCAGCACCACGCAGCGCAGTCCGGCCCGGGCCGCGTAGGCCGCGATCGCCGCGCCGTGGTTGCCGGTGCTGGCCACCACCACGGTCTCCGCGCCCACCTCGACCGCCTTGGTGGTGGCCACCGCGGCCAGCCGGTCCTTGTAGGACCAGGTCGGGTTGCGGCTCTCGTCCTTCACCCACACCCCGCCCAGTCCGAGCCCCTCGGCCAGCCCGGGCAGCGGGACCACCGGCGTGCCGCCCTCGCCGAGACTCACCGGCACCGTCGCGTCGGCCAGGGGCAGCAGGGCCCGGTGCCGGAAGATCCCCGGCGCGCCGGTCACGGTCGGGACACCGGTCAGACCCGTCATCCGGTACGCGGGAAGCACGTTGGCCGGGCTCCCCTCGGCCGCGCAGGCCGGACAGCCGGCGCCGATCAACCCGATCGACGGGTCGGGATATCCCGCACCGCAGCGGACGCAGCGCAGTTCCCCGGTGTAGGCGCTCATGCCGGCACCACGGTCAGCTCGCGGGAGCCCGCGCAGAGCATCGTGTGTCCGTCCTCGGTGATCACCACGGTGTCCTCGACCATCATCCCGCCCCAGCCCAGCTCGTAGTACGGCGTCTCGAAACAGAACGTCATCCCCGGTCGCAGCGCGACGTCGACGCCGGGCGCGATGATCGGCGGCTCGTAGACGGCTAGCCCGATGCCGTGCCCGCAGTGCTGGCGCCGATAGCTCGGCACGCCCGCCGCGGTGCCCTCGAGTCCGAGCCTGAACAGTGCGGTGGCGCTGATCCCGGGCCGGGCCGCGTCCAGCTGTGCCTGCTCGCCGGCGTGCACGGCGGCGTACACCCGGCGCTGGCGGTCGTCCGGCTCGCCCAGCACGGCGGTCCGCCCGATGTCCGACCAGTAGCCGTCGACCACGCACCCGACGTCGAACCGGGCCGTCTCGCCCGGCTGCCACGCGCGCGACGTCGGCACCACGTCGGCGAGGGCGCTGTTCGGGCCGGTGGTGGCCACCACGAACCGGGGATCACCACCGCCGGCGACCATGGTGGCGGCGATGACCGCGGCCAGCTCGCGTTCGGTGGTGCCGGGGCCGGCCACGGCCAGCGCGGCGGTGACGGCGGATTCGCTCAGCCGCGCGGCGTACCCCAGAAGACGCACCTCGCCCGGCAGTTTGACGGACCGGGCCGCGGAGGCCACGCCGGTCTCGTTCTCGTGGGCGACGCGCGTCCCGGGACGCAGGCGGGCGACCACCTCGCGGACCGCCGTCTCCAGATCCGGATGGCGGTCCGCCATCCGGGTGATCGCCGCGTGATCCGCCTCCCCGGTGCCGGCCTCGACGTAGAAGCGACCGAAAGGGACTATCCGATCGACCGGGATCCCGGCGGCCGCGGCGGCGGGCGCGTCGGAGGCGGCGCAGACCAGCCAGAGGTCGTCGGCGGTGACCACCGCGGCGATCCGGTGTGCCCGGAAGACCTGACCGGGCATGCTGCGGTAGCCGGTCGCGTAGAGGACACTCTCGGACTCGGTCAGCACGATCGCGTCGCAGGGCGCGGCCGCCAGCTCGGCCCGCAGCCGGGCCAGGCGCTCGGCGGCCAGGGCGGTGAGATCGACCTGCGGGCGTTCCGGCAGCACCGCCGTCGCCAGGGCGGCCGTGATCAGCGCGGCGCTCACCGGGCGATCACCTCCTGACCGAATCCGGCCATCATGTCGATGGTCTCGCCGACCGAACCGGCGGCGAACAACAGCGCGGCCATCGTGGTGACGCCGGCCTCGCGGTACTGCTCGACCTGCTCGATGATGTCCTGCGGCGTACCGATCAGGTTGCGCGAGATCAGGTCGTCGACGCCCTGGTCCTTCAACGTGGTCTTGGACAGCGACACCAGGTGGTGGAAGAGCTGCGACGACTCGAACCGCCGCCACGCCTCCTCCCGGGTGGGCGCCACGCTCACACACACCTGAAGAGCCACGTCGAAATCGTCACCGAGGGTACGTCCGTGCTGCTCGGCCTCCGCCCGGATCAGGCCGAGGCCGCTCGCCACCTCGGCCGGTGACAGGCAGGCCGGCAGCCATCCGTCGGCCAGCCGGGCGGCACGGGACCGGCTGCCCGGGGCGTTCCCGCCGGACAGGATCGGCAGCGGTGTCTGCACCGGTTTCGGGTAGCTCTCCACGTCGTCGAACTTCACCCACTTGCCGTCGAAACCGGCCCGTCGCTCGGTGAACAGCCTGCGGAGCGCGACGATCGCCTCCTCGGCGTGCTCGCCGCGGTGCAGCGGGGTGCCGGGCGCCATCGCCTGGAACTCCTCGCGGTACGCGCCGATCCCGACCCCGAGGACCGCCCGGCCGTGCGACAGGTGGTCCAGGGTCGCGACCTGCTTGGCGGCGACCACCGGGTTGCGGAACGGCAGCACCATGATCGCGGTAGCCAGCCGGATCCGTTCGGTGACGGCGGCGACATAGCTGAAGTAGGCGAACGGGTCGTAGTAGCGCGGCGGGGTGTCGAAACCGTCCCGCACGTACCGCTGGGTGGTGATGTGGTCGTTGCCCCACACCGACTCGAACCCGTACTCCTCGGCCTTGATCGCGAGTTCGACCGCCTGGTCGATGTCGGCGTACGGGACGGCGTACATCAGGCCCTCGGTGCCGGTCGGCACTCCCAGTCCGTAGCGCATCAGGCGGCGACCTTCTTCTTGAGTGCCATTCCGGCAAGGGTGTGAAGAACGAACCCGGCGACCAGGCCCTCGATCGCGTTGGCCAGCAGGAAGTCGGTGTAGTAGGCGAGCAGCGCGGCGGCGATCCAGCAGACGACGGCCTCCCAGCGCACCGCCGGCAGGTCCTTGAGCACGTTCTCGACCCGGCGTTCGAGGATCCAGAAGTGCGCGATCAGCAGGCCGGCGAACGGCGGCACCACCACGCCGATCACGGTGAGGAACCTGCCGAACTGGCCGGCCACCCCGAGGAAGGCGATGGCCACCGCGATCACCACGGCGACGACGGTCCACACCGGCTTGGAGATCTTCAGCTTGACCAGGTTCGACGCGGAGGTGAAGGCCAGCGAGGCACTGTAGATGTTGTTGTCGGCGGTGTTCCACAGCGCCAGGAAGAGCAGCACCGCGGCCGGGGCGAGCAGGCCCAGACCCTGCATGACGACCACGAAGTTGCTGTTGCCGACCTTCATCGCCGAGACCGTCGCGATGACCTCGAAGATGCCGACGCCGACCACGAAGCTGAGCACGCAGGAGATCACCACGTCGCGGGCCTTGAGGGCGTACCGCTGCACGTCGGAGACCAGAGCCGCACCGGTGACCCAGGTGGCGATGACCGAACTGACCGCCGCCGAGAACCCGATCGACGCCGCCGGGGAGGCGTCGAAGACCGCACCGAATCCGCCCTCCAGGCTCCCGATCCGGAACAGTGCGAACAGGCCGATCGCCACCTGCACCGGCACGGCGACCATCGAGAACTTGTGCAGTCCCTTGAACCCGAAGATCGCGGTGGTGAGGATCGCCAGGGCGAACCCGATGACGAACACCGACGACGGGATCGCCGGGATCAGCTTGTGGACCGCGCCGCCCCAGGTGTCCATCAGCACACCGATGAAACCCATCGCGATCACGCCGAGCACGATCGAGACGACCACCGAGCCGGACCGCCCGAACACCGCACGGGACGCGAGATAGCTGGTCAGGCCGGTTCGGAAACCGATGATGCCGATCAGCGACGCCACCACGGCCAGCACCAGGTTGCCCACGCCGATCGCGGCCATCCCCTCGCCGAACGTGGTGCCGGCGCCGACCACGCCGCCGACCAGGAAACTGCTCACACTGATGTTCCAGCCGACCTGCACCACGATCAGCTGCAGCAGTGGTTTGCGCTGCGAGGCCGGTACGGCTTCGAGGGCATGGTCGTCCATGTCCGCCACGAGGGTCCTGTCGTCGGGCATCGCGCTCTCCTGATAGCCGGGCTGGTCGCGGTTAGCGATTCACCACATAATCGAGGCGTCCCACGACCGAAAATACCCAGGTGAACGAGAAGATGGGCGGCGACTTATTGTGGATGTGCCACAACGAGCACACCTTCTTCTCAGCCGTGTTACCGATCTGGCACGGGTCCTGGTCACCGACGTGTGGCGGCAGTTACCGGGATATGACGAGGACCGCATGGACCTCGACGACCTGGTCGGCACGATCACCCCGAACATGCGGACCCTGCTGATCTGCGTCGCCGAACGCCGCCCGCCCGCCGGGGACGAACTGGCCACCGCCGCCGGGCTGGGCGAACGCCGCGCCATCCAGGGCGTGCCGATCGAAGCCGTGGTCACCTCCTGGCACCGCGCCGAACGTGAGGTCTTCTCCTGGCTGGCGACGGTCGACGCGCCGATGACCGCGGACGAGCACCGGCAGTCGTCCAGGGACCTGGCCGCCGCGGTCGACGCGATGATCTCGGCGTCCACCGAGGCGTACCGGCGGGCCCGCACCGAGGTCGCCGGCCACCTGGAACAGATCGCCACCGACCTGGTGTCCCGGCTGACCGGCGCGGAACGCCTCGACCCGCAGGTCATCGAGGAACGGGCCCGCCTCGTCGGGGTCGCCGTCCAGGCCGAACATCGGGCCCTGGCCGTCCACGGGTCGCACCTGCTGCCCCGCGCCCAGAGGCTCGTCCTGGACGCTCTGCGGCCGATCCTGCCCAGCCGTACCGTGGCCGGCGCCCGCGACGACGTGGCGGTGATCGTCACCCCGGAGGTGCCCGGCCTGATCGCCGCCCTCAACCGGGTCGTCCGCCGCGACGAGATGGTGATCGGCGTCGGCCTGCCCCGCCCCCGCTTCGGCGAGGTGGCCGGCTCCTGCCGCGAGGCGATGGCCGCCCTCTCCGCCGGCCGGCACGCGGGCCGCCTCGGCGTGGTCGAGTTCGGCACCGTCGTCGCCGACGTGCTGCTGCTGGAGAACCCGCTGGACGCCCGCCAGGTGGTGCAGAGCGCCCTGGGCCCGCTGCTCGGCCGGCCCCACCTGGTGGAGACCCTCCGCGCCTACCTGCACTCCGGCCTCTCCACCCGCATCACCGCGACCGAACTGCGCCTGCATGAGAACACCGTCGCCTACCGGCTGAAACAGATCACCGACGCCCTGGAGGCGGACGCCCCGGCCGCCCTGGTCCGCGCCGACATCCTGATGGCGCTGCGCTACCAGGAACTCGATCAGCCCTGAATCAGCATTGCCACAGGAAGCGGCCCTCGGCGCCGTCCGGCGAGACGAAGAGGTACGCGATGCCGCCGTCCCCGAAGTTGTGCCCCAGGTCGTCGGTCATCTGCCCGACGAACCGCCAACCGGCACCCGGCGGTTCCGGATGTTGCAGCCACCGCGGCTCCCCGCCCAGGAACTGCCAACTCTCCTCGTCGGCGGCCGGCACGTCCTCCGGCAGGTGATCGTCCTTGAAGACCGGCCCGGTCCGGATGGGCCGGACGGTCACGAACGACGGCACCCGTCCGCCGGGCTGGATGATGACCGCGTTCTCGCCGCCCTCGGGATCGAAGGTGTCGCCGACCTCGTCCTCGTCCACCTCGTCCTCATCGTCGGCGTCGGGATCCCAGTCGTCGTTCTGTTCGTCCTCGATGTCCCAGATGTTCTCGTCCGACATGAACACGTAGGCCAGGCGCGGCTCTCCGGTGCCGTCGTCCAGACGGAACTGCCCCACGAACGGCATCTGCCGGTTCCGCGACGCGGAGATCGGCCACTGCGGCGTCTCCAGCCACACCGGCTGACCACTCAGTTTGGTGACCGGTTCGGCGATCTCCCGCCCGGCCGGAACGTACCGCACCACACGACGCATGGGACCACCCTAGAGATCACGCCGAGCCGGCCACCCGGGATCGTCGAAAACGGGTCGAGACGGGTTGATCGGTGGTGTTACGGTTCCGGCCGGAAGAGGGGGACACCGTGCCGAAACTGAACCAGATCATCGCCGTGGAGAAGGGCGTCAAGAGCAAGGCGTTCGCCGACCTGAGCGAGGCCCACCACGCCGTGCAGAAGACCGGTCCGCTGGCCGGCATCTCCCGGACGTACCAGCCGAAGGACGAGGAGGGCGAGCAGCTGCCCCCGGAGTCCACGCGGGTGCAGATCAAGGCCGAGGACATCCTGCGGGACATGTCCGCCACCCTGACCCGGCTCTTCGACGTCACCGCCACGAAGGACTGGACGAACTGTGTGGCCCGCGCCGACGTGGTCGTCGACGGGCGCACCATCGCCGCCCAGGTGCCGGTGACCTACCTGCTGTTCCTCGAGAAGCAGCTCGTCGACCTGCACACCTTCGTCAAGAAGCTGCCGGTCCTCGACGCGGCCGAGACGTGGATCCGCGACGACTCCACCGACAGCTGGCGCACCGAGCCGGTCCGCACCAACCGGACCAAGAAGGTGCCGCGCAACCACGTCAAGGCGGAGGCCACCGACAAGCACCCGGCCCAGGTCGAGGTGTACTACGAGGATGTCACCGTCGGCTACTGGACGACGCTGAAGTTCTCCGGTGCGCTGCCGGCCAAGCGGGTCAACGAGATCCTCGAGCGGGTCGTCACCCTGCAGACCGCGGTCAAGTTCGCCCGCGAGGAGGCGAACAACAGCGAGGTCACCGACCAGAAGGTCGGAGCGGCCGTCTTCGGTTATCTGTTCGGATGACCGTCATGGATTCCCCCGTGGGAGCGCGGGGGTCGCGCCGGCAGCGGCGCGAAAGCTGACAGCTGAGGCTGAAGCTGAACCAGCCGGTGACAGTGCAGGTTCGAGTCCTGCTCCCCGCACCACTCGCGCGGGGGTAGCCCAACTGGCAGAGGCAGCCGGTATGAATTTCAGATTCTCGCTCCAATGTCAGCATTCACCACTGATCACCGGATCGACCGGGTGGGACGACGACAGCGGATGCCGGTTCAATTCCGGCCCGCCGCGCTTCGAGCGGCGGTAGTTTAAAGGCAAAACCCGATGTCTTGATGATTGATCCACACCCTTAAACGTGCCGGTGTGTGCAATTCAGTGGTACGCGGAGGCCCGGGGATTGGCCATATCCCCGGGCTTCACCATCTTCGGGGCTTGACGCGGCCGCCTAGGGTGGACGCCTCGAGGAGGGAGATGCCATGCGTCATCTGATCCGGGTGCGGCTCCTGGTCGCCCTCGCTTTCGCGGCAGCGGTCATCGGCGGGGCGGGCTGGGCCGGTGCCGCCGCGGCAGCACCGTCCGACGTCTGCGTGGTCACCACGGCCACCGGCACCGTGCTCTACGACATCGACTGAACCCTGCCTCCGGACCGACGGCACACCCCCGGCGACGTGACGGGAGGTCCAGGGGCCACGGGCGTTGATCGATACCCGTATCCTCCGGACACCGCTACGGAATCCACGGGGGATGGTTCATGCGCCGTTTGCTCCTGACAATCACTGCCGCCGCTGTGGCCGGCGGTTTCACGTTCACCAGCCCGGTCCGCGCAGTCGAGCCGGTCCGCGCCGCCGTGCCCCCAGCCACTGCGCCGGCCGGCGCTGCCGTGCCCGCGGTTGTCGCGCCGGTCCGTGTCGGCGCGCTCGGGGGCATGCCCGCAGCCGCACCGGCGGCGGCTGACGACAGCTGCACGACAGCGGCGGACGCCGAGTTCGACGCGGACATCGACGACACCACCGGCGCCGTGACGGTCACCACCACGAAACCGCTGTGTGCGGGTGACGGGGTGACCGTGTCCGTCGCCTCCTACACGACGCCCCCGGAGGCCGACGCCTACCCGCGGATCGTCTACCAGCGGATCACCTACCTGCGCATCGACGCCGCGCAGCCGACCGTCGCGGTCACCGTCGACGTGCCCGCCTGCCGGCACGAGATCGTGGTCCTGCGTACCACGGTTCCCGACCCGGCTGTGCTGTCCGCGCAGGAGGAGGCCCTGGTCCCCCGGATCGCCGTCGCCCGCGGCGGCAGTGCGGCGTGTGCCCCGCAGCCGACGGTCACCTTCACCTCCACCTGCGACCGTAGGATGACCGCCACGTTCGCCAACGGTCCGGCCGCGAACGTCGACGCCGTGTTCCTCATCCTGCAGCTGAAGTACGGCGCCTGGTCGGAGTACCGGGTTCCGGCCGGCCGGAGCACGGTCCAGGTCCGCCCGGCGCAGCTGAGCACGTTCACCGTCCGCGACAACAGCGGCGCCGTCCACACCGGCACCTGGCAGCAGCCGGCCGGCTGCTCGCCGTCACCGTCGACCTCCACCTCGGTGTCGAGTTCGCCGTCGGCTTCCACATCGGCGTCAGCGTCGGCATCCGCGTCGCCCTCGCTCTCCGCCTCAGCGTCGCCGTCCGTAGGCACGTCGGTGAGCCCGTCCGTCTCGGTGAGCGCCACCGCCACCGCCACCACGGTTCCGGTCTCCACCGGCGGCGCCCTGCCGCGGACCGGGCCGAACGCCATGGGCCTGGCCGGTCTGGGCGTGGGACTGCTGGTGGCCGGCGGCGCGGCTCTCTACTTCACCCGCCGCAAGTCCTCCTGACCGCGGGACGGAGCCGTCTGGCGGGGGCCACGAGCCCCCGCCAGAACAAGACCCGATAAATCGGATATATCAGGAAAAGCTCGACGGTTCAGTGGCCCAGGTACACCTTGATCAGGGCGATGCCCGCCGCGACCGCCGCGAGCACCAGCCCGGCGACGAACGTGTGGATCGACGGCCGCTGCGACCGCAGCCGTTCCAGCAGGAAGCCCACCAACGCCAGCCGGATCAGCAGGTAGATCTCGGACAGCAGGATCGCGGTGTCCCCCGCCGTCCACCCGGCCCACGCCGCCGCGAGCAGCAGACCCGGCACCAGCGCGGAACTCACGATCGGCCGGGAGTCGCCGATCTCGTGCCAGATCCCGGCGCGGGTCATCGGCTCCCCCGCCCGCGCCTGATGCCCGACGATCTCCGAGAACACGTGCGCCAGATACGTCGACACCGCGACGCCGAGCAGCAACTGAACGGCGTGCCCGTGCGCGGCGTCCCCGGTCGTCAGCGGGACCGTGGTGGCGAACACGACGATGTTGCCGTAGAGGTAGGCCGTGATCCGCGCGGCGGCCTGGTCCCCGGTCAACGACCGGTCGACCCGGTACCGGACGACCCGTTCCCGCATGCTCTCCGGCTTCGCGCTCACCATGTTGATCACGGTAGTACCACCCGCGCCGCTGTCCGGGATGTGCCCCGGACGTCGATGGCGAGACCGTGCCCACAACCCGGCATGGTTTTCGGTGCTTCAGATCTTTAACCGATCAACAGCCTTCCTGTGTACGCGTGAAAGGAACCACCGTTGTCCGACAAGATCTTCACGCCCGTCCGGTTCGGGGCGATCGACCTGCGCAACAGGGTCGTGATGGCCCCGCTGACGCGGATCCGGGCCGGCGCCGACGGCGTCCCGGGTGACCTGCTCGTCGAGCACTACCGGCAGCGCGCCTCGGTCGGCATGATCGTCACCGAGGGCACGTGGCCGGTCGGCGAGGGCCGCACCTGGATCGGTCAACCGGGCATCGAGACGGCCGAGCACGTGGCCGGCTGGCGCCGGGTCGCCGACGCGGTGCACGCGGCCGGCGGGACGATCGTCATGCAGGTCATGCACGGCGGCCGGATCTCGCACCCGCAGGTCAGCCTCTCCGGACGGGTCGTGGCGCCGAGCGCGGTAGCGGCGCCCGGCGACATCCGCGTACCCGATGGCCGGGAGCCGCTGCCGGTCCCGCACGCGCTCACCACCGCGGAGATCGACGAGGTGGTGGCCGGTTTCGTGGCGGCGTCCCGGAATGCGATCGCGGCCGGCCTGGACGGGATCGAGTTGCACAGCGCCAACGGTTACCTGCTGCACGAGTTCCTGTCGCCGGCGTCGAACCAGCGGACCGACGAGTACGGCGGCTCCCCGGAGAACCGGGCCCGGCTCGCCGTCCGGGTGGCCACCGAGGTCGCGGCGGCGGTCGGCGCGGACCGTACCGGCATCCGGATCTCGCCGGAGCACAACATCCAGGGCGCGCTGGAGACGGACGCCGACGACGTGCTGGCCACCTATCTGGCGCTGGCCGCCGGTCTGGCCCCGCTCGGTCTGGCGTTCGTGGACATCCTGCACGCCGATCCGGCCGGCCCGCTGGTCCAGAAGATCCGCGGCGCGGTGCGGGCCCCGGTGATCGTGAACACCGGTTTCGGCGTGCAGACCACCCGCGAGGAGGCGGTCCGGCTGGTCGGCGAGGACGCCGGTGACGCGGTGGCGGTCGGCCGCGCGGTGATCGCGAACCCGGATCTGGTCGAGCGCTGGGCTGCCGGTGCCGACGAGAACGCGCCGGACGCGGCGACCTTCTACATCGGTGGGGCCAGCGGTTACACCGATTACCCGGCCCGTACCGCAAGCGCTTAACCTCGCGGGCGACGTCGTGCAGGGTGGAATCGCGCAGCGGATCTCTCTACCGTGCTCAGCATGGGCGAGGAAGCCGCACGACTGGTCGTCAAGCAGTGCCGGTGGACGGATGTCGCCGTGTGGGAGAAGCACTCCCCCACCGGGCCGAACCGTTATCACGAGTTCCGTTTCCGGCGGCAGTGTGCGGGCGTCAGCACCTTCCTGATCGCCTGGCTCGGCGAGGAACCGGTCGGCAGCACCGAACTGCTGTGGCAGGGCGCGAAGGAGTCGCCGGTCCGCGCCCGTTTCCCCGGCTGCCCCGAGATCAACGGCCTGGTGGTGGTCCCCGAACACCAGTCCCGGGGTATCGGGACGGCGCTGATCCGCACGGCCGAACGGCTGGCCGCGGATCGGCGCCGCCACCGGATAGGTCTGGGCGCCTCCGACGGCAATCCGAGGGCGGCGGCGTTGTACCTGCGCCTGGGCTACCAGGAGACCGGCTGCCACTACCTGGACCGTTACCCGTTCATCGACGATCAGGGCTCGGTGCACGAGATGGCCGACCCCTCCCGCTTCCTGGTGAAACGCATCCCCTGAACCTTCGCCGGCGACGCTACTCGTCGGACCAGGCCACGGCGGACAGGCGCCATCCCGACGTGGTGCGGACCAGTTGAAAGGTCTTGACTCCTCGGCCGGTGAACGGCCTGCCGTCCAGAAGGCCCGACTTGGTGTAGGTGCAGAGATGCTGGGCCACGTCACCGGCGACGGCGGTGTGGCCGGCCAGTTCGTGTTCGGTGAAATCGGTCAGGCGGCCGCTGGTCAGGAGATCACGGCGCGGGGCGATGAACGACTCCACGCCGTAGACGGCCAGGTCCGGGCCGGTGCGGACGATCACCGCCTCGGGCAGGAACAGGCCCGGCAGTGCGTCGAGACGGGCCGGGGCGTCGTCGCCCGACACGAAGGCCGCGAAGAACGTCCTGATCAGCGCGCCGATGACGGCCTCGTCCAGGGTATCGGCGATGTCCTCGTCCACGTCAGCGGCCATGCCCGACGGTAGCCCGGGGACTCACGGTAGGCGTACCCCCAAGGAGGACGGACCGATCGGTCCTGGCCGGACCACCGCCGTTTCCTGCCGCGCGGACCGGGCGGTCCGCGCGGCAGCCCGGCATCGACGCTGATCGGAAACCGCCGGGGGTGAGGCGGTCAAGGCTGATCGAGAACAGCCACAGGCGAAGCGGTCACCAGGAGGCCTTGCGGATTCCGGGTAGTTCGCCGCGCAGCGCCATCTCGCGGAACCGGACGCGCGACAGACCGAATCTGGTCAGCACACCGCGCGGCCGTCCGTCGATGCTGTCGCGGCTGCGGCGGCGGGACGGGCTGGAGTCGCGCGGCAGGGCTGCCAGGCGGCGCACCGCGTCGGCCCGGGTGACGCCGTCGGTGTCAGGTGCAGAGATCAAGATCTTTAATTTTGTACGCTCCGACCGGTACCGATCTACCAGTTGCGATCGGCGGGTCTCGCGTTCCGTCAGGCAGCGACGTGCCATGGGGCATTCCTCACGTTCGATGATTGCGGACGGTGCCGGCATCGACGGCACCGGTGCGGAAGGATCAGCGGTCCTCGCGGAAGAGCACGTGCTGCCGCGCCACCGGGTCGTATTTGCGCAGCGTGAGCCGGTCGGGATGGGTTCGGCGGTTCTTGCGGGTGACGTACGTGTACCCGGTGCCGGCCGTGCTCCGCAGTTTGATCACCGGCCGGATGTCCGTGGACCGGGCCATCAGAATCGGACTCCCCGGGCCCGGACGCGGGCGGCGACCGCCTCGATGCCGTCCCGATCGATGATCTTGATGGCGGTGGTGCTGACGTTCAGGCGGATGTGGCGGCCCTCGGAGGGCAACCAGTAGCGGCGGCGCTGGATGTTCGGGTTCCAGCGGCGGCGGGTGCGGCGGTGGGAGTGCGACACGGCGTTGCCGAAGCCCGGCGACTTTCCGGTCACGTCACAGACGGAAGACATGCGGCAGACTTTACAATGAAAATCATTTCCAACAAGATGGGACCCCATGAGGCGATCTTCAGCACCGCTGGTCGTCCCGCTCTGCGGGTTCTGGCCGCACGCCACCCGGACGGCCGCCGACCGGCTGGCCGGCCCCGGGTCCGTCGTGGACTTCGCGGACCGGGGCGGCACACCGGTGGCACACCTGGTCAACGATCTGATCACCGTCGCGGGCGGATCGGAGCGCGACACCGTGGTGGTCATGCCGGACGGCTGCGAACCCGACCACCTGCGCCGGGCCTGGACAAGCGACATGACCGGAACCGCCGCACCGGTCACCGTGGTCGCCGCCGACCTACTGCTCGACGGGCTGACCGCGGACCGCCCGGTCAGTGAGCTCGTCGCCCGGCAGATCGAGCAGGCCGGCACCATCGTCATCCAGGGTGGACCGGAGAGCGGCGAACAGTGGGAAGCCGATCAGTTGCGGACACTGCTGCGACGGCTCGCGCCCTGGGCCGGCGTCCTCGGCCTGGACGACCCGCGGCTGCCGGCAACCGTGCGGCGCCCGGCCGGCCGGTTCGGGGAACCGGTCGCCGCGTCCACCCGCGGACTGCTGGGCCGGATGGTCGGCGTGCACGAGCCGGTGTCCCGCGACGACGTGGTGGCCTGTGTGTTCAAGGCGCGGCGGCCGTTCCACCCGGAGCGCCTGCACCGGGCGCTGCCGGCGATCGTCGAGCAGGTGCTGCGCTCGCGCGGGCACTTCTGGCTGGCCGGGCAGCCCGACCGGGTGCTCTCCTGGGAGTCCGCCGGGGTCCTGACCGTCACACCGGCCGGCCACTGGCTCGACGGGCAGGACGACGGCGCCTGGGAACAAGCGCACCCGGAACGCCGGATCGCCGCCGCGCTCGACTGGGATCCGTACTACGGCGACCGGCACCAGCACCTCGCCTTCGTCGGCGTCGGCACCGACCCGGTCCGCCTGCACCGCACCCTGGCCCGCTGCCTGCTCACCGACGCCGAGTTGTCGCTCGGCCCGGACGGCTGGCAACGGTTCCCGGACACCTTCGCCGCCCGCGGGGAGTTGCTCCCATGAGTCTCGAGCCGGCCCGGACCACCGCGCCACCCCCCGCCGACACCCGGCCCCGCATCACCGTCCTGTCCGGATTCAGCCCGCCGGCCACCCGGGCCGTGGCGGCACGGCTACTCGCCGAGGACCCGGCCCTGGTGCTGGTCGAGCACGACATCACCCGGATCCGGCACGGTCTGGTGCGGCGCGTCGTCCGCGACCAGCGGCACGTCCTCGAGGACACGACCGTCGCGCTGGTGCACGGCTGCGTGTCGTGCACCCTGCACGACGACGTCCTGCCCACCCTGATCAGGCTCGGTCACGGGCGCCGGGACGTGCTGCTCGTCCTGCCGCCGGTGATCGAACCGGAGGACGTCGCGGACGCCTGCGACCATCCGGCGCTGCGGTTCGACTCGTACGTGACGGTCCTGGACACCGCCGACTTCCTCGACGACCTGAGCACCGACGACGACCTACGGGACCGGGACCTGCACGCGGCCGACGACGACTCCCGGGCCGTCGCGCAGGTGGTCGCCCGGCAGGTCGAGTTCGCCGACACCGTCGTGGTGTGGGGACGCCCCGAGGCCGACCGGGTCACCGCGACGGCCCGGCTGCTCGTGCCGTGGGCGACCGTCGTGGCGGTCCCGGACACGGACGGCACCGCAGAGTTGACCCGGCGGCTGCGGCGCACCGGCCGGCACGATCCGGACGCCCCCGGCATGATCGGCCGGGCCCTGGAGTCGATGCCGATCGGCGTCCACGATCCGCACGGGTCCTGCGGGGTGTCCGCGATGCTGTTCGACAGTCGGCGGCCGTTCCACGCCGGACGCCTGCACGAGGCCCTGCCCGAGATCACCACGGGTACGCTGCGCGGCCGCGGCCAGATGTGGATCGCCTCGCAGCCGGACATCGCGGTCGGTTGGGAGTCCGCCGGCCAGGGCATCAGCCTGGGCACCCTCGGCCGGTGGCTGGACGCCCTCCCCGCACAGCGCTGGTCCGAGGTGAGCGCGCTGCGGCGGCTGACCGCGGACGTGACCTGGGACCCGTACTACGGCGACCGGCGGACCGCGCTGGCCTTCGTCGGCCTCGGCATGGACACCGCGGACCTGCACGACCGGCTCGCCGGTTGCCTGCTCAGCGACGTCGAACTCGCGGCCGGGGCGGACACCTGGAGCGCCCTGCCCGACCCGTTCGCCGGCTGCTTCCCGGATTCGCCGTGAGGCGGGTTCGCCATGCGGCGGATTCGCCGTGAGGCGGGGGAAGCGTCCGCCTGCGACCATCAAGTGGTGATCAATAAGCGCCGCTCCCTCCTGCTCGCCACCCTCGCCGGGATCACCGTGATCGTGGCGGGGGCGGCGCTGCTCACGCCGGTGCTGGGACCACCGGGCCCCCGGCCGAACTTCCAGCTGCCGGTCGCCTGCGGGGAGACCTGGGAACTCACCACCTATCCGGGGCACGACGACTTCGACGTCGATCTCTACCCCGCCAAGGGCAAGGCCTGGGGCCGCCCGGTGCACGCGTCGTTCCCGGGCACGGTGATCGAGGCGGGGATCAACGGGGAGCTCGGTGGGCGTACCCCGGAGAACCCCAAGGGCCCGCAGGGCCGCGGCGGCGGCTACTGGGTGAAGATCGACCACGGCGGCCGGTGGGCGACGCTGTACCTGCACATGCTGGAACCGCCGATGGTCAGCAAGGGCGACGAGGTGACCCAGGGCCAGCAGCTCGGCAAGGTGGGCAGCACCGGCAACTCCAGCGCCCCGCACCTGCACTTCGAGGAGGTGGCCGCCGGGGAGAAGCAGGAGACGTACTTCAACGGCGTCCCGTCCGGCATCACCTCCGACGACGCCGAGTACGACGTGAAACTCAAGAGCGAGAACTGCCCTTGACACTCCCGGTCACCGGCTACCGCCGGTACACGGCGGCGCGGCTGCACCGGGCGGTGGGCGTACCCCGGAAGGAGCGTGACCGGCTCACCCGGCCTGGATCAGATGGCGCATCCCCAGGCGGGCCGGCGGCAGCGGCGGACCGGTGTGGCGGGCGTCGAACGCGGCCAGCAGATAGGCCACCAGCCGCTGTGCGCCGGCGCCCGCCTCGTCCGGGGCGACCGTCACCAGCCCGCAGACCGAGGCGATGAGCAGGGCCAGGTCGGCGGGGACGAAGTCCGGGCGCAGCCGGCCGGCGGCCTGGGCGCGACGGGTCAGCTCGACGAAACCCTGGTAGCCGCGGGCCCGTTCGGCGGCGACCCCGCCGGTGTCCGGGAACGCCGCCAGGAACGCCTGGCCGAACCCGCGGTCGGAGACCTGCAGGTCGCAGACCTTGTGGAGCAGCGTGCAGAAGCCGCGCCAGGGGTCCGGGTCGGCCAGGGCGCGGTCGACGACCGCCACGCAGGCCGTGAACTGTTCGGCGAAGACCGCAGTGACCAGGGACTCCTTGGTCGGGAAGTGGCGGTAGAGGGTGGCAGCGCCGACGCCGGCCCGGCGGGCGACCGAGGCCATCGGCACGTCGAGGCCGCGGACGGCGAACAGGTCCCGGGCGGCGTCGAGGATGCGGTCCCGGTTGCGGCGGGCGTCGGACCGCAGAAGTGGAGAGGCGGGGGCGCTCATTGCTCCCACTTTAAGGTGGGCGGACGACGCTCTCCGTTTCGGCGGATAGCGTCGCCGTCATGCGTACTCAGGCACGACCCGTGACCGTTTTCGTCGACCGGTTCAACAGCTGCGTCGTCGGACTGCAGAACTCGCCCCGCTGGGGGCGGCTCGTCAACCGGCGGATGACCGTCGTGACGTACACCGGCCGGCGGTCCGGCACGGAGTTCAGCATCCCGGTGGCCTACCGCCGGACCGCCGACGGCGTGACGATCGAGGTGATGATGCCGGACGCGAAGAACTGGTGGCGCAACTTCCTCGACGAGGGCGGACCGATCGGTCTGCGCCTCGACGACGTCGTCCGGACCGGGCACGCCACCGCCCGCCGCGACGGCAAGCGGGTCCTCGTCACGGTCAGGCTGGCGGCAGCAGGATCCGGGCGGTGAGACCCGCCCCCGGCGTGCTCTCCAGCAGCAGGTAACCGCCCTGCGCCTCGACGATCCGGCGACTGATCGACAGGCCGAGGCCGAGGCCGGGCGCCTGCTCCCGGCGGGCGGCGTCACCCCGGACGAACGGCCGGCCGATGATCTCCAGTTCGGCCGGCGCCAACCCGGGACCCTGATCGCGAACGGTCACCGTCGGCTGCGGTTCGGCGGTGATCGCTATATCGACCGGTTTGTCCGGTCCGCCGAAGCCGAGCGCGTTGCTGAGCAGGTGACCGACGGCGATGGCGAGCAGACGGACGTCCGCAACGATCCGGATCGGCGCGGCGGGCAGGTCCATCCGCAGCCGGTGCGCACACGGGCCCAGACCGGTCGCCGCCGCGGACACCACGGTCGCCAGGTCCGTCAGGCGCGGCTCCCCGACCGGCTCGCGGCTCTGCTGATCGGCCGCGCACAGCAGGTTGTCGACCGTACGGCAGAGACGGTCGGTGTTGCGGGCGATCGCGTCGAGCGGCCGCTCGGAACCCGGGGCGATCGAACCCGCCAGGATCTCCAGGCTGCCCCGGATCACCGCCAGGGGCGTCCGGATCTCGTGCGAGATCGCCGAGATCACCTCGTCCTGGTCCTTCGCGACCGGGAACGGCTGATGGGTGAGCAGGTGCCGCAGGTTCGTCTCGGCGTCCACCCGGCGGGCGATCCGCGACAGCAGCCGGCTGATCGTGTCGGTGTTGCGGCGGCGCGGCGCATCGTCGAACACGCACAGCGCCCCGACGATCTGCCCGTCGTGGTGCAGCGGGGCGGCGCCCAGGAACCGGACGTGCTCGGTGCCGCGGACCAGCGGGTGCGTCGACAGGCGCGGGTCACGCGCCGCATCATTGATGACCATGGTGTCGTCGGCCGCGGACACGATGTCGCAGAGCGACATCGACTGGGGCACGTCGACCACCGTCTGAATGCCGAGCGTCGCGGCGAAGTGGGCACTGCCCCCGCCGACGACCTTGAGCGCGGCCATCGGGACCTGGCAGGCCTCCGATGCGAGTTCCAGCACTTCGGGTACGGCGTCCACCGCGGACCTGTACCGCTCGGCCGCGACGGCTATGGAGGTGTCGGACATCGCGGGGTCTCCTCCCTGTACCCCCTATGGTTCGGCCCGGCGGGCCCCGTCCTGACGTTTGCCGGTTGCGATCCGGGTGCACCCTGACCCATCGCGATCCGCGATCAGTCCACCCGCCCCCACAGCGCATGCCGGTCCGCGCCGGGCCGGAACCCGTACGCCTCAGCCATGTGCGCCGCAGCGGCGAACCCGTGCCCGACCGCGTCCGGCGTGTGGGCGTCACTGCCGAACGTGATCGCCTCCCCGCCCTCCTGATGCCACCAGCGCAGAATCGTGGCGTCCATCGGCAGCCGGGTGTTGACCTCCAGCGCCCGCCCGGAACCGGCGGTGATCCGCAGCGCGTGCCGGAACTCCTCCTCGAAGTCGGCCGGATCGAACACCCCGGCAGTCTGCGCCGGCCAGAACCGCAGCGGGTAGTCGATGTGCGCCAGCACCTCGAACACCCCGTCCATCGCCGCCATCGTGGCGACGGCACCGAGGTATTCCCGCATCACCTCGCGCGCGTCCCGGTGCGGAAAGATCAGCCACGGTTCGGCGAAACTCCCCCGGTCCGGCAGGCAGTGCAGCGACCCGAGCACCCGGTCGAAGCCGCCCCCGGCCAGCACACGCCCGACCGGTTCGGCATGCCAGTGCGGCTCCCCCACCTCGACACCACTGAGAATCCGCAACCCCGGGAACAGCTCCCGGCAGCGCTCGACAGCCGCGAGATACCCTTGAGAATCGAAGACCGGTGGGGTCAGGACGCCGTCGTCGTCCGCCAGCCGGGTGAGATTGTCCATCTTGTACGGCCCGTCGACCGCAATCCGCCACACGGTGTGATCGAAATGCTCCGTGAAAGCGACAGCAGGCAGCCCGATGTGAAGGGCCCGCGCACACGTCCGTTCCATCGAGGCAGCCGTGGTGTCCCACGACCATTCACTGTGCACATGACTGTCACCAGGCAGACCCACACCCCGACGCTACCGCCGTCGATACCCGCCCGCTGTCAAGGTCCATAATGCGGGGGTGGACTTTCAGGTGAACCGCGGCCGGATGTGGCTGACCATCACCGGGTGGGCCGTCACCGCCGTCATCCTGACCCGGCTGATCGCGATGCTGATAGCGGGCAGCGCCACCGTCGACGCCTCCGACATGATCCCCCTCGTGGCCGGCCCGGTCGGCGCGTCCGCCGCCTTCGCCCTCCTCCGGCGCGACTCCCTGGCCCGAATCCGCCTCACCGAAGCCGGCATCGCGTTCACGCCCACCCTGCGCCGCCCGATGTTCCTGCCCTGGTCGTCGGTGGCCGCGGTGGAACGCCGTCTCATGGGTTCCCTGACCCGCCTGGTGATCATCCCTGACCGCGTGGAGAACGTCCGCCACCTGGAGGGCACGGCGCCGGTCCAGCGCCCGCACCTCCGCCGCGGCCGCCCGTCCTTCACCGTCGTCGTCGGTTCGATGACCCCCGGTCCCGACGCCCTCTTCGCCGAGCTGAACCGCATCCGCACCGCCCACCCGGCATCCTCCCCACCCAACTGAACCGCATCCGCACCACCAGCCCGCCCGTGCCCCCACTCGACGCCTTCAACGACCGCTCAACCACAAACCGCGACCAACCAACACAACATCGAGTTGGATCGTTTTCTTCTCTGACCCCCGGCCCCCGACCGCCGACCGCCGACCCCCAAGCCCCGGCGAACGGCAGGCACCGGCACCGGTGTCGGCACCCAACCGTTGAAGCGGGTGCAACCACCGCCCACCGGGTGCAGCCACCGATTACCGAAGATCCCCAATGGCGAGCGCACCCGATCGTGCCGTTGGGTGCGCACACGCCCCACCCCAGCGCGGCGAGCGCACCCGATCATGCCGTTGGGTGCGCACACGCCCCACCCCAGCGCGGCGAGCGCACCCGATCATGCCGTTGGGTGCGCACACGCCCCACCCCAGCGCGGCGAGCGCACCCGATCATGCGATCGGGTCAGCTAACCATCCACCGGAGCTACGCGCCCTGTGAGCGTCCCCGATCTAATGATCGGGTGCGCTCGGCCCCGCCAAAGGGCCGACAGGCGAACCCAAACTCAAGATCGGGTGCAGCCATCTCCCCACCGGAGACGTCTCGGCGGTGAGCGCACCCGATCACGAGCCCGCCGGAACGGCAACGGGCCATCATCTCCGCTGGCCGGCTTCTACCGGCGCTGCGCGGAACGCGGTTTCGCGGTCATCACCCACCGCGACGCAATGAACTCACCCGATCACGGGACCGGTGCGACCACAGCACCGGCCGCAGAAGGACGGCGAAGACACCCAGTCAGCCGAACGGGTGCCATGAGCGCCAGCTCCGGATACCGGTTCCCGATCAAGCAGTCGGGTGCGCTCACCGCCCGGATCGGAGACCACCGAGCGGCACCCGCACCCGATCACGCGACCGGGGACTGGCACCAGCCGCTACCGGAGGGCAAGGGCACCCGATCACAGGACTGGGTGCGGATGACCCCACCACGAGACGGCAAACACACCCGATCACGCGACCGGGTGCTACCGCCCCCTGCAGCGGAAACCGACGAACGACGAAGACTCCCGATCAAACCGACGGGACGGGACACCCGCCGTTATGGAAGGGCGACTGCACCCGATCACCGAACTGGGTGCGATCGACCCCCACTACGAGCCTACAAACGCACCCGATCACGCGACCGGGTGCGGACGCCCCCACCACGAGACAGCGAACGCACCCGATCGCGCGACCGGGTGCGGACGCCCCCACCACGAGACAGCAAACACACCCGATCACGCGACCGGGTGCAGTCGCCCCCACCACGAGACAGCAAACACACCCGATCACGCGACCGGGTGCAGTCGCCCCCACCGCGAGACAGCAAACGCACCCGATCACGGGAGCGGGTGCGGCCACCTGCCGCAGCGGAACGCCGGGCGGCAAGGGACCCCGATCATGGGGCTGGGGACGGCTGGCTACCCACGTGAGAGGGCGACGGCACCCGATCACGGGATGGGGTGCCGTCGCCTCCCGCACACGAAAAGTTGAGCGGGCGGACGCCGCGGCACGTGGGCGCGTGGGGCGGGAGCAGGCGACCGGGCCACGACGGGACGGCCCGATTGCCGAGGAAGGTGTGGCTCGTACAAGAAATAGAACGCAAATGATCTCGCCGCGGCGACATTCTAACAAAATTCAGGGCTCCTACCAGCAACAAGGAACACGGTCGGGTGATCCCGTGTCACCCGTACGGGAAAATCGAAGATGATGAGTCGGATGTGTAGTCGTGATATCACCAGACTGCTACCGACCGCCTCTCTCGGGACCGGCGGGTGGTGACCCGGTCCAGCAGCGCGCTCGTCGCCGTGCTCGGCGCACAGGCGTGCGCGCTCAGCGCTGCCCGGATGCTGCTCATCGCGGTGCCCTGGCTGGTGCTGACCAGCACCGGCAGCCCCGCGCAGACCGGCCTGGTCGCGCTCTGCCAGACCCTGCCGTACGTGGGGATGCAGATCGCGACCGGTCCGCTGATGGACCGGATCGGGCCGCGCCGGGTGGCCATCGCCGGGGACATGATCTCCGCGGTGGCCATGGTGTTGCTCGCCGCGGCCGGTAGCGCCCCGATGTGGATGTTGATGGTGGTGATGGCGATCGTCGGTTCGGCCGACGGGCCCGCCAACGCCGCGAAGTCGATCCTGCTGCCGACGGCCACGGCAGCAGCCGGACAACCGCTGGAACGCGGGACCGGGCTGGCCACCGCGGTCGAACGGGCCGCCACCGCGGGTGGCCCGGCGCTGGCGGGGCTGCTGATCGCCTCCTACGGGGCGCCGCACACGCTGTGGCTGACCGCGGCGCTGCTCGCCTCCGCCTCGCTGATCTCTTCGATGATCCGCACCGATCCGGCGCCGCCGGAGTCGGACGGCAACTATTTCCAGCGGCTGCGGCAGGGTGCCGCGCACCTGCACCAGGAGCGGTCGTTGCGGGCCCTGACCGTGATGTTCGTGATCACGAACTTTCTGGACCAGGCGTTCCTGACGATTCTGCTGCCGGTGTGGGCGCACAGCCGGGGGCACAGTCCGGCCTACGCGGGGCTGGCGATCGGGGTGTTCGCGGCGGCCGCCGTGCTGACCGCGCTGATCACCGCCGGGATCGGGGACCGGCTGAACCGGCGGGCCGTGTACCTCACCGGGTTCCTGGTGGCCGGGGTGTCGCGGTTCGTCGCGCTCGCCCTGGATCTGCCGCCGGAGCAGGTGCTGCTGGTGTTCGCCATCGCCGGTCTGGGGTCGGGGGCGGCCAACCCGATCATCGAGGCGGTGCAGTTCGAGCGGATCCCGCCCGGGTTGCGCGGGCGGGTGCGGACGTTGATCACGGCGTACGCGTGGGCGGGCATCCCCGTCGGCGGCATCGCCGGCGCCGCTCTGCTGGCCGCCGGGCTGACCGCCGCGTTGACGATCTGCGGGGCGGTGTACTTCGTCGCGGTCGCCTACCCGGGCAAGGGGGTGCGGTGGGATCCCGACGACCCGGACAGCGCCGAGCGCACCGTCACCGCCGGCCCCACGCCACCGCGGCCACCGACCCCGCGGGACGGCGGCCGGCTGGAGAGAGGCGCGGCCACGCTCGGGCTGGCCGGCGGCACGGGTTAGGGTGCGGCGTGGATGATCGTGTGCCGGGCTGGCTGTCCGAGCGGGAAGCGGCCGCCGAACGTGAGGTCGGGGCGGCCTTCGACCTGACCGCCTGCGTGCGGGAGCCGATCCACCGGCTCGGTGGCGTGCAGTCGTACGGGGCGCTGGTCGCCGCCCGCGACGGTGTGATCGCGGTGGTCAGCGAGAACGCCGGGGCGGTGCTCGGTTTCCCGGGGCTGCTCGGCACACCGGTCGAGCGGCTGCTCGGCAGCGCCCAGGTGGCCGCGTTGACCGGGCTGGCCGAGGCGGACACCGGGCAGACCGCGATGATGCCGGTGGAGATCGCGGGTCGCCGGTTCGACGCGACGGTGTTCCGGTCCGACGGGATGCTGGTGCTGGAGTTCGAGCCGGGGAGCCCAGCGGCCGAGTTCCCGGCGTTCTACTCCCTGGTGCGGCAGGCGCTGATGCGGTTGCAGCAGGCCACCACGGTGGTGGCGGCCTGCCGGGCCGCGGTGACCGAGGTCCGGGCGCTGACCGGGTACGACCGGGTGGTCGCCTACCGGTTCGAGTCTCTCGAGGGGCCCGGTGAGGTGATCGCCGAGGATGTGGCCGAGGGCGCGGAGCCGTGGCTGGGCCTGTGGTTCCCGGCGACCGACATCCCGCCGCAGGCCCGCCGCCTGTACGAGCGGAACTGGATCCGGGTGATCGCCGACGTGGACGATCCGACGGCCCGGCTGGTGCCGCCGGCCGATCCGCCGCTGGATCTGTCGATGTCGGTGTTGCGGACGGTGTCCCCGTTCCACCTGGAATATCTTCGCAACATCGGGGTGACGTCGTCGATGTCGGTGTCGCTGCTGTCCGGCGGCCGGTTGTGGGGGCTGATCGCCTGTCACGGCACCACGCCGAACACCTTGAATCCGCAGGTCCGGGCGGCGTGTGAGTTCTTCGGTGTGGCCCTGTCGCTGCACCTGGCGGCGTTGCGGGAACGCGACGAGACCGCCGCCCGGGAGCAGTCGCGGACCGCCATCGCCCGGCTGATGGAGGGTTTCGGCCCGTGGCCGGCGGACCCGGCCGGGCTCGCCGGGGTGATCGACTGCGACGGGGTGGTGGTGCGGATCGCCGGCACGGTGGTGGCGCACGGCAACCTGCCGGATCTGCCGGGTCTGCTGGAGCGTCTGCCGGTTCCGGCGGCCGGCGCGGTGTGGCACAGCGACCGGCTCGGCGAGGACCTGCCGGACCTCGCCGGCCACCCGGTCAAGGGGGTGCTGGTGCTGCCTACCGGCGTGGACGGGGACTGCGTGGTGTGGGTACGCCGTGAGCGCACCGTGTCCCGGCGCTGGGCCACCGACCCGGCCGAGCCGGTGTCGCTGGGCCCGCACGGGCGGCGGCTGACTCCGCGCGGGTCGACGGCGGTGTTCCTGGCGTCGACCCGGGGACGTTGCAGGCCGTGGTCGGCGACCGACCTGGCGATGGCGGTGGAGTTGGGGCGGGCGCTGACCGGGATCGCCTTGGCGCATGCCCGGCAGTTGTCCGCGCTCAACGTCGAGTTGAGCCGCAGCAACGTCGATCTGGATTCGTTCGCGCACGCGGCCGCCCACGATCTGAAGGAGCCGTTGCGCGGGATCGCGAACACGGCCACGTTCATCGCCGAGGACGCGGCGGACGGGATGGATTCGGTGACCGTGCGACGGCTGGAGTCGATCCAGCGGCTGGCCACCCGGATGGACGAGCTGCTCAACGCGTTGTTGTACTACTCGCGGATCGGGCGTACCGACCTGCACCGGCAGCCGGTGGAGTTGCGGGCGGCGGTGGCCGGTGCCCTGGAGGTGGCCGGGCCGCGGTTGGGTGAGCACGACGTCGAGGTGGAGTTGCCGGAGCCGGGGACGGTGGTGGTGGCCGATCCGGTGCTGTTCGACCAGGTGCTGGTGAATCTGCTGGTCAACGCCGCGAAGTACGCCCGGCCGGAGGGTCGCCGCACGGTTGCGGTGGGCGTCGATGAGGCTTCGTTCTTCGTACGCGACAACGGCATCGGCATGCCACCGCACCTGCGGGAGCAGGCGTTCCAGTTGTTCCGCAGGCTGCACCCGGCGGCGGCGCCGGGGTCGGGCGCGGGCCTGGCGATCGTGCGCCGCATCGTGGAGCGGCACGGCGGTCAGGTGTGGGCGGAGGAGTCCCCGGGTGGCGGCACGACCGTGCGGGCGACCTTCCCCCAGTAGTTCAGGGTCTGCGCCAGCACGCTCTGGAACAGGGCGAAGTTCAGCGGCTTATAAATGTAGGAGTCGGCGCCGGCCGCGTAGCAGGCGTCCGCTTCGGCCTGGTCCTCCGACGAGGTGAACACCACGACGGTGAGGCCGTCGAGGTCGCGGCGGGCCCGGATCCAGCGGACCACGTCCAGGCCGCTCTCGCCCGGCATGTTCAGGTCGAGCAGCAGCAGGCGCGGGTGCGGGGTGCCGTCGGCGAGGCGGGGCTGGACCTCCGTGCCGGAGCGGAAGAACTCCACCTGCACGTCGGGGTGGGACCGGCTGATCGCCCGGTCGATGGCTTCCACGTCCTCGTCGGTGTCCTCCACCACGAAGATCAGATCGTCGTTCACTCCGGTTGCTCCCCCGCGCGTATCGCCAGCACCGCGACGTCGTCGGGGAGGGTGCCGCCGAACGCGGCCGAGGCTCGGCTGAGTTCGTCGACCAGGTTCTCCACCGGCGCGTCCCGGAGACGCTCGAGGGTTTCCCCGAGCGCCTGCTCCTCGAACATGCGGCCGTCGGCGTCCCGGCTCTCGGTCAACCCGTCCGTGAAGATCACCAGCGTATCCCCGGGACCGAGCAGCACGCGGGACCGGCCGGTCCGCGGCTCGGCGAGCACCCCGAGCGGCACGCCCCCGCCGGTGCCGCGTTCGGCCGGGCCGCCGCGGCGCATCACCACCGGCGCGGGGTGGCCGGCGGAGGTCCAGTCCACCGCGACGCCGTCCGGTCCGGGGCGCAGCAGGGCGACGCCGGCGGTGACGAACCGCCACGAGCCGTCGAGGCGCAGCCGGGTGTTGAGCCGGTGCATGGCCCGGACCGGCGGGGCGTCCTCCTGCAGCAGCGCGGCCAGGGTGTGCCGGGCCATCCCGGTGAGCGCGGCGGCGTCGACGCCCCGGCCGCAGACGTCGCCGATCACTGCCGCGGCGGCGCCGTTCCCGGCGGTGACGACGTCGTAGAAGTCGCCGCCGACTTCGAGGATCTGGTCGCCGACGGTGTAGGAGGCGGCGATCCGCAGACCGGGGATCACCGGCAGGCGGGTCGGCAGCAGGTGCTGCTGCATGGTCACCACCTCGCGGCGGCGCTCCTCGTAGAGCGTGCTGTTGTCGATCGCGAGCGCGGCCCGCGACGCCAGGTCGCGCAGGAAGGACGCCGGTGGAACCTGGCTGTCGGCCCGGTCGAAGACGAAGATCAGGACCCCGATCACCCGCCCTCGGGTACGCAGGACCTGCGGTTCGACGATCCGCGCGTCGAGGGCCTCGGCGTCACCGGGTTCGGTTCCGCCGCCGCGGATCGTCCGGTCGGCCAGCGCGATCAGCCGGTCGGCGACGGCCGGGTCGCCGAGCAGGGCGGAGAGGCGGCGCATGTCGACGTGCACGGCGCTGCGCATCACCGGCTTGCCGTCCTCGACCACGTAGACCAGGCAGCCCTCGGCGATGGCCGGCACCGCCATCCGGGGCACCCGGCGCATCGTCTGGGCGGTGTCGAGGACCGCGTCCATCTGCAGGGACGCCTCGGCGAGCAGGGCGTCGCGGGTCTGCTGGAGCTGTTCGCCACGGCGTACCACGATGGCGCGGACCGCCTCGCGGGTGACCTCGACGACCTGGGCGAGGCAGGTGGTGATCCGGCCGGTGTCGGCGCCCGGTGCGGTCAGCACGAGGAAGGTGCCGGCGGGGTCACCGGCGACGTCGAAGCGGGACACCACGGCCTGGTCGGCCACGCCCGCGAGCGGGGTGCCGTCGAGTGGGATCACCCGGGGTTGTTCGCCGGCATCGGCGGACAGGGCCCGGGACACCTCGATCTGGGCGGGGTCCGGCTCGTGGCCGGACCACCGGTGCTCGATGACGGTGAGGCCGGGGCCGTGCCGCAGCCCCCAGACGGCGACCACTCCGGGCAGCGCCTGCAGGGGCGGTAGGACCAGGGCGGCCAGCTCGTCACGAACCGTGATCGAGGTGACCGAACGCCACAGGTGATGCAGCCGTGCTGCCCACTCCACCGCGGCCTCCACCGTCGTCGTCCTCCTGTCACCCGGGTGCAGTATCCCCGAGATGCTTGCACTACAGCAACAAACCCGGACCCTTCATTGTAACGAACACCAAACCGGCACTGAGCAGGACCTTTTCCCTCAGGGGACAGCCGGAAGAGCAAGGGTGAAGACCGAACCGCCGCCCGGCCGTGGCCGGTACGTGACATCACCACGGTTCGCCCGGGCCAGCTCCCGCACGATGTACAGGCCCAGTCCCGTCCCCCTCACCCGGCCCGCGGTCGCCCCGCTACGGGCGAACCGCTCGAACAGCTGCGGCCGGAACCCCTCCGGTACCCCGGCCCCCTCGTCCGTCACACCGATCAGCACCGTCCGGCCGTCCCGGCGCACGTCGACCGCGGTCGCCCCACCGCCGTACTTGGCGGCGTTGGACAGCAGATTGGTGATGATCTGATCCAGGTGGCCCGGCTGCACCAGCGCCGCCACCCCGTCCGCGCCGGAGAGCACCGGCTCGTCCCCGCTCGCCGCGACGGCGGCGAGCAACCGCTCCCGGACCGGGGTCGGCTCCGGGTGCGCGGTCAGCTTCCCGGCGTCCAGGGCCACCAGCGCGAGCACCTCCCGCACGATGGCGTCCAGGCGGTGCGCGTTGCGGTCGACCACCTCGACCAGCCGGCGCTGCCGGGCCGGTGGCAGGTCGTCCCAGTTGTCCAGGGCGGTCTCGGTGTTGCCGATGATCGCGCACAGCGGGTTGCCGATCTCGTGCCCGAGCATCCCGATCAGGTCCAGCTTGAGCTGGTTGGCCTCCTCCAGCTGGGCGTTCTTGGCGGCCAGCGAACCCATCGCGGCGTCCCGCTCGGCCTCGGCCGTCCGCCGGTCGGTGATGTCCTGGTACACGCCGATGAACCGCTCCGGCTGGCCGCCCGAGTCGCGTACCGCGGAGATGTTCATGTGCACGTCGAGCAGCGTGCCGTCGGCCCGGACCAGATGGCCCTCCGCGCTGACCGCGTCGCTCTCCCCGGCGAACATGGCGGCCAGCGCGGCGTGCCGGGACTCGCTGACGGCCGGGTCGTACACCCGGTCGGCTGTCGTGCCGATCAGCTGCTCCCGGGCGTACCCGAGCATCGCCGCGAACGCCGGGTTGACGTCCTCGATCGTGTCGTCCAGGCCGCGGATCATCTGGCCCACCGTCGAGTACGTGAACTGCGACCGGAACCGCTCCTCACTGGCGGACAGCGCCAGCTCGGCCGTCCGCCGGGCGGAGATGTCGGTGTTGATGGAGAGCACCCCGGCCGGACGTCCCGCCGCGTCCCGTTGCAGCGCCTGACGGCTGAGAATGGTCACCCTCCGGCCGTCCGCCCGCCGGTGCTCCAGTTCGCCTTCCCACTCGCCCTGCTCCAGCAGGATGCCGGTGACGCTCTCCCGGTCGGCGCCGCCCAGCCAGGTGGTGGCCAGCAGACGGTCCACGTCGTGGCCCGCCGCGACCTGCGCCGACCAGCCGTAGACCCGTTCCGCGGCCGGATTCCAGTACTGGATCCGGCCCTGGAGGGATCGCACGATCACCGCGTCCTGGGTGAGGTCGAGCAGCTGGGCCCGTTCGGCGATCTGGGCCATCAGCTGCGCCTGCCGGTCGGCGTCACCGGCGTGCCGCAGGGCCCCGCTGCACGCATCGGCGAGCAGGGTGAGCTGCTGCTCGTCGTTCTCGTCGAACGCGTGCCGGTGGTCCGCGCCGACGGTCACCGCACCGATCACCGACCCGCCGGCGAACAGCGGCGCGACCATCAGCGCGGCGATCCCGATCGCCCGGCAGGTGTCCCGGTCGGCGCCCGGCTCGGCCTCGACGTCCCCGCAGCGGCGGGTGACGCCGGTGGACATCGCGGTGCCGGTCAGCGACGTGCCCGGGTCCAGTTCCCGGCCGACCAGGAACGTCACCTCCGGCGTCGCCGCGGCCACCCGCAGCACACCGTCGTCGTCGAGCAGCGAGACGATGACCTCGGTACTGCCCGGCAGCGCCGCGGCCGTCCGGTCCACCACCAGCCGCACCACGCGCTCCCGGTCGGTCGCCGCCGCGGTCAGCTCCCGCTGCGCCGTGATCGTCGCGCGGAGGCGTTCCGTCTCGCGCTGCTGCGCCGCCTGCACCGCGGTCTGCACCTGCCGCTCCCGGGTGATGTCGCGTTGCACCACCACGGCGCCCAGCACCCCGCCGTCCGAGCCGACCAGGGCCCGGCCGGACACCAGCACCCGGATCGCCGGACCGTGCTCGGGGGCGATCACCATCTCGGCGTCGGTGACCTTGCCGTCGTGCAGAGCCCGGGCCAGCGGCACGTCCGCCGGGCCGAGCGGGGTGACGCCGTCGGCGTGGAACAGGCCGTACCGCTGGGCGTGCAGGTCCGGGTGCAGCTCCGGATCGGCGTCCAGCCCGTGGAAGTCCCGCGACGCCCGGTTGAACAGGGTCAGGTGGCCGGTCCGGTCCGCCGCCACGATGCCGACGTCGATCGTCTCCAGCACCGCGCCGATGAACTCGGCCCGGACCTCCAGCTCCCGGACCGCCACGGCGAACCGTTCCCGCTGCCGGTCGGCCTCCGCGGCCAGTTCCGCGTTGATCCGGGCCTGGCGGCGGCGCTCGAACTGGGCGACCACCACCCCGGCCGCGTCGACCGCGCGGGCCACCCGCTCGGCGCCGGCCTCGCCCGGCTCGGTGTCGAACAGGCAGAGGGTGCCGAGCGCGTGCCCACCCGGGGTGACCAACGGGACGGAGAGGTAGAACCGGACGTCGCCCAGGATGCCGGTCACCCAGGGGTTGGTGGCGTACCCGGGGTGCTCGCGGGCGTCGGCCAGACACACCGGCTCGCCGTCCTGGAAGTGGACCGCGCACATCGAGTCGGACCGGGCCGAGTCCCCACCGTCGAAACCCACCGTGGTCAGCTGGCACTGCCGGTTCTCGTCGATCAGGTTCAGGGTGCCGTACGGGACACCGACCGCGGCCGCCGCCAGCCGGACCAGCGCCTCCAACTCGTCACCGGCCGGCAGGTCCAGGAGTCCGTACTCGTGCAGCTCGGCCAGCCTGGCCCGTTCGTTGCCGCCCACTGGAACCAGCTCCCCCGGTCGCCCCCGTTTCGGGGCTGATCGGCAGCCGGAGCGCCGGGTCAAGCACTGGTCAGATGTCGATCAGCTCGACGGTCACCGCGGCCCGGTCGCCGACGCCGAGCGCCTCGGACCGGCGCACGTCGCGTTTGACGGGCAGGACGTAGGCGCCGCGTTTCGCGTCCGGGAAGATCGAGGTGCGCCAGGTGGTGGCGCCGATCGTCACCCGGACCCGGACGGAGCCGAAGCCGCGGCGCAGACCGCCGACCAGCTCCTTGATCTCCTCGGACTCGTCGGCCGGCAGCGAGACGAACGTCCAGCTGTCGCTCCGGGACTCCCACAACCACAACTCAGCCTCGAAGTCCACGCGCACCGGACAAGCTTAGGGCCCGCAACGCATCGATCATCTTGGCCATCACGCCCGGGAACGCCGACTTCGTGACCTGCGCCAGCTCGTCCCGTACCGCTGCCAGGTTGGGATAATCATTTTCGGACACCGATGCGTACGCCCGGGTGAGCGCCTCGACGTCGGACTGCTCCTGCCGCGGGGTCGTCTCGGCGGCGTCCATCGCGGCCAGGGCCAGCACCGCGTCGATGTAGTCGCTCCAGTGCCGGACCGCCTCGCCGGCCGGGAACCCGGCCCGGAGCAGCAGGCCGATGCCGATGTCGTCGGCGCGCATCTCGTTCGGTCCGGCGGTGAACCGGCTGGCCCGCAGCGGGGCCAGCCGCGGGTGGGCGAGCATCGAGGCGTGCACCCGTTCACCCATCTCGCGCAGCGACTCCGCCCAGTCCTCCCCGGGTTCAAAACCGGCCATCGAGTCACTGATCAATCTATCTGCGATCGCGATGAGCAGGGCGTCGAGATCCCGGAAGTAGCGGTAGACCGTGCTGGGGTCGGCTCCGAGTTCGACACCGAGACGCCGGACGGTGAGCGCGTTGCCGCCGGGCGCCTCGATCAGCCGCAGCGCCGCATCGATGATCATGTCCGGTTCGAGGACCACGCCGCTGCGCGTCGGCCGCCGGCGTACCCGGTTTCCGGTGGGTCGTGAGGTCGCCATCTGATCGGCTCCTTATGTCAACGCATTGACATAAGAATAGCCGGACGGTTTCCTGGGGCTCTGACCAGGGAGGATCAGCATGCAGGCGGACAGACCGGCCTACGACCTCGACATCAGGACCGAGGAGTCGCGGATCCGCACGGCACTCGCCGGCGCGGCCCGCACACCGTTCTGGCTCGAGGACCCCGGCCGTCCCGCCCCGCAACCCGCCCTGATCGGCGGCACCGACGCGGACCTGCTGATCATCGGCGGCGGCTACTGCGGTCTGTGGAGCGCCCTGCAGGCCAAGGAGAACGATCCCGGGCGCGACGTGGTCCTGGTCGAGAGCAACGAGATCGGCTGGGCGGCGAGCGGGCGCAACGGCGGATTCGTCGAGGCCAGCCTCACGCACGGACCGGAGAACGGGCTGCGCAACTTCGCCGTCGACCTGGCCGTCCTCGAAGCCCTGGCCGAGGAGAACTTCACCGAGTTCCGGACCGCGCTCGACCGGCACGGGATCGACGCCGAGTTCCACGAGGGCGGCGCGCTGGACGTCGCCACCGAACACCACCAGATCGCCGACCTGCGCGCGGCACCCGGGCGTTTCCTGGACCGGGACGAACTGGCCGGGCTGGTCCGCTCCCCGCTGTACCGCGCCGGCGCGTTCCGGGAGACCGGCGCGGCCCTGGTCCACCCGGCCAAACTGGCCTGGGGACTCCGGGCGGCCTGCCTGCGGCTGGGCGTCCGCGTCTTCGAGCACACCCCGGTGACCCGGCTCGCCGACGAGGGCGGTGCGGTCCGTGCCACCACCGGGATGGGCACCGTCCGGGCCCGGCAGGTCGTGCTGGCCACCAACGGCTTCCCGTCGTTGCTGCGGCGCAACCGGATGCTGACCCTGCCGATCTACGACTACGTCCTGATGACCGAACCGCTCACCGAAGCCCAGATCGACGACATCGGCTGGCACGGCGGGTTCGGCATCTCCGACTGGTCCCGGCAGTTCCACTACTACCGCAAGACCGCCGACAACCGGATCCTCTGGGGCGGGTACGACGCCGTCTACCACCGTGGCGGCGGCGTCCGGCCCGAGTTCGACCAGCGCCCGGAGACCTTCGCCCGTCTCGCCGACCACTTCCTGCGCACCTTCCCGCAACTCGGCGACGTCCGTTTCACCCACAGCTGGGGCGGCATGATCGACATGTCGACGCAGCTGGCCGCGTTCCAGGGCGTGGCGATGGGCGGGAAGGTCGCGTACAGCAGCGGTTTCACCGGTCTCGGTGTGGCGGCGACCCGGTTCGCCGGCACCGTGATGCTGGACCTGCTGGCCGGCGCGGACACCCCGCGGGCCCGGCTGCGGATGGCCACCCGCCGGCCGCTGCGGATCCCGCCGGAGCCGCTCGCGTACCCGGCGGTCCAGGTCATCCGCCGGGCGATAGCCCGCGCCGACCGCAGCGGCCGTGACGGGCTTCTCCTGCGAACCGCCAGCCTCTTCGGCTTCTCCTTCGACTCCTAAAGTGGCGGTATGAGTGGTGCCGACGCCTTCCTCGACGAGCTCTCCCGCAGCGGGCTGCCACCGCTGATCGGCAAGCGCCACGCCGGGGACGGGTTCCGGGCCGGGATCGTGGTCCGCGACCTCGGGCCGCTGCGGCTCGCCGAACTCGTCACCCCGGAGGGCGAGTGCTTCCGGACCGCGCGGTCCGCCCGGGACGCCGACGCCGGCATGTGGCAGCTCGAGCTGGTGACCCGCGGCTACGTCCGGGCCGAGCATTCCAACGGCACGGCGGTACTCGGGCCGGGCGATCTGATGCTGCTCGACCCGGCCCGCCCGGTCAGTTTCGCCACCACCGACACCACGAGCGTGACGATGATGGTGCCGCGGACCACGCTGCGGCTCGCCGCAGCGGACGTCGATCGTCTCGCCGGGGTACGCATCCGCGGCGATCACGGTCCGGCGGCCCTGGTAGGCGCCCTCGCCCGGGACATGGCCCGCTCGGTGACGGGGTTCCGCGACGACGAGGCGGCCCGGTCCGCCGATGCCGTGATCGCGCTGATCGCCGTCGCCCTGGCCGCCCCGCTGCGCGACGTCCGGCCGGCCCCCGACGACGTCCTGCGCAACCGGATCACCGGTTTCGTCGAGGCCCGTCTCAGTGACCGGGGCCTCTGCCCGGCGGCGGTCGCCGCCGCGCACCACATCTCGCTGCGCCGCCTGCACCGGCTCTTCGAGGGCGAACCGCTGACCGTGGCGGCCCTGATCCGCCGGCGCCGGCTGGAACGGTGCCGCGCCGACCTGGCCGCCGGGCACGGCGTCGCGGCGGTGGCGGCCCGGTGGGGTTTCGCCGACCCGGCCCACTTCAGCCGGCTGTTCACGGCGACGTACGGCTACAACCCCTCGACCCTGACATCCGGGCGCTGATGTCCAGCCGGTTGGCACGGATCGTCACGGCTTCTCCCTCTCGGCCCGGCGAGGATCGGAACCTCAGGAGACATCGAGAGGGCAGAACAGTGGAACAGAACGTCGCGTCGATGAGCACCATCCCGCTGCGCATGTACGAGGCCTGGAACCGGGGGGATGTCGAGGGCTTCTTCGCCGACTTCGCGGAGGACGTCGTCTTCGCCGAACTGGAGGGGACCGTCTACCGCAGCCGCACCGAGGCGGTGGAGCAGCACAAGGTGCTGCTGGGCACGGCGATGAAGGGTTCGCAGCTGGTCAAGGGCGAGGTGGTGGTCGCCGAGGAGGTGAGCCCGGGCGTCGGCGTGGTCCACAGCCGGGTCGGCATCCTGATGCCGGGCGAGCAGGAGCCGCCGGCGACGCGGTTCTCCATGCAGCTGTTCGTGGTGCTGTGGCGGGCGGACCGCTGGGAGGTGGTCGCGCTGGAGAACGCCCGGCTGCTGACCCTGCAGGCGATGGCGGCGCTGGAGACCATGACCGCCTGACCACGGTCACCGTCGGTGACGTAGGCTGCCTCGGCATGCGTACCCTCGCTTTGATGAACATCTGCCTGCTGACCTGCGGTGGGCTGGCGGGATCAGCATCGGTCCGCGGGGCCGGGGCGGCCGTCGCGACTCTCGACGCGCCCGCGGTTCTGGCCGTCCCCGCGACGCTGCCGCCGACAAGCCGGCGCGACCCCGAGCGCCCGGCGGCCGGCCGGACGACCGTCGTGACCTCGGACGACACCTGGCGCACCACGGCGCACGGCCAGTATCTCGGACTGGCCGGTCCGGCAGGTGACACGAACCGCTCGGTGTGGGGATACGGGACGGCCGGCATCGACACCGTACTGTCCCCGAACGGCACGCATATGACGCAGAGTTACTATTCCCAGGACATCAGCGACAACCCCGCCGACGTCGGCGCCGAGGGACCGGACGACGATCTGTCGTACGCACCGCAGGCCTGGTCGCCGGACGGCCGGCACCTGGCCGTCCTGACGAACCTCGACGCCACCGCGGTGGACCGGCCGGCCCGGACGCTGCAGATCGTCGACACGAAGGAACGGCGGCACGAGATCACCGCCGTCGCGTGGGGCCGCTGGCCGGCCCGGGGGTGGGCGGTCGCGTTCTCCCCGGACAGCACCCGGATCGCCGTCCAGGACGGCGACCGGATCCGGATCGTCGGCCTCGACGGCGCCCCTGCCGGTGAGGTGCCGATCCCGGCCGGGAGCAGGCTGGCCGGACGAGGCGCCTGGACCCCGGACGGCCGCGGCCTACTGGTTCTGTCCCCCACCGGGTCCGCGGCGGGCTGGACCGTGCAGGCCGTCGCGATCGACACCGGCCGGGCGACCGGCCCGGCCCACCGGGTGGACGGCGCCTACGCGGTGCGGGCCGTCGGCTGGTGGCGGGACACCGACGACCCGGTCCTGGTCGAATACCTCACCGGCTCCCCCGCCTCCCCCTGGCGAGACGGGGAGGTCGATCTGGCACCGGTGACCTCGACGAACCTGGTGCGCCTGCTGCCGGACGGCGACCGTACCGTGCTGATCCGGGCGTCCGCCCAGGCCCTGGAGCCGGCCGACGTGCTGCTGCGGGGCTGGTCGCCTCTCGCCGGGCTCCACCTGTCGCCGCGCCGGGTCTTCGTCCTCCTGCTGCTGCTCACACCGGTCGTCGTCATCCTCGGGCGAAGGTGGCGAGGATCCTGGGCAGGGCGAGCCTAGGAGTCTCCGCATGATCGGTCTCCGGTCCGAGATCGATCAGCCGAGCCGCCCCGCCGAGACGGTCCCGGCACCACGCCGAGTTAGCGATCGGCACGTCCCGGTCCCCGGAGGCGGCATAGAGCGTCACGGGTACGCCCGGACGCCAGTCGCAGTACCGGTCGGCGGCGAGCAGCTCCGGAACCGGCTGCCGCAGGCGCTCGAGCCAGGCCGGGGTGAACAGCTCCCCCACCGTCCCCGGCAGGTTCACGAAGATCTCCTCGTGCGGGTGCTCGCCGTCGAACAGCTCCGGCACCGACGGGTCCCGGAACACCTCGGCCGGCGCGTCGTACCAGTGGTAGAGGCGGTTCCAGGCCACCGTCCAGTACGCCAGATAGGCCACCCCGTTCGCGATCCGCCCGTCCAGCGCGTCCGCCACCAGCACACTCGGCCGCATCGGCCCGGCGATCGGGGCCAGCCCGCCCAGGTCGCCGCGGCGTTGCAGCTCAGCGCCGAGGGCCATCGCCGCGAGACCGCCCTGCGAATGCCCGGTCACTCCGACCCGCGGATCGGGGCGCAGACCGGACCGGACGGCCAGCTGCCGGGCGGCCCGCAGCGCGTCGACCGCGGCGGTGACGGTGGACGGCGTGTGCGCGTACGGATGAAATCCCGGCCCGGCACCCAGACCGAGATAGTCCGGGGCGGTGGTCAGGAACCCGGCCGTGGCGAAGAACAGTGCCGCCGCCCGGTCGTTGCCGTCGGCGACCGAGGCGACCGAACCTCGGTAGGCCGTCGTCCCGTGCAACCAGGTCACCTGGCGCGGCGCCCGGTCCCCGCTGCGGGGCAGGACGACGAGCGCGCTCGCCTCGATCGGCTCGCCGTCCGGGTCGACCGTCCGGTAGAGGATCCGCTTCGCGTCCACGCCGTAGCGAACCGCCGCGGTGTCGAGTCCGAAAGCGGTCAGGTATTGCTTCACCTGCGCGGTGTCCATGGCGGCCACCGGCGCGACATCGATCAGGGCGCCGCGCGTGCTGGCCGAGGCGACCGCGTGGATCGGCCCGGTCAGCAGGACGGCGCCGACGATCGCGGCTCCCAGTGTCTTGAGGCTCATGCCGTTCACTGTTCCGGCCCGGCCCCGCCGGGTCAGGGGTGCAGACTCCCCTGACCCGGTAGTGCTATCCCCCGCTCTTGACGGTGTAGAGCCGCACGTCCTCCGGCGACTCGTGCGGGTGGTGACGTCCAGGTGCCGCGCCATCGCCTCGTCCTTGAAACCGGCCGCAGGCCGCGCCCGTTGAGCTGCTCGCGATCCAGCATGATCACGGCGTTCGCGCCGTCCACGACGGCGTCCCGGAACGACGGGTCGGGGGGACACGGATCTGGACGCCGCGGTCGCGGGCGTACCCGAAACCGCGATGGGGAACGGGGACCTACCCGAAGCGGCAGGCCAGCGCACCCGATCAACGCTCCGGGTGACGGCCACCCCGACCCGCGACGGGGAACGGAAGGCGAGGCTTTCGGTCGGAGACGGGGATCAGGTTCGGAGGCGGCGGTAGGCGCGGGCGGACAGGGGCATGAAGACAGCGGTGATCACCAGCGGCCAGAGGAACGCCATCAGGAGCGCGTGGTCGGCCAGGATGCCGCCGGTCACGCCGCTCGGGTTGCCGAACAGGTCGCGGGTGGCCGTCGCGGTCGCGGACAGCGGGTTCCAGGAGGCCAGCGCGCCCAGCCAGCCGGGCATCGTCTCCGCCGACACTATCGCCGTGGACAGGAAACCGATGGGCCAGACCAGAACCTGCACCGCCGCGGTCGCCCCGTCACCGCGGAACGTCAGCCCGAGGAAGATGCCGATCCAGAGCACCGCAAACCGCAGGAGCAGCAGCAGGAGTACGGCCAGCGCCGCCGGCCCCGGGTCCGACGTGATCCGCCAGCCGATCAGCAGACCACCCGCCAGCAGCACGGACAGCTCCGCCGCCGAGGTCGTCATGTCCGCGCCGACCCGGCCCAGCGCCACCGCCGCGTTGCCGATCGGCATGGACCGGAAGCGGTCGGTGATGCCTTTGCGCGCGTCCGCACCCATCGCCGTGGCGGTCGCCTCGACGCCGAACATCATGCTCAGCGCCAGCATCCCGGGCAGCAGGAACGCGATGTAGTCCCCGCCTCCGGGGACCTGGATCGCCCCGCCGAAGAGGAAACCGAACACCAACAACAGCATGATCGAGAACAGCAGTCCGAAGATCGGGCCCCACGGTTGGCGTACCCAATGGGCGAGGTCGCGTTGCGTGATGATCCAGCCGGCCCGCAGGGTGGTCAACGGATCTGCTCCTTCTCGGTCAGGGTCAGGAACACCTCGTCGAGGGTGGGACGCCGCAGCACCAGGTCGTCCGGCTCCACGCCCAGCTCGTCGAGTGCCCGGACGACCGTTCGCAGGGGCGCTTCGACGGTCACCGTCCGGGTGTCCTCATCAACGGTGCAGGACAACTTCGCGGCCACCGCCGGCAGGGAGTCCCGCGGTGGCACGGTGACGATCACCCGGTCCCCGCCGATCCGGCGTTTCAGGTCGTCCGGCGTACCCGTGGCGATGACTCTGCCGTGGTTCATCACCGAGATCTCGGCGGCAAGCTGGTCGGCCTCATCCAGGTACTGCGTCGTCAGCAGCACGGTAGTGCCGCGGGCGGCGGTGTCCCGGATGGTGCGCCAGACCTCGTTGCGGGCGCGCGGGTCGAGCCCCGTCGTCGGCTCGTCGAGAAAGAGCACGGCCGGCGTCAGGATCAGTCCGGCCGCGATGTCCAGGCGGCGGCGCATTCCTCCGCTGTACGTCGAGACCGCGCGGTCCGCAGCGTCCAGCAGTCCGAAAGTGTCCAGCAGTTCGTCGGCGCGGGCGCGGGCCGCCGTCTTGGCGAGGCCGTAGAGCCGGCCGAACATCACCAGGTTCTGCCGGCCGCCGAGGATCTCGTCGACCGCGGCGTGCTGGCCGATCAGGCCGATCTGGCGGCGGACCTGGGCGGACCGGGTGCGCACGTCGTGGCCGGCGACGGTGGCGGCCCCCTCGTCGACGTCGATCAGGGTGGCCAGCGCCTTGACGGCGGTGGTCTTGCCGGCCCCGTTGGGACCGAGGAGTCCGTGGATCACGCCGGCGTCCACGGTCAGGTCGAAGCCGTCGAGGGCGTGCAGGTCGCCATACCTCTTCCGTAGTCCCTGGGCAATCAAGGTGTGCACCGCGACTCCTAAACTCCGTATGCCTCACGGAAAATGGCTGCGCGGAACACCGTACACCCAACGGGGTAAGATCTGCACGTGGAGAGAACGGACACCGACCGGACGCTGGAACTGCTCTGGCGCCGCACCCTGGGCACACCGCAGGGCCGGCGCGGACCGAAACAGCGGGTCAGCGTCGACGAGGTGATCCGGGCGGCGATCGCGGTCGCCGACGAGGAGGGCCTGCCCGCGTTCTCCATGCGCAAAGTCGCCGAACGCCTCGGGCTCAAGCTGATGTCGATCTACACCTACGTGCCCGGCCGCGGCGAACTGATCGGCCTGATGGTCGACGAGGTGATGGGCGAGCCGGAGCTGACCCCGCACTCAGGCGACGTCCGGGACCGCCTGACCGGCGTCGCCCGGCAACTCTGGGACGAGTTCCACCGCCACCCGTGGCTGCTGCAGATCGGCGACAGCCGGCCGTGGATCGGGCCGAACATCTCGGACCGCTACGAATGGCAGCTCGCCGCCGTCGAGGGCGCCGGCCTCAGCGACATCGCGATGGACCAGATCGTCACCACGATCGCGGCGTTCACCGCGGGCGCGGCACGGATGTCGATCGACGCCCGGCGCACCGCCGAGACGTCCGGCATCTCCGACGCGCAGTGGTGGGCGGCCAACGCGCCCGTCCTCGAGCGGGTGATGCCCGAGGGCCGCTACCCGATCTCCGGCCGGGTCGGCACCGCGGCCGGACAGGAGTACAACGCGGTGGCCGATCCTGATCGCACCTTCCGATTCGGTCTGGACCGGATACTCGACGGCGTCGAGGCAATGCTCGCCACAAGCACCGCAGGATAGGACTTTCCGGGTAACGTGGCGGCAATGAGGATTCTTGTGGTGGGCGGGCACGGAAAGGTGGCCTTGCTGCTGCACCCGCTGCTCGTCGAGGCCGGACACCAGGTGACCGCGGTCATCCGCAACCCGGACCACCAGGCGGAGGTGGGCGCGACCGGGGCGACCGCCACGGTCGCCGACGTCGAGCACCTCGGCGTGGACGATCTCGCCGAGCTGCTCGCCGGGCACGACGCGATCGTCTGGTCGGCGGGGGCCGGCGGCGGCAACCCGGCCCGCACCTACGCCGTCGACCGGGACGCCGCGATCCGCGCGATGGACGCCGCCACCGAGGCGAAGATCCAGCGCTTCGTGATGGTCTCCTACTTCGGCGCCGGTCCGGAGCACGGCGTGGACCCCGAGAATGCCTTCTTCGCGTACGCGGACGCGAAAGCCACCGCCGACACCTACCTGGAGGCGACCTCGCTGGACTGGACGATCCTGCGCCCGAGCCGCCTCACCGACGACCTGGCCACCGGCCGCATCGAGACCGCCAGCCAGGGTGCCACCGCCGGATCCGTGAGCCGCGCCGATGTCGCCGCCGTCATCGCCAACGTGCTCGGCGATCCGGCCACCGCCCGTCAGGCCATCGCGTTCAACAACGGCGCCACCCCGATCGCCGAGGCGGTCCGCTCCACGCCGTGACGGGGCTCGGCTAAGCACCCCACCAGACCGTTGAGCTGGGGATATCATCGACTCATCGGTTTTCGGGATCGGGGGTGTGTCAATGCGCTGTGGGATTCTCCGGGCCCGCGGGACGGCAGCGGCGACGCCCCGGCCCGGCGTCTCGGCGTCTCGGAGTCTCGGCCTTCGTCCTCCCGTCGCCGGCCGGCTTCGCTCCCGGTGTCTTCTCGCCGCGATCCACCGCCCGCCCTCCGTCAGAGATCGATTCCAGTCGACGCTGACGGCATCACCGACGACGTCGGCCACGTGGACTGACCGGTCCCTCCGCGGGACCGACCGGTCCCCTTCGCTGGACTGATCGGTCCCCTCCGCAGAGCGCCGGACCCATCGGTCCGTCACGGGATCCGCATGGCGGACTCCTCAGTCCGCCCTGTTTCCGCAGCCCACGACCCCGCACCGGCATGAACGCCGGCACCGTGGGTATCCCCGCCCCGGAGCAGTCGAACGGTGGAGAGGGTGCGCGCGATGCCGGTGACACGGACACCCCCGGAACACACCCCGGACGGGCACTTCATCGTCGTGTCCGGCCGCCGCTGGCGGGCCACCGACCCGGAGATCGGAGAAGAAGCGGCCGCCACCCTGCGAAAGGCGCTGATGGCCGCACGCCGGGACGTCGGGGCCGCCACCCGGTCCGGGCAGGACCCGGCACCCGCCCGCGCCCGGGTGCAGATCGCGAAGGTGGCCCTCGGCGAACGTGGCACCCCGTGGTGGGAGCAGACCCTGGACGAACGGCGCCGGCGCTGGCAGGACGGCCTCGACTACTTCCGGGCGAACGTATAACCGGCATGGTGCAGCGTCTCGCCGTCGAACCGTCCGTAGGCCCAGAAACCCAGGTCGTCGCGGTACACGATGTGGTCGCCGACCATCCAGAAGCTTCCCTGGTACGCGTGCGGCCGCCCGCCCCGGGTCTCGTCGTACCGGCCGTCGGCGGTCAGGTGCTGGTGGATGAACCCGGTGGCGTCGATCCAGGTGCCGAGCAGCGGCGAGTCCGACGGCGGCGGGCCGGGCAGGAACGACGTCACCCGTTCGCCCTCGTCGAAGACGGCGATCTCCGGAGACGGCCACCAGAGGGAGCGTTCGAACGGCCCGCTGATCGCCGGGACCAGGGCGAACGTGGCCGGGCTGCCCGGTGTGAGCGGACAGGTGAGCGGCACGACGCTCCGGCCGGTGCCGTCCACGGTCTTGGCACCCCGGCCGTCCAGGTCCGGTCCGACGGCGACGATCCTCGTCCCGCCGACCAGCAGATCGCCGCGGACCGGCTGCGGCGTGTAGATGGTGGTGTTGGCGAACAGTGTGCTCACGGCGTACTCCCGATGGTTCGTGCGACACCACCCACCCTGCGCCGAACCGGCGGCGTCAGCCAGGGCGGATCACTCCCCGGCTGACGCCGCCTGCCTCAGCCGAGCACGTTGACCCGGATCCGACGGTGGACGGTCGTCCCGTCGCCGACCTCGATCACCCCTTGGTGACGGCGGCCCGGCTCGGCGTCCGCCCAGGTCACGGTCAGGTCGACCGTGGATCCGGCGGCCAGGGCGACCCGGTCCGGGCTGACGCTCAGCGTCCCGGAGCCGGTACCCGGGGCACCCGGTGTGTAGACCGTCCAGGTGAAGTCCTGGCCCGCCCCGTCCCGCAGTTGATGCTGGTCGATGACCATCACGTAGTCGCCGCCACCGTCCGGCAGGTCGAACATCGCCGTGCCGTCCCGGCTGAAGGCGCCCACACCGACCCGTTCACCGGTGGTGGCCTCGAAGAACCAGGGCAGGTAGTAACCGCACGGCGTCGCCTGCTCCGCGGCCGGGGCCAGGCAGTCGCCGTACTGCGCGGCGATCCGGACCTGGGAGCCGGCGGAACCGTCCGGCACATGGATCGGGGCCGTCAGCATCGACCCGGGCAGCGGGCTCGGCAGGTTGGCGAGGTCGGTCTCGTCCCAGACGTGGTCGCTGCTGTCGCCCACGATCGTCCCGGCGGCGGTCGTGCCCGCGGTCAGCCCGGACGCCTTCGCGACCAGGGTGCCCTGCCAGCCGGCCCGCACACTGACCGTCTCCGTACCGGAGGTGGCGGTCGTGTTCACGTCGTAGGGTGCCTCGATCTCCGTGTTACGCACCATCAAGGGAATCCGAACCCGGTGGCCTTGAGTGTCCCGCCAGGTCAGGCCGCCTTCGACCCAGGTGTCGAAGGCACCGCCGGCATGACTCACCGTGATCGTGACGGTGGCGCTCGCCCCCGGCCTGATCGTCAGGTTCTTCGGGTTGACAGTCACGCGATAGCCGTCCGGCGCGTCGATGTCCACGGTGTACCGGCTGGTCTTCCTCCCGACGTTGGTGACCGTGCGGGTGGTGGTGCGGGTGCCGAGCATGGTCCCGAACGACACCGACGGATAGTTGAGGTCGGCCGCGGCGATCGTGGCGTGCCCCTCGCAGGCGGCCAGGCCGTCGAGTCCGACGTGGCCGGCCGGGTCGGCGGCGACGCCGCACAGGAAGTCCATCCAGTCGCCGGCGTCGTTGCCGAACACCAGGCCCGGGTCGAGAGCACCGGAAGGACGGACCTCGCCGGCACCGTAGTCGAGCGCGTTCGCGTCCTCGCCCGCCTTCTGGATCGTGCCGCCGCGGTTGGTGACAGCGCTCGCCGACGTCATCAACGCCGACTTGACCATGTCGGGGGTCCAGCCCGGGTGCGCGCTCCGGACCAGGGCGGCGATGCCGGCGATGTGCGGCGCCGCCATCGAGGTGCCGGACATCAACGCGACGGTGTCACCGCTCTCGGCCGGGGACACCGCGGCCACCACGTCCACCCCCGGCGCGGCCAGGTCGGGTTTGAGCAGGTCGGCGCCGGTCAGCAGGGACGGCCCGGCGGAGGAGAAGCCGCCCACGGCGGGCCAGGTCACCGCGGTCCACCGGCCGGTGCCCAGGGTCACCGTCGGGTTCTCTTCTTTCGCGTACGCGCGAAGCGCCGTTCCCGTGTCGACGTCGACGTGCACGGCGGGCAGCACGTGCCGGTCGGCCATCAATCCGTTCGGGTCCCACACCGGCTGGTAGAGGATCATCCCGGCGGCGCCGAGGGCGGCGAGCACCTCGCCCTTGGCCACGCGGCCGTTGTCACCGCGCGCGCAGAGCACGACCCTACCCCTGACCTTGGCCGGGTCGAGGCGGTCCGGCAGGCAGTAAGGCGCGTCCAGCCGCGTCCCACCGTCCGCGTCGTCAGCGACCGCATCGGCGGCGTCGATCAGCGACACCCGTTTCGTGCCCGCGCCCAGCCCCACGCCGGACAGCTTCATGCCGTTGCCGAGCGTGATGTTCTTGAGGAAGCGGTGGTCCTGTTCGGTCGCGGCCACCGTGGTCACCCACGGCAGGGTGTTGTCGACCGTACTGTCGTCCGGCCCGGAGTTGCCCGCGCTGGCCGAGACGAAGACACCGGCCGCCGCGGCGTTGAAGAACGCCTCGTCGATCGCGTTGAAGACCTCGCTGCCGTCACCCACCGAATAGTTGATCACGTCCACGCCGTCGGACACCGCGTCGTCGATCGCGTTCACCAGGTCGGCGCCGCTGCCGTAGGCGCCACCGGCCCCGTCGGACCAGAGCGCCTTGTAGATCGCGAGCCGCGCGCCCGGTGCCATCCCGGTGATCCGGCCCAGGTCCAGTCCGTCGAGCTTCGCGGGCACCCCACTGAGGCCCGCGGCGGTGCTCGCGGTGTGGGTGCCGTGCCCGTTGCTGTCCCGCGGGGAATGGAACTCCCCGTCGTAGAGGTCGCCCATGCCGTCGTTGTCGTACCAGCGGGCGCCGATCACCTTGTTGTTGCACAGCGGCTTCTCGTCACCGAAGTCGCAGACTCCGTGCCACTTCGCGTCGATGATCCTGCGGTCCGGCCGGGGTTCGGGCAGCGCGGCGAAACTGGGGCTCTCCGGCCAGTACCCGGTGTCGATCACCCCGATGACGACACCCTCACCGGTGTTCTTCCCGGTCTTCCACAATCCGGTACGCCCGGAGAGCCCCAGATAGGACGACGTGTTGGAGGTGTGGATGGTGACCCGCCGGTCCGGCAGCACGGCGGCGACCCCATCGGTGGCGCGCAGCCGGCTCACGTCCGCCGCGGTCAGCTCGGCGGCGAACCCGTTGAACGCGGTGTCCATGGTGGCGCCCGCGGTGACCCCGGACGCCCGCAACACCGTCGCCCGCTGCTCCCCCAGGTAGGCCCGGTATTCGCCGGCCGCCGCGGTCCGCCCGTCGAGCCTGGCGCCCTCGCCCGGCCGGGTGGCGGGAATCCCCGGCACCCCGCCGTCGTAGGTGGCCAGCGGTTCCCCGGACAGTTGCACCAGGTACCGCGCGACGGCCGGCCCCGCCTGTTCCGCGGCCGAGGCACCCGGTAGCACGGTCAGCCCGGCCGCGGCCATCATGAGCAGCACCGCCGGCACCGCTATCGATCGTCGCACTCGTGTTTCCTCTCGCTCGCCCACCACTCCCGGGGGCGAACGCTATGAGGAACATCGATCTTCAGGGGAGAGCCGTCGTGACCCCGTAACGGCCGGACATCAACTGGTAACCGAATGCGCTGTTTACGCGTACTTTCCGGATGCTCACGCGCCGGCGTCCGGCGGAAAGGTCAGGCAGTCACCAGGTTGTGCAGGATCCAGGCCGTGGCGTCCTGCCGGATGTCGCTGTGCCCGCCGATCACCGCGTCGCTCTCCAGGGCGATCACCCGCGGACTGCCCGGCCCGAGGTCGTAGCGGCCGTCGGCGGGACGGCGGATCAGCTGGTTCGCCACGTCCGGGGCCGGATGCGGCCCCCAGCCGCCCATCGCGGCGAAACGACTCGACGGCTCGTCCAGGCCGGACAAGCCGATGTTCTGGTCGCCGACGTCGGAGGCGCGCCGCACCGCGAACTGGAACAGCCGCCGCAACGGCAGGTCACGGCGGGTCCAGGTGACCATGACGGGCAGCTCGGTGCGCGACAACGCCGGGCGGTAACCGCCGGGACGCCCGGACTCCGGCACCTTCCCGGCGAACGCCAGGTAGGACAGGGCGGGCTGCAGCAGCAGCAACGACCGGACCGGGCGGGGCAGCGGGGCGCCACACACCGCGGACAGGGCGACCCGGCAGCCGTACGAGTGACCCAGCAGATGGACCCGCGCCGAGGTCCGCTGCAGCAACCCGGTGAGCAGACGGTGCACGCCGTGCGCGCCCACCACCCCGGCCCGGTCCTTCATCAGCAGCACGGTCGCCAGCCGGACGATGGTGCGCGGATCGAGGAAGGCGGGCAGGCCTGCGGCAACAGGCCCGCCCTGGCCGGCGCGGTCCGGCCCGGCTTCGCTTTCGGCGAGAATCGTCCACAGCGCAAGAATGTCGTCGACACCCGGTTTCCCGGAATCGTCGTCCAGGTCGGTGTCCGGGTTCCGGTAAAGGGGCCGCAGGAGCGCGGCGAATCGTCGTGCCTGCAACACGTCGAGGCCGGGACGCTGCGCCAGCGCATAGAATTCCTGGCGGTCGCCGGGATCGAGCAGATCCTCGGCCAGTGTCTGGGTGTCCCCCACATCGCCCAGGGCGGCAAGTTGCGGCCCGGTGCTCTCCGGCATCACGATGCTGGGCCAGAACACCCCGGCGAACAGTGGTTTCGCATCGGACCGGGTGGCGGCGGCCCGGGTCGCGACGCGGCTGTAGACGGTCATGAAATCGCGGTAGAAGGCGAGGGCGGTGGCCCAGTCGTTGTTCCAGCCGTGCGCGAAGACGTAGACGTCGGTGGCATTCCCGGCCGCGGCGATCAGTCCGTTCTCGGTGAGCGGCGCGAGTGAGGCGCCGTTCTTGTCGAACGGGATCACATAGGAGGGCGCCGGGGTTCCGGCGATCGTCATCGTCTCGAGGGGGCCGACTGGCAACGTCCCGGGCATGCGCCGAGATTAGACGCGAAATTCGCCGGCAATAAGCTCCGTATCGGGTGAATCATCGGCCGGAGCCGGATCGGATCTCGGACACCGGCTCGAACGGGGCGATCACCGTCCAGTCGGGGTCGATCTCCACGAGGTCGGCGGCCGGGTCGTCGGGGGCGGAGAGCACCGACGGCAGGAAGGTCACCTCCAGCGTGCTTCCCGCGGACACCGCGAAGGCGTGCGCGGCGGACGGGTCGGGGATGCCGCCGCGCAGGGCGAACAGGCGGGAGTGCACGTCACGGTAGGTGCCGGCCTGGGCGTCGGCGAGCGTGTCGTGGCCGCCGCGCATGAAGTCGCGGTAGACGGTCTCGCCGTCCCAGCAGGCCAGGATGTGGACCAGGCCCGGGTAGCGCAGGCTGCGCCCGCCGACCTGGGAGACGAAACCGGGGACGTCCTGCACGGCCGACCACCGGCGCTGGCCGGCGTTGAAGGCCGTCATGTCGACGACCCGGCACCGGAACCATTTGACCAGCAAACGACACCCCCACGGCGTGGTGAAAGAACGATCTCACCACACCGTCGACCACTGTGGTGGGTTGCGGTGCACGATAGCGCCGCAACTCACCACAGAGCGGTCAGCGGGCGAGCCAGCCGCCGTCGACCGGCAGGACCGTGCCATGCAGGTAGGACGACGCGTCCGAGGCCAGGAAGGCCACGGCACCCTTCAGGTCGTCGGGTGTCCCCCAGCGGGCGGCCGGGATGCGGTCCAGGATGCCGGGCGCGCGTGATGGATCGGCCCGCAGCGCCGCCGTGTTGTCGGTGGCCATGTATCCGGGGGCGATCGCGTTCACGTTCACGCCGGCGGCTGCCCACTCGTTGGCCAGGGCTTTCGTGATGCCGACGACGGCGTGTTTGGCCGCCGTGTAGGCCGGAACCCGGATGCCGCCCTGGTACGACAGCATCGACGCGATCATGATGATCTTTCCGGAGCCCTGGTCGAGCATGTGCCGGCCGGCTGCCTGGGACAGGTGGAACACCGCGTCCAGGTTGACGGTCAGCACGTCGTCCCAGTCGTCCGGGGTGACGTCGGCGGCCGGGGCGCGCCGGATGGTGCCCGCGTTGTTGACCAGGATGTCGAGCCGCCCGTGGCCGTCGATCACCGACTGGACGGCGGCGTGCAGGTCGGTCGGGGACGCCTCGCCCAGGTCGCAGGGGACGAAGGTGGCACGGCGGCCCAGCGCCGCGATCTGTTCCAGGGTCGACTCCGGTGCGGTACGCCCGATCAGCGCCACGTCGGCTCCGGCTTCGGCGAGGGCCAGCGCGCTCGCCTGGCCGAGGCCCCGGTTGCCGCCGGTGACCGCGGCGACCCGCCCGTCGAGGCGGAAGCTGTCCAGGATCACCAGTGGTCCTTCCAGTTCGGCTGGGTCACCCGGGTCAACGCTTCGAGGTAGAAGTAGTCGCCCCAGAGCGTGCCCTCGTCGACTCCCACGGACTTCGGCTTGTCGTAGACGCCGTGCAGCAGCAGGGCGTTGGAGGACTCGTCGGTGTAACCGTCGATCAGTGACCGCAGGATCCGCAGCGCCGCCGCCCGGTACCGGTCGGCCCGGGGTGCGCCCGCGTCGGCCAGGGCCAGCAGTCCGTTGACCGCGATGGCCGCCGCCGAACTGTCCCGTTCCTGGCCGTCACCGTCGCCGTAGACCAGGTCCCAGTACGCCACCGAGTCCGCGGGCAGGTGTGCCAGGAAGTAGTCCGCGCACCGGACCGCCGCGGCGAGCAGGGTCGGGTCGCCGGTGTGCCGGTGGTTCAGCGTGAACCCGTAGATCCCCCACGCCTGCCCGCGGGCCCAGCAGGAGTCGTCGGCGCTGCCCTGTTCGGTCTCGCCGCGCAGCGGTCGCCCGGTCTCCTGGTCCCAGTAGAACGTGTGGAACGTGGTGTCGTCGTCGCGCAGGATGTTGTCCCGCAGTTGCGCCGTGTGCCGTCGCGCGGCCGCCGCGTACTTGGGATCGCCGGTCACCTTACCGGCCCAGAAGAGCAGCGGCGTGTTCATCAGGCTGTCGATGATGGTGCGCCCGCGCTGCCGGCTGTCGGTCAGGTCGCCCCAGGCCTGGATGATCCCGGCCGACGGCAGCACCCGCCGCAGCAGGTGGTCGGCGGCCGCGATCGCCGCGTCGCGGGCATCCTTGTCCCCGGTCCGCTTGTACGCCGCCACACACGAGAGCGTGTAGAGGAAGCCCAGGTCGTGGGTCTCCACGTCGATCCGCTGGGCGATCCTCTCCGCGTACCCGGGAAGGAAAGCCGCCGCCGCGTCGCGGTAGGTCCGGTCCCCGGTCAGGTCGTAGGCCAGCCAGTACATGCCCGGCCAGAAGGCCGTCGTCCAGCCCACGTTGGAACCCTCGGGAAGGTCGCCTGCGGCGGGCCGCAACGTGTAGCGGTCCCGTGTGGTGGTGTCCCCCGGGAACCGGTCGCCGAACTCGGTGATGTTCGCGCTGAGGGTGCGCAGCGCGGCGGTCACCGCGGAACCGGTCTCGGGGCCGGGACGGACATCGATCGCCGTCATGCTGTCCTTCCTTGGAGCAGTGGAGCGATGCTGAACCTGCTGTTGGCCCAGATCACGTAGAGCAGTGGGGAGGCGGCCACGCCCAGGGCGAGCGCGGGCCGGGCCGCCAGCAACGACCAGAACAGCGCCACGACCAGCAGCGAGAACGCCGTCAGGTACCAGCGGCGCACGGCCAGGTGCACGGCCACCGCCGCCGCGTCGCGCAGCCGCACGGCCGGGCGTTCGGCGATCACCACCAGGGTGAGCAGTCCGGTCGCCGCGAGCAGCGTCATCATGACCACGATCAGCGGCAGCACGACCGCACCGACCGGCCGTCCCCAGGCCCAGACCGCGTCCACGCCCAGGACGACCGACCCCGCGGTGGTCAGGCCTCCGGCGGCGAGCGCCGGCTTGGCGGTCGCTCTCCACCCCGTGATGAAGGTACGCACCACAGCACTCGACCTCTCCGCGGTGAAGGCCGACAGCACCGTGAAGGCCGCACACAACGCCGGCGCGCACAGGGGGGCGGCGAGCACCAGCAGCGGCCAGGAGCGCCCCGGATCGGTGGTGATCAGCAGCGCCACCACCGGCAGGCAGGCCAGCACCAGCAGCGCGTTGGTCATCAGGCCGGCGTACACGGTGTCGAAGATCATGCTGATCGTCTCGTGCCGCATCCGTAGTCGCATCAGCTCACCCCTTGAGCCCGGTGGTGGCGATGCCCTCGACGAAGTACCGCTGGCCGGCCAGGAAGATCACCACGATCGGCAGGACCGACAGCACCGAGCCCGTCATGATCAGGGCGTGCTCGGCGTTGTACTCGTTGATGAACGACTTCAGGCCGATCTGCAGGGTCCACAGGTCGGGGCTGCGCAGGTAGAGCAGCGGTCCCAGGTAGTCGTTCCAGGTGTTGACCAGGGTGATCAGAGTGAGGCTGGCCAGCGCCGGCACCGAGAGCGGCAGCATGATCCGGCGCCAGATGCCGTACTCGCTCATCCCGTCGATGCGGGCCGCGTCGACCAGCTCGTCCGGGATCGACTCGTAGAACTGCTTCATCATGAAGACGCCGAGCGCGCCGAACGCCTGCAGCGCGACGATCGACCACAGGGTGTCGGTGAGCTGCAGCTTCGACATCATGATGAACTGCGGGATCATGTAGGACTGCCACGGTACGGCCAGCGTGCCGATGTAGGCCAGGAACAGCACGTCCCGGCCCGGGAAGGTGATCTTCGAGAAGCCGTACGCCGCGAAGCTGCCGGTCAGCACCTGCAGCGTGGTGACGATCGCGGACAGCAGCACGGTGTTGCCGATCCACGTGGTGATGTCCGACCTGGTCCAGATGTCGAGGTAGTTGCGCCACACCGGCTCGGCCGGCAGCCACTGGATCGGGATGCTGAACACGTCGTTGTTGCTCTTCAGCGACGACGACAGCATCCAGTAGAACGGCAGCAGCACGGCGACCGCGGCGACGGCCAGTGCCACGTACCCGAGGATCCGCAGCGGGCCGGGCGCCTTCCGGCGGGGTTTCAGGGTGGTCATCACTCGCTCCGGCGCTTGTTGACGAGGAACTGCACGATCGTCACGAGGAAGCAGATGGCGAACAGCACGATGGAGACCGCCGACGCGTAGCCGAACTCGTTCTCCTCGAAGCCCTTCTTGTAGATGTACTGCGACAGCACCAGCGTGGACTGGCCCGGTCCGCCGTCGGTCATCACCAGGATCAGGTCGAAGACCTTGAAGCTGCCGATGGTGAGCAGCACGGTGATGAAGAAGGTGGTGGGGCGCAGGCCGGGCAGGGTGACCGCCCGGAAGCGCTGCCAGGCGTTCGCGCCGTCGACCTTGGCGGCCTCGTACAGCTGGCCGGGGATGGTCTGCAGGCCGGCCAGGAACAGCAGCATGTAGTAGCCCATGTCGCGCCAGGTGCCGACCAGGATCACCGCCGGCATCGAAGCGTCCGCCGAGGTCGTCCAGCCGGGCGGGTTCTCGACGCCGACGAACCGCAGCAACTCGTTGATCGGCCCGTACGTCGGGCTGAACAGCATGTTCCACACCTGGGCGATCGCCACGATCGACGTGATGTACGGGAAGAACGCCACCGTCCGGAAGAACGCCACCCCGCGCAGCCTGCGGTTGAGCAGCATCGCCAGTCCGAGCGAGACCGCCAGGGTCAGCGGGATGTGGAACGCCGCGTAGTAGAGCGTGTTGGTCAGCGCCGTCCAGAAACTGGAGTCGCCGAGCATCCGCTCGAAGTTGTCCAGGCCGCTCCACTCGGCACCGCCGAAGACGCTCCAGTCGGTGAAGGCGTAGTAGAAGAGCAGGATCACCGGGACCAGCGTCAGCAGCAGGAAGCCGGTGAAGTTCGGCAGCAGGAAACTCAGTCCCACCACGGTGTTGCGCACCATCACCCGGCCGCGTCGGCGGCGGGCCACGGGCATCGTCGTCATCGTCGCTCCCTGTCGTACCGGCCGGCCCGGCGCTCGTGCACGCCGGGCCGGGCGGGGGTCACTTGCTCAGGACCTCGTTCTTGGCACGGTCCTGGGCCTCGGTGATCGCCTGGTCGATCGGCGTGGCACCGGACAGGACGGCGGTGTGCAGGTCGTTGAGGACGTTCTGCAGGCCGGCCGTGTACTTGCCCACCGGGTTCTCCGGCTTGGTGTCGTGGGTGGCGAAGGCGAACTTGGACAGGTCGTCCTGCGGGATGCCGTCCAGCTGGAAGAACGTGTCGGTGACCGCGGCGCTGTCGGCCGGGGTGATGCCGATGCCGGCCAGGGACTTCGCGGCGTCGACGCCGGCGGCGTACGCGAGGAACTTCTTGGCGGCCTCGGCCTTGCGGTCGCTGACCTTGGGGTTGATGCCCAGACCGGTCGGGTCGGCGAAGGTGACCGGGACGGCCGCCGTGCCGGTGGTGGCCTTGGTCTGCTGCGGCGCCGGGGCGATCCCCCACTCGAACTTGTCGGCGTCACCGCTGGTCTGCTGGCTGCGCAGCGTCGCCATGTACCAGGAGCCCATCACCAGCATCGCGGACTGCTGCTTGCCGAACTGGGCCTGGTAGGTGAGGCTGTTGGTGGTGGCGTCACCCAGCTTGACCTGCGCGCCCGCGTTCTGCAGGTCCAGCGACCGCTCGTAGTACGGCTTCAGGTAGGAGAAGTCGCCGCTCTCCAGGCTCGCCCCGGCGGTCTGCGCGAGCGCGAAGCTCTGCACGGTGGACTGCCAGGTGTGCTGGTACGTCCCGAGCGCCTTGTCGCCGGCGCCCTTGAGCTTGGTGGTCAGCTCCTTGGCCGCGGCCGCGTAGTCGTCCCAGGTCCACGAGCCGTCCGGCTGCTTGACGCCGGCCTTGTCGAACAGCGCCTTGTTGTAGTACAGCACCCAGGAGTCCTGCCGGTACGGGATCGCCCAGGTCTTGCCGTCCACCTGGTACGCGCTGAGCCCGCCCACATTCGCGCCCAGCGATCCCGCGATGTCGGAGACGTCGAGGAGCTGCTTGCCGTCCTGGTAGGTGTAGAAGTTCTTGAGGTTCTTCTGCACGTACACGTCGGGGGCCTTGCCGGCGGCCAGGTCGGCGATCATCTGGGTGTCGTAGTTGGTGGCGTCGTACTCCTTGAGTTCGACGGTGATGTCCGGGTTCGCGGTGTGGAAACCGTCGGCGAGGGTCTTGAACTCCGGGGTGGTGGAGAGGCTCCAGCCGGCCAGGCTGAGCGTGAGGGGACCGGTCTCGTCGGCGTCGTCGCCTCCGCCGCCGCAGCCGGACAGGACCAAGGAGAGCGCCGTGGCCGCGCCGAGGACGGCCGCGATCGAGCGTTTCATCAGTACTCCTTCACTCTTGATTCATTTATGGAGGTGTGGGTGGTCAGGCCGTCGGGCCAGACGGCCTCGACCTGCCACCCGTCATCGGTGGCGCTGATCTCCGCACGACCGCCCGGCGGGCTGACGCCGTCGCCGCGGGAGAGTTCGAGGAGCACGGCGATCCATTCGCCGGCGTCCGGGACCGGGTAGTCCAGCCACGGCACCTGGGTCGACCGGCCGAGCGGTCCGGCATCGTCGTGCGTGCTGACGCCCGGGGTAGCAGGCAGCCCGGCCAACGGAGCAAGCCCCGAACCTGTGTGTTGACTTGCGGCGCCGTAGCCGCCCGAAATCCACACGCCGGTCGGGGTGTGTTGACTTGCGGCGCCGTAGGCGCCCGAAGTCAACACACTGGTGGGGGTGGGGAGGGGCCAGCCGCTGATCCGCAGGCCGACGGCACGCTCGGAGACGTCGTCGACGCGGACCAGGCGGATCTCCCACGGGCCGCGGACCAGGGAGTACACCGTGATCCGGCCGGCCGGTTCGAGGGTGCCGGGCCGGCCTCCGCCGTGGTCCTTCCCGGGTGCGCCCGGGTCGAGCCAGTGGGTGCGCGCGGTCGATCCGGCGATGCCGATCCGGGCCGTCGCCGGCCCTTCCAGGCCGATTCTCAGGGTACGCAGACCCGAGCGGTGCGACCGGCGTCCGTGCTCGTCGACGAGGGTCACCGACTGGTCGACCGGGTTCAGGTAGCCGTCCTCATCCAGGGTCGGCACGGTGGCCGTGGAGTAGCCGAGACGGGCGTACAGCGGGGAGTCGGCGACCGGCGCGTCCGTCACCGAGTGGTCGGTGCCGTGGTTGATCACCCGGACGATCCCGTCGGACCGGGTGCCGGAGATCAGCCAGCCGGGCGCCCGGACCGCGCGCAGCACGTCACCGGACTCCACCGGCAGCGGCTCCTCCGGCGCGCTCCACACCGGATGGTCGGCGGGCAGGGACACCCCGAGCAGGCCTTTGCCGGCCCAGTACGGCGAGCCGGGACCGGAGTACGACTGGGCCAGCCGCGGCCACGGCGCGTGCCAGCCGAGGGTGAGCAGTCCCCGCTCGTCCGGGGCGCCGCGTTCGGTGAAGTGCCGGACCACGCCGGTCGCCGCATGCCGTAACTGTCCGGGGGTCAGCGACGGGACCTCGGCGAGCACGCCGGCCCAGAACGGGGCGGCCGCGGCGAACCGGTAGATCAGGCTGCGGCCCTGCAGCAGCGGCGAGCCGTCCGCGCCGACCAGGGCGATCGCGTCGGTGAGGTACCGGTCCAGGCGCGCCACGTCGTCCGCGCGCCGGGGCTCGGCCAGGTCGGCGGCGCCGGCCATCCGGGACCAGAGCACCGGGTAGAGATGCAGGGCCCAGCCGGCGTAGTGGTCGTACGCCCGGTGCGCGCCGTCGGCCAGCCAGCCGTCGGCGCGCCGGAACGAGTCGTGGGTGGCCAGGTCATCGGCCATCTCGGACAGTTCGTGAGGGCCGCCCACCGAACGCAGGAACGTCTGCACGACCAGGCGGAACCACACCCAGTTGATCCGCGGGTAGGTGTCGTCGCCGACGGCGTGCGCCAGGTAGTCGACCACCCGCTCCTGAGCGCCCGCGTCGAGCCGGTCCCAGATCCACGGGCGGGTCATGTCCAGGATCAGGGCGATCGAGGCCGCCTCGACCTTGGCCTGGGAGTGCTCGTCGAGACGGACCCAGCGGTCCGGGGCGTGCGGGTCGGTGCCGGTGGCGACGCCGCGGGCGTAGAAGTCGGCCAGTTCGTCGAGGCCGGCGCCCTTCTCCCCGGCGAGACGGAAGCCGGCGAGCAGGAACGTGCGGGCGAAACCCTCCAGGCCGTCGACGGCACGGCCGTATCCGCCCTCGGCGCCGGGCAACGTGATCAGGGCGTTGCCGGGTGACGCGTACGGGCGGGCGGAGGCGATCAGGTGGTCGGTGAGGCCGAGCCAGGCGGCACGGTCCCATCGGTGGAGGTCGCTGGGGACGGGGGTCGAGGGGAACACGCGTCACGCTCCGAGGGGGCCGGGCGGTGATGTCGACGAGGTGAACGGCTCGGTTTCCGGGAAGTAAAACGCTCACAAACGACCATGTCAATGAGAAGTTCGCTCGCAGAGCGCCAAAAATGATCGCGTACGTCTCTGAGCTGCATTGATATCCTCGACTGGCCTGACATTCGGACGCAGCGGACTCTTTCCGGCGTCGATCCGATGTCACCAGGCGGTTAAAAGTGATCTAATGCGATCACAAACGATCGCCACCGGAGGTGACCGCAACATGCACGGCCCGTTGTCCACGGCGTGGCTCGCCACCGGCCGCACCCTGGCCCCACCCGGGGCGAGCCTGCCCGTCCCGACGGCCGCCGACCGTGACGTGTGGGATCCGTCCGTCGTGGACCCGGCGACACTGTCCCGGATCAGGGACCGGGCCCTCGCCTCCCGGGGCACGCCCTGGGCCGCCCCGCTCGGCCACCTGTTCGCCCGGTACTTCCGGGACGGCGACCGGGCCGTCTACGAACAGGCGATCTACGACCGGCAGGACCGCCTGACCCGGGCCGCGATCATGGCGGCGGTGACGCGCGAACCCGAGTGGCTGGACGAGGTCACCGACGGCGTCGTCCTGCTCTGCGAGCAGAGCACCTGGTGCTGGCCGGCACACGACGACACGTACACGCGGCACGGCTCGATGCTGCCGACGGCCGACGACCCGTTCCTCGACCTCGGCGCCGGCGAGGTCGCCGGACAGCTCGCCTGGCTCGACCACCTGCTCGGCGAGCAGCTCGACGCGTACGTGCCGGGGCTACGGGCCCGGATCCGGCTCGAGGCCGACCGGCGGGTGTTCACGCCGTTCGAGCAGCGCCGCGACTGGCACTGGCTCGGACTCGACGGCGACGTGCACAACTGGAACCCGTGGATCCACGGCAACGTCCTGACCGGAGCCCTGCAGCTGGTGGCGTCCCCGGGCCGGCGGGCCGCACTGGTGGACCTGATCGTCGAAGGACTCGACCGCTACGTGGCCTCGCTGCCCGCGGACGGGGCGATCGACGAGGGGTACGCGTACTGGTGGAACGGCGCGTGCCGCCTGCTGGAAGCCGCGGAGCTGCTGGCCGACGCGTCCGGGGCGGACGTCCCGTGGTCCACGTTCGCGGCGGTCGTCGCGTTTCCGCACCGGATGCACCTGGGCGGGGACTGGTATCTCAACCACGCCGACGGACCGGCCCGGCCACCCCGGGAACAGCCGTGGGCGGCCCTGCACCGGATGGCGCTGCGGATCGGGGACCCGGCGGCGACGGCGCACGCGGCCGTCCATCGTGACCATTCGTCGCCGGTGGCGGACGAGCGTCAAGGGTTCGGGCGGCTGCTCCAGGCCCTCACGTCGCCGGCCTGGCTCGCCGCGACACCACCATCGCCCGCCCCGCCCGCGGACATGTGGTTCGCGTCCACCCAGGTGATGCTCGCCCGGGCCGGCCGTCTGGCCCTCGCGGTCAAGGGCGGGCACAACGGCGAGCACCACAACCACAACGACGTGGGCAGTGTCGTGGTGGCCCTGAGCGGCGTGCCGGTGGTCGTCGATCCGGGGCGGCCCACGTACACCGCGCAGACGTTCGGTCCCCGCCGCTACGAGATCTGGACCATGCAGAGCACGTGGCACAGCACGGTGTCGATCGGGGGCGTCGCGCAAGGGCACGGTCGCGGGTTCGCCGCCTCGGAGGCAGCCAGTGAGAGGTGTGGCTCGTACCATGAAATGGTCTTGAACGTGAAGGACGCCTACCCGGCGGCGGGGATTCACCGCTGGCTCCGGACGGCCCGTCTTTCCCGCTCCCCCGAGACGGTCACTCTTCGCGACAGCTGGGATCTCGATCCGTCCCTGACCGGCAGCGTGATCCACCTGGTCCTCGCCGGTGCGGTCACCCTGGCACCGGGCCGTGCCGAAGTGACCGCGCTCGACGGCGCGGGCACTCTTCTGATCAGCTGGGATCCGGCCGGGACCAGCGCCGCGCTGCTCCCCCGCACGCTCGACGACCCGATGCTGAGCGACGTGTGGGGCGCACGTCTCACCCGGCTGGACATCGACGTCAGCGGGCTCGGGCCGATCGGTACTCTCGAACTGACTCTGAAGGAGCAGCGGTGAGCAACCCCGACAAGCGCGGCCCCCTGCAGGTCGCGCGCCGAGCCCGCCTGCTCGAGGCCCTGCAGCGCGACGGCGTGCTGCGCATCTCCGACCTGACCGACGCGCTCGGCGCCGCCGCCGTGACGATCCGCCGCGACATCGCCCAGATGGCGTCCGAAGGCCTGGTCCGGCGGGTGCACGGCGGCGTCGCCCTGCCCGACGCCGAGGAGACGCCGCTGTCGTCACCGGCCGCCGGCATCGCGATCGGGATGCTGGTGCCGTCGCTCGACTACTACTATCCGCACGTCGCCCGGGGCGCCGAGGAGGCGGCCCGCGAGCTGGACATGCGGATCGTGCTGCGCGGCTCCTCCTACGACACCCAGGACGACCGGCCTCAACTGGCCCGCCTCGTCGACCAGGGTGTGAACGCGCTGGTGGTGGCACCCCGAATGGACGCCCCGACCAGCGGCGACACCATCGAGTGGCTGGTCTCCACCGGCCTGCCGGTGGTGCTGCTGGAACGCACCGCGACCGCCGGCCCGCACCACGCGGTCCTGGAGTCCGTGGTGACCGACCACGCGCTGGGCGCGGCGATGGCCGTCCGCCACCTCGCCTCGCTGGGCCACCGCAAGGTCGGCGTGATACTGGCCGCCCCCAGCCCGACCCGCCCGCACGTCCGGCGCGGCTGGCGCGAGGCCGCCGAGGAGTGCGGTCTCGACATCACGGACACCGTGGACGCCCTGGTCCCGGACGCGAAGTCGCCGGACTGCAAGGCCGCCCTGGACCGCGCCCTGGACCAGGCCCTGGCCAGCGGCACCACGGCCCTGCTGGTGCACGCCGACGCGGAGGCGATAGCGCTGGTCCAGCGCTGCGAGGAGCGCCACCTGTCGGTCCCCGGCGACCTGTCGGTGATCGCCTACGACGACGAGGTGGCCGGACTGTTCAGCCCGGCGCTGACCGCGGTCCGCCCGCCCCGCCGCTCGATCGGCCGGGCCGCGGTACGCCTGGCCGCCGACCGCCTCGCCGACCCGGGACGCCCCACCCACCGGGTCGTGATCAGCCCGTCCCTGCACCTGCGCGACTCGGTCACACCACCGCGGTGATCGCCGCCCGCCTCTCCCGTTACGGAGACGCCGAACTGTCGGCGCTGCTCCGGACCGCATCGGAGCACGGCGCCGGGGTGGGCGGCGGCTCGTCGACACTCGACGTCGACGGCGTGCCGGTGTTCGTCAAACGGATCCCGATCACCGACCGGGAACTGGCGCACCCGCACGACACGGCGAACCTGTTCGACCTGCCGGCCCGCCACCAGTACGGCATGTACCGCCTGCCCGCCCCGACCTTCAACGCGTGGCGTGAACTGGCCCTTTCCCCGCGGCTCCACCACTGGCGGGTGCTGCCCGGCCGCCCGCCGGTCGCCGCCGAACACCGCGACATCGACGCGGTGGTCGCCCAGTTCGGCGGCGACCCGGCGATCCGGGCCCGGCTCGAGGCGCTGGCGGCCGCCACGGCGAGCCTGGTGCTGTTCTCCGAATACCTCCCCGACGGGCTGCCCCGATGGCTGAGCGACCCGGTCACCAACGCCGCCGCCGTCGAACGCCAGCTGTTCGCGCTGGTGGACTCCCTCCGGGAGCGCCGGCTGCTGCACCTGGACGCCCACTTCGGCAACATCCGGGCCGACGACGACCGGCTCTACCTGGTCGACTTCGGACTCGCCACCTCACCGGACTTCGACCTGTCCGGCCCGGAACGCGACTTCGTCGCCTCTCACCGTGGTCACGACGCCGACTATGCTTCGATGCGGCTGGTGAACTGGCTGGTCACCACGGTGTGCGGGGCGCCGGCCGCTCCCCTGGCCCGCAACCGGTTCATCCGCGACGGCCGCCTCCCCGCGGGCGTGCCGGACCAGGTGGCCGACATCGTCGCCCGGCACGCTCCGGCCGCGTCCCGGATGAACGACTTCTGCGCCCGGCTGTACGACGGCGACCTGACCGCCGTCTATCCGGGGTAGAGCGGCGAGTTCTGCGCCTCCAACCGTCGGCTGTCCAGGCGTTCCTCGTCGATGGTGTACGCGATGACCTCGACCCGGATCGTCGACGGTTTCGCGGGCAGGCAGACGCTGTAGGTGGCGGCGCCGCGCTTCGGCACCTCCAGGGTCTCGGCGGCGACCTTGCGGCCGGTGTACACCCGGTAGCGGACGAACTCGGCCTTGCGCGTCGTCGACTCGATCTCCACGATGGTCTGCCCCTTCGAACAGACCCAGCTGCCGGCGAACGCGGCCGCGCGTGCCTGGCGGATGTCCCGTTTACCGCCGACGCTCTTGTCTTCGGCGCTCGCGGTGCCGGGGATCGCGGTGCCGGCGCTCGCGGTGTCAGCCATTCCGATGAGCCCCGTAGCGGCGACGGCTAGGACGATCAGGACTCGGGCGACACGGTTCAAGGGAGCCTCCTGCGGCCGGGCGGGCTTGCGACCTCCAGTCTCAGCCCCGTACCGGATCGGACCCGACAGGCCGGACGGCACGTCGGTGTGCTTTCCCGCCTACCGGCATCAGGGCGACTCACCGAGCCAGCCCTTGATCCACTCGTTGAGGCCGGGGTCCGTCAGCGAGCTGACGACCACATCGGCGGGCAACTCCTGATGGGCGAGGGTCGGCACTCCGATCACCGGGACAGCCGCGGCTCGCGCGGACCTGAGACCGGTGATCGAATCCTCGAACGCCAGTGCCCGATCCGGCAGGACACCAAGCCGTTCACAGGCGACGAGGTAGAGGTCAGGCGCCGGCTTGGGTGAGGTCACCTCGTCGGCGGCGACACTGACCGCGAAGGCGTCGGTGAAGCCACCACGGGCGAGCGCCACGTCGAGCAGCCGGCGCGGCGAGTTGCTGGCCACCGCGACCGGCACCGCCCTGGCCGCCAGGTCGACGATGGCGTGCGCACCGGTCATGGCCTCCGCGGTGGACCCTACGATCTCCACCACCAACGAGTACAGTTCCTCGGCCAGGTTCGCGGCGTTGCCGGTCTCGCCGAACGCCGTCGCCATCGCCGCACCGGCGTCCGCGACGGACTTGCCGATGACCAGTGCCTTCTGCTCCGGGCCGAACGGCAGGCCGCGGCGCGCGAAGATCGCGGTTTCCGCGACCGTCCAGCACGGTTCGGTGTCCATCAACAGGCCGTCGCAGTCGAAGACCACCGCGTCCGGTCGCCATGTGCGGAACGCCCGATCGAACAACTCGGTGCCGGCGGGCACACCCTCGGTGTGGTGGATCACAGGCCTCTCCCTTGTCTCCGGTGCGGAATCCTGCGGAGTCACCATTGGAACCGGACCTACCGTGCTGGTGGTCGGCGGGGGTACCGACGCGATCGCCGACCGGACGTCAGCCACCAGGCGTCAGCCACCGGCCGGGCTCGGTGTCATCGCCTCGACGAGGGTGAGCAGCCCCTGCCGGACGGCGGCCCAGACGGGTCGCTCCGGTTTGACGAGACGCCTGGGCCGGGCGCCATCGATGATCTGCCGTTTCGGCCGTCGCGGCGGACGACCTCGCCGCGGATCCGCAGACACCGCGGGTTCCAGCACCGCCCACTGAGCCTCGGTGAGATCGTGTCGCCTCGCTGCCGCCACCCTGGGCACGAAAGGTGTCTCAATCATCGCGGGCCGGTCGACGACCAGGAGCCGCACTGGGAACGGCCGTCGACCCGGTCACCGTCGGTGGACACCAACCCTAGGTGAGGGCGGGGGCCGGGGTCAGCGTGCGGATGCCCCGGCTCACCGTAGCGGCCACCGCGGAGACCATCACCGCCACGGCGAAGAGCACGGTGGCCGCCGTGGCGTTCCAGGTGCTCGTCAGCACGCCCGCCAGCAGCGGGGCGACCGCCGCGGCCGACGTCGCGAACAGGAAGATCACGCTGATGACGCGGCCCTGCAGGTGGTCGGGGGTGATCGCGGCCTGGTAGCCGAAGAGGGCCGCGTTGCAGGCCGGCGCCAGCACCATCATCACCGCCACCGGGACCGCCGCGGCGATGCTCCCCGTCAGCAGGGCGCTGAGCAGGAACAGCCCTGCCGCCGCCCAGCAGATCGTCCGGACCAGCGGTCCGAGGCCCAGCCGGCGTTGCAGCGTCGGGGCTGCGATCGCTCCGATCAGGCCGCCGACGCCGATCATCGTCTCGGTCAGGCCGATCACCGCAGGGGCGACGCCGCGCTGCTGGAGGGCGATCACGATGGTGAAGAGGATGCCGGTGATCGCGAAGTTCAGCGGGGCGGCGATGACCAGGACCGCGCGCAGGAACGGGTCACCGAAGACGAAGCGCAGACCGGTCGTCAAACCGCCGGGCGTCTGTGAGCGCTCCTCCTGGAGCGGACGGCGGATCAGCGCGACGCTGATCAGGGAGCCCAGGTAGGTCAGGGCGTTGCCGAGGAACGGCACGGCGTGACCGAGGCCGAACAGCAGACCACCGGCGGACGGGCCGACCAGTCCGACCGCGAAGCCGCGGGCCTCGTTGCGGGCCACCGCGTCCGGCAGTTGGGCCGCCGGGACGATGCTGCGCAGGGCGGCGTGTTCGGCGGTGCTGAACAGGGTGCTACCCGCCGCGTCCAGCACCGCGACCAGGATGATCGCGGGGAGCCCGGCGGAGCCGGTGAGCACGGCCAGGCCGAGGGCGGCGAAGGCCAGCAGCCGGGCCAGGTCGACGAGCAGCATGGCGCGGCGGCGGTTGACCCGGTCGACGAGCAGGCCCACCGGGAGACGGCAGAGCAGGGCGGTGACCGCGGCGATCGTGCCGACCGCCCCGGCCTGCAGCGGCGAGCCGGTCAACGCCAGGACCAGCAGCGGGAACGCCAGGGCCGAGACGGCGCTGCCGAACGCGGAGAGGACCTGGCCGCCCCAGAGCAGGTTGAAGTCCCGGTTGCGCCACAGGCTGGTGCTCATTGGACGGGCCGGTAGGGGTAGGCCTGCACCATCACGACCACGGTCTCGGTGTCCGGTGCCGGCTCGACCTCGTAGGAGTCGATCAGCTCCCGCATGGCAGTGCGCAGTTCGGCCAATCGTGAAGGGGTGGTCCGGATCGCCGTGTCACCGAAACCACCGGCGGCCTGCCACTCGGCGCTCCACTCGCCGCGGGCCGCCTGGTCGCGGTAGGTCTCGACCACGTCGTCCCAGACCCGGCGGGCCGCCCGGTTCAGCGCGCGGATCACGTCCGCGCTGCCGGGGCCCAGCTCGTCCGGGTCGTCGGGCCAGGAGGTGGTCTCCTGGGACGCCTTCCACCAGCGTTCCCGGCCGCGGGCGCCGCGGCCCAGTTCGGGCGCGTCCTCGACGAAGCCGTGTTTGTTGAGCAGGCGCAGGTGGTGGCTGGTCTGGCCGCTGTCGGTGCCGAGACGGCGGGCCAGCAGCGCGGACGTGGCCGGGCCGTCGATGCGCAGGGATCCGAGGATCCGCATGCGCATCGGGTGGGCCAGGGCGCGCAGGGCGTCCACTTCGGGCATGTGCTCGGTCATGCAGCGCAGAATATTTAATGCATACGATGTTATGCAATAGTGAGAGCCATGGATGACGGGTTCTGGACTTCTCCCCGCCCTAAAGGACGGGGATTCCGGTGGTCGCCCGCCGGGTTTCCTGCTTCACAGCCGACCGCCCCGAACGGAGATTCCCCCGTTGAGGTCTTACACCAGCTCCACAGGCAGACACCGCCAGCCCGGCGGCCAGAATGTTCTTCGCCGCGTTGACGTCGCGGTCGTGGGTTACCCCGCAGGAGCAGGTCCACGACCGGATGTTCAGCGGCATCTTCTCAGCGATGGCTCCGCAGGCCGAGCAGACCTTGGACGACGGGTAC